>CAMUGE010000001.1 GCA_947088345.1 uncultured Roseburia sp.
TGAAGAAGAATCTTCGGAAAGGATGTTTAGAATTATCCTTCTGTCTAACAAAAAAGAATAAGTTTGTAAGCTGTTTTTCTTGCTTACAAACTTATTATACGAGGAGTTGCCGCCATGTGTAAAATTATGGAAGATATGAGGAATGAAGCGGCGAGAGAAGCTGTTAGGAAAACAACAAAAGAAAATGCACGCAGACTTTTGAAATTAGAAAAGATAAAAATTGATGAAGTACCCGAGTGCTTTCCTGATTTGCTTGATAGTGGCATCAAGGAATTAGAAGCCGAACTTATGCAACTGGTATAATCGACAACTTAATATCAATAAATAGCGTAAAGGCGCATGGAACAGTAAATTGTAAACCATGCGATTTTTTTGCGCCCAAAAGGAGGACTATGAGCGACAACATTCAGACCAATACCACAGGGCGATTGCCTGCCGCTTGTAAGTAGCGTTTTGTATATAGTTCTGCGATCTTACCGAAACGTGTTTTAGTCTAAAACCTATTTTGGCCCCGATTGAGCAGAATGAAGCGGTGATAAGAGAATGCCGTTGCCTGGGTTTTGTCCATGCAGCGGCATTTTGTAGTGTTGATTCAGTTTTTTGATATAGAAACGGAAAGATTTACATGTCCAGTTTTTCATGCGGGACTTTTGCGAGAAAGTCTGTCTCCTCAAGATTGGAAAAATATGCATACACGGCTGTTTTAAGCTGTTCCAGCGATATAATATCCAGCTCACGCGGAGTATATTGACCGAACGGTGTAACAAGATTTACGCGTTCGGTATTCGCGCAGTCAGGATTGATCAGGGCATACGCTCTGCGTCCGCCCAAGTTGAACCAGGCCTCGCAGACAAATTGGTTTCCAAATCCGTAAAACTGAAAAAATCCGTCGTGGGATTTGAAAATAACAAAATCTTCTTTTCCCTCCGCAACAAGGGATATGTAGTAATCCGATTCTTTAAAAACAATTCTCTCGATTTTTTCACCGCTAGCCGTTTCAACATCGGGAACTCGCAATACGCCTGTTTTTGGCCATTCGCCATTTGCGGCGGAGAACACCACGTCAACAAAGCTTTTAACGCTGTCCTCTGCGCCGTTAAGAATCCGTTTGTGAGCTTTGGTGATGGGGGAAACGGCAATTTGTGTGTCGGGACTTTGGAGTATAGGAAGTCCGTCATCCTCGACCCAGGCAAACCCTTTTTCAGAAAGTCCGGAGTGCAGCAACATCTCTCCGATATATGTTCCGAACAGAACTGCAATATTCCATAAGATGTTTGCACCCTCATCGCTTTCATACTCATCGAGGCTATCGTGAAAGTTTCCGAGAAAAGTATCAACGTTTTGGACACTTTCTCTGGTATAATCAAGCGCTATTCCGTTCTGCATGGCATATCGTACCGCATCTTCCGCAATACGGTTTGCGGTGTCATTAAAATTTTTCATCTGGAATGTCCTCCTGTTTCTTCACATAACCATACGATGTTTGATCTGTCATGGCTTCATTGTATCGCAACGGCTTCCCGGATGGAATAGGTTTTATAAAAGTTCCGCTGTGTAATGGCGCCCTGAATTGACAAGGGCCCCGATTCGCATCTGATTTTTTGATAGGTTCTGACGCAAAGACGGCTGGTATTCATACCCGCTTTTTATCTCAGAGTCACTCTGTTTGGCGCAGTTGAGAAATCAAGCGCAGCTTTGTTCTGTCTCAGCAGATTTTTTTTGAAATTGCACGCGGGAAAGTCGGGATTGTCTGTAATTTCAGCCGGAGCGTCAAAAAAGAACAGATCGGCGCCGGTCGTTTCGTAGAAATTTTCCGAAAAAGACCAGTTGCCGTGGTGGCCGACCTGCACATAATCGCACGGAGGGAGATTGCGTATGGACTCTGTCAGAAGCGCGTCCATATCATATTTAATATCAGAACAAAACAGCATACTGCTGTTTTTGCTCTTTAAGAGGAACAGCAGAGAAGCATTGTTCTGGTAATCTTTTTCTTCGCCTACCGTGTACAGTACAGATTCGTCCCATGTATTGAGCGTTTCGAGAGTCAGACCGCAGATTTTGACAGAATCCCCGCGTTTTAGATGCGTAACGCGCGCATCGTCTTTTGTCAGACTGTAATAAGTTTCCATCACTGTAATATCATCGTAAGGTTCTCCGTTCGCCTCCACAAAATCATAGTCAAAGCCATTGTCGTAAACCGTATCAATCACAATATCCTGCGGGTCCCGGAAAATCTCATTAAAAGCGCCGGCGTGGTCACGGTGCGGGTGAGAGATAATCCATGCGTCAACATGACTGTCATGATCCCGGATCACTTTTCGGACCGCATCTGCATTGTCAGCCCAGCCCCCGTCAATAATTACAAAACAGCTGTCGTTTTCAATCGTATAAAAGGTGGCCTGCGCGCCTGTCTCGTCAGCATATTGTGTCACCAGATACTCCGATGAGAGATCGGGCGTATGTCCAAAATGATCTGATACCGGAAGCGTTTTCTGGAATGCGATAAAAAACATGGCGCTAAGCCACATGCAGACAATACAGGAAGACAATATTTTTTTTCTGTTCATGGATGTAGATTTCCTCTCTGTTTTCGATGAAAATTGTTAGATAATAAAGTCAGGATGACCGCCCCAATTTGGACCAGAAAGCCTTTCTTAATTATAATAGACATATTTTGATTCGCATATTATAACATAAAGAGATTTTTTCTACAACAAAAACCGTCGTACCATGTCAGAGATTTTGGCGCAGTATCGCATTATGATATTCTGCGGCTGGAATTGTTTCGTATGCGTTTATTACGGTTTTCGCATTTTGTGCGTATCAGGCGTGACAGGGAGACCAGAGTGAAAGGGAACGGAATGAAAGTAAAAAGCTAAAAGCGGGAAGATAACGAATTTTTTGTTAAATCTTGCAACAATTGCCATAAAATGGTAGTATAGATAAAGTGAACATAACGGCGCACAAAATGGGAACCCTAATTTTACCGGTAAGAGCAGGGAAAGGATATCTATGGATACACATAAATTCTTTGTGGAAAATATGAGATTTCATCTGACAGAAGAAGATACGCTTGTCTTTGTGGGCTGGTTTTATGACGGAACTACAAAAAACCATACATTGACGGCAAAATTTGACGGCGGGAATCTTCCGGTTATCAAATTGGTCAATAAGGGCCCGCAGGTGCGCCAGAAATATATAGGCAGCATCAATCAGATTGATGAAGAGGTTGTTGGAATTATTCAACTTCCAAAAGACTGGAAATCGGGCAGGAAGCTAACCCTTATTTCTTCCTATTATAATGAGAAGCGCACAGACGCTGTGTTTTCTGTCAGAAAACTTCGAAAAATCCAAAATGAAATACAATATTATATCGAAAATTGTCACAGGGGAGAGAATCATGTGACAGTCAGCGGCTGGTGCATGGGCGGCGGCGAGATTAAGCTTACGCTGCTTGATGCGAAAAAACAGCCGCTTTTGGTAAAGACCGATCATTTTTACCGGAAAGATTTAATCGGCGTATATCCGGAGTGTACCAAAGAGTCAAAACCGGGGTTTCAGGTACAGTCGGAGGAAATCGGAACGATTCAGCAGACATTTTATCTGGAGCTGCGCGGAGCAAAGAGCTGCCGGACGATTCGGCTGAAAAAATGGGATGAGGGCACGCGGCTGCAGTATGCAGCCGGCAAGATAAGCGATACGCTGCGTTATCTTGCAAGGAACGGCGCTGCGGCGACAATCTGCAAAATACATGGAAAATTGTCGAAAAAAGGGGAAAATACGTATCAGGCATGGCGGAAAAAATACACGCTTTCGCCGGAGCAGCTGAACGCGCAAAGAAAGACGAAATTTGCGGCAGAGACGTTGTTTTCCATTGTTGTACCGCTTTATCGGACAAATCAGAAGTTTTTGCAGGAGATGATCAAATCCGTTCAGGCACAGACTTATCCGCACTGGGAACTTTGTCTTGCGGATGGGAGCGGAGATGGGGGAGCGCTAACTGGTATTGTGGCGGAATACCAGAGAGAGGACAAGAGGATTCGCTACCGTCTGCTGAAACAAAATCTGGGCATCTCCGGCAATACAAACGCTGCGGTCGAGATGGCGGGGGGGGATTTTATTGTACTGATGGATCATGACGACCTGCTGGCTCCCGATGCGCTCTATGAATTTGCAAGGACAGTTGAACGAAACCCGCAGGCGGATGTTATTTATTCCGACGAGGACAAAGTTGATTATAGCGGCAGTAAATATTTTGAGCCGCATTTTAAACCTGATTACAGCCCGGATTTGCTTACAAGTGTGAATTATATCTGTCATTTGTTTGCTGTGAAGAAAGATTTAATTCAATTGACAGGCGGTTTTCGCAGTGAGTATGACGGAGCGCAGGATTATGACTTTATTTTAAGATGCACGGAAGCCGCAGGAGAGGTTTTCCATGTGCCCAAAATATTGTATCACTGGCGCTGTCATGCAGATTCTACAGCGGAAAAGCCGGAGAGCAAGCTCTATGCGTTCGAAGCGGGAAGACGGGCGGTCAAGGCTCATTTCGACAGGCTTTCGATTCCGGTGGAGATAGAAAATACACAGTTTTATGGTATGTATCATACGATTTACCGCTGGGGGGAAGAACCGCTCGTCTCGGTTGTGATTCCAAATAAGGATCATATGGACGATCTTTCCAAATGTCTGCATTCACTCTATTCCAAGTCGGATTATCGTAATTTTGAAGTAATTGTTGTGGAGAACAACAGCGAACAGCAGGAGACATTTACTTATTATCGTGAGATAGAAGCAGAATATCAGAATCTGCATGTGGTGAAATACGGGGGCGGATTTAATTTCTCAAAAATCAACAACTTTGGAGTTAAAGCTGCAAACGGAACGTATATTCTGCTTTTGAATAACGACACCGAGATCATTGCAGGCAGCTGTATCCGTGAGTTACTAGGAGTCTGTATGAGGGAAGATGTCGGAGCTGTCGGCGCCAAACTGCTTTATGAGGATGATACCATACAACATGCCGGTGTGGTGCTTGGGTTTGGCGGTACGGCCGGTCATGCGTTTATTGGAAAATCCCGTTTTGATACGGGCTATTTCGGAAGGATACTTTGTACACAGAATTATTCGGCCGTAACGGCTGCATGTATGATGACAAAGCGAAGCGTCTATGAAGCGGTCGGAGGAATGACCGAGGAGTTGGCGGTTGCCTTTAACGATATTGATTATTGTCTGAAAGTGCAGCGGGCAGGATGGCGCATTGTTTATAATCCGTATGCCGAGCTTTACCATTATGAATCAAAATCGCGCGGTTATGAGGATTCTCCGGCAAAGGTAGAACGTTTTCAGGAGGAGACGGCGCTTTTGCTGAACCGCTGGCGCGATGTGATTGAGCAGGGTGATCCCTGTTACAACAGGAATCTGGCGCTTGATCGTTCGGATTTTGCACTGCGTCATTAGAAATTTAGACAGAATAAAATGCTGCCGCATATCAATGGAGCTGGCGGAGGAATGAGGGTATCTATGATGAAAGTGTATATATGTCCGTCCTGTGGCTGGATGCGTGTCGTATCCCGAAGGAAAGACGTGGAATGTTATAAATGCGGTGAGAAAAGTATGATACTTACCAAAATGGATTTTACCACATTTGCCGAAATGCCGGAGAAAGAGAGAAGCGCATATGCGGCGGCATGGCTTTATATGCATCAGCCGCCGGGGAAAGGGAACAGGGAAAAATTCAGGCGTTAACATGAAATTAACAGTGAAAAAAATTATAAAAGGGTATCGCTATTTAAAACATTATGGGCCAAGAGAATTTTTGGTCCGTATGAAAGAGAAGATGCAGCCGGAGACAGTGCCGTATGAACCGTGGTATGAGCGTCATAGGGCAGATGAAAAGCAGCTTGAAGCACAGAGAAAAGCAGCTTTAAGCTGGCGGGACGGGCCGCTTTTGAGCGTCGTAGTTCCGCTTTACCGGACGCCGGAACCATTCTTAAGGGCAATGATCGCATCCGTAACGGCGCAGTCCTATCAAAAATGGGAGCTTTGCCTTGCGGACGGCAGTCCGGACAATGAGCTTTCACAAATTATACAGGCTGTTGCCAAAGAGGACGGACGTATTATCTATCGCAAATTAGACGGCAATCTTGGAATCGCAGGAAATACAAATGCGGCAATTGCAATGGCGCAGGGCGATTATATTGCTTTTTTAGATCACGACGATCTTCTGGCGCCGGATGCGCTCTATGAAGCGGCTTTTTTGATACGTGAGAAGAAGAGAAAAAAGGCGCAGCCGGAAGCGTCCCCCCTGCATAAAGCGTCAGGGGATTTTGGGGAAGCGCCCTATGATCTTATCTACACGGATGAAGACAAGGTGGACGCTCAGGGGCAACGCCATTTTCAGCCCCATTTTAAACCGGATATCAATATTGACCTGCTTCGCTCGAATAACTATATTACACATTTTCTGATTGTCAGAAAGGAAATACTGGAGAAAGCAGGCCCCGTTCGCTCAGAATTTGAAGGGGCGCAGGATTATGATCTGATCCTGCGATGTGTGGAACAATCGCAAAAAATAGGGCATATTCCGCGAATATTGTATCACTGGCGCACGCACGAACTGTCGACTTCGGACAACCCGTTCAGCAAACAATATGCGGTAGACGCCGGAAAGCGTGCGATTGAAGCGCATCTGGCCCGCATGGGGCAGGCGGCTTTTGTCAGCGAAACAAAAGATATGGGATTTTATAAAGTGCGCTATCAGATTACGGAAAAACCGTTGATTTCTGTGATAATTCCGAACAGGAACGAGGCTGAATCGCTAAAAAAATGCCTGGATTCGCTGCAGAAATCCGATTACACGAATTATGAAGTCATTATTGTAGAAAATAACAGTAATGAGGATACGTTTCGCTTTTATCAGTCGCTTGCAGCAGAAGAGAAGACTGGCCGCGCATACCGCCCGGCGGGAGGTGATGTGGAAATCATGCCTTTTACCAGGGAGGGTAAATTGCCCGGCGGTCAGCGCATCTGTGTTGCCGACTATACCAAAACGTGCAGTAGTACGGGGAAAAAAGAGGGATTTCATTACTCCAGACTCAATAATTTCGGCGTTTCGCAGGCGAGAGGCAGTTATCTTGTATTAATGAATAATGATATCGAGCTGATCGGCGAAGAATCACTGTCCGTTATGCTTGGTTCCTGCAGCCGCAGCGAGGTGGGTGTGGTTGGAGCGAAACTCTGCTATCCGGATCACACCATACAACATGCGGGCATTATTGTAGGCATGGGAGGAAACGCCAGAGGGATAGCAGACAACCTTTTTGCAGGAATGCCCGGGGCGCAGGGGGGATATCTTCACAAAGCGTCGCTTCAAATGGATTACAGTGCGGTGACGGCGGCGTTACTGATGACAAAAACCGAGGTCTATCATGCGGTAGGCGGTCTTACAGAAGCGCTTGCTGTTGCGTTTAACGACGTAGATTACTGTCTGAAAGTAAGGGAGCTCGGATATCTGGTCGTCTACAATCCGGATGTTTTAGCCATTCATTATGAGTCAAAATCGAGAGGGTTGGAAGATTCCCCGGAGAAAGTGGAACGTTTCCAGCGTGAAATTGAATATATGAGAACCAGATGGATTTCCATTTTAAAATATGGCGACCCGTACTATAATCCGAATTTATCCAATATATACAACAATTACACCATCAAAGACAACCGTTAGAGATACATCTGACCGGAGAGGAGCAAAATGGCCGCGCAAGTAACCGTTATAATTCCCAATTACAATGGAAGACAACTGCTTTTAAACTGTATCCGATCACTCGAAAAGCAAACCTGCAAAGATTTTAAACTTCTGGTAATCGACAATGGCTCCACCGACGGGAGCACGCAGCTAAATTCCGCTGTTTTAGATATGGAGATTGTGCGTTTGTCCTGCAATACCGGGTTTTGCAGGGCTGTCAATATCGGGCTGAAACATACGAAAACGCCATATGCAATCCTCTTGAATAATGATACGGAAGCGCACCCTGGATTTGTAGAGGCGCTTCTTTCCGCGGCGAGGGGGCATAAGCGTCTTTTTTCCTTAAGCGCATGTATGATTGATTACACCGACAGGACAAAAGTTGATAACGCCGGTGATCTCTACACCGTCTTCGGCTGGGCCGTTGCCCGCGGAAAAGGAAAAGACAGAAAGAACTTTGACCGGCCGTGCAGCGTATTTTCCGGCTGCGGGGGAGCCGTGCTCTATCGAATGGAAGCGCTCAAACAGACCGGTCTGATGGACGAGAATCATTTTGCGTATCTTGAGGATGTTGATCTTGGTTACCGCGCCAGAATATACGGGCTGTACAGCCGATATGAGCCAAAAGCGAAAGTATATCATGTCGGAAGCGCCACGACAGGATCGCGGTACAATGCAAAAAAAGTTTTTCTTGCGGCGCGCAATTCCGTCTATGTGATCTATAAAAATATGCCGGTTTTACAGATTCTCTTTAATCTTCCGTTTTTTCTGGCCGGTATTTTAATTAAATTTCTGTTTTTTTTAAGAAAAGGTTTCTCGAAAGAGTACATGAAAGGTATTGCAGCAGGGCTGAAAGGAGCGCAGCAATGCAAAAAGACAGTCGTTTTGCCCCAAAATATAATAAATTATGTCGTGATAGAAATGGAGCTTTTTGTAAATTGTTTCCGCATTCTGCTGGGGAAATAGAAAAAATTAAATAAAATATTAAGAATCTCAGTCGATTTTTTTCAGAAAAAAGAGTTGTGCTTTGTTGGAAATTATTGTATTATTAAGAGTGTGAAATTTTGGGGATAGTAAAATTATAAATAGAATTATCTGTTTTCGCTAAAGGATGGCATTATGATCAAAGATAATCAGCAGCACTTTAACCGGCTGCATGTTGTCGTAGATGCGTTTGTGCTTATCATTTCCTATGCGTTTGCATGGTGGCTGAAGTTTGAAAGCGGTATTCTGGAGCATGAAAAGGGCGTTTTATCATTTGAGTTTTATATGTGGGCGCTGGTTGTTCTTGTGCCGGGGTATATCCTGTTGTATTATGCGTTTCACCTCTATACGCCAAAGCGCGTGCAGGGCCGCAGGCTGGAATTTTCCAACATTGTGATGGCAAATACCGTCGGACTACTTCTGTCGTTTGCTGTTTTATATACACTGCAGTCGTATTCGGAAGAATTTCAGAATTTTTCGCGTGAGATGTTTTTGTACTTTTATGTCGTAAATATTTTCAGCGAAGAAGTGGTTCGGCTGTTAATCAGGCGTATTTTACGCCATATACGCAGGAACGGGTATAATCTGAAGCATCTTCTCCTGGTGGGGTATTCGCGTGCCACGGAGCAGTATATAGACCGGATTTATGCAAATCCGCAGTGGGGATACCATGTGAGGGGCGTTTTGGACGACCATATCGCACGAGGTACCACCTATAAAGGAGTCAAGGTGATCGGGAGCATTGGCAATCTGAAATATATTCTGCCGCAGAACCGGCTGGATGAGATTGCGATTACGCTTGGTCTGGAAGAATACTACAAGCTGGAAAAAATTGTCGCCGAGTGCGAAAAATCCGGCGTGCATACAAAGTTTATACCGGATTACGGCAATATCATTCCGACAAAGCCCTATACGGAAGATCTGTTGGGACTGCCGGTGATTAACATACGATATGTGCCGTTAAACGATACATTCAATATGCTGTTAAAACGTATGATGGACATCGTCGGTTCGCTGCTTTGCATCCTTGTTTTTTCTCCCGTTATGCTGATTACGGCGCTGGCAGTGAAAATAACGTCGAGGGGGCCGCTGATTTTTAAACAGGAGCGGGTAGGGCTGCACAATAAGTCCTTTTGGATGTATAAATTTCGGACAATGTATGTACAGACAGAAGAAGAAGAGCAAAAGGGATGGACGACGGCAAATGATCCGCGTATCACGAGAGTGGGACGTTTTCTGCGAAAAGTAAGCCTGGATGAATTCCCTCAGCTGTTTAATGTACTGAAAGGCAATATGAGTCTGGTGGGGCCACGGCCGGAACGTCCGCAGTATGTGGAAAAATTCCGCGAGGAGATCCCAAGATATATGGTAAAACACCAGGTGCGTCCCGGTATGACCGGATGGGCGCAGGTCAACGGATATCGGGGAGATACCTCAATCCGGGAACGTATCGACCACGACTTGTATTATATAGAAAACTGGTCAATCGGACTCGACATTAAAATACTCATTCTGACCGTTTTCAAAGGTTTTATCAATAAAAATGCATATTAGGAGAAAACTATCATGAGCAAAGCAGGACAAAACGGAGCGCAGTCAAACAGGGGGGCGTCATCCAAAAAAAAGAAACGTAAGACAAAAATTCTGATTCTTGTTGTAGAAATTCTGGTTTTGTTGATTTTGGCAGTAGCCGCATTTTTCCTGCTCAAATTAAACAGAATCGAAAAAGACACTACGTTTGAGCCGGAAAAGATTGAGGTAAATGAGGGTATCTCTGAAACTTCCAAAAAAATCATGGAAGGATATACGACAATAGCGCTGTTCGGCCTTGACAATCGTTCCAACGGAAATCTTTCCAAAGGGAACAGCGATGTTATCATGATTGCAAGTATTAATAACGATACTCATGACGTAAAACTTGTTTCCGTTTACCGCGATTCCTATCTGGACACCGGGGACAACACATTCCGCAAGTGCAATTATGCCTATGCGAAAGGCGGGCCGGAGCAGGCGATCAATATGCTTAATAAAAACCTTGATCTGGATATCACTGATTATGTAACCGTGGATTTCAACGCAATCGCAGAATGCGTGGATCTGCTCGGCGGCGTGGAAGTGACGGTTACAGATGAGGAAGCCGTACTGATGTATGGATATATGGATGAGATTAACAAAATGTTAAAGAAGAAGTCGGAGTACCTGCCGGGAGCCGGAACCTACAATATGGACGGTGTGCAGGCAACAGCGTTTGCACGTATCAGAGCAACGGCCGGAAACGATTATAAGCGTACCGAGAGACAGAGGACTGTGCTTACTGCAATGATTAACAAGGCGCAAAAGTCAGATCTGATGACGATGAACAGTCTGATTGATCAGGTATTCAGCGATATCAAGACGAGCTTTTCCAATTCGGAGCTGATAGCGCTTGCAACAAAGATATTTGACTATAAACTGGGAGAGACAACAGGATTTCCGTTTGAAAAAAATACAAAAATACTTGGCTCGAAAGGCGATGTGGTTGTTCCGTGCAGTCTGGAGTCAAATGTTACCGAGCTTCATGTGTTTTTATATGCGGATGAGGATTATGCGCCGACGGATGCGGTAAAGAAAAACAGTACGCAGATTATAAGCGATACCGGTTTCCGTCAGGGAGACGGTTACCGATGAAAGTAGATATGGTGATTCCGACGTTTCGGCCGGACGACACATTTTGTCTGCTTCTGCAAAAATTGCAGGAGCAGACCTTTCTTATTCATAAACTTTTTCTGGTTAACACAGACGAAGCTCTCTGGGAAGAATCGAAAAAAAAATATCCGATTGCGGAGGCGATTGGCGCCCTGCCGTTTCCGGTTCAAATTTTGCAGATCCGCAAAGAAGAGTTTGACCACGGCGGTACGAGAAATTTTGGCGCAAACCTTTCAAAGGCAGATATTGTGATCTTTATGACACAGGATGCGGTCGCGGCGGACCGTTATCTGATAGAGCGCCTGACCAATGCGCTCCATTATGAGAAAAAGAGTGAAAAAACTGTCGCAGTCGCTTACGCAAGGCAGCTTCCGAGAGAAAACTGCAGAATCGTTGAGCGCTATACGCGTAAATTTAACTATCCGGACAAGAATCAGATCAAAGGGAAAGAAGATCTGGCAAAACTTGGGATCAAGACATATTTCTGTTCGGACGTCTGCGCAGCATACCGGAAAGATATTTTTGCAAAACTTGGCGGTTTTGAGGAGCCTGTAATTTTTAATGAAGATATGTTTTATGCGGCAAAGGCGGTAGAAGCCGGGTATTACGTTGCCTACGCGGCCGATGCCAGAGTCGTCCATTCTCATAATTATTCGCTGAAGCAGCAGTTTACGAGAAATTTTGATCTGTCTGTTTCACAGAAGCAGCGCCCGGATATTTTTTCCCATGTCAGTTCTGAGTCGGAAGGCATAAAGCTTGTAAAAGGCGCGGTGCGCTATCTTTGTTCGATCAGAAAGCCATGGCTCGTTTTTGCGCTGGCGGCGCAGTGCGCGGCGAAATATATGGGATATTTTCTGGGAAAACATTATGAGCGGCTGAGCAGAAAGCAGATTTTAAAATGTACAGCGAGCAGAGATTACTGGAAAAATAGATGGAAAAAATCATCGGAGCCGCACTAAATGATATTGATAAAGTTTGGCAGGCAGTTTCTCATTCCCAAATGGGAGCGATGGATTCGGCCTGCAGGGAGGGCTGATTGGGAAGAAAGAAATTAAATTATGTCATATGGGCATGTTTGTTTGTGGGAGTATTTCTTATTCTGTGTCAGATCGGGTACTCCGACGGGGATGATGCTTTTTTTTATGAATTTACAAATCAGATGAGTTTTGGCGAATATTTGACCTGGCGCTATCACACATGGGTGGGAAGAATGGCCGCAGAGGCGCTTGTGTATGTCACGTTTCACTGCGGGATCTGGTTTTGGCGTGTGATCAACGCGTGTATGCTGGCGCTTCTTCCGGTTGGGATTTTGCATCTGGCAAAGATAACGGCGAAAACCGCGCATTACGGCGCCGGAGCAGCAGCTGCGGCAATTGCCGGGTATTTTCTGATGGATGTTATGACAGTCGGATATGCCGCGATCTGGGTAAACGGATCTATCTTTTATACCTGGACTTTTACCTGTGGGATTTATGCGCTTATCCCGATTGCAGACTGTATTTATAATGAAAGGAACCAGAAGATATCGTTGTGGCGGCTTGTGCCGGTTCTGCCGCTTAGTGTAATTGCCGCAATGTCTATTGAGCAGATGGGCGCCGTGCTTCTGACATTAGAAGCGATTGGGGTTGGATGTCTGATACGAAAAAAGAGAAAAGTTCCTGTTTTTTTTCTGATACAGCTTCTTTGCACCGGTATTGCGTTTACGGTACTTTTTTTAGCTCCGGGTAATGAGCTGAGAGTGGCGAGCGAGACGCTCACATGGATGCCGCAGTTTTCGTCGCTTTCTTTCCCGGATCATCTGTTTATGGTTGTTTTGTGGCTGGTTTCTTCGTTTGCAAATGAAAATTGTCTTTTCTTATGTGTAATCTGGGCAGTCGGAATGGCGCTTCTCTATGAAAAAAAAGCGCATCCTGCATGGATGGCTGCAGGAGGAATTTTTACAGCGGTCGGACTGCTTGGACTTGCAGGCGTTTCGTTTTTTTCAGACGTAGGACTTTCCATATCTGATATTACAGTATGCCTGCAAGAAGTTCCGCAGGCGGCGGATCTTACGGCACAGAACTGGTTTGCGCTAATCTGGTGGAGCGCTGCGCTTGTCTTTACTTTAGTATATCTGTGGAAAGCGGCCGGTTTTTCGCCTGATGTTTTGCTTGTTTATGCGGCGGGTATCGCGTCGCTCGCGATTATGTATTTTTCTCCGACAATTTTTGCATCAGGTGCAAGAGTGTATTATCTTACGGATCTTCTTTATCTGTATATCATGCTTACGCTTTCTATGCGGATCAAAAGTGAAGGTCTTAGAAATTGTCTTTATATGATGGTAAGTGCGCTTGGCGCCTGTAATTTTGTATTACAGATACCTGAAATTTTGAATAATTTTTGAAAAACACAAAAAAGACAAATGAAAAACATGATTTTATAATGATTCTTTCACAGTTAAAACACAAATATAGGCTAGACTCATTACTATCAAAAGGAAACCAGCACAGGAAGGGAGCGGATTTTATGGAAAATAACACGAACAATAACGATAATTCTTATTCTTACAGTCAAAATCAGCCAGAAACCAAAAAAGATGAGACGGTCGGCAGCAATTCATATTATGCAGGTTATAATAGTTTGGGCAGCGCAGAAAGCAGTCAGAATGCGTCTTATGGAACAGGAAATCAGAATGTTTCCGCAGCCGGTTTGAACTCTGCATACGGAACAGGAAGCCAGAACGTGTCGTCATCTGATCAGAATACAGCATACGGTGCTGCGGCGCAGGGAGCCGGTACAGTCGGTCAGGGCGTTTCTTATGGAACTGGAAGCCAGGATTCCGGTATTTCCGGTCAGAACACTGCGTATGGCACGGAAAGTCAGAGCAGCGTATACGGAGCAGGAGGTCAGAATCAGGTGTCTTACGGAGCGGGTAGTCAGAACACATCCTATGCGTCAGGAAATTATTATCAGAACAATGCATATCAGGGAAATATGAACTACCAGAATATCGGCGGTACACAGCCGCAGCAGCAAAGTCAGCCGGGAGTACAGGGGAAACCCAAAAAAGAGAAGAAAAAACGGGACAAGAAACCGGCCGGTTTTGGCACAAAGCTTGCAAAATGCGCAGCGCTTGCACTGGTGTTTGGAGCAGTATCCGGCACGGTTTTTGAGGGGGTACATTTTGCAGGCAGACAGCTGGCCGGTGAGACAAAAACACAGTCGCAGGATTCGGATGCAAACACACAGGGAGGCGTTCTTTCCAAATCAGATCAGAAAGTTGATGCGACGCCGGTATCTTCCAAATATGTTGCAACGGATGTATCCGACATCGTAGATTCTGTCAGGCCATCTATTGTAGCAATCACAAATGTAAGCAGGACGGAGTACCAGAGCTTCTGGGGCGGCATGCCGCAGCAGTATGAGAGCACAAGCTGTGGATCAGGTATCATTGTTGGTCAGAACGACGAGTATCTCTACATTGCCACAAACAATCATGTGGTAGAGGGAGCGGTCAGCCTGACTGTTACATTCGACGATTCGTCCACGGTGAGCGCCGAGATCAAGGGAACAGATCCGTCCACCGATCTTGCGGTAATTAAGGTAAGATGTGACAGCATTGAGAGCGATACGTTAAATACAATTAAAGTGGCTACGCTCGGAAGTTCGGAGAACCTTCGCGAAGGTCAGGCGGCAATTGCAATCGGAAATGCCCTGGGGTACGGACAGTCCGTCACAACAGGATGTATCAGCGCATTAAACAGGGAGGTATCGGTATCTGACCAGGCAAGTTCCACCAGCTATACCGCGGAATTGATTCAGACAGATGCGGCGATCAATCCGGGAAACAGCGGCGGCGCGCTGTTAAACGCAGCAGGAGAGGTGATTGGGATCAATTCGGTTAAATATTCCGATACATCGGTTGAGGGCATCGGCTATGCGATTCCGATCAGCACAGCAATCCCTATTATTGAAGACCTGATCACAAAGGAAAAAGTCGATGCATCCGACAGCGCATATCTTGGAGTTGCAGGCGTGGATGTAACAAACGATGTTTCCTCTTCCTATCAGATGCCGGTCGGCGTCTATGTGGCGCAGGTAACGGCCGGTTCCAGTGCAGAGCAGGCGGGAATCCAAAAAGGCGATATCATTACAAATTTTGACGGAAGAAAAGTCACAACAATGGAAGAACTTGCCTCCACAATCGAATACTACAAGGCGGGAGAAACGGTCGACGTGACGCTGCAGAGGGCAATCGGCGGAGAATATACAGAACAGGTTATCTCTGTGACGCTGGGTAAGAAGAACTAGCTGAGATTTCAATATTAAATCGTGCACAGTCAGTGAATAAAAAAAGAAGACACATCCGAATGAAATAAACCGGATGTGTTTTCTTTTTACTGTATTTAATGTTCCATTTTCCAGTAAGCCACAGAGTAGGGCGCAAGCTTGCTGCCGCCGCCAAAATCATGCGTTGTATTGGTGATCAGTTCATCGGCGAGGCCGCATCCGGCATCGAAATGTGCGTCGAACTCCTGGTCGTCTGCATTGATTGCGACGAGTACGCGTTCCGTATCTGTTTTGCGTTCAAAAATACACTGCTTATTTGTCAGCAGGATGGAACGGAAAGATCCGTAGTTTAGAGCGTGAGAAGATTTTTTAATCTCTGCAAGTTTTGAGATCAAGTCGGTCAGGCCGTTCCACTCCGGTTCTTTAAAACATGCGCGCAGCGCAGGGTCGCCTTCTTCCTTGCGTGCTTTTGCCCCCCATTCGCTGCCATAGTAGACGCAGGGGATTCCGGGCATACCAAACATCAGACCGTAGATCAACGGGAGATGTTCCTGTTTTGTAAGCAGGCTTGCAATACGTGTGACATCGTGGTTATCTACAAAGGAAAGCAGATGTCTGCCTTTGTACAGCGTCCAGTTGTCCGGTCCGAACTGCCGCAGCAGCGAGTGGTTGATTTCAAACATATTCATGGAGTTAAAACTTGAGTGAAGCCCTTTGTAACATTCATAGTTTGTCACGGAGTGCAGCATGGCGTCATTCATCAGCTGGTTATAGTCGCCGTGGAGAGTTTCTCCCACAAGGAAAAAATCTTTTTTCAGACTGTCGCAGTAGTTTCGCAGCCTGCGGATAAAATCGTGGTCGAGGCAGTAGGCGACATCCAGGCGGAGGCCGTCGATATCAAATTCTTCTACCCATCCTTTGATGCATTCAAAAATATGCTGGATTACTTCCTCGTTGCGCAGGTTAATTTTTACCAGATCGTAATTACCCTCCCAGCCTTCGTACCAGAGGCCGTCGTTGTAATTGGAATTGCCGTTAAAATTCACGAAGAACCAATCCTTGTAGCGCGATTCGTGGCGGTTTTTCAGGACGTCTTCAAATGCCCAGAAACCGCGCCCCACATGATTAAATACGCCGTCAAGCACGACATGGATATTTTCTGCGTGCAGATTTTTGCATACTTGTGCAAAATCTTCGTTTGTTCCAAGCCTGGTATCAATTTTTCTGTAATCCCTTGTATTATATCCGTGCGTATCGGATTCAAAAACAGGGGAAAAGTAGATGGCGTTTGCCCCTAATTTTTTGATATGAGGGACCCAGTCATTGACTTTTAAGATGCGATGTTCTAAATTGCCGTCATTTTCAAACGGCGCGCCGCAATAGCCAAGCGGATAGATCTGATAAAAAACACTTTCGTAAGCCCACATAAAGGTAAGCCTCCTTTTTATTGTATTTGGATTAAAAGGACGGTGAAAAAATGCCGCCCGTTGTTCCCTGTGGTCAATGCTGCTGTTTTACTGCATTTTATTCATCTCACGTGATTTAGCCGAACAGGCGCGCTGCGCCTGTATGACGGCGCTGCGGAAGCCGCTCTCTTCCAGGGCGGCAACGGCTTCGATTGTAGTGCCGGCCGGCGAGCAGACAGCGTCTTTTAGCACACCGGGATGTTCGCCGGTTGCCAGAACCATTTTTGCAGCGCCAAGGACGGCCTGCGCCGCAAATTGATAGGCGGATTTGCGGGGCAGACCGTCCGCGACAGCGGCGTCCGCCATTGCTTCCAACATAAGAAAGACATAGGCGGGGGAGGAGCCGGAGACGCCGATTACGGCGTCGAATAAAGATTCCGGCACACATTCGCATTTCCCGAAACATTGGAAGATTGTTTTCACCTGCTCCAGTTCATCGGAAGTAACATTTGCATTACAGCAGAGCGCGCTCATTGCCTCGCCTACAAGCGCGGGCGTGTTTGGCATTGCCCGAACCAGTTTGATTTGTCTTCCGAACGATTGCTCGATCGCGGAAATCGTTTTTCCGGCTGCAACGGAGACGATGACGCATTGACTTTTGACGCAGTCGCTTATTACGGGAATGATATCGTCAAATTTATTCGGTTTTACAGCTAAAAACAGGATATCGCTTTTTCTGGCGACTGTCTCGTTGGAGAGCGTTGTCTCAATGGAAAATTTGTTCTTTATTTTCTCCAGGGTTGTGACGGAAGAGGCGCTTGCGATAATCTGTCCGGTCGAAGCGAAAGAAGAGGCGAGGATACCGCCGATCATTGCGCGGCCCATATTGCCTGCGCCGATAAATCCGATCATTTTGTCGAACATGAAATCCCTCCTTCTGTAGTGTAAAAGAGGATGCTCCGTGTGGAACATCCCCGTCTATGTAATGTGTAACTATTAGAAGTCTGTCATGTTTGCTTTTCTCTTCTCTAAAAATGCGCCCATGCCTTCTTTTTTGTCGTTAGTGGAGCATGTAATGCCAAACAGGTTGGCCTCCATTTCAACTGCATTTTTAATATCCATATCGTAGCCGTTGTTGATCGCAGCCTTTGCGATAGATACGGCATAGCTTCCTTTGGAGATAATTTTTGCTGCCATAGCTTTTGCAGTCGGCATCAGTTCTTCTTTGGCAACAACTTTGTTGACAAGACCGATGCGGTATGCTTCGTTTGCGTCAATGTTGTCACAGGTGAAAATCAGCTCTTTTGCACGTCCCATGCCGACCAAACGAGCGAGTCTCTGCGTACCGCCAAAGCCGGGGATAATACCAAGACCGCATTCCGGCTGTGCGAAAGATGCGTTGTCAGAAGCAATGCGGATATCGCATGCCATGGAGATTTCGCATCCGCCGCCAAGAGCAAAGCCGTTGACTGCCGCGATTGTCACCTGACGCATATTCATTAATTTAAAGAACGGAACGCTTGCTTTCATGCCGAAAGCTCTTGCTTCTGCCGCCGTAAAATTGACCATTTCCGCAATGTCGGCGCCTGCTACGAATGATTTAAATTCGTTTCCTTTTTTGTCCGGCCCGCCGGTTAAGATCACTACTTTTACATCATCACGCGCTTCAATTTCGGATAACGCAGTGTTAAGCTCGTCCAGTGTCTCGCTGTTTAAGGCGTTTAAAGCGGCAGGTCTTGTGATTGTAAGGACAGCTGTCTCATCGGCAACTTCCAGTTTTAAATTATTAAATTCACTCATGGGTTTCTTATGGACCTCCTTGATCGTTTGATAAAAATTTAACAACACAACTATTAGAAGAATACCCTAAACGGGCGGTTTTGTCAATAGATTGCGATTTAAGTTGGCTGTTTTTCCGTGAAAGATTTTTCACCATATTCTGGTTGTGCATCCATTTTAAGTATGTTATCATTGTTAAAAAGGGAAAAAATATAAAAAGAGACAAAAAAGGAGGATGATCATGTCTGAAAAATTTTTTACCAGACAATGCAAACTGCGCGTGTCTGCATTTTTTATGTTGCTGTTTTTGGCTGTGTTGGCTGCTTTTGCAACAGGAAAAAATGTGCAGGCGCAGGAGACGCTGCCGGAGAGTAAGGATAATCTGACCTATACCTTTACTTCCACAGGCGATGAAGCGGTTTCCACAAAGGCAAATCCTGGTCAGACTACGGTTCTGGTGTTTGGCCATACAAAATGCAGCTACACCAGGACTACTTTAAACAGCCTTTCTTCCTGCGAGTGGGTAAAACGCGCCGATGTCCGGGTGATTTTTGTGGAAACCGAAGGCCATACAAAAGAGGAAGTTCATTCCTACGAGCAGGGGTATGCGTGTCCTGATATGACGTTTTGTTATTCCGAAGAAGAAGATAACTTTATGGCCATGGTAGGATACAGCCAGCTCTATGGACTGTCCGGCGGCAAGTATCCGATGATCGTACTGATTGATCCGTACAATAGAGTGCGCAATATTTTGTCCGGTACGAAAACATCCGACGAAGTGCTGACAGAGATCAAAAAATTTCAGCCGATTGACGTGGAAGGGAGCGATACGCCGTCAGATCCTAGCGTCGGCATCGAAAACTTTGCCTATGGTCTACATACGACAGACGATACGGTTGTCTCTACAAAGGCAAATCCGAATCAGACAACCGTACTGTTGTTCGGGTATACGACATGCGGTCTTACAAAAGCGACTTTAAAGGAAATAAGCGGCAGCGATCTTGTCGGCAGGGCAAATCTGCGGGTGATATTTGCAGATGTGTACGGCGCTTCATTAGAGGAGACGAAAGCGTTTGCGCAGGAATTTGCGGGCAGTGGGATTGTGTTCTGTCATGATAAGGATATGCTCAATTTTAATTTTGCAATGAGTTATTTAAATCTTTATCACTATACGGGAGGAACATTCCCATATATGGTACTGATTGATCAGAATAACAAGATAAGGAATATCACCCTTGGTCCGAAGACGGCGGACGAAATTAGGCAGGAAATACTAAAATTTGCAAGTCTGGACCAGCCGCCGACAGGAGGCGATACAACACCGCCGACAGGAGGCGATACAACACCGCCGGCAGAAGGAGACGATCCCTTGCCGCCAGCGGATACGCCGGTTGGGGAACTTTCGGATGTCGTGGGATTGAAAGCTGTTTCTGAGGCAAAAAATGTGAAGTTCTCCTGGAGCGCCGTATCCAATGCGGACGGATATCTGGTGTATCAGTACAATACTTCCAAAAAAACATGGGTCAAAAAAGCGACGCTGAAAGGAAATATCCTTTCCTATAAAGTCAAAGGACTGACGCCGGCAACCGCCTATCGGTTTGCAGTTAAGGCGTATGCACAGGGGGCGGACGGGGAGCAGGTAAGCAGTAAAACCTATACCTCCCTGTATACGGCAACCGCTCCAAACGCCGTAAATTTTACCGTGAAAGCCGGCAGGAAAAAGGCGGTTCTAAGCTGGAAAAAAGTAAAAGGAGCCACAGGATATACGGTATACTATAAAACAAAAGCGAACGGCGACTGGAAAAAGTTAAAAAATACAAAAGGAACCAGCTATACGAAAACAAAGCTGAAATCCGGGACTACATATTACTTCACAGTCAAAGCATATAAAACATACAAAAAAGAAACTTATACCAGCGCTTTTAAAAGCAGGAAAGTCAGAGTAAAATAATAGAGAAACGAGCCTGCTGCTCCGGCAACAAAATCATGGGGCAGCGGGCTTTTTTAAGACAGAGAGAAGATTGAGGGAACTGATGCTGGACGAAATTCAACTGGAACTATATATAGAGCCGCTGTTGGACTGGTTTTTTGCAAATGCACGCGTTCTGCCGTGGCGCAGCGAAACCACGCCGTATCGTGTGTGGGTGTCAGAAATTATGCTGCAGCAGACGCGCGTAGAAGCGGTTAAACCATATTTCGCTCGTTTTATCAAAGCGCTTCCCGATGTGAGAGCGCTTGCAGAATGCCCGGAGGATAAGCTTTTCAAACTGTGGGAGGGGCTTGGTTACTATAACAGAGCGCGCAATATGCAGACAGCGGCAAAAGAGATGATAGAACGGCATGACGGCGTTTTGCCGGCGGATTACAATTCGCTTTTAAAATTAAAGGGGATCGGACATTATACAGCGGGTGCAGTTGCTTCCATTGCATACGGTCTGCCGGAGCCTGCGGTCGATGGAAATGTGCTGCGTGTTTTGACGCGTGTCGCAGCCGATGACACTGATATTATGAAACAGTCGTTTCGGCTGCGTGTGGAAAATATGCTTCGTGAACTTCTGAAATATATAACGGCTTCCGGTGAACTTAAGAGACGTATGCAGGAAAAATTTAAGGGGAAGATTTCGGATTCGTCGGACATCGGATTTAACCGGCGTATGATGTCGGCCGCGAATATGCCCGGAAGTATCAACCAGGCCTGGATGGAACTTGGCGCGATTGTCTGTCTGCCAAACGGGGAGCCATTGTGCGGGGAATGTCCCTGGCAAAATGTCTGTAAGGCAAAGGCACAGAACAAAACAGATGCATTTCCGGTTAAAAGCAAAGCTAAGGCCAGAAAGATTGAACAGAGAACCGTCTTTGTGATACAGGAGGGCAATAGGGTGGCGCTTAGCAGACGGCCCGGACAGGGTCTTCTGGCAGGATTGTATGAACTTCCGAATACAGAAGGAAAGCTGAACGCGGATCAGGCGCTTACCTGGATCAGGGAGAAAAATATGGTTCCGCTGCATATAAAGCCGTTGTCTGAAACAAAACATATCTTTTCCCATATTGAGTGGCATATGAGCGGATTCGCCGTGCGCATCGAAGAGAGAGGTTTTTCAAAAGAGCCTGGGGACATCGGAGAAAATCTGCTTTTTGTGGAAGCGGAAGATGCAAGAGAGAGGTATGCGATCCCTTCCGCGTTCGCGGCTTACGCAAAATATTTCAATATGGAGTTGCAGCGCAGGCCGTAAGAATGTGATTTGGGAGTGTGCAAATCAAATATACGAGGTGAATTTTAGCAGATTTGTGAAAGTTCCTGTGGGCGGAGTGAACAAAAACGTTTGGAAAAGAGCAGTTTGATAATTTATGAAAAATTAAGTAGATAATAGGAAAAAAGAAGTGTATAATAAAAAACAGGTATTTCTGTACAAAAGGAAGGAGAATCGGCATGTACGATTGCATCATAGTGGGTGCGGGCGTTGCAGGAGCAGTTTGTGCCAGAAAACTTGCGGAGGAGAAACACAAAAAAGTGCTTGTGATTGAGCGGCGGGACCACATCGGCGGCAACTGTTATGACGAGCCGGATGAATTTGGGGTTCTGATTCACAATTACGGTCCGCATATTTTTCACACCGGCATGGAAGAGGTGTTTGCATTTTTCTCTCGTTTTACGGACTGGTATCTGTTTGGTCATGAAGTTGTCGCAAAGGTAAACGACCGTCTGATCCCCGTCCCGTTTAATTTAAATACGCTTCATATGGTATACGAAAAAGAGAAAGCAGACCGTCTTGAGAAAAAGCTTATCGATCTGTATGGGGAGGGCAGCAGAGTCCCGATTATGAAGCTGCGCGAGAGCGAGGATCAGGATATTCGCGAGATTGCCCAGTATGTCTACGAAAATGTGTTTTTGCAGTATACAATGAAGCAGTGGGGGCAGAAACCGGAGGAGATCAGTCCTGAGGTGACAGGACGCGTCCCGGTGATTGTTTCGCGCGATAACCGCTATTTCGGCGATAAATACCAGGGTGTTCCCAAAGACGGGTTTACGCCGATGTTTGCGCGTATGCTTGACCATGAGAATATTACGGTTTGTCTGCATACGGATTGTAAGGAGCTTCTTGCGATTGAGGAAAGCAAAGAGCCGCGTATCTTATATAAGGGAGAGCCGTATCACGGAGATGTGATTTACACCGGGGCGTTGGATGAGTTGTTTGACTGCAGATACGGCAGGCTTCCGTACCGGTCTTTAGATTTTCGGTTTGAGCATTATGAGAAAGATTCCTACCAGGGACGCAGTGTTGTGAATTATACTGTCAGTGAAGAATTTACGCGGATTACCGAATTTAAATTTCTGACCGGACAAAAGGATGCGCAGGGAACGACGATCGTGAAAGAGTTTCCGTTCTCCTATACCGGGGCGGCGGGAGAGATTCCGTATTATGCGATTTTAGATAAAGACAATGAGGCGCTGTATCTTAAATATAAGGCGCTTGTCTCGGAAAATCATAAATTTCATTTGCTTGGACGCCTTGCGGAATATAAATATTATAATATAGATGTAATGGCGAAAAAGGCGCTGGAACTGGCAGAGCGGATCTCAAATTATGTTGGTTAGCGTGAGAAAAACTTCTAATCGCGGAAATGGGGATTTTTATGAAATTACTGACAATTGCAATACCATGCTACAATTCACAGGATTATCTGGAAAAATGCGTCGAGTCGCTGTTACCGGGAAAAGAAGAAGTCGAGATTCTGATTGTGGATGACGGCTCAAAAGATTCGACTCCCGAAATTGCCGACTCCTACGAGAGACGTTATCCCACAATTGTGCGTGCGATTCATCAGGAGAACGGCGGCCACGGGGAAGCGGTCAATACGGGGATTAAAAATGCAGGCGGCCTTTTTTTTAAGGTGGTGGACAGTGACGATTGGGTTGATCCTGACGCATACCTTAAGATTTTGGATAAACTGCGGGAACTCGCAGGCGGGGAACAGGTGCTTGACCTTTTGATTTCCAATTATGTCTATGAGAAAGAGGGGGCGAAAAGGAAAAAAGTCATGCATTATTCTTCGCTGCCGAAGAATAAAATGTTTACCTGGTCCGATGCGGGCCATTTTCGCAAGGGGCAGTATATTCTGATGCATTCCGTCATTTACCGTACAAAGCTGCTGTTGGAGTGCGGGCTTGTTCTTCCGAAACATACATTTTACGTGGACAATATCTATGTCTACAAACCGCTCCCGAGTGTGCGCAATATGTATTATATGGATGTGGACTTTTACCGTTATTTTATTGGGCGGGAAGACCAGTCTGTCAACGAAAGCGTTATGATCGGACGTATTGACCAGCAGATCCGTGTCAATAAAATTATGATAGACGAATTTGATCTCTGGAAAATTCAAAACAGGAAGCTGCGCCGTTATATGTTTAATTACCTTGAGATTATAACGGTTATTTCGACAATTATGCTGATACGTTCCGGCACGAGTGAGAATCTGGAAAAGAAGCGCGAATTGTGGAGATATATCAAAGAAAAAGATATACGTCTGTTTCACCATCTGCGCGCCGGTATAATGGGCAACACCATGAATCTGCCGGGCCGGGGCGGCAGAAAGATTTCGGTTGCCGCTTATAAAATTTCGCAGAAGATCGTAGGGTTTAACTGATGAGAAGAGAAAAAGCGATGGAATTATTTGAACAGGGATATAACTGTTCGCAGTCCCTTGTTTTAGCATTTGCCGACCTGTATGAACTGGATGAAAAAACGGCGGCGGCGGTCAGTTCTTCGTTCGGCGGGGGAATGGGGCGGCTTCGTGAAGTATGCGGTTCCGTCAGCGGGATGTTTCTGGTGGCCGGTCTGTTATACGGATATACCGAGCCGGGAGCCAGAGAAGAGAAAGCGGGGCACTATGTCAGAATACAGGAGCTGGCAAAAAAATTTGAAGAAAAAAACGGGTCGATCGTCTGTCGGACATTGCTTGGATTGTCTGTGCAGCGGGAATCTCCGGTTCCATCGGAGCGCACGGCGGCGTATTATAAGAAAAGGCCGTGCAGGCAGCTGATCGGGGATGCGGCGGAGATTTTGGAAGCATATATCAATGCACATCCGCCCAAAGAAAGGTAAAAGGAAGACATGATTGCCGATACGGCAGAAATGGAGAGTATGACAAAGTTATGGACGAACAGGATAACATGACAAAAAATGACCAAAGCGCGTCATCCGTTTCACTGGATAAGGAGACGGGCAGTAACGGAAGCGCGGCAGCGCACACCAAAATAACCGGTACCGGAAACAACCCGGGGAACGCAAACAGTTATGGGAGCAATGGCCAAAACAATTTTGGGGATATGGGAGGAAGCAATGGAAATGCCGGAAACGGAGCCGGCTATGCAACTGGTGGAAACAGCTATGGAAGCGGACCGGGCTATGGGAATACAAATAGTTCCGGAGATGCAAACGGCTATGGAAACGCTGCCGGAAATTATGGAAATGCCGGGAACGGAAGCGGCTGCGGAAATGCCGCGGGAAACTATGGAAATCCTGCGGGCGGCTACGGAAGCGGACCGGGCTATGGGAACGCAAACGGTTACGGAACCGGAGGAGGCAATGAAAATGCCGGGAACGGAGCCGGGTATGGAAGCAGTGGAAACAGCTGCGGAAGCGGACCGGGCTATGGAAGTAATGGAAACAGCTATGGAAGCGGACCGGGTTATGGGAACGCAAACGGCTACGGAAACGGAGCCGGGAGTTACGGCTATGGAAACGGTCAGAGCGGACAGACATACGGGAATGGAAATGGTCAGAACGGACAGACATACGGCAGCCAGCAGTATTCCTATCAGTCGCAGAAACAAAAGGACAACAATCAGGGATTTGGCATCGCATCTCTTGTACTTGGGATTGTATCGCTGCTGCTGTTCTGTACCTGTATGAACTGGATTACTGCGATTCTAGCAGTAGTGTTCGGGGTGATTCAGCTGACAAAAAGTAAAGAGAAAGCGCTGGCCATTACCGGTATTGTTACGGCAGGCGTATCTATCGTATTCAGTATTATTTTTTACATCATTGTAGGATTTAGTTCCTATGATAGCTCTTATAATTACTACAAAAATTTTCCATATGATTACTATAATTATTACAATCAATACGATTACGATACGCCGGAGGACGGCGGTGTAAAGCATCTGGAGGCATTTGTGCCGACAGAGGAGTAGTCTTTTATGATTTGTGTGTATTTCGCCATTCGCGTGGGGAGACGCCATAGATCGTTTTAAATGCGCGCGAAAAATGAAGCTGATTTTCATATCCGACCGCAGAACCTATTTCCGCGACGGAGAGGGAAGTCAGCTTTAATAATTCGGCGGCTTTGACCATTCTATAGTTCATTAAAAATTCCTGAGGTGCGCGTCCGACGGAGCGTTTAAAAATTTTTCCGAAATAGCTGCGGTTGATTCCGCAGACTTCTGCAATATCTTCAATGGTGATGTTATTCTGAAAATTCTGCTCAATATAGTTGATCGCTTCTTTAATATAATAATCACTCATTTTACTGCTCGGCACAAGTTTGGTCGATTTGGACGAGCGGATCAGAAAATCGAAAAAGAGATACAGGTGTCCGATTTGATGGAAAGACGGTTCGTTTGCGTGATGGACAATGTAGAGCATTTCCTGCATCATCTGTTCGCGAAAATCCTTACTGGTCGCATGGTAGACCGGCGAATCGAGAGAGAGGTCTGTTAAAGTGAGAGCTTCCTTTACGCGAAGGCCGTCAAATTCAATCCAGATATATTCCCAGGGAAGATTTTTGTCGGCAAAATAGGTTGTGATCTGACCGGGGAAGATCAGAAAGCCCTGTCTGCTTTTTACAGAATGAGTGATCGTTTCTCCTCTGGCGTTATCTGCCATCAGAGTTCCGGTACCCGATATGACATAGTGAAACAGGTAATGATTTCTGGCAACAGGACCGAACGAGTGTCCGGGCGTACACTGTTCATAACCGTGCTGGTACAAGCAAAGATCAATAAAATTTTCATTCGGGAAAATATGGAAAAATGTATTTGCCATAGCGTCTCCTTTTCCTGTAATATACCAAAATGCGTCCTCATACAATAGTATAACACAAAATAACGTATTTTGGTATAAAAAATGAAAAAACATGGTATTTATTGATAGCATATTGGTATGTTAAAATGTGCCTATCAAAAAACAGAGACAAAATAATGAAAGAGAGGAGAGCAGGTTATGTCAGAAAAAAAGACGGCGAAAAAGGTGGCGCTGCTGTTCATGAGCGGGATTGGAGCGATCAGCCTGGCCGGATGCGGACAGGAGAATACCGACGGCAGGGTAGAAGTGGAACTGGTATCTTATAAGCCGGAGGCGGTAGACGCATTTGAGGAGATTGCAGCGGCGTTTAATGAGACGCATGATGAAATTAAGCTTAAAGTTGATTCGCCGAACGAAGCAATGACCATTCTGAAAACGAGGTTTATCCGGGAGGATTATCCGGATATTGTGGCGATCGGAGGGGATATCAACTATTCAAATTTTCTGGATGCCGATTTGTTTTTAGACATCTCGGATCTTGCGGAAGTCGGAATGGTAAAACAGGCATATCTTGATATGGAAAAAGAGTTGGAGCTTGTTCCAAAAGACGGCGTCTATGCGCTGCCCTATGCAGCCAATGCGGCCGGCATTCTCTACAACAAGGAGATGTTTGAGGAACACGGATGGGAGATTCCAACGACCTGGGACGAATTTACGCAGCTGTGCGCGCAGATTGAATCGGAGGGAATTTTACCGCTGTATTTCGGATTTAAGGATACCTGGACTTGTCTGGCGCCCTGGAACGCACTTGCAGTCGGGTTGGCCGACTCGGATACCTGCAATCAGGTAAATCTGGGCGATACGACATTTCAGGAGGCATACCGCGAGACGGCAGTGAAAATCAGACAGCTTTTGGATTATGCGGAACCGAATCCTTATGCATACAGCTATAATGACGCATGTACCGCCTTTGCAAGAGGCCAGGCGGCGATGTATCCGATCGGAAGCTATGCAATTCCGCAGATTAAGTCCGCAAACCCGGATATGGAGATAGACTCGTTTGCATTTCCGGCAAATCAGGCAAAAGAAGATAATGTGTTAAATTCCGGCATTGATCTTCATTTCAGTGTATTGAAAAACACAGAAAAGAAAGATGCGGTTTACGAAGTTCTGCGCTTTTTGTATCAGGACGAGACAGTGCAGATTTATTTAAACCACCAGGGCGGTATTGCCTGCAAAGAAGGGGAGTTTGAGATCCCTGTGGAATTAGAAGGGATGAGGGAATATATTGAGAGCGGCCGCATGGCTGATTTCCAGGATCACCATTATCCGAGCGAGATGAGCGTCGATGCTATGATACAGACCTTTTTGCTCGACCAGGGCGAAGATTCGGTCGACACCTTTTTGACGCGATTTGATAAAGACTGGAAACGCTATAACAGAGATCTGATCCGAAAAGTGCAGAAGTATCAGGAAGAAATGGAGGGAACCAGATGAAACATAAAATGTCAAACCGCGACAAAACATTTTGGGCAGTGACTGTTCCGGTACTGGTTTTGTTTTTTGCATTTAACACACTGCCGATGATCAAGGGCGTGATCTACAGTTTCACCAACTACAGGGGCTACGGCAGCTATGAGTTTGTGGGACTGCGCAATTACCTTGATCTGTTTACCGACGCCAGAGTCGGAAAGAGTTATCTTTTTACATTTAAATATGCGATTGCAGGAACGGTGTTAGTCAATGTGTTGAGTCTTGTTATGGCGCTTGGATTAAACAGCAGGATACGGTTTAAAAGTGCGCTGCGCGGAATTTATTTTGTGCCGAATATTTTGGGCGGCCTTGTCATAGGCTATATATTCAGCTTTATTTTTACTTATATCCTCCCGGCAGTCGGTACGACTTTTCATATCGGTTTTCTGGAGAACAGTATTCTTGCAAGCGAGACATACGCGTGGGTCGGCGTGTTGATTGTAGGCGTATGGCAGGCGGTTGCAATGAATACGATCATCTATATCTCCGGGCTGCAGACTGTTCCGCAGGAAGTATACGAGGCCAGTATGCTGGATGGAGCCAGCAAATGGAAAGAATTTTGGAGCATTACCTTTCCGCTTGTACTGCCGTTTGTAACAATTAACCTGGTACTCAGCACGAAAAACTTTTTGATGGTATTTGATCAGATTATGTCTCTGACAAAAGGAGGTCCTGCGCAGAGTACGGAATCGATTTCCTATCTGATTTACCGAAACGGTATGGACGGCGGACAGTTCGGTTTTCAGAGCGCAAATGCAGTCATCTTCTTTATTGTGATTGTTTTGATTTCGGTCGGACAGATGACGATTATGAATAAGAAGGAGGAGCAGTTATGATGGAAGAGAAAAAGAAAACAAACTGGGTGCTTACGATCGTCCTGATTTTAGGAACCCTTACCGTATTTTTTCCGCTTTACATGGCGTTTATTATTGCGTTTAAACAGCCCAGCGAGATGACAAACGATGTTGCAGGCGCGCTTGCTTTTCCGCAGAAATGGAGTTTTGATAATTTCAGACAGGCGATGGAGGTAACTGACTTCTGGCGTTCTCTGGGAAACAGCCTTTTGATTACGCTTGCTACGATTGTGCTTGCCATTTTGATTCATTCCATCGCCGGATATGTGATTGGCCGCGGCATGGCGCATAAAAAAAGTTTTCGCTTTATTTATCTTTATATTGTCAGCGGAATGTTTGTCCCGTTTTCAATTCTGATGATGCCGCTTGTCAAACAGACGGCGCAGATGGGTCTGGGAAACCGCGCGGGCGTTATATTGCTCTACCTTGTATTTTATATGCCGATGAATGTGCTGCTCTACACGGGCTATCTGAAAAATATACCGATAGCGCTGGAGGAGGCCGCAGATATTGACGGTGCGAGCACATGGAAGATGTACTGGAAAATCGTGTTTCCAATGATGACGCCAATGCATGCGACGGTTGCGATTTTAACGGCGCTTGGCACATGGAATGATGTCATGACGCCGCTTGTCATTATGTCGGGAACCGGACAGAACACACTGCCGCTGGCGCAGCTTAATTTCCAGACGCAGTTTGGCACAAATTACAATCTTGCATTTGCATCGTATATACTGGCGCTGATACCAATTCTGATCTTTTATATCATCTGCCAGAAGCAGATATTAAACGGTGTTGCGAACGGCGCCGTGAAAGGATAACAGGAGGTTTGGAACATGAAACTGGACAATAAGGTAATGCTGATCACTTATGCGGACAGCATGGGGAAAAATTTAAAGGAGCTGCATACGGCATTAAACACTTACTATAAGAACGCAGTGGGGGGAGTTCATATACTCCCGTTCTTTCCCTCCTCTGCGGATCGCGGTTTTGCACCGATGTGCTATACAAAAGTTGACGAGGCGTTCGGTGATTTTTCGGATGTCGAGGCAATCGGGGCGGAGTATTATCTGATGTTTGATTTTATGGTAAATCATATCTCTGCTTCCTCCGAATATTTTAAAGATTTTCTGGAGAAAAAAGATGCTTCCCGGTACAAAGATTTTTTTATCCGGTACCGTGATTTCTGGAAAAACGGGGAGCCCACAGAGGAGCAGATTGATAAAATCTATAAGAGAAAACCAAGGGCTCCTTATATTGAAGCGGAATTTGCGGATGGAACAAAAGAAAAAATCTGGTGTACGTTCTGTGAAGAGCAGATTGACCTGGATGTGACAAAAGATGCGACAAAACAGTTTATCCGCGGGACGATCGCGGACATGTGCAAGAGAGGCGCCGCCGTGATTCGATTAGATGCGTTTGCCTATGCGGTAAAAAAAGAGGATACCAGCTGTTTTTTCGTAGAACCGGATATCTGGGATCTGCTGCATGAAATTGAACAGACTGCAGACGAAAACGGCGCGCAGATTTTGCCGGAGATTCATGAGCATTATACGATTCCAATGAAACTTGCAAAAAAAGGGTTCTGGATCTATGACTTTGCGCTTCCGGTGCTTACGCTGCATGCGCTGTATAATCACACCGGGGTTTATCTGAAAAAGTGGATGCAGATGTGCCCGATGAAGCAATTTACGACGCTCGATACACACGACGGGATCGGAATTGTCGATGTAAAGGACCTTCTCCCCGATGAGGAAGTGGAGGCTGTCAAGGAGCAGATGTATAAACAGGGCGCCAACGTCAAAAAAATATACAGTTCCGAAGCCTATAACAACCTTGACATTTATCAGGTGAATACAACTTATTATTCGGCGCTTGGCAATCAGGATGCGCCGTATCTTCTGGCAAGAGCGATTCAGTTTTTTGCGCCCGGCATACCGCAGGTATACTATGTTGGTCTGCTGGCAGGCGAAAATGATATTGCGCGGATGGAACAGACGAAAAACGGGCGCGATATCAACCGCCATGCATATACGATGGCAGAGATTGAGGAACAGCAGAAGCGTCCCATTGTGCAGCAGTTGAAATCATTGATGCGTCTTAGAAATACGAACCCGGCTTTTCATTTGGACGGGAAAATCAGTATCGAAACAGAGGGGGACAAACTTTCGATTACAAGAAGTTATGGCGAGGACAGTATTACGCTTTCTGCAGATCTGACCTCTTATACATTTGAAATTATCGAAAATAACGGCGAAAGGAAATAATCATATGGCAATAACGGTAAAAGACAATGTATTTTTTCTGGAGACTGCCAATACACTTTATCAGATGAAGACAGATGAATTTGGCGTATTAAATCATTTATGGTATGGGGCAAAGACAGATCAGTGTATGGACTATCTTTTGGATTATCCGGATATGGGGTTTTCCGGGAATCCGTATGAGGCCGGGAACAGAAGAACGTACTCGTTGAATACACTGCCGCAGGAGTATGCGCAGGCGGGGGTGGGCGATTACCGCGTGCCTGCCGTCTGCGTGACCCACGCAGATGGCAGCAGCGCATTGGATTTAAGATTCTCAGGGTATCGCATTTTTCCGGGTAAATATAAAATACCGGGTCTTCCGGCAGTGTATGCTGCGGACAGTGAGGCGGAAACGCTTGAGGTGACATTAAAAGATACCGCTACGGAAACGGTAGTCTGCCTGCGCTATGGCGTCTTGCAGGAGGCGGATGTGATTACACGCAGTGTGGAGATAAAAAATAATGCAGCGGAACCGCTGATACTGCATAGGGTGCACAGCCTCTGCCTCGATATCCCGTATGGAGAGTTTGAGTGGATTCATTTTTACGGCAGGCATGCGATGGAGCGCCAGACGGAGCGTGCGCCGCTGATTCACGGTATCCAGGAGAGCAGCAGCACACGGGGGACTTCAAGCCATCAGCAGAATCCGTCCGTATTGCTGTGTGAAGCGGGCTGTACCGAGAAAGAGGGTTTTTGTATTGGCGCAGCGCTGATGTACAGCGGGGGATTTCAGACACAGATTGAGCGCGACCAGGCGAACCAGGTTCGACTTGTGATGGGGATCAATCCGGATACATTTTCCTGGAAATTAAACCCCGGCGAGAGCTTTCATGCGCCGGAAGTCATACTGTCCTGTTCGCTGCAAGGGATGGCGGAATTGTCGCACCGTTTTCATTATGTGATACGCAATCATGTGTGCAGGGGCAGGTATAAGCTCTCAAAACGTCCGGTGCTGATCAACAACTGGGAGGCGACTTACTTTTCGTTTGATGAGAAAAAGATAGAGGAGATTGCCAGGCAGGCAAGCTTGCTTGGCATTGACATGCTGGTGCTTGACGACGGGTGGTTTGGCAAACGGGATACAGACATGTCAGGTCTTGGGGACTGGCAGGTCAATAAGGCAAAACTTTCCGGAGGCCTTGGAAGGCTGGTTGAGCGCATTAACCGCTTGGGTTTGAAATTCGGGATTTGGTTTGAGCCGGAGATGGTTTCCGAGGACAGCGATCTCTACCGAAGCCATCCGGAGTGGGCGATCCGTATTCCCGGCAGAAATCCGGTAAGAGCAAGATACCAGCTTGTACTTGATATGTCCAACGAACAGGTGCGGGAATACCTGTATCTTGCGATGAGAAAGATTTTAATCGAGAATCATATTGAATATGTCAAATGGGATATGAACCGGAGTATATGCGACTGGTACAGCACAGCGCTCTCGGATGACTGCCAGAAGGAACTGCCGCACCGCTATGTGCTTGGCGTATATCAGCTTTTGGAGCGGCTGACAGTTGAGTTTCCGCATGTGCTGTTTGAGGGATGCAGCGGCGGCGGCGGCAGATTTGACGCAGGGATGCTCTATTATTGTCCGCAGATCTGGTGCAGCGATAATACGGATGCATACCACCGGACGTTTATTCAGTACGGAACCAGCTTTTTTTATCCGATCTCATCGGTGGGCGCGCATGTGTCGGCAGTTCCAAATCATCAGACCGGGCGTATCACCCCGTTTTCGACCAGGGGGACTGTTGCGATGGCGGGCAGTTTCGGCTATGAATTGGATTTAAACCGGCTTAGTGACGAGGAGAGGGAGCAGGTAAAAAAACAGATCTGCGCATATAAGGGATATCAGGATCTAATCTATAACGGTGATTATTACAGACTCAGCAATCCGTTCTGTGACGAAATGGCAGCATGGTCTTTTCTTTCGGCTGACCGGACAAAAGCGCTTGTGCAGGGAGTTGTATTCCGTGCAAGGGCCAATCTGGTACGCCATCGGATTCGGCTTGCCGGACTGAAAAAGGATGCGCTCTACCGTTCAAATGAGGGAGCTGTCTATACCGGAAGCGCACTGATGGCGGCGGGGATTCTTCTGCCGGAAATAAAGGGAGACGATGTATCGTTTGAACTGTATCTGGAAATAATCAGCAGTGAAGAAAAGAATGCAATGCAGGCAGGCGGTGCGCAAAACGCAAAAGACAAAGGCGCAGGAAGCGGTCTTCGCGCAGGAGGAGGGAGCGCGCCGGTACACACAGTGCGCGGGAACGATTTGGTATGGTATGAACTGTAAACATATGCAGCCGGAATAAGCAGTACAGATACGTTGGAGGTGGGCTGATGAAAAAATATGATGTCGCAGCGCTTGGGGAGCTGTTAATTGATTTTACAAGAAACGGGGAAAGCGATCATGGAAACGGCCTTTTTGAGGCAAATCCCGGAGGCGCGCCCTGCAATGTACTTGCCATGCTGCAAAAACTTGGAAAAAGGACGGCATTTATAGGAAAGGTCGGCCAGGATATGTTTGGCCACCTGCTGCAGAAAGTACTGCAGGAAGCTAAGATTGATACCGCGGGCTTATGTTTTGATGAAAAGACAAACACAACACTTGCGTTTGTGCAGAAAAACGAGAGCGGGGACCGGGATTTTTCTTTTTATCGCAATCCGGGAGCCGATATGATGATCACAGAGGAAGATTTGCGTGAGGATATTCTGACGGACTGCAGATTGTTTCATTTTGGCACATTGTCAATGACGTCGCAAAGTGCAAGGGCTGCGACAAAAAAAGCAGTGCAGCTTGCCCGACAGTCAGGCGCATGTATTTCGTTTGACCCTAATATTCGCAAGCCGCTCTGGGATTCTCTCCTGGATGCGCAAGAACAGACGGCTTACGGAATGGAACAGTGCGATATCTTAAAGATATCGGATGACGAGGCTGTCTGGTTTACCGGAATAAAGGATCCTGCTGCTGCGGCAAGGAAATTATGGGACCAGTATCAGATTCCGCTTGTGCTCCTGTCATTGGGAAAGGACGGGAGTATGGCATTTTGCGGCGGACAGGAGGTTTATGTATCTGCGTATCCGATCGAGAGTACCGTTGATACGACAGGAGCGGGCGATACTTTTATGGGGTGCGCGCTTTCCTTTGTGCTGGAGCACGGGCTGGAACTTAGTGAAGCGCAGCTTACGGAAATGCTTTCCTTTGCAAATGCGGCGGCGGCGCTGATTACGACAAGAAGAGGGGCTCTGCGTGTGATGCCAAAAGAAAGCGAGATATTGCAGCTGAGCAAAGGATGAGTAATATTTGGGCTGTTCGATTGCGCAAAAGCGCATCGAACAGCTTTTTGTCTGTGTTTTAATCGCTGACGGAATTTAAGCTTTTTGAATACTCCGGGCAGAGAAGCTCATCCACACCGCAGTTTAAGTAACCGCACAGTTTATCTAAAATGTCGAAACTGATTCTGGCCGTTCTGTTATGGTTTAGATTTCGAAGCGTTGTGACGGAGATTCCGGTATCTTTTGCCAGCTGATTTTGGGAGATCCCACGGTCGTCTAACAATCTGTTCAATAAAATTTTCATCTTAATCACTCCATTCTTTCTATCCGGATATGGATTATAGTATCCGATAAGTTATTTATTATGTATTGTAAAAATAGGAAGAAAATCTTATTTTTGAAAAAAAAACACTAAATCAAAAAAAATGGTTTGAAAAATATAGAATATTGTATATAATGTTACTGTATAAGTAAAAATATGATTAAATGTGGTTTTGTGTCCATTTTGAAACTATGTGATGGAAACACAGGCCTGGATAGATAAGAGTCGACTGAGGATTAAGATGAGAGAGAGGAAAATGGCCGTATGTTAGGTACAGATATTGGCATAGATTTGGGAACCGCAAGTATTTTAGTATATATCAAAGGAAAAGGGGTCGTACTAAAAGAACCGTCCGTAGTGGCGTTTGACCGTGATACAAATAAAATAAAAGCAATCGGCGAGGAGGCGAGGCTGATGCTTGGAAGGACGCCGGGCAATATTGTGGCGGTCAGGCCGCTTCGTCAGGGAGTTATCTCCGATTACACCGTAACAGAAAAGATGATCAAATATTTTATCCAGAAAGCGCTTGGCAAAAAGACATTCCGTAAACCGCGCATCAGCGTCTGTGTGCCGAGCGGTGTCACCGAAGTAGAAAAGAAAGCGGTCGAAGATGCGACATTCCAGGCGGGCGCCAGGGAGGTCAAAATTATTGAGGAGCCGATCGCGGCTGCGATCGGGGCGGGAATTGATATATCGAGGCCATGCGGAAATATGATTGTCGATATCGGCGGCGGTACGGCGGATATTGCAGTGATTTCTCTTGGCGGGTCTGTTGTCAGTACGTCAATTAAGATTGCGGGGGATGATTTTGACGAGGCAATTGTCCGATATATGAGAAAGAAGCACAATTTATTGATCGGAGAGCGCACCGCGGAGGATATCAAGATTAAGATCGGTTCCTGTTTTCCGCTGGCTCAGGTTGAAACAATGGATGTCAGGGGCAGGAATCTTGTGACCGGCCTTCCGAAAACCGTTACCGTGTCGAGCGAGGAGACGGAGGAAGCGCTGCGCGAACCGACGCTTCAGATCATAGAAGCCGTGCACTCGGTGCTTGAGAAGACGCCGCCGGAACTTGCGGCAGATGTGGCAGACCGCGGGATTGTACTGACAGGGGGCGGTTCGCTTCTTCGGGGTCTGGAGGAGCTGATTGAGGACCGGACAGGGATAAACACAATGGCGGCTGACGAACCAATGACCTGCGTTGCCATTGGCACAGGCAAATATGTAGAGTTTCTGGCAGGAAAACGAGACGATGAATAGCCTGAAATTTGTAATTTTACGATCCTGATCGAAATGCACGCCGAAGAGGGCGTACGAAAGTAAGCATGAAAAGCGCTTCAAAAGCACAGGCCAATGGGCATTCTGCTGAGATTACCAAAAGTTTACGCCAGAGAATCTTAAAAAGCGCGCCATGTATGGCGTTGGATTCTTTGCTCAAATTAAAGTTGCGGCAAGGATAAAGTGAAATTCACACACAGAAAGGAAAGGGACAGACATGGTAAAAGGACTATATACCGCGCACACCGGTATGATCAACGAACAGAGACGGCTTGATATTTTGTCGAACAACCTTGCGAATGCCGATACAAACGGGTACAAGAAAGAGGGGGCGACTTCCCAGACGTTTGCAGATGAACTTGCAATTCGAATCAAAGACTCTTCCCGCTATAATCTGCCGAAAAATCTGGGTATTGTCAGTATGGGCGTCCATATTGGCGAGACATATACGGATTACTCTCAGGGGAATTTTAAAGTGACAGATAATGAGACGGATGTGGCGTTAAACGGGGACGGTTTTTTTGCGATTGCCTATACGGACAAAGCGGGCAATACCATGGTAAAATATACGCGTGACGGTGCGTTTACCGTCAATACGGAGGGATATCTTGTCACAAAGGACGGGGATTATGTATTAAATATGAATGGGGCGCAAAACGGCGACCCAGCGGAAGGAAACCGAATCCGCATTGACCCGAACGCACATATCTTAATCTGGGAAAACGGCGATATCTATCAGGACGGAGCTCCTGTGGCAAGACTTGGGTTCGTTGATTTCGAAGATTATAATTATCTTCGTAAATTTGGCGAGAATATGTATGATCTTGTGGACGGCGGCGTGCGTGTGGCATCCGAGGCCAAAGTCGATCAGGGTACGATTGAGGGGGCAAACGTCAATATTGTCTCGGAGATGGTCAATATGATTACAATTTCAAGGGCATATCAGGCCGGGCAGAAAGTAATCAATTCGATAGACGATACATTGGAGAAAGCGGTAAACAGTGTCGGAACAGTATAAGACAGCACATAGAATGAACAGGAGGTAACAGAGATGGTCAGGTCACTTTATACGGCGGCAACAGGTATGATTGCGCAGCAGTCAAATGTTGACAATATTTCGAACAATCTGGCAAACGTAAATACAATCGGATACAAACAGGAAAAAATGGAGTTTAAGTCGCTTCTGTATCAAACGCTGCAGACGAGAACGACATCGGCAAACGGCGAGACAAAGCCGATACCGGCGCAGGCCGGCCTTGGAACAAGGGTTGCGTCCAATACATCCATATTTACGCAGGGCTCCATGCTTGAGAGTGAAAGCGCAACGGATTTTGCAATTGTGGGAGACGGATTTTTTGCGGTGCGCGGAGCGGACGGCGAGACTTATTACACAAGAGCCGGAAGCTTTACATGGGCAATGGGACCGACAGGACTTACGCTCACGACGCCGGAGGGATATCCGGTACTTGGCACAAACGGCAATCCGATTGTGATCCCAAACGGCGTGCAGGCGGAGCAGGTCAGCGTCAGCACGGACGGCTCGATCGGTTATCGCACCAACGAGGGAAATTTTGTGGATTTGAATCAGCGGTTTGCACTTTATCAGTTTAACAATCCGGCCGGACTTGAGAAAATCGGCTCCAATCTGCTCAGTGTGACAGACGCGTCCGGGAATGCGCTTCCGGAAGCTACGACGGCAAATTTAACGGCAAGCCAGGTACGTCAGAAATGGCGCGAGGGTTCAAATGTCAACGTTGCAACGGAGATGGTCAATCTGATTGTCGCACAGCGCGCATACCAGTTAAATTCCAAAGCAATTACAACTTCGGACGATATGTTGGAACAGGCAAACAATCTGAAACGTTAACATCATTTTGAGATAAAGTTTTAAATCGTAAACGGGTGTTTGGAAAATGCGGCACAACAGAAAAGTGAGGGATTACATATGGCATTAGACGCGATTACTGCAATGATGAGTACAAATGCGAGCAATGCGGCTGCGAGCAGCAAGGCTGATTCTGTAACCGGAAATCTGAAAAATATTTCTTCCGAGACAAGCGCGGACGAATTAATGGACGTCTGCAAGGACTTTGCTTCCTATTTTGTCGAAGAAATATTAAAAGAGATGAAAGAGAATATGACCTTGGAGGAAGAGGATGAAGATCCTACCGTGTCTATGATGACGGACTATCATATGGACAGTACGATTGAACTGCTGGCAGATGAGCTGACGGATACGGTTGGCGGAGGATTTATCCAGCAGATGTATGAGCAGATGAAACGCAATTACAATATTACCGAATAAAATGATCAGGATAGAGGAGAGAACCATATCGTGAACGTGTCAGGTTCATGGATATGGTTTTTTCTGATTAAGGGAGACTGCCTGTAAGAGGGATTATGGAAAAGATAACTGGTTATGTGGAACATATCATTTACAGAAATGCAGACAACGGATATGCTGTTTTAAATCTGGTCAGCGGAGAGGAAGAGATCACATGTGTGGGCATCTTTACCGGCATTTCGGAAGGGGAAAACATTGAGGTTTCCGGTGAATTTACCGAGCATCCGACCTACGGCAGACAGCTTCGTGCAGAATCTTTTCAGGAAAAAATGCCGGAAAATGAGGAGGCCATCGAACGCTATCTTGGATCGGGTGCAATCAAAGGCATAGGACTTTCCCTGGCGGCGCGCATTGTGCGTCATTTTAAGGAGGATACGTTCCGGATTATTGAGGAGGAGCCGGAACGTCTTGCAGAAGTAAAAGGGATCAGTAAGAGAAAGGCAATGGAGATCGCCGATCAGGTCAACGGAAAAAGAGATATGAGGCAGGCGATGATCTTTTTGCAGCAGTATGGTATTACGATGAATCTTGCACTGAAAGTCTATCAGGCGTACGGGCAGGAGATCTATACCATAATCAAAGAAAATCCGTACCGCATGGCAGAGGACATCGACGGTGTGGGTTTTCGGACAGCCGACGATATTGCGGCGCGCGCCGGGCTTCGGATGGATTCGGAGTATCGTGTGCGCAGCGGAATTTTATATGTGCTTTCGCAGGCGACGTCCGAAGGGCATACTTATCTGCCGAAGGAGGAGCTGACAGAACGGGTGAAAAATCTGCTTGGGGTGGAGGAGGAGCAGATTGAGAAACAATATATGGATTTGTCGATTGAGCGCAAAATTATTTTAAAGCAGCAGGAACAAATGCTTCAGATTTACAGCGCCCCGTTTTACTATATGGAATCCAATACAGCTGTTTTGCTGCAGCGGTTAAATATGAGCTACGATGTGCCTGATATTGAGATTGAACAGCGAATCAGGGACATCGAAAAGAAGACAAAGATGCAGTTGGATGAATACCAGGCGACTGCAGTAAAAGAGGCGGTGAAAAACGGACTCCTGGTGATTACGGGAGGTCCCGGTACAGGAAAGACGACGACAATCAACTCGATAATCAAGTATTTTGAACTGGAAGGGCTTGATATTTTTCTGGCGGCGCCGACCGGCCGCGCAGCAAAGCGCATGAGCGAGACGACCGGTTACGAAGCGCGAACGATACATCGTATGCTGGAGTTAAATGGAGGGATGGAAGGGAGCGCCGGGTTTGAGCGAAATGAAAGCCGTCCGTTGGAGACGGATGCCATTATTGTTGACGAAATGTCCATGGTCGATATCTCGTTGATGCATTCGCTGTTAAAGGCAGTTGCAGTCGGCACGCGTCTGATTTTGGTAGGAGATGTAAATCAGCTTCCGAGTGTTGGCGCAGGGAGTGTTCTTCGCGATATTATTGCCGCAGGGACCTGCCATGTTGTAATGCTCACACGCATCTTTCGGCAGGCGTCCAGCAGCGATATTATTATCAATGCGCATAAGATTAATCAGGGCGAGGAAGTCTCGTTAGATAACAGAAGTATGGATTTTTTCTTCTTAAAGCGTTATGATGTAAACCTTATCATTAACGTCGTCCTGCAGCTTGTCTGTCAGAAGCTGCCCAAATTTGTTGAGGCGACGTCTTTTGATATTCAGGTATTGACGCCGATGCGCAAAGGGCTGCTCGGAGTGGAGCGGCTCAATGTGATTCTGCAGCAGTATTTGAACCCGCCGTCCAGAGAAAAAACCGAAAAAGAGCATCGGGATTTTGTGTTCCGTGAGGGCGACAAGGTAATGCAGACAAAGAATAATTACCAGCTTGAGTGGGAAATCCGCAGTAAATACGGGATTTTGGTTGAAAAGGGAACGGGTGTTTTTAACGGTGATATGGGTGTTATCCGTGAGATCAATGAATTTGCGGAGATGATGACAATTGAGTTTGATGAGGGCAGAATGGCAGAATATCCTTTTAAGATTTTAGACGAGCTGGAGCCGGCATATGCAATTACCATACATAAATCGCAGGGAAGCGAATATCCGGCGGTTGTTATACCTCTTTTAAACGGGCCGTCGATGTTGATGAACCGGAATCTGCTCTACACGGCTGTGACGCGCGCGCAGAAATGTGTAACACTGGTTGGCAGCGACGGCACATTTCAGACGATGATTCGAAATAATTCACAGCAAAAACGCTACAGCGGATTGAGAGAGAGACTGGAAGAAAATAAAGATGTTTAAAAATAAGCGCCGTATCCTTAGGGGATATGACGCTTTTTATTATGTTTTGTTTTGGGTAAACGGATTATCAGGAAAGCAGCGCTTTATCGCTTGCAAATTCCTCTCCGCTTACTTTTTCAAACTGGTGTAACAAGTCTTCCACAGTCAGTTTCTTTTTTTCTTCTCCCGAAATATTTAAGATCACTTTTCCTTCATGCATCATAATCAGACGGTTTCCATGTACAATGGCGTCTTTCATGTTGTGTGTGACCATCATGGCGGTAAGATGATTATCCGCTATAATTTTATCAGAAATTTCAAGTACTTTTGCGGCAGTCTTCGGGTCAAGCGCCGCCGTGTGCTCGTCTAATAACAAAAGTTTCGGTTTTTGGATGGATGCCATCAGGAGAGTGATTGCCTGGCGCTGTCCTCCTGAGAGCAGGCCGACTTTGCTTGTCAGCCGATCCTCAAGACCCAGATCAAGAGTTTTTAACAGGGAGCGGTATGTCTCGCGCTCTGCTTTTGTAACGCCCCATGTCAGACGGCGTTTTTTTCCTCTCCGCGCAGCGATTGCCATATTTTCCTCGATGGACATCGTAGTGGCTGTGCCTGTCATCGGGTCCTGAAATACGCGGCCGAGGTAGCGTGCGCGTCTGTGTTCGGATAATTTGGTGACATCGTCGCCGCCGATATATATTTTTCCCGAATCAACCGGCCAGACGCCGGCGACTGCGTTTAGCGTTGTGGATTTTCCGGCGCCGTTGCCGCCGATGACCGTGACAAAATCGCCCTCTTCCAGAGAAAAAGATACGCCGTTTATGGCAACTTTCTCATTGATCGTTCCGGCATTAAATGTCTTATGGATATTGTCTATTTTTAACATTTCAGCCATTTGATTTTTTCTCCTTTTTCATATATTTCCCTTTCAGATAAGGAAGCGCAAGGAAAAGCGCTACGACAATTGCAGAAAACAGTTTCAGGTCGTCGGAAGGAAGCTTTAACCACAGTACCACATTTATTACAATATAGTAGATAATAGCGCCTGCGATCACGGAGAGCAGCGTGTAGGCAAAGGCAAATCGTTTTCCCTCGCAGAGTTTTGAAAAAAGAACTTCGCCGATAATGACGGAGGCAAGTCCGATTACAATTGCGCCGCGGCCGATATTGACGTCGGCGGCTCCCTGAAACTGTGCATACAGAGCGCCGGAGAGGCCGACAAGACCGTTCGAGAGCATAAGGGCGATTACGATGTGAAAATTCGTGCTGATGCCCTGTGCCCTTGCCATCTGCGGGTTACAACCGGTTGCGCGTATTGCCTGTCCCTGTTCCGTTCCGAAGTACCAGTACAGCAGCAATATGATCGCAAGACAAAACAGGATGCAGGTTGCGAAAATTCGTACTTTTGCCGATTCCGAGATATAGCGCAGCGAGACGACAAGGTTATATTTGTCTACGCTGACGGCCTGATTGGAACGGCCCATAATATTTAAGTTAATGGAGTACAGGGAGATCTGTGTGAGTATACTTGCAAGGATTCCCGGAATACCGAGCGCGGTATGCAGGAGGCCGGTGACAAATCCGGCAAGCATTCCTGCCAGAAATGCGACCAGAAGCGAAACCCAGGGGTTTACGCCATTTCGAATCAACATAACGGCCACGGCGCCGCCTGTTGCGAGGGAACCGTCAACTGTCAGGTCGGCAAAGTCAAGCAGCCGGTATGTAATATATACGCCGAGTGCCATAATGCCCCAGATAAGCCCCTGCGCTACCGCGCCCGGCATGGAGCGCACAAGGGCCATGGGATCTAAAAACATTAAGATAGCCATAAAGTAACCTCTCATTTCCTGGTAAATCTGATATTTTCATTGTTTGACGTAAAAACCGCAGGCAAAGGAACCTGCGGTTCGCGTTTTCGCTGAATCAGTTGTTATGTTGCAGTCTCTTACTGTTCGATTGCGACATAGTCGTCCGGAGGGGTAATATTTAACTGCTCGCAGATGGATGCGTTATACTCCTTTGTAACGTTTGGTGCATACTCGATATCCATGGTGCTGATATCAGCGCCGTTTACCAGTATATCGTAGGCCATTTCACCTGCTTTATATCCGATATCATAGTAACTGATGGAAAGCGTTGCAACGCCGCACCCGCTGCAGAGTCCCTCCTCGCCGGCGATAATCGGGATGCCGGCCGGAACTGCAATATTGTAGACCGCTTCCGTATTGCCTGCCATGGTGTTGTCAGTCGGAATATAGATTGCGTCTACTTCGGATACTGCGCTCTGTACTACGGCTGCAATATCATTCGAATCTGCCGCGGTATATTCTGTAAACGCAATATTGTCCTTCTGCAGAGCCTCGCCGAACAGTTTTGCCTGGTAAGCTGAGTTTGGCTCGGCCGAACAGTAGAGAATGCCGACTTTTTTCGTGTCAGGAAGAAGTTCTTTTAACATTTTTTCCTGCTCTTCAATCGGAGCCAGGTCGGAAGTGCCGGAAATATTCATGCCGGTCGCGCCGGTCCATTCGTCTATTTCAAGAGCGACTGCATAATCCGTAATGGAAGTTCCAAGAATCGGGATGGAGCTTGTCGCTGCGGAGGCGCACTGCAGAGCCGTCGTAGCGTTTGCAAGGATCAAATCGACATTGTTCGACACAAAGCCGTTGCAGATAGTGGCGCAGTTTGCCTGTTCTCCCTGTCCGTTCTGCAGGTCAAACGAGACGTTTTCTTCGCCCAGCAATTCCTTTAACGCGTCCTGGAAACCTTCGCTTGCCGCGTCAAGCGCCGGGTGCTCTAATTGCTGGCAGATGCCAATGGAATATTTTTTGCCGTCTCCATCTGCGGAATTGCCGGCATCACCGGAAGCGTCGGCATCACTGGAAGCGTCGGCATTTCCAGCATTATCTGCGTCGCTGTTGGATGCGGCGCTGCCGCCATTGCCGGAATCGCCGCATGCCGCCATAGAGAAAGCAAGCGTGCCTGCCATCAGGATTGAAATCAGTTTTTTTACATTTCTCATAAATACCCTCCTCGTAATTCTAATCACGTTACCGCATTAAATTATAATAAGGAAATCTGGATTCGTCAACAAAAAACTGTCATTTCAGAGGGAAATCGGCAAAACCCAGGCTCTGTATCGAAAAAGTAACAGAAAAATTAATAAAATAATATGGTATTTGCACGCAATAGGTGGTACAATAAGAACAATGGAAAATTTCTTTTTCGGGGAGAGTAATCGGAAAGGAAACAATGAAAGTTTCAAAAAGAACAGGCACAGAAAAAGCGTATGCGGCAGGAAAATTCCTGTTGTCATTTTTATATCCGGACAGGTGCCCGCTTTGCGACAGCCTGCTGATGCCGGGAGAATTGATCTGTCCGTGTTGTGAAAGAGACGTAAAGCCGGCGCGCGGCGCAGTCTGCTTGAAATGTGGAAAGCCGCTTTCGGATGAGCGACGGGAGTATTGCGCCGATTGTGCGAACAAAAAGCATTATTTTACACAGGGAAAGGCAGTATTTTTATATGAGGGGAAAATAAGAAGTTCTCTGTATCGTTTTAAGTACAAAAACCGGCGGGAATATGGCGGCTATTATGCCGGGGAGGCCGCGGCGCAGTTTGACGGATGGATACGAAAGATTGGTGTGCAGGTGATTGTGCCAGTTCCCATGTATCGATCGAAGCAGCGTTTGCGCGGATACAATCAGGCGGAAGTGTTTGCAAAGGCGCTGGGACGGAGTACCGGTATTCCGGTAGACAAAAAACTTCTTTTTCGTGTGCGCAATACGACGCCTCAAAAAGACTTAAATGAACATGAAAGAAAATATAATTTAAAAAATGCTTTCCAATTGCGTGCAGATATAGTAAAATATAATAAGATACTGCTTGCGGACGATATTTATACGACGGGCAGTACCATGGACGAAGCGTCAAAAACCCTGCTTGAAGCAGGAGCAACAAAAATATATTTTATCTGTATTGGGATCGGTGCAGGGTACAGATAGAGCAATAAGGGGGAACGGTGTATGGATGCAAGAAACTGCAGGAGCTGCGGGTCATTATTTAATTATATAGGAGGAGAACCGATTTGTGCGTCCTGTAAAAAGAAAATGGAGGACGTATTTTTGCAAGTCCGCGAATATCTGGATGAACATCCTCATGCAACCATCAATGAGGTATCAGAAGAGGTTGGCGTTTCGGTAAAGCAAATCAAGCAGTGGATTCGGGAAGAGAGACTTACTCTCTCCGATGCGACGGATGCCGGAATTACATGCCTTGTCTGTGGGGTTCAGATCAAAAGCGGGAAATATTGCGACAGATGCAAAACAAAGATGCAGAACGATCTTGCAAGCGTGACTGACAAGCCGCGTGCACAGGAACCTGCGCAAAAGAAAGAATCTAACGGAAACCGGATGCGTTTCTTTCAATAACACGCATTATATGGAAGAAGCAGGAATCAATGTGAGGCCTGCTTTTTTTCCTATGTTAGACAGTTGGAAAGGATAAAGTAAGTATGGTCAATGAAGAACGGCTTTCACATATGATTAAGATTGCCCGGTTTGATACGTATGACGATAAAACCTGTAAACCGATGGCACAGTATGCGAGACGCGATTATGTTTCGCTTCAGATGTTAAAAAGCTTTATCACAGGTTCTCTTGTATATGCTCTGATTTTTGGCATGTGGTGTCTCTATTATATGCAGTCGCTGATGGAAGAACTTAACAATATTAATCTTCAGGAGTCTGCGATGACGCTTGGCATTTCTTATGCAGTTTGGATTGTAGTTTATGAGGCTGTCACTTATATTATTTATCAGCTGCGTTATACGAGAGGGCGGCGTAAAATCAAAAGCTATTATGCCAGCCTGAAAAAGGTCAATCAAATGTACGAACGAGAAGAAAAATTAAAAATACCTGAGGAGAAAGCTTGGGATTCATAACAGGAGGAGGCAATGACATCTTTATTAGAATTGAGGGAAAAACTGATACGGTTTTATGGCAAAAACGAGGTACTGATCAAACCAATCATAAAATTTATTGTTTCTTTTGCCATATTTTTTACAATTAATAAATATATAGGATATATGAGCAGAATCAGTAAAATATCTGTTGTTTTGATACTTTCGCTGATCAGCGCCGTGATGCCGGCGGGAATTATGATATTCCTTGCAGCAGCAGTGATTCTTGCAAATCTGTTTGCGCTGTCACTTGAAGTATGTATTGTGGCGCTTGTATTGTTTCTGCTGATTTTCCTGCTGTATTTTCGGTTTGCGCCAAAGAGTGAATATGACATGTGTCTGATGCCGCTTTGTTTTCAGATGGGGATTCCGCAGGTAATGCCGCTTGCAATGGGGCTTGTGCGGGGCGTATATTCGGTGTTTTCTATTATCTGCGGGACAGTGCTTTATTTTTTCCTGCAGGGCGTGTATCAAAATGCAGCCACACTGGGAGCCGCTTCGGAAGTGGGGGAGGATACTGCTTCAAAGATTGTTGTGCTGATTAACCAGCTTCTGGGAAATAAAGAAATGTACCTGGTACTTGGTATTTTCTTTGTGACGGTACTGATTGTCTATCTGATTCGCAGGATGTCAATTGAGAATGCATGGACGATAGCGATTATCTCCGGTACATTGTTTGAGGCGATCGGTTTGACGGCGGGTTATATTCTGATGGAAATTCAGGGCAAGATTATCCTGACGCTGATTGGGAGCGGCATTTCCTGTCTGATTGCATTTTTGCTGCAGTTTCTGTTTTTTAATCTCGATTACTCAAGAACAGAACGGCTTCAGTTTGAGGACGACGAATATTATTACTATGTGAAAGCTGTGCCAAAGGCGATTGTATCAAAGACGGAGAAAAAGGTAAAGCGTTTCACCGGAAAAGAGGAGCATTTGACGAAAAAGCAGTTTGCGGAAGAACTTGATATAGATGAGGAACTGTTAGATTAAAGTAAAACATGAGACAGAAAGGAAAGAAGATTTGTGCAGAATATGAGGGCGGCGTGGGATACGTTCTGGGAAAAAGCTTCTTTATATATGGATGTGCCAAAGATGACCAGAACTGATATCGTAGAGATTGTCATTATAACGATACTGCTTTACTATGTGCTCATATGGATTCGAAATACGCGGGCATGGGCCCTGTTAAAAGGGCTGCTCGTTATTTTGGTGTTTGTCGGTATTGCAGCTTTGTTCCAGATGAATACGATTATCTGGATCGTAAAAAATACAGTGAGCGTTACCATTATCGCGCTGGTCGTTGTCTTTCAGCCTGAGATGCGCAGGGCGCTTGAAAATCTGGGCAGAAAAAACATACTTACTTCGATTTTTTCTATAGAATTTAATAAAACTGTGGAGGGAAAATTTTCAGATAAAACGATAAACGAGCTGACAAAGGCATGTTATGCAATGGGTAAGGTTAAAACGGGAGCGCTGATTGTTCTTGAAAATGAGATTACACTGACCGAGTATGAAAGAACAGGTATTGAGGTGGATGCTATATTGACGAGTCAGCTGCTGATCAATATTTTTGAGAAAAATACGCCTTTGCACGACGGGGCGATTATCGTCAGGGGAGATCGCGTCGTCGCGGCAACCTGTTATCTTCCGCTGACGGACTCGAGAGCTTTGAGCAAAGAACTTGGAACAAGGCATCGGGCGGCGCTTGGAGCGAGCGAAGCGAGCGACTGCCTTGTGATTGTTGTGTCAGAGGAGACAGGGAACGTATCGATCGCCATGGGCGGCAAATTAAACCGGAACATAGACGCAGACTTTCTGCGCAGCAGACTTCAGCTTCTCCAGAAACGGGAGCAGGAGGTATCAAAAATCAAATCCATAAAAAGGAGGCTGACCAATGCTAAAAAAGCTAGGGAAAAGGATCATTAATAATTTTGGCCTCAAAATTATAGCCGTTATGGCTGCGGTCAGTTTATGGATTTTTGTCGGAAATATTGATGATCCGCAAAAATCTCTGCCTTATACAATCAGCGTTACACCGATCCATACGGAGTATCTTGCCTCACAGGATAAATATTTTGAGGTGCTTGACTCCAATAATACAATTACATTTACGGCTACTGCAAAGCGAAGTGTAATGACTCGCGTTTCCGCATCCGATTTTTCGGCGACAGCCGATATGGAAAAGGTCGAGTTTGATGAGAAAACCGGAAATTACCGTGTGCCGGTGACAATTACAAACAACAAATACAGTGCGACGCAGCTTACCATTACGGCCAAAAACCCGTATCTTCAGATTGTACTGGAAGATATGGGACGCATTCAGAAGACAATCACCGCCGATACTAGGGGGAACGTCGCGACAGGCTGTGCGCTTGGAGACGTTCATGTTGTCGGGTCAAACCTGTTAAAGATTACCGGACCGTCCGCCCTTGTGAGTCAGGTGGACACGGTAAGAGGGACGATAAACGTGGATAATATGTCGCAGGATGTGACGGACAGCGTAGTACCGGTGCTCTACGACGCGCAGGGCAATCCGATGGATACAACAAAGCTGACACTCAGCATGAGCACGGTTACAGTAGAGGCGCAGATTCTAAATACAAAAGACGTGACCGTAGAAGTTAATGCATCGGGAAAGCCGGCGGACGGGTATATGGTGACGGGTATTTCTAACGTACCGGAGTCGGTAAAGATCAAAGGGGAAGCGGCAGTATTAAATCCGATCAATAAGATCACAATCCCGGAGGATGTGTTAAATATTGCAGGGGCAAATGCGAACCTTGAAACAACAATAGACATCTCCGCATATCTGCCTCAGGATACCGCATTGGTGAATAATTCGGATGCAAAGATACATGTCACTGTCAGGATAGAGCCGATTGTAAAGCGTACTTTTGAAGTGCCTGTATCGCGTATTACTGTTTTAAATCTGCGTGACAATTACCATGTGGACTTTGGAGTGGAAGCGATGACGGTAGAAATTGCGGGTTCCGGCAGAGCAATGGCATCTTTTTCAGAAGGACTGCTGCGAGGCACGATCGACGCTGAGGGGCTGTACGCAGGTCATTATAATCTGCCGGTTGAATTTGAACTGGATGAGACAAAATATCAGACAACCGCTGTTGTGCAGGCGCCTGTGATCATTACCTATCAGGGGTCTGATAATTCCGGCGGACAGGCGCCGCCACAGACCGGCGGACAGCCGGAGGGCAGTGAACAGCCGGGTGATACACAGCAGCCGGAGGAAAATCAGACGCCGGGCGATACACAGCAGCCGGAGGGCAGTGGACAGCCGGGTGATACACAGCAGCCGGGGGAAAATCAGACGCCGGGCGATACACAGCAGCAAAATACCGGTCAGTAAGAGATAGAATCATGAAAAAGTTTGGAAAAACGCAGGCAATATGCTGCGGGAAAAGTCAGGAAAGGGATGAGAGAACAGATGGGGAGAATGTTTGGTACGGACGGAGTGAGGGGAATTGCCGGTTCGGAGCTGACAATTGAACTTGCAACAAAGTTGGGACAGGCGGGAGCTTATGTTCTGACAAGAGAGAGGGAGCATCAGGCAACCATTATCGTGGGATGTGATACCAGGATATCAGGCGGGATGCTTGCAAGCGCATTGATGGCAGGAGTTTGTTCCGTCGGTGCAAACGCGATCTTTGTGGGTGTGATGCCTACGCCTGCAATCGCATATCTTACCAGGCGTCATAAAGTTGACGCCGGAGTTGTCATATCTGCGTCGCATAATTCTATGGAGTTTAACGGGATTAAGTTTTTCAACGGAGAAGGGTATAAACTTTCTGACGATCTGGAAGATGAGATTGAGTCGCTGATCTGCAATCATATGAAAGACATCGTGCTCCCGATCGGTTCGGGTGTCGGGAAGATTGAGTATCGCTTTGATCTCAGAGATGAGTATGTTAATTTTATGAAAAAGAGTGTTCCGGTGGATCTTAGCGGCTTAAAAATTGTTGTGGACTGCGCCGAGGGCGCTGCGCACTATACTTCTGTAAAAACACTGCGCGATCTTGGGGCGGATCTGATTGCGATTCACGTGGAACCGGACGGGACAAATATCAATGCAAACTGTGGATCTACGCATATGGATGAGCTGAAAGCGCGGGTGGTCTATGAGAAAGCAGATCTTGGGATTGCATTTGACGGGGATGCGGACCGCATGCTGGCAGTTGACGAGCAGGGACAGCTTGTGGACGGCGATCAGGTTATGGCAATATGCGGCAATTTCATGAAACAGAACGGCACATTGAAACAAAATACGATTGTTGTCACTGTGATGACAAATTTAGGATTTACTCTGATGGGAGAAAGGCAGGGAATCCACATAGAAAAGACAAAAGTCGGAGATCGGTATGTGCTTGAACTGATGAGAAAAGACGGGTATAATCTAGGGGGAGAACAGTCGGGACATATTATATTTTTGGATGATAATACAACAGGAGACGGGCTTTTGAGCGCACTGCATCTGCTTCGCGTTATGGTGCAGACAAAGAAAAAGCTGTCCGAGCTGGCAGGCGTTATGGAAGTGCTGCCGCAGGCGCTTGTCAATGCAAAAGTTCCGGAACACAAAAAAAATCAGTTTATGGAATATCAGGAGATTGCGGAGGCAGTGCATGAATTGGAAGAAAAATTCCATGGAGAGGGAAGAGTGCTGATAAGACCTTCCGGTACGGAGCCTTTAGTGCGTGTCATGATAGAAGGGAAAGACCAGAATATCATTGAGCGGGAGGCGGAAAAACTGGCGGGACTGATTACAAAAGTTATGTTATAAAACAGAAGTATTGGAGGAAGAATAATGGTAAGCCAGAAAGTGACAATTAAGAATCCGACGGGCCTTCACTTACGGCCTGCAGGGATTTTGTGCAAAGAGGCAATGCAGTACAAAGCGCATATTACATTTCATTATCGTGAAAATACGGCAAATGCAAAGAGCGTCTTGAGCGTTCTTGGGGCGTGCATCAAATCCGGTGACGAAATTGAGCTTGTCTGTGAAGGGGAGGATGAGGAAGAGGCGCTTGCCGCGCTTGTAAAAGCAATTGAAAACGGATTGGGAGAGTAAACAGGATTATGACAAGAAAAATATTGGTGACAGGTGCAAACGGGCAGCTGGGACGCGCTCTTTTGCAGGTATATGACAAAGAGGATGTGGAATTTATACTGACAGATGTAACCGGGGATGGGAATGTCATCGCACTTGATATCACGGATATCGATGCGGTGCTCTCCGTAGTGAGAGAGAAAAAACCGGATGTGATCATGAATTGCGCCGCACATACAAATGTGGATGCCTGTGAAAAGCAATGGGATCTGGCATACCGGATCAATGCGCTTGGCGCAAGGAACCTGAGCGTTGCTGCGGCGGAATGCGGCGCTGTGATGGTACATGTTTCCACCGATTATGTGTTTGAGGGAAACGGGACGAAACCATATACGGAGTTTGACGAGCCGCACCCGATCAGCGCTTATGGGAAAACCAAGTTGGAGGGCGAGCGGTTTGTGAGAGATTTTGCCGGGAAATATTTTATTTTTCGAACGGCATGGCTCTATGGCGACGGAAAAAATTTCGTAAAGACAATGCTTTCTCTGTCGGAAAAGTATGACGAAGTTAATGTTGTCTGCGACCAGAAAGGTTCGCCGACAAGCGCGTTAGAATTGGCGCGCTGCATTCGTCATTATGCGGGTACGCAAAATTACGGTATTTACCATGCGACATGTGAGGGCGATACGAACTGGGCTGATTTTACCGAAGAGATTTTTCGGCTTGCTGGCAAAAATACAAAGGTCAACCATGTTACAAGCGCGCAGTATAAGGAAATGAACCCGGCGTCAGCAGACCGGCCTGCGTATTCGATTCTGGATAATTATATGATGCGTTTGACGGACGGTTATTGTATGGCAGACTGGAAAGCGGCGTTAAAAGAATATATGAAATAAACTATATGCATAAGATGGAAGGAAACCGGATCAGATGAAAAATGTAAGGATAGATTGGAAAGATTATGTCACGAAACACAGCGGACTGATTTTGCTCTCTGTCATTACATCAGTTCTCTGCTTCGGTTTTCTTGCGTTAGACGGAAATATCCGCATTGATACCGAGGAACTGATCAATACGCCGGGTACAACGCTCGGCTGGCTTCGTATTGGCAGATTTGGGCTTGTACTGTTCAAACGCTTTCTGGGGCTGTCGACGCATCATGCGTGGTTAAGCGGTCTTTTGTTTCTGCTGTTTTTCAATCTTTCCGCCAATTTGCTCACTTTTTTGTTTTATCATGTGAGCGGCAAAAATGAAAAATATCCGTATTGGGTATTTCTTTTGCTCTATAGTACGTCGAATATCTGGTGTTATCAGATTTATTTTTCGCTGCAGCAGGCGGAAGTTGCACTGGCGCTTTTTCTGATAGCGCTGGCGGCGTTTCTTGCGTTTGAGGGCAGTTTTATAGCGCGTGGATTCTGGGGATTCGTGTGTCAGCTTTTTGCCGGGATTCTTTTGATTGTAGGCTTTGGCGCTTATCAGGCGTTTGTGGCATATTATATTGCAGTTTGTGTGTCATCGTTTCTGCTGTATCTCTTTAGCAGGCATACGTCCGATGTGCGCGCGCTGTTTTCTGGAACAGGAAAACTGCTGGCATCTTTTGCCTTTTCTTATGGGATTTATCTATGGATTGCAAAAACATGGTTTATGTCGACCGGTGAATATCTGACCGGTCAAATGGGATGGGGCAGGCTGACGGCGGCAGGTTGTATTAAAAATATTGTTAAAACGGTACAGCGTGTTGTGATTTGCCGTGGATCGGAATATTTTTCGTTTTATGCGATTGGCGCAGTTTTTACAGCGGTTGCCGTTATTATGATTTGCCGCAGAAACTTTGCGAAGAACCGTGTAAAATGTGTCCTTTGTGCTGCGTCGGCGTTTGGTCTTATGCTGACGCCGTTTCTTATGACTGTCTATATGGGAGAATTTGTCGTGACAAGGGCGCAGTTTGCGCTTCCCGTTGCGTCAGCGTTTCTGGGAATGTACGGAATTGGAGAGCTGACAGCTGTGTCAGGCAAAAAATTTGCTGCATTAAGCAGTCTGCTGGCGTTTGTTTTTATGCTGGTGCAGTTTGCATATTGTATGCAGCTGACTTATACGGATGATGTGAGGTATCGGGAAGACGTGTTATTCGCAGACGATGTTCTGCATACAATTAGCGAGACATGCGGGGAGAATGCGGCGAAAAAGCCGTTTGTTTTTGTCGGGCGGCGCATTCCAAAGCTTAAACGGGGCTGTGCCAGAACAGAGATGTTCGGGTGGTCGTTCTTTGAGTGGGATTACCATCCCGCTATGCAGACTGGCGCGACACATCGTATTGTAGGTTTCTTAAATGCTTATGCGGATGCAGGTTTTAAAGAACTGCGGGATGAAACACTGCTGCTGGAAGCGCAAAAACTGGCAAAAGAACTTCCGGTTTATCCGGAAAAAAAATCAGTTTTGGAGACGAAAGATTATATTTTGGTGCATTTATCGGATGAAGATGAGGGATAATAGTGTGAGAAGAACTTCTAAAGCTCGCAGCAGATCCTGCTTCGCTAAGAAGTTCTAAGTCTCACACCAGAGAATCCCAAAAAACAGGGGATTCTCCGCGCAGATTTGAGTCGCGGCAGAGCCGCGACATGGAGGTTAGTGTGAGAAGAACTTCTAAAGCTCGCAGCAGATCCTGCTTCGCTAAGAAGTTCTAAGTCTCACACCAGAGAATCCCAAAAAACAGGGGATTCTCCGCGCAGATTTGAGTCGCGGCAGAGCCGCGACATGGAGGTTAGTGTGGAAGAATACGAAAGCTCTACTAGTACGATTTTAAAATTTCTTAATAAGGAATAACTTGTACTATGTTGCAGAATGTGGTAAAATATGGAAAATATTGTTGTTTCCTGGCTTTTGTATGATTGATATATTTACTGGCGTCAGGAAAATGAGAAAGGGGACGAATGTAATGAGGACATATCTGGTTACAGGCGGCGCAGGATTTATTGGTTCTAATTATATCCATTATATGTTCCGCAAATATGGAGATGAAATACGCATCATTAATGTGGATGCGCTGACATATGCGGGGAATCTGGAAAATTTAAAAGAGGTTGCAGAACGCAGTAATTATACGTTTATCAAGGCGGATATTACGGATAAAGAGGCGATTACAAAGATTTTTTCAGAGAATGAGATTGACAGGGTTGTGCATTTTGCGGCTGAGAGTCATGTCGATCGAAGTATTAAAAATCCCGAAGTTTTTGTCAAGACAAACGTACTCGGCACGGCAGTGATGTTAAACTGTGCAAGGGAATCCTGGGAACTGCCGGACGGCTCTTACAAGGAGGATAAAAAGTTTTTGCATGTGTCAACAGACGAGGTCTACGGGTCTCTTGAGGACGACGGCACTTATTTTTATGAGACAACGCCGTATGCGCCGCACAGCCCGTATTCGGCCAGCAAAGCTTCCTCGGACATGCTGGTGAAAGCATATATTGACACGTATCATTTTCCGGCCAATATTACAAATTGCTCCAACAATTACGGACCATACCAGTTTCCGGAGAAACTGATACCGCTTATTATCAACAATGCGCTTTTGGGAAAAAAGCTTCCGGTTTACGGTGACGGGAAGAATGTGCGCGACTGGCTTTATGTGGACGACCATGCAAAAGGGATTGATATGGTGCAGGAGATGGGACGTCTGGGAGAGACTTACAATATTGGCGGACACAATGAGAAGCAGAATATTGAGATTATTACTATTATCCTTGACACACTGCTTGAGATGCTGCCGGAGGACGACGCGCGCAGAGCGCATATCAGCAGAGATCTGATTACCTATGTGGAGGACCGCAAGGGACACGACAGGCGTTATGCTATTGCGCCGGACAAGATCAAAGCCGAAATCGGCTGGGAGCCGGAAACTATGTTTAAAGAGGGCATTAAAAAGACAATTGCATGGTTCTTTGAACACGAAGAGTGGATGAAAAATGTGACCAGCGGCGATTACCAGAATTATTATAAAGAAATGTATCACGGGAAATAGAAAGTGCGCGAGGGCGTACTTTCTATTGTTGCGTTATAAATCTCGAAAGTAAACGGAGGAAAGATATGAAAGGGATTATTCTTGCCGGTGGAGCGGGCACAAGGCTTTATCCGCTTACCAGGGCGATATCAAAACAAATTATGCCGGTTTATGACAAGCCTATGATTTATTACCCACTGTCAACGCTGATGCTTGCTGGTATACGTGAGGTACTGATTATTTCAACGCCGCGCGATCTGCCGGTTTTTGAGGAGTTGTTCGGGACAGGTGAGCAGCTGGGAATGCAGTTTTCGTATGCAGTTCAGGAGGAACCGCGCGGTCTTGCAGATGCATTTTTAATCGGAGCGGATTTTATCGGTTCTGATGCGGTTGCGCTTGTTCTGGGAGACAATATATTTTACGGGCAGAGTTTTTCTCGCGTCTTAAAACATGCGGCGGAGCGCACGGAGAGCCGGCCGGGAGCCACAATTTTCGGTTATTATGTCAAAGATCCGAGAGAGTATGGCGTTGTTGAATTTGACGGGGAAGGAAAAGCGCTTTCCATTGAGGAGAAGCCAGAGAAGCCGAAGTCAAATTATGCAGTGCCGGGTCTTTACTTTTATGATAATGATGTTGTGGAGATTGCAAAAAATGTAAAGCCGTCTGCACGAGGCGAAATTGAGATCACATCGGTTAACAATGAATATCTGATGCGCGGGACGCTTTCGGTCGAGACGCTTGGACGCGGATTTGCCTGGCTTGACACCGGGAATCATGATATGCTGCTTGCCGCGGCGGATTTTGTCAGCGCATTCCAAAAGCGACAGGGTCTTTATATATCCTGTATTGAAGAGATCGCATATAAGCGTGGTTTTATTAATAAAGAGCAACTTCTTAAATTGGCAGAACCGCTCTTAAAGACTGACTATGGCAGATATCTTGTGGATGTTGCAGAAGGGTTATAAAAAGCGGAGGAAAAAGATGGGAAAGATAAAGGTAACAGAAGACTGTAATGGGATTAAGGGATTAAAGGTGATTGAGCCGGCGGTTTTTGGCGATGCGCGCGGTTATTTTATGGAGACATATAATTACAATGATTTTGCAGAAGCAGGGATTGACTGTAAATTTGTACAGGATAATCAGTCGGCATCCTCAAAAGGCGTGCTTCGAGGACTGCATTTTCAAATTAACTATCCGCAGGATAAACTGGTGCGTGTCATCAGGGGAGAGGTTTTTGATGTGGTCGTCGATATACGCAAAGGGTCAGAGACATTTGGAAAGTGGTTTGGCGTTCGCCTCTCCGACGAAAATAAAAAACAGTTTTTTGTCCCGAAAAATTTTGCGCACGGATTTATTGTGTTATCCGATTATGCAGAATTTTGTTATAAGGTAACTGATTTTTATCATCCAAACGATGAGAGCGGTATTTTGTGGAATGATCCGCAGATCGGGATAAAATGGCCGATGCCGGACGGGATGACGGAAAAAGACCTGCTGCTCGCCGAAAAAGATAAATTATGGGGCGGGATTAAAGAGGTGAGCGCACGTTTCGGAAACGAGTGATAAGGAGGTTGGCTGCTTGGGAGAGAAGAGGAAAAACGAGCGGATGCTGGTTCATATTGCAGGCAGCCGAAGCATGATTTGGAATCTGGCGAAAAACGATTTGAGAAAAAAGTTTGCCGGGTCTGCGTTTGGTATTTTTTGGGCTTTTGTACAGCCTGTGATTACGGTTTTGCTGTATTGGTTTGTATTTGAAAAGGGATTAAATTCTAAGGCGACGGATCTTAGGACGGGACTTCCGATACCGTTTGTACTCTGGCTGATGGCAGGACTGATTCCATGGTTTTATTTTCAGGAGGCGGTAAACGGAGGTACCGGAGTTTTGGTAGAATACAGCTATCTTGTAAAGAAAGTTGTGTTTCGAATCGAGATCCTTCCCATAGTAAAAATAGTGTCTTCTTTGTTTACGCATCTTTTTTTTGTTGTGTTCGCAGTTGCCTTGTTTTCATGTATGGGATTTTACCCTGATTTGTATCTGCTTCAGGTGGTTTATTATACGTTTTGTATGATATTATTTACCACGGGGATCGTTTATATGACCAGCGCGGTCAATGTATTTTTCCGCGATATGAAAGAGGTGGCTGCCATTGTGCTGCAGATCGGAATGTGGGTAACGCCCATTATGTGGTCATTTGAGACAATGACGAGTATTCCGGAATGGGCGGCGTCGCTGTTGCGGTTAAATCCGATGTATTATATTATTGCCGGATACCGCGATGCGCTGATTCATAAGGCGGGATTTTGGGAACATCCGTATCTGACGCTGTCGTTTTGGTTATTTACCGGCGTTTCACTTCTCTTTGGCAGGTTTGTGTTTCAAAGACTGCGGCCGCATTTTGCGGATGTTTTATAAAACTGATCAACACAGCAGAAAGGTAACATATGGAAGAAATAGCGATCCGAGCAGAGGAAATCTGTAAAGTATATAAACTCTATAACCGTCCGACGGAGCGTCTTTTGGACGCGCTGGGGCTGATCAGAAAAAATCGTTTTCAGGAACATATGGCGCTTGACCATGTCTCGTTTGAAGTAAAAAAAGGCGAGACAGTGGGCATTATCGGAACAAACGGTTCCGGAAAATCTACCATACTCAAAATTATTACAGGTGTGTTGAATCCGACAAAGGGAAACATCACGGTAGAAGGAAGGATCTCGGCGCTGCTTGAGCTCGGAGCCGGTTTTAATATGGAGTATACCGGGATAGAAAATGTCTATTTAAACGGAATGATGATGGGATTTTCCAGAGAAGAGATGGACGAGCGGTTAGAGGGGATTCTCTCATTTGCCGATATTGGAAATTTTGTGAATCAGCCCTGTAAAACATACTCGAGCGGGATGTTTGTGCGCCTTGCATTTGCCGTTGCCATTAACATTGATCCTGAAATCTTAATTGTGGATGAGGCGCTCTCGGTTGGAGACGTTTTTTTTCAGGCGAAATGCTACAAAAAATTTGAAGATTTCAAAGCGCAGGGAAAGACGATTCTCTTTGTAAGCCATGATATCAGCAGTGTTGCAAAATACTGTGACAGGGTCATTTTATTAAATAAAGGAAATAAACTGTCCGAGGGAGAACCAAAAGAGACGATAGAGCTTTACAAAAAAGTCCTGTTAAAGCAGGAACAGAATATAAAAAGCGGTCAGGTGCTTGGCAAAGCGGAAAGTTCACAGGCAGCATGGAAATCAAATTACGTTTTAAATTCGGGTGTGAATGAGTATGGCACAGGGGAAGCAGAGATCATAGATTTTGCGCTGATTGACGAATACGGCAGTTACACAAACTGCATTCAAAAAGGAACATCTTTTACCATCAAGTCAAAAGTAGCTTTCCACAAAAAGATTATTGACCCGATCTTTACTTATACCTTTAAGACCGTCTCAGGTACGTCTGTAACCGGTACAAATACTATGTATGAAAATGCGGGGATTGGAACGGCGGATCAGGGCGAAATTTATGTTGCAACCTTTTGTCAGAATATGGATTTACAGGGAGGAGAATATCTATTGTCGCTGAGCTGTACCGGCTATGTCGGCGGGGAGTTTCGCGCATACCACCGGCTTTACGATATCTGCAGCGTAACTGTGATTTCCGATAAAAATACAGTGGGATTCTTTGATATGAATTCAAAGACTACCGTAGAACGGATACAATAAGGATAGAAAAGTAATTTGTCTGACACAATAACCTTTCAACAGATGCGTGCGATTTTGCAGGAGACTTACTGTGCTTTGGTACAGCAAAAATCGGCGCGGCGAACGTCAGAATAATTTTTGCCGTTTGCTGTAAGATCAGAACAAGACGTACGATACAGATTCAGAACGAATAATTGTTCTTTGTGACAGGAGAGTCTATGGTTTCGGAAGAGCTGCTTTTTATTTTAAAACAGAATAACAGGCCGGATTTTAATGAGCTGATCCGCAAAAAAGCTTCTTACGAGTATCTGTACCATCTGTCGTTTCAACGGTCCAATATCATTGACTGGATTGAATTGAAAAAGGATATGCATGTGCTTTTGTGGAATGCAGAATGCGGCGCTTTAACCGGCGTATTGCTGGAAAAAGCAGGCTCGGTGACCACAGTCTGCGAGACGCAGGCAGAGGCTGCTGTTCTGCGTGAGCGGTATCGTGATAGGAAAACGTTATCCGTCTATCAGATGGACTTGTTTTCGACGGCAGATTCAGAAATGTTTGATTATATTTTTCTAATCGGACATGTTGCGAAATACAGCGGGCTGCTTGCTGATTTTTACCGGTTGTTAAAAAAGGATGGCAGTCTGATCGTAGCGGATGCCAATCGTTTGGGTCTCAAATATTTTGCAGGCGATCAGGAAGAGTACCTTGGAGGGTATTTTACCGGAGTCGAAAATCGTTATTCTGTTGAAAATGCCGATCGCTGCTTTTCGATGCAGGAGTACAGTGGGCTGCTTTCGGACGCAGGTTTTGCAAAGCAGAGCCGCTATTATCCGTATCCTGATCATAAATTTATGACGGATCTTTATTCTGACGCATGGCTGCCGCGTTCGGGTGAGTTAAACGATAACCGAAGGAATTTTGAACGCGATCGTTATCTGCTGTTTGACGAGAGAACCGTCTTTGACGCGCTGCTTGCGGAGGGCGTCTTTCCTGTTTTTTCCAATTCTTTTCTGATTGAGGCAAAAAAACTGGAAAAAGCAGGAAAAAGGAGCGTGCTGTATGTGCGTTATTCCAATGAGCGCAGAGAGTGTTTTCAGATCAGGACTGACATTGTGCAGGAGGACGGCGTAAAATGGGTGTATAAGCGTGCGCTTCTGAAAGAAGGGCGGGAGCATGTCTTTAAGATGGAAACAGCGTTTGCCGCATTGAGCAGTTGTTATACAACAGAGAATCTTATTTTCTGCCGATGCAGCAGGACGAATGAGGGGGTACGCTTCCCTTTTGTAAGAGGGACGTTGCTGTACGACAGGATTCGCAGGGCGCTTGATGCAAAAGAAGATGTCCTTGTATGGGAACTGGTGAGAGAATTTGTCAGAAGAGTCTTAGGGGACGGCGGCAGCCGCTCGTTTGAAATGACAGATGGGTTTCGTGAAGTATTTGGTGATGTCACTCTGGACAAACATATGGACTGTCCGCTGTTCTGCGATATCGACCTTATTTTTTCGAATTTGTATGTAGAGGACAGTACGGGGGTATGGAACGTTATTGATTATGAGTGGTCGTTTGATTTTCCGATTCCGAAAGCTTTTGTGATTTATCGGGCGCTTTACTTTTCATATTATCAGATGTTTCAGGGTACGCATGTTACGTTTCGGCAGCTGATGGAGGCCGGCGGTATTTCTCAGGAGATGGCGGGTGTATTCCGCGTGATGGAAGAACATTTTCAGCGTTACATTGGAAGCGGCGCATTTCCGGTTCGCTCAATCCGACATTTGATGGGAACAAAGACAATGCGGCTTGCGGATACGTCTGATCCGGAAGAAACTGCCCGTTTTTTTGCCGGAAAGTTAAGATTTTCGATTGACCGGGAGGAAATTCAGGATGGCTGTGTTGTCCTTAGCGGCTGGGCGCTGGGGGTTTCTTTGCGCAAAGAGGCATTTGCCGCGCATATTGCCATTTTTGGCAAAGGAGGCGTTCCGATTGATGCCGAGATTACACGCACAAAGCGCCGCGACGTGCTGGATGCATTTTTGATCAGGCAGCAAAAGGAACCGGCAGTGGGTTTTGACTGTGTATTTCTAGTGCCGGAGGACGGAATCTGGCAGGCGGTTTTTTCGGTTGGCGCGAAAAAAAAGAAATATAAGCGGAGTTGACGTAAGGAGGCAGGGGGCATGTATCAATCAAGGGAAAAACTGCAGGATATGGTGTTACTGCTTACCGATATTATCTGTTTTATGGTAAGTTATCTGGGCGGCGGCTATCTGTGGCTGGTCGGATATCGTAATGTCTCCGTTGCGGATATGAAGACGGAGCTGTTGGAAAGTTTTGGCGTTGTGTTTGTCATCTATGTGCTGTTTATGTTATTTTCGGATTTAGAGCGTAAGTTTATCCGCAGAAGCGTCTACCAGGAGATTTGGGCCGCGGTAAAAGCGGGCGTTGCACTGGTTTTTATCATGGCTATGATTATCTTTTTGCAGCACAATAATGCGGATGCATCCAGAGGCGTATATTTTTGTATTGCGGCGATTAATACCGTTATCTTTTTTGCCGCGCATATGCTGTTAAAGTATTATCTTTTGCGCGTTTATCGCAATAAGCGGGCGGCGAATCAGGTTTTTCTTGTGACGACAGGGGATCGCGTTTCCGATATTATGGCGGAAACGGATAATGCAAGGGACTGGGAACATCGGCTGGCAGGGATTGCCATTATCGACGATAATCAGATCGGCAGATGGTACGAAGGCGTTCCGGTTGTTGCGACTTATTCCAATATGTTTCAGTATGCGAAAGAACAGATTGTGGATGAGGTATTTATTGACGTACCGTATGAGGACGGCAGTTCGCTTGCAAAAGTGGTACAGGAATTTGCTAATATGGGGGCTACGGTTCATATCACGATTGAACTGCTTCATAAATTTGACGATTATCATAAGAGTTTTACCATGCTGGGATATATACCTGTCATTACATTCACCAATCAGTATAACGACTGGAAGATGCTTGCCGTAAAACGTCTGATGGACATTGCAGGTGCGCTGATCGGACTTCTTATTACTGCTGTAGTCACTGTTTTTTTGGCGCCGCCGCTCTTGATTGAATCACCCGGGCCGCTGTTTTTTTCACAGCAGCGTGTCGGCAAGAACGGGCGTTATTTTAAAATATATAAGTTCCGTTCGATGTACAGGGATGCGGAGGAGCGAAAAAAAGAGCTGGAACACCAAAATGAGATGGGCAGTGCGCTGATGTTTAAAATGAAAGAAGATCCGCGCATCACGAAAGTCGGAAAATTTATTCGAAAGACAAGTATTGACGAGCTTCCGCAGTTTTTTAACGTGCTAAAAGGCGATATGAGTCTTGTGGGGACAAGGCCGCCGACGGTTGATGAGTTTAAGCAGTACGAACTGCACCAGAAGCGCCGTTTAAGTGCAAAACCCGGGATTACCGGACTCTGGCAGGTCAGCGGCAGAAACCGGATCGTTGATTTTGACGAGGTGGTAAAGCTGGATGTGCAGTATATTGACAATTGGAGCATAGGGCTGGATTTAAAAATCCTGTGCAAGACAGTATTGGTTGTATTTAAAAGCGAGGGCGAGTAGCGTGAAAAGTACCTGTAAGGCTCATGCCAATGGGCATATCGCCAACAAGTACTAAGTTTCACGCCGAAAAATGCCAAAAAACGGCATTTTTGATCTGAACATGAGTCACAGCAAAGCTGTGCTATGGAGGGTAGCGTGGGATTTCAGTCTGTTTTATCTATGTTTATGTTGTTTGTTGTGATACCGGTATGGATCGGGATGATCTGGGTGAGATTTTTGCGGATCAAAGACGGAGCGGAAGTATTTTTTATGGCGTGGATTACGGGGATTGTGACGATGCTTGCAGTCGGGCAGATTGTACTTGTCCCAATGATTGCAGCAGAGTCAACGCTTTCGCTGGCGGTTTCGGTCATTAAAATGTTGTATACGGTATTCGCAGTTATTTCCTTTTATATTGTTCTGGGACGTTTTTTTACTCCCAGTGTAAAATCAGACATAGAAAACGCCCGTGGGACGATTGATACTGATATTAAGGGAGAGGACGCTGATGAGAAGCGCGGGGCTGTTAAGGAAAATGCTGGAAAGAAAAGCATATTTACGGCAGTATTTGGAGTGGCTGCCGCTCTTCTTATTTTTCTGCAGGCTTTTGTGCCGGCGTATTATCAGCACATTGACGATGACGATTCGCGTTTTGTGTCCGAGGAGGTTTCGGCGGTTGTGCATGACACTATGCTCAAAGACGATCCCATCAGTGACCGGTTTATGTATTGGGATATGGGGGAGACGCGAAAAGATCTTGCTTCGCCGTGGACGATGTATGTCGCAGCGTGCTGCCGTATTGTAAATCTTGCGCCTGCTGTTTTTTCTCATACGTTGTTTCCTTTTTTTATGATTCCGATTTGCTATGCCGTTTTTTTTATGATCGGCTGTATTTTGTTTCGGGACGACAGGGAAAAAGTGTTTTTATTTCTGATTTTTTTATCGGTCTTGCTGATCTGGGATTATACGTCGACACATACGATAGGGTCGATGCTTCTGCTTCGGATCTGGCAGGGAAAAGCGCTTGCGGCCAGTTTTATCATACCGGTTTTGCTGCTGTTGTTTTACCGGATTTTGCAGCAAAAAGAGTCGGTGCGTGAAATGGCTCTGCTGCCGGTCGTATCGTTTGCCGGCTCTCTGGTATCGGGGATTGGGATTGTGATTGTTTCGATTCTGCTGGCAATCTACGGTCTGGTTGATTTTATCTATTACAGGAATGGAAAGAAAACGCTTGCCATTTGGATGTCGGCAGCGCCATGCGGGGTCTATCTGGTCTATTATTTAAGTGGAATTGTTTAAACGGCAAAAGCGGCAAAATGGGGGTGGAATCATGCTGGCGGATTGTATCGCTGTTTGGGATAATTTTAAAAATTTTATAGGCGGCAGAGCCGGTATTTTTCACTGGCTTTTGTTTTGTACTGCCATGTTAGCTGTGCTTTTGCCAGGGAAGAGAGACCGCCGGCTGATGTTCTGGCCGACGGTAATTGTACTGCTTTTTTTCTTTAATCCGTTTTTTTACCGGTTTGTGGGCAGCCGTTTTTTGTCTGGCGTTTACTGGCGTCTGATGTGGATGGCGCCAGTCGGTATTATTACGGCGTATGCCGCGGTAAGAGCAGTCTGTCGTCCAAACAGCCGCTTTTTGCGCGCGGCGGCGGGAGCGCTTGTCATTATCTGCGTGATCGTGACGGGAGAGCGGATGTACCAGCAAAAGACGTTTCAGAAAGCGGAAAATATTTATAAGCTGCCGCAGGCAGCGCTTGATGTTTCGGATGCGATAGCTGCGGCAGGCGTGAACTGGAAAGTGCGCTCTGTTGTGCCAAATGAGCTGTTGTGTTATGTCAGGCAGTATCGCTGTGATATCGGTCTTTTTTATGGAAGAAATGCGGGCGGTTTTATCTCGGATATCGGGGAGGACGAAAAGCGCGTCTATGAAGAAATGTGCAAAGAGGAACCTGATATTGAGACAGTGACGCAGCTGTGCAGAAAAAATGAAGTGATTTTTATCTGTTTTAACCGCAATACACACAGGATACCGGATGAACTGGACGGATATGGGTACGAGCATTACCGCGATGTAGGCGATTACCGAATTTTTATCAAAAGTTGAGCAGGGAGAGTACAGATTGAAAAATTACCGTATTTTACAGATACACAATTTTTATCAGATCCCCGGCGGGGAGGATGTCGTCGTGAGGAACGAAAAACAGCTTCTGGAGGAACATGGGCATACCGTCTGTACCTACTACAGAAGTAATCGGGAGCTGAACGAGGGAGGATTCTTAAAGAAGCTGCTGATTCCGTTTACTGCTGTTTTTTCGTTTCGAACTTATCGTGAAGTCAAACATTTAATCCGGGAGGAGAAAATTGATCTGGTCCATGTGCACAATACGCTTATGATGGTTAGTCCGGCCGTATTTTACGCCGCGTTTTCCTGCGGTGTTCCGGTTGTGCAGACGCTTCATAATTTCCGTATGATCTGTCCGGCCGGTTCATTTTTTCGAGATAATGTGATCTGTGAGGAATGTGTCGAACATGGGATGAAATGTGCGGTTCGCCATAAATGTTACCGGGGCAGCAGGCTGCAGTCGTTTGTCAGCTCGGCGATCCTGCAGATTCACCGGCTGCTTGGGACTTATTATCGTGTGAATTTTATCTGCCTGACAGATTTTAACAGGGAGAAACTGTTAAGTTCACTGAACCCGGCAAAGAAAATCGTAAATCCGGCTCGCATTTACATCAAACCGAATTTTACGTTTGCGGAGGGGATACGCCCCGTTCCAAAGCAGCCGAAAGAAAAATATTTTTTGTTTGCAGGCCGTATCGAGGCGTTAAAAGGGATTGATATTGCGATTAAGGCATTTGAGATGCTGCCGGAAGAAACGCTCTATATTGCCGGCAGCGGCCCGCTGGAACCGGAGATGAAAGAGTATGTAAAAGAGCGCGGGATTAAAAACGTTACGTTTCTTGGTTATCTGCAGAAAGAACAGATGAAAGAGAAATTTTATCATGCAAAAGCAGTAATTATGACTTCTCAGTGTTATGAGGCGTTTGCGATGACGATTGCGGAAGCCTATTCTTACGGTGTTCCGGTGATTGCAGGCAGGGTAGGAAATATGGAGGGCATGGTAAACGACGGTGTGACGGGCGTGAAATTCACTTACGACTCGGCGGCTGATCTTGCTGAGAAAGTGCGTGAATTTAACGGAATGGATCTGATGAAATTAAAAGAGAATGCGCGAAAGTTTTATGAAACCAGGCTGCGGCCGGAGGATAATTACAGGAAACTGATTGATATCTACGAGAGCATTTCATCGGAAAGCTGAGGCAGAAATGAAAAAAGTTGTATTTATCACGAATATACCGTCGCCCTATCGCGTTGATTTTTTTGTTTTTTTGCAAAAAACTTACACGCAGTATGAATTTCATGTTATTTTTTCCGGAGGCGGAATGGAAAACCGGAAATGGCATGTTGAACTTAGGGAATTAAAAAATTACAGATTTTTAAAATCAAAGACATTGATTATACGCAGGCGTTATGACGACCGCTATGTTTTTTTGCCGTTTGGCGTGGAAAAGGAATTAAAGCAGATTGGTCCGGATTTTGTATTTGCAATGGAATACAATCCGACGATTTTGCGGGCCGTCCATTACTGCCGTAAGAAAAAGATACCGTTTGCAAGCTGGACGGACGGAACGGCACACTCGGAGCGTGCAATCGGAACCGTACAGAGACTTTCCAGAAAATATATTATAAAGCGCGCAGATGCGTTTGTGGCCAGCAGTACGGCTTCCATGAAGAATCAGATCTCCTATGGCGCGGATAAAAGTAAATGTTTTTTATCGTATCTGACCGTTGACATAGAGAAATATCTGATGAAAAAGGACCATTATATGAGCAGGCAGATGATTTATGTCGGAAGCCTGATTGAGCGGAAAGGGCTTGACCTTTTACTGGACGCGCTTGCACGGCTGCCGGACGACATTACGCTTGTTATTGTCGGAGAGGGGCAGGAGAGAGAGATTTTACAGAAACAGGCGGGAGAGCTTGGGATAAAAGACCGTATTCGTTTTACCGGATTCCTGGAGGGCGAGGAACTGAAAAAACTGTATCATGAGTCCGATCTTTTTGTGCTGCCGACAAGGGAGGACTGTTTTGGGCTTGTAATTTTGGAGGCGATGTGCGCGTCCCTGCCGATTGTCTGTTCCAAATTTGCAGACGGTGCATACGACCTTTTAAAAGAGGGAGAGAACGGATTTCTTGTAGATCCGTATGATGCGGCGCAGTTTGCTAAGATCATTGATCGGATGTTTACCAGGGAAGACCTTGCCATAATGGGCAAAAAAAGTTATGAACGGGCTTTAGAATTTTCGTTTGCAAATGTAGCGAGAGGATGCGTCGAATCAATCGAATTTTGTCTGCATCCCGGTTTGAGGTAGGAATGAAGAAGAAAAAAATTTTATTTAACGGACTTGGGAACAGAGGCTGGATCGGGGGCCTGTACTACATTAAAAATATTTTGTTTTGCTGCCTGCAGAGCAAAAAGATTACGGAATCCTTTGATTTTGTTGTGCTGATTGATCCGGAACATGCGGGAATTTTTTCGTGTTTTCAGAAAAACGTAAAAATTATTGTCTATTCAGGGACAAACAAATGGAAGCTGGCTCTTTTTGAGATGAATCTGATCTGGCTGCATGGGGTAAAATATTGCTATGCACTGGAATTAAATAAAACAGGGAAGCTGTTTGCAGGGAGGGGTATTTTCTGGATTCCTGATTTTCAGCATAAAAATCTTCCTGAATTTTTCGGGAAAGACGAGCTGGAAAAGAAAGACCGTAATTTTTATGAGGTTACGGAGCGAAAAAATCCTCTTGTTTTAAGCAGCAGGGACGCGGCGCATGATCTGGAGCGGTTTTATCCGAATCATAAGTGCAGCGTAACAGTCGTCCATTTTGTTTCCTATATTGAACCGGAGGTGCGCGCCGTCACGCAGGAGACAGAGCAGCGTGCGCTTGAAAAGTTTGGCCTTTCCAGAAAATATTTTTATCTGCCGAATCAGTTCTGGCAGCACAAAAACCATATTGTCGCGGTCAGAGCGATCGAGCTGCTGCGGAAGCGGGGGGCTCTTATGGACTATGATTTTGTGTTTACCGGAAATTTAAACGATTATCGAAGCCCGGATTATATGGAGCGGTTAAAAAAGATCATGGAAGCGCCGGGAGTCTCTGACTGTATTAAGGTGCTTGGATTTGTAGAGCGCACAGAACAGCTTGCCATAATGAAACGGGCAGCCGTGATTGTGCAGCCGTCGCTGTGTGAGGGATGGGGAACAGTACTGGAAGACGCTAAAGTATTGGACAAGACTGTCCTGCTCTCCGATATCCCGGTGCACAGAGAGCAGAAAAACGATAAATGTTTTCTGTTTGATCCGCATCAGCCAAAGGAACTGGCAGATTTGATGGAAGAGGTCAGCAGGAAGCGGTTTGACGAGAATGTGGACAGAGGGATTGCCGCTATGTACCGGGAAGCAGGCGAATATGCGAAGTCATTGGAGCGCATTTTTTTCCCGAAAGCATAGCGTCAGAAATGGAGATTTTTATGAAAAGAATGTTGATTACCGGAGTGAACGGTTTTATCGGACGAAGCGCCGTGGATTATTTTAAAGAGGATTATGAAATAACAGGCATTGATCTTGGCGGGTCGGCGCCGACCGGTCTTTTAAATTATTACACTTGCAATATGTCAAAGGAGAGGGATGCGCTGCTACAGATTTTAAATGATTCTGCGCCTGATGTGGTTCTCCACTGTGCGGGAAGTGCGAATGTGGGAGCTTCTGTTTTACATCCCATGGAGGATCTGGACGGAAATCTGCACAGCCTGTACGCACTTCTTCTGGCTTTTCAACAAGTGCAGATTCGGCCTGAAATAATATTTTTTTCGAGTGCGGCTGTGTATGGGAATCCGAAAAGTCTGCCGATCCGCGAGACGGATGCGCCGTCTCCGGTATCGCCGTACGGGCTGCACAAGCTGATGTGCGAGCAGCTCTGCAGTTATTACAACAGACTGTATGGTTTTCGGATTCGTTCGGTCCGTGTTTTTTCCGCATACGGAAACGGGCTTAAAAAGCAGATTCTCTGGGATATGTATCAAAAATTTACAAAAGACGGACATATCAGACTGTTTGGAACCGGAGACGAGACAAGGGATTTTATCCATGTGTCCGATATTATGCATGCTGTTTCATTGATTATAGATGATACGGGCGGCGAGGAGATCTTTAACGTCGCAAACGGGGAGGAAATTTCGATTCGTCACCTGGCTGAAACGTATGCGGGTAAGCTGGGGGAAGACGACAGCATAGTTTCATTTAACGGTGAGGGAAAAGAGGGCGATCCGAGAAACTGGCGCGCTGATATTACGCTGCTGAAAAGTCTGGGATATCAAAAGACCGTAGAGATAGGAGCCGGGATTGACAGTTATGTTGACTGGGTGAGAGGACTATGAGTAAGGATAACAACAGGGTGTGCGCGCCGGTTATTGTTTTTACATATAACAGGCCAAAGCATACAATGCGGACCATCGAGGCGCTTGCCGCAAATGAACTTGCCTCATCTACAGAACTGTATATTTTTTCCGATGCCGCAAAAAAGGAGACTGACCGGGATAAAGTAGACCGCATCCGCGCATATGCAAATACGGTGCGGGGGTTTTCCCGTGTAACATTAATTGCGCGGGAAGAGAATTTTGGTCTGGCAAAAAATGTGATTCGAGGCGTGACGGATATTATCAACCGGTACGGAAAAGTTATTGTTTTGGAAGACGATCTTGTCACAAATCGTTTTTTCCTCCGTTTTATGAACGATGGTTTGGACCGCTATCAGAATCAGCCAAAAGTAACGGGGATAACAGGATTTTCTCATTTTGCGGACAGTCTGCCGTTTCAGGGTGAGACGTTGTTTCATACACTGACCGGGACAAGCTGGTCGTGGGCGACATGGGAGGACAGATGGATCTATTTTGACGAGGCGTGCAGTGACTGGACAGATCTGATGCAGGACGCCGCGCTTCGAAGAAAATTTAATTACGATAATACGTATGATTTTTATAAGATCATGAAGATGCAGCAGACTACGGAAAACCTGAATTCCTGGGCAATTCGCTGGTACTGGGTGAATTTTAAAAGAGATAGTCTGATTTTAGCGCCGGTCAGGTCGCTTGTGAGCAATGAAGGGTGGGACGGGAGCGGCGTCCACTGCGGGAGTAAAAAAGGAGCGGCATTTGAACACACTCTTTCGACTTCCCGGGCAATCCAGGAGTTTCCGAAAGAGATTGCAGAGACAAAAGAGACGCACAGGCAGATGAAGCGGGCGTTAAAACGTGAGTGGGAGCCGCTTTTGATAAAGCGGATCTATCACCGGGCGGTGAGAAAAAATTATGTTGGAGAAAAATAGCATGAAGAAGACCAGGATACTTGCAATCTTTACCTGTTATAACAGGAAGAAGCTGACGCAAAAAAGCATAGATTCTCTGCAGCAGAATGATCAGGTTGCGTTTGATTTTGTTGTGGTGGACGACGGGAGCACGGACGGGACAGAAGAGATGTTAAAGAGCCTGCCATATCAAATTGATGTGGTCAAAGGGGACGGAGGCCTGTTCTGGAACCGCGGAATGCACAGGGCGATTCAATATACGAAAGAGCATTATCCTGCGTATGACTGGTACATGCTGATGAATGACGATACGATGTTTTTTCCGGGGGTTTTTGACCGTATGCTGCCCGCCTTACGGCAGAATGAAGTAAAAGTCGGAGCGATCTGCGGCGAGAGCGGGGAATTAAGCTATGGCGGCATTAAATATGTCAGGGGGATACGCTACAGAAAAATGGGGCCGGAGGCGACGGAAGTACATTTTGACACATTTAATGCGAACTGCGCTCTGATACCGCAGGAGATTTTTGGGAGAGTCGGTATAGATCCCTATTATCAGCATAGTATCGGTGATTTTGACTACGGCTTACAGATCAGCCGGCTTGGGTATGACATTCGTGTATTCGGCGAGTATGTGGGAGAGTGCAATGACAATACGCTTAAGAAAACCTGGCAGGACGAGACACTGCCGCGCATGGAGCGGCTTAAGTTAAAGGAGAGCAGGAAAGGTCTTCCGTTTTGGGACTGGTTTCATTTTCTGAAAAAAAATTTTGGACTGCCAACAGCAATTTTGCGTTCTGTCACACCGTATGTGCGTATACTGCTCGGGACAAAGACACGCTATTCCGGAAAATAGTGTGAGAAGAAGTTCTAAAGCTCACGCCAGAGGGCGTTTCACTAAGAACAACTAAGTCTCACACCAGAGAATCCCCAAAAGCACGCCATGTATGGCGTTGGATTCTCCGCGCGGATATGAGTCGCGGCAGGGCCGCGACATGGGGGTAGTGTGAAACAGGGAGGAAGCCATGGGACATATCTGTTTTGTGATTTTAAATTATAGAGTCGATCAGGAATCCATATGCTGCGCCGAGTCCATTTTACAAACGCAGACGTATGAAAACTATGATATTGTGATTGTTGATAACGGGTCGGCAAACGGAAGCAAAGAGCGTCTGGAAGAGTATTTTTCCGGCCGGAAGAATGTGCATGTGATTGCATCCGAAGAAAACCTTGGATTTGCATGCGGCAATAATCTTGGCATTGATTATGCGAGAGAGAATTTTGACTCTGATTTTATTGTTGTCTCAAACAGCGATATTGTGTTTGAGCAGCCCGATTACTGCGAGGAGCTCGTAAAAATTTATAAGAGAAGGCGTTACGATATTTTAGGAGGCGATATCGTGGATATCACCCAAACGCTGCACTTTAATCCTGTGGCAAGAAACCGTGACTATAATATCAGCTATATGAGAAAGCAGGCTGCTGTTTCGTCTGCAAAAGCCGTAATGTTTCGGCTGATCAAATTTTTCCATTTAAAAAAAGCGGCTGCGAAACATTATGGGATCGCGCAATATCAAAATAGCGGCGGTCAGACAACCGGAGCTAAATCAGCGACGCGCGAGGTAAACGGAGTGTCGGTTTCGGCTGACAGCCGTATTGAGCATGAAATGCAGGGCGTGCTTCTGCACGGCTGCTGTCTTGTGTTTTCGAGAGATTTTTTTCGGCATCTGCACGGATTTTACGACAAGACATTTCTATATGCGGAAGAAGAAATTTTATACTATCAGGCAATGGAGCTTGGTATGACTGTGCTCTACTCCCCGCATATCGGCTGTATCCATAAGGAGGCGGTATCGACAAACAGTATTCAAAAAGAATTTTGTGACAGCAGAATTTTTTATTTTTCCAATGTGGCAAAGTCGTACCGTATTTTTTTACGGCTGATGAAAGAGGCAAAAAATTAGTGTCGCAATGAAAAATAAATTCTGTTATAATATAAGATAAGTGAGGATATCCAGGGAGAGGGGGAATTTCATATGAAACAGACAGATGCAGTCATTTGCAGAATCCGCTGCGCCGCAGTGATCTTTGGCCTGTTCTTTGTTCTGGCAGTATGCAGGGAGCAAGTAGCAGCAGCAGGATTTGAAAACTTTATTACGCCCTTTGAGGGTTTGATGATTCCTCCGACAGATGCAGATGTGAAGAATCCGGCCGGTACGGCAGGAAAAACCGCAGATACGACGTCCGGTGAAATCCAGAAAGAGAAAGAGCCGAACAATGATATTGCTTCGGCGAATCCGATCAATGCAAAAAAGCCGGTTACAGGAACGACGGCCGCGAACAGCGATATTGATATTTATCGTTTTAAAGTGGATCGGACGGCTTATTATAATATCAGTTTAAAACATAAAGCATTCAATTTCACCGGAAGTATGTGGTTTGCGTATCTGCGTGACAACACTGGGAAACTGGTAAACAAGACGACCGATCATGTGTTTTCGTATGCGCAGCAGGCGTATGCAGAATCAAAACCAGTCAAACTGAAAAAGGGGAACTATTATATTACGGTGGTTGGATATGCGTCGGCGATCGGACAGGAGTACACACTTTCGGTCAACAGGATAACAGCAGATCGACCGAAACTTATTTCTGCAGAGCCGGCAGGATATGACGGCGTTACGCTTACCTGGGAGGCAGTACCCGGCGCATCGGCTTATCAGGTGTACCGCTCTGTTTCGAAAGGCGGCAGTTTTAAAAAAGTAGCGACGCTCAAAAGTATAAAAGAAACAAAATGGACGGATGAAAAACTGATAACGGGAAAAAAATATTATTATAAAATAAAAGCGCAGGTTTTGGCCGGAAAAAAGAGTACGAGCGGTTTTTCCAATACGGTTTTTGCAAAGCCGCTTCCGGCTGCGGCAGGGCTGGTTACTTTTGTCTCCGAAAAAAAAATCACGCTGCGATGGAGCCGGGTTGCGGGTGCGGACGGGTATGAAATTTTTCGCAGTACAAAAGCGGACGGCACGTACAAAATGATAAAAAATGTCAAAAAGGGAAAAAAGACTTCTTATACGGACAAAAAGAAAAAAAGCGGAACAACTTACTATTATAAGATGCGTGCATACCGAAACGTTAAAGGAAAGAAACTATACGGGGCATATTCCAATACCGCGTTTGGCATAGTTTCCGGTGCATAAGATCAAAAGATAAGGAGTGTCAGTCGGATGAGGAGAAGAGATCAGTACAAGCATCTGTTAAACAGCATATCAAATTTCATATTGATGCTGATTCAGACGGCGATGTTTGCTTTTGTATGGTATGAAATATATGAGCCTTCTTTAAAACATCACTTTTTCCGTCGAGGAAACTGGGCCGTGATCGGTATTTACATGTTGTTTGTATATTTTTTCACCCATTTTTTCGGCGGTTATAAAATCGGCTATCTGCGCATTACCGACATCTGTCTGTCGCAGATTTTGGGGATCTGCTGTGCAAATGTAGTCGCGTATATTGAAGTCTGCATGGTGGCCCGCAAATATCTTCTTCCGGTGCCGATTATGGCGCTGACGCTTGCGGAGGCAGCGGTGATTATCCCGTTTGTGTTTTTTGTGCGCTATATCTATGTACGGCTGTATCCTCCGCGAAAGATGATTGTGATCTACGGCAATTATCCGCCGGACGAGCTGATCGCAAAGATCAACACGCGGAAAGATAAATATAATATCTGCGCTTCCATAAGCTATTGTGTGGGATACGAAAAATTATATCCGCTGATGAAAGAATATCAGGCAGTCGTACTGTGCGACCTGCCCGCGCAGGCGCGCAATCAGATTATGAAATACTGCTATCAGGAATCTATTCGCATGTATGTGACGCCGAAAATCTCGGATGTCATACTGCGGGGCGCCGAAAATATCCATCTGTTCGATACGCCGCTTCTGCTCTCAAGAAGCCAGGGACTTTCGGTCGATCAGCGTTTTTTTAAGCGCATCATGGATGTTGTATTTTCAGCGGCAGGAATCTTACTTTTCTCACCGTTTATGCTGCTTACGGCGCTTGCGATCAAGTGTTACGACCGCGGGCCGGTTTTTTATACGCAGGAACGCTTAACGCGGGACGGAGAGCGCTTTTCCATTATTAAATTTCGAAGTATGTCCGTTGATTCCGAACAAAAAGGGGCGAGACTTGCGGCAAAAAATGATGCGAGGGTGACGCCGGTCGGAAAGCTGATACGAAGGATACACTTTGACGAGGTGCCGCAGCTTTTTAATATTTTAAAAGGCGATATGTCGATTGTGGGTCCGAGACCGGAGCGCGAGGTGATTGCCGAAAAATATATGAAAAAAATTCCGGAATTTGTGCTGCGCCTTAAGGTAAAGGCCGGGCTGACCGGATATGCGCAGGTCTACGGAAAATATAATACGACGCCATATGATAAGGTAAAGCTGGATATTTCCTACATTGAAAATTATTCCATCTGGCTTGATTTCAAACTTCTCTTGATGACGGTAAAAGTTATTTTTCAGAAAGAGAACACAGAGGGCGTCGCAAAAGATCAGGAAACCGCGATCAAAGAGGTGCAGAGGAATGAAAAAAATTCTTAGCAAAAAGAGCTCGGAAAGCCGCGCCAACTTTAAGCGCGGCAGCAGCGGCTTACAAAATAACGCGCAGAGTATGGCAGAGGACGGAATTTCCGTGCTGATGTCTGTGTACCGAAATGAAAAAGCAGATTATTTTCGGGAGGCCATGGAGAGCATTCTGCATCAGACGAGAATGCCGGATGAGATTGTGCTGATGGAAGACGGGCCGTTGTATGAAGAGCTCGAGCGCTGTATTCGTGAATATGAAGCGAGCTGTCCGATTCTAAAGGTATACCGAATAAAAGAAAATGTGCAGCTTGGCAGGGCGCTGCGAAAAGGCGCGTGTCTTTGCCGTTACGAGATGATTGCACGTATGGATACGGACGATATTGCAGCGCCGGATCGTCTGGAAAAGCAGTATGCGTTTTTAGCGGAACAGAAAGACGTTTCGGCGGTCGGCGGCTGGATACTGGAATTTAACGACAAAAACACGCTGCATACGGTAAAAAAAATGCCGGAAACGAATGACGAGATAAGAAGATACGGAACATACCGTTCTCCGCTTAACCATATGACAGTGATGATGCGCCGCTCGGCTCTGCTTGCCTGCGGCAATTACCGGCATTTTGTCGGTCTTGAGGATTACTACCTGTGGATGCGCATGATGGCATCGGGAAAAAAGCTTTACTGTCTGCCGGAGGTATTGGTCAAAGTCAGGGCAAACAGCGATGTCTACAGGAGACGGGGCGGATTTTCCTATATGCTTCGCTATCTGAAGCTGCGCCGTCTGCAAAGAGAGCTTGGCCTGACACATGGGCTTTCGTATCTGAAAGCAGTCGCAATTACGGTTGGGATCACTGCGATACCGCCGGGAATGAGAAGACTGGTATATAAGGCAGTTCTAAGGCGCAGTTAGAGCCGCCGGTATAAACAATACAAATGTTTCAAACAATAGAAAAAGGTCTTGTAATGAAACAAAAGATTTTAAATGGAGCTATATGAGGCCGGCGTATTGGAGAACTACAGCAGCGCTCCGGCAATATGGAGTAACAAAACGACGGATTCAAAAAACAACAAATTTGACTTTGAAAGCCTGATATGTTACTATTTACAGCATCAAAGCCCGAAATGACCGCAGTGTGTAAAGCGGCGATGAATCAAGACGGATTTGGGAGACGTGTACAGATGGAAGATGAAATAAGGCAGATACAGTCGATCCTGCTTGGCATGTATCGGGATTTTTATGGTCTGGCCGAGTCGATGGGAATCAATGTGTTCTTAGTCGGCGGCAGCGCGCTTGGAGCAGTCAGGCACAAAGGTTTTATTCCGTGGGACGACGATATGGATATAGCAATGCTGCGCAATGATTTCGAGAAAATGGAACGTTTTTTTGCGAAAACACAGAATCAATGGAATGCCTACCAGTATATTCCTGTTGAGAACGAGCTGCATCCAAACGCTCCGGTTGGCCATTTTTACCGGATTGATCAGGCGAAAGAGTATGGATATGCACATGCGCCGAAGCTGGATATTCATCCGCTTGACGGGGTTCCGGAAAACCGTTTTTTACAGAAAGTACAAAATATCGCTGCAAAGATCTATTATCTGTATGTTTATAATCTGCCGACGAAGAATAAGGGCAGGCTCATGCGTCAGACGACAAGACTGATTCTGTTTCTGACGCCGGATCGTTTACGCAGATTCCTGTTGATGAAATTAAAGAAACTGATTACCCGCTGGAATACTGGAACGGAAAAGGAAATCTGCAGTCTGTTTGGCGTAGCCGGCTATGAAAAGGAAAAGATGACAAGGGATATTGTACTCCCGGCGCGGCTCTGCGTATTTGAGCAGTGCGAGTTTAAAGTGTTTCATCGAGTTGAGGATTACCTGACAAGCCGATATGGGGATTACAGGAAGCTTCCGCCCGAAGAGGAGCGGGCGCCGGCGGGCGGGGTCTGGCATTAAGAGAAGAAATGATAAAAAAGATCAAATCTGTTATCAAGAAATTTGTAGACTATACTATTGAAGACGATATGCGCGTATACCGCTTGAGACATACGCCGGTCAGGCTGAAAAAGCCGCTGACAAAAGCGTTTCTGCAAAAATACGGCAGTCTTGCGGTAGAGCCTTACAAAATTGTATGCGACAATTATATGGGCAGCGGTTACGGCTGTAACGGCAAATACGTAACAGAGATATTGTTGAAGAGCGAAACGCCGTATGATATTGTCTGGGCCGTAAAAGAGAAAGAAAAACATGCGGCTGATTTTCCGGAGCGTGTGCGGATTGTGGAATACGGGACAGAGGAGGCCATGTACGAATATGCGACGGCCGCAGTCTGGCTCTGTAATTACCATCTGATCTATTACTTTAACCGGGGCCTGGTGAAAAAGCCAGGGCAGTCCTATATTCAGATGTGGCACGGTTCTTTTGGGATTAAAAAAATTGAAAACGACTGCGGTATTTTAAATTCGGTCAAAAGCTGGACTGCGCTTGCGAAAAAAAATGCCGCGGAAACCGACTATTGGATTTCAAACAGCGGGTTTGAGACAGGCGTCTATCGGAGCGCCTTTTGGGGCGCCGGGAATATCCTGGAATACGGACATCCGCGCAATGATATTTTCTTTGACGGGGATCGGCCGGACATCCGCGCGTCGGTAAACGGGGCGCTTGGGATTTCGGACTCAGCGAAGCTGTGTCTTTATGTTCCGACATTTCGTGAAAAGGGCGAGCCGCAGACAGGTAAGATTGACGTGGCAAACGTGCTTGCTGGTTTTAAAGCGCGAGGCGAGGGGGACTGGAGTTTCGCTGTGCGCTTTCATCCGCGTATGAAAGACAGTGAGCGCAGCTTTTTTCTGGAGAGGTGGGACGGAATTGTAAATGCAACGGACTATCCGGATATCCAGGAGCTGCTGTTTCGCGCAGACGCGGTGATTACGGACTATTCAAGCTGCGTATTTGACTTCCTGCTGGGCAAAAAGATGGCATTCTTATATGTGCCGGATCGTGCGGCTTATCTGGATGAGCGCGGATTTTATTATCCGCTGGAGGAGAGTCCGTTTCCGATTGCCGAATCAAATGAAGATCTCTTTTTGCAGATTAAAAATTTTGATCGAAAGAGTTATGGGAAGCGAAAAGATGCATTTCTGGCTCAAAAACAGTCGAAAGAGGACGGCCGTGCCGCTTTACGTGTAGCTGCTCTGATCGAGCGTATTCTGCTTGAGCGCTGCGGCCGGACGAAAGAAGAGGCGGCGCAAAATCACGCATAAATTGAGGATATTCTGATGTTAATACAGTTAAAAAAATCGTGGAAACAATTTTTAAGCCGCAGGACGCTGTTAAAGGAACTTGTGGTAAAAGGAATTAAATTAAAATACAGGCGTTCCTATCTGGGCGTTCTCTGGTCTCTGTTAGAGCCGATTTTGCGGACCATTGTCTATACGATTGTATTTGGGACGCTGCTTGGAAGAGGAGGGCCGGATTACCCGCTGTTTATTCTGTGCGGCAGGCTTCTCTATTCTTATTTTGCGGCGTCAACGAAAGCGGCGACAAAGTCAATCGGAAAAAACGCGTCTCTGATCCGCAAAGTTTATGTTCCCAAATACTTATATCCGATGTCAAGCGTGCTGTCAAATTATGTCACGTTTTTAATCTCACTAATTGTGATTATACCGCTCGCCATCTACGGCGGCGTATCGTTTCACCTGACGGCGTTTGGCATTATTGTGCCGCTGATTATAATTTTGTGTATGTCATACGGCGTCGGCCTGATTTTGGCGACCATCGGCGTATTTTTTCGCGATATCGAATATATCTGGGATGTCGCGCTGATGGTAATTATGTACACGGCCGCAATTTTTTATGATCCGTCAAGACTTATAAAAAGCGGATACGGCTGGCTGCTGGAACTCAATCCGTTGTACGCTTTGATTCAGAATTTCCGCAATTGTATTTTCGGCGAGGCAATGGATTCGCAGCTTCTGCTCTACAGCGCAGGCTTCAGTATTGTGGTCTTAATCGTGGGGCATCTGTTATTTTACAAACAGCAGGACAAGTTTATCTTATATATTTAGCGAGGAATACGGATGGCGAAAAAAGCTCTGGTAGTAGACCATGTAAGTATGAAATTTAATTTAAACAGAGAGCGGCCCGGCAGCGTAAGGGAATTGTTGTCGCGTATCAGGCATGGCAGGCTGCGGGACGAATTTTGGGCGTTAAAGGATATTAATTTTTCGCTGGAGAAAGGCGACCGCATCGGGATTCTCGGGTTAAACGGCTCCGGAAAGAGTACGCTGCTTAAGGTGATTGCCGGCGTATTTAAACCGACGGAAGGCACGGTAAAGCGCTACGGAAAAGTTGTGCCGCTCCTGGAGCTTGGCGCCGGTTTTGAAAAGCAGTATACCGGACGGGAAAATATTTACCTCTACGGTACAGTGCTTGGGTATGACAAAGATTTTTTGGATCAGCATTACGATCAGATTGTAGAATTTTCAGGTCTCGGAAAATTTATTGATGTGCCGATTATGAATTACTCGTCCGGTATGCGCTCGAAACTTGGCTTTTCGATCGCAACGGCGGTCAATCCGGAGATTTTGATTTTAGACGAGGTGCTCTCGGTCGGCGATGTGAGGTTTCGCAGGAAGAGTATGCGCAAAATCAAAAGCATGATGGAGAATGAGACGACAGTACTGTTTGTATCCCACTCAATTCATCAGGTCAAACGGATCTGCAATAAAGCGATGATTCTACAAAACGGTAAGATGATTGCCATGGGAGACATTGACGAGATAGCGGATATCTATGAAGAGATGTACGGGTTGGAAAGGGCGCGTCTTGCGCGCAAATCGCGCAGAGAAGCCCGCAAAGCCAGGCGTTTTGCCGTGCAGCAGCTGGAGGCGGCAATGCTGGCTGTGGAGGAAAAAATAAGCGAATCAGGCAGAAGCGTTTTGGAAGAGGCGTCAAAAGTTTTACAGACGGCGGAGGATTATATTTCAGGTAATTCAAAAGCCGTAGAAGAGAAAGTAAAGGTTCTGGGAGAGGCGGCAAAAGTTCTCGAAGAGGCGGCGAACCGTGCTGCAGAAGATCCGGAAGCTGTAGAACAGGCCCTGCGGGCATTAAAAGAGACGTCAGATTGCGCGGCCGCCAGTTTCAAAGAAATGAAGACGGCAGAAATTATTGCAGGGGAAGCCCTGCTGCCGCCGGCAAATCAGGAAAATCCAATTAAGAGTGATGAAAAAAAAGAAAATATTAATCTATAAAAGAAAATATAAACACAATTACGGAGACCTTGTCCTTGCAGACTGCTGCAGATATCTGTTGTATCAGGCTGCAGATATCTGCAAAACGCCAATTCGGGTTTCGGTTGCAAATGTCTATGAAAAATTTGATTTTCTGATCCGGCTGTGGCTTAAGAATAAGGATGCCGTAGTCTATCCGGGCGGAGGCTTAAATTCCGCTGTTTTTAACGAGATGCTTCTGCATATTTTTACGTTTATCGAGCAGCGGGAGCAGATCGCCGTCTATTTCAATGCAGTCGGCATTTCCAGGGTAAAGCCGAAAAAGAAAAATATTGTTCTGTTAAAGGAACTTTTTAACAAGCCGCAGGTCAGACAGGTGACGACAAGGGGCGATCTGGCGCAGATGAAAAAATATATCAGCGTCCCGCAGCCATATCCGCCGCGGCTTGTGTTTGATGCCGCCGTCTGGGCGGGCGAGGCATACGGAATACAAAAGGACAGCGCGTCGCAGGTGATTGGAATCGGTGTGATTAACCCTGATATTTATCAGAGGAACGGCAGCGAATTTTCCGAGGAGGATGTTGTGGCCATGTATATCGGCCTGATCGGGGAACTTGAGAAAAGAGGGTATGAGTGGCAGCTCTTTACAAACGGGCTGTTCGGTGAGTACCGGTTCGGGCTCCGTATTTTAAAAATGCTGCGCAAAAGTGTGCGGCGGCATCTCGGATTTCATATTTTAAGCGCCCGTTCGCTGGTGAAGAAAATTTCCGGATATCGTGCGATTATTGCTGCGCGGATGCATGCGAATATTATAGCGACATCGCTTGATATACCGTCCGTCGGACTTGTGTGGAATGATAAAATGAATTTGTTTGCACAGATGATCGGGTGTGAAGCCCGCTATATTAGTGTGGAGCGGATGAAAGATACTTCATACATTGCCGATGTGATGGAGCTTGCGATCAAAGAAGGGTACGACAGAGAAAGTATGGATGCAATGAAAGCAGCGACAATGGAGACATACTGCAACATTGTAACAGATAATGGGAGGAATCTATGAAAAGCCTGGTCAGTGAAAACTTGCTGAAAGCATATGTGACAGGGATCGCCTGGGAGCGGGTGCATCTGTTTTTGGATGTAAAAATTGAATTTTCGGAGAAAGCAGACAAAAGCACGCCGCTCGACTTTTATGCGGTCAATTTGTTTTATGAGACAATGCTTCATTTTAAAGCGGAACAGACGGGGGAGGCGACGTACCGCCTGCATGCGAATGTGACGAACCGTGGGGATAAATCCTGTATGCCGACAGGGACATACCGTATTTTTGTGTGTCAGGGTGATTATAAGCTTGCTGATTGTGAGGCGGACGTTTCGGTTGTCTCACAGATGGAGGAAATGTCGAGAAACTTTTTGTACGGCGGTATGGGAAAAGTTTATACAGTTACCTTTTATGTCGAGGAGGGAGGAGAAAACCTCCCGTTCCGCTTCCGTGCGCTCGCATCATCGAGAACAGGAATAGATTTTCCGCGCACGCCCGGTTATTTTCGTTCCTGTCATCCGATCAAAAATTTTATTAAGTGTTATCTTGGAAGCAGTGTGGTGCTGCGCCGCGCATACGGATTCTTCTCGCTGTTTCCGCACAAAAAAAGGACGATCCTGTTTCTGACGGAGCACAGTACAGTGTTAAAATCGAATCTGAAAGCTGTCTATGAGCGAATGATTGCGCGAGGCATGGATCAGGAGTACCGTCTGATTGTATCTGCGCGCACAGGCGCGGCGGAGCCGCAGCCGAAAATCAGCTGGATTAAACTGATGAAAAAGCTTGCGGCAAGCGATCTTATATTTATTGATGACCATGTGCCTGTTTTTGATAAGATTAAATTAAAAGAGCGAACAAAGGTGGTGCAGCTGTGGCACGCCGGGGCGGGTTTTAAGTCTTCCGGATACAGCCGCTGGGGCCATATGGGATGTCCGGGTCCAAGTTCGTGTCACAGGCAGTATCAGTATGGGATTGCAGGTTCGAGAAATATTGCTCCGTTTTTTTCGGAGGTATGGGGAATAAACGACGAGCTTGTGCTGCCGACTGGGATGCCGCGCATGGACGAATATTTGGACGAGGCGCATAAAAAGAAAAAAACGGAAGAATTATATAAAGAATACCCGATGTGCAAGGGGAAAAAAGTCATGCTGTTTGCTCCGACTTATCGCGGAATGAATCAGACGGTGGCGTATTATCCGTATGAGATGATTGATTTTGATCGGCTTTACCGGGAGTGCGGCGATGAGTATGTCGTTTTATTTAAAGCGCATCCGTGGGTGAACAATACGCTTAAAATTCCGAAAAAATACAAAGACAAGTTTTTGGATGTAAAAAATTATCCGGATATCAACGACCTGTTTTATATTACAGACCTTTTGATTACCGATTATTCCTCCAATATTTTTGAGTACTCGCTGATGCAAAAACCGATGATGTTTTTTGCCTATGACAAGATACAGTATTCGTTTTCAAGAGGGTTTCATCGCGACTATGAGGAGGCTGCGCCGGGCAAAGTCTGTTACACATTTGAGGAGTTGATGGATGCGTTTGCGGCGCGTGATTTTGAGTATGAAAAGGTGGAGCAATATATGAAACACCATTTTGACTATATTGACAGCAATGCCTCCGACCGTGTGATCGACTGGATCGTGCTCGACCAGCTTCCGGAGGATATCCGTGCAAAGATCGAAGCGGAAAAGGCCGATATGGAGCGGACGCTTTCGCTGAATTTTACGCCGGAACTGATCGGCGAGGAAGTGGATACAAGGGCTGTTATGATGGGAAAGAGCATAAAGGCGGAGGAGAAGCGGGAAGAGAACGACGCATAGGTGATTTCACCAAAAGGAGGCCAGACGTTGAATATTGCAATTATTTTTGCCGGGGGAAGCGGCGTGAGAATGGGAGCCGGCGTGCCAAAACAGTTTTTGGAGATCAATGGAAAACCGATTATTATCCATACGCTGCAATTGTTTCAATATCACAGGATGATAGATAAGATTTATATTTCCGTACTGGAAGATTATATCACATATATGGAAGATCTTGCGGCGGAATACCATATTCGCAAGGCGGCGGGCATTATTCCGGGAGGGAAAACCGCGCAGGATTCGATCTACAATGCCCTAAAGCGGGCGGAGGCGGAAAATCCGGAGGATTCGGTTGTGCTGCTGCATGACGGAGTGCGTCCCTTTGTCTCCTATGATGTGATTACGCGCAATATCGAAGGAGTGAAGAAGAACGGAAATGCAATTACCTGTACGTCCTGTTTTGAGACTATTTTAGTCAGCAAATCGGGAGAGGAGGTGGACTCCGTCCCGTACCGGAAAGAGACGTTTGCTGCACAGGCGCCGCAGAGTTTTTATTTAAAGGATATTCTTGCGGCGCATGACGCGGTGCGCAGTACGCCGGACGGATATGAAAATATGGTGGATGCCTGTACGATCATCAGAAGTCTTGGGCAGACTGCGCATATGGTGGAGGGCAACCGGGGTAATATCAAGGTAACGACGCCGGAAGATGTGTATATGTTCCGCGCTCTTTTGCAATATAAGGAAAACGAGCAGGCATTCGGAATTGGAATCACCGACAGAATCGGGATACGGCATCATGTATAAGAGCGTATCGCAATCGACAGATAAGTTTGCCGTTTGCGAAAGCTCCCAAACGTTATTAGAAAAAATTTATGACGTTTCCTGAAAAATAAAATTCGTAACGATTGAAATGCGGCATTACGATGCCGGGAAGGCGGGGGAGATGAAAAAGGAGAGTCCGACAGATCATATTATGCAGGAGGATTTAGAGCGGCTTGCAGCAGGCGGTTTTCCGCAGGAGCAGCTGCGGGGGACCACAGTGTTTGTCACAGGTGCGACAGGACTGATCGGATCGCATATTGTAAAAACACTTGCAGCCGCAAACAGGATTTGCGGCTCTGATATCAAAATTATTGCGTTTGTAAGATCGCAGGAAAAAGCAGAAAAAGTATTTGGCGATCTGTTGAAACGCAGTGATATTCTGGTCAGGATCGGCGATGTCAATCAGCCGATTGAAGTGGATGAAAAGATTGATTTTATTGTACACGGCGCGAGTCCGACAAGTTCCAGATATTTTGTGACAAACCCGGTTGAGACGATTGTCACGGCGCTCGCCGGCACGCGTCATATTCTGGATTTTGCAAAAGATAAGCAGATTCAGGGTATGGTGTATCTTTCTTCGCTTGAGGTTTACGGGACTCCCGATCAGGACGGGGGGCTTGTGCGGGAGCAGGATTACGGCTATCTTGACCCGCTGTCTGTGCGCAGCAGCTATTCTGAGGGTAAGCGCATGACGGAATGTCTGTGCGCTGCTTACTGTAAAGAATACGGCGTTCCGGTAAAGATCGCGCGGCTCTCACAGACATTTGGAACAGGCGTGGAATATAATGACGGCAGAGTATTTGCAGAATTTGCGCGCTGCGCCGTAGAGGGCCGCGATATTGTGTTGCACACGCAGGGAAATACAGTGCGAAGTTACTGCTATACGAAAGATGCAGTCAGCGCGCTGCTCTATATTCTGACCAGGGGAGATGCGGGCGAAGCCTATAATGTTACAAATATGGATACGGCCATATCCATTCGCGATATGGCAAAGCTTGTAGCGGAGCGTGTGGCCGGGGGAAAGATTAAAGTTGTTTTTGATCTTCCGGAAGACCTGGATTCGTTCGGCTATAACCCCGAGATGGTGATTCGCCTGGACGCCGCAAAGCTTGCGGGGCTTGGATGGCGTCCTGATGTCGGACTGGAGGAGATGTATGTCAGAATGATAGAGAGCAGTTTTTCAAATCGGGATGATACGGCAGTGTGACTGCTCCGATATGGGGGATGAAATGGGAATCGTAAGAAAAATATGGAGAAAGCTGAAAAAAATATACAGAAAAGGGAAATTATATTACTATGGGCATATCTGTCCAATCAATAAAAAGAAAGTGTTTTTTTCGCAATTTGGCGGAAAAGCCTACGGATGTAATCCGAAAGCCATCTGCGACGAATTTTTGCGCCGCGGGGGGTATGACCTGGTCTGGCTGTTAAATAAAGAGTGGGAGATCAAAGACGCCGGCATTCCGGAGGGAGTTCGCGTAGTGCGCGGCGATTCCGCGGCAAAGGAAATGCTCACATCAAAAGTCTGGATTAACAATATTCATTTTAACAAGCTGCTGCAAAACGGATTGGAGAAGAGAAAGGGCGCCATTTATCTGAATACATTTCACGGCGGTATTACGTTGAAAAACGAGGGGAAAGACAAGCATACTTATCGCGAGAAGCCGGAGAGCGAGCTTAGCATCAAAGAGAAGATGTACCGCAAAGATGCGGCTTTTGTCGATTATATCACAAGCGGGTGCGCAGCGGAGCGCCATGTGCTCGAAGAATTTTATTATGGTCATGGTGAGATTTTAATGTTAGGCGACGCCAGAACGGATGTGTTGGTGAACGGTTCGCCCGAGACAGAACAAAAGGTGCGGGCATTCTATTCGATTCCGGAGGGAACAAAAATTGCAATCTACGCGCCGACGTTCCGCACTGATATGAAAATGCACTGGTACAATATGAATTATGAGGGCATTCTTGATTATCTTGAGGAGCGGTTTTCCTGTCCATGGGTTATGCTGATCAGACTGCATCCGCGTGTAGCAGACAAATCGTCGGAGGTGGTTCCGGATACGCCGCGCTTTATCGACGCGACCGGCTACTCGGATATGCAGGAACTTCTGGTTGCCTCCGATTGGATGATCTCCGATTACTCGTCCGTGATTACCGATTTCATGCTTTCCAAGAAGCCGGCGTTTATGTATGTTCCGGATTTGGATTATTATCTGGATCATCGCGGTATGTATTTTACCATGGAAGAACTGCCGTTTCCGTATGCGCGAACAACGGAAGAACTGATTGAGAGGATGCGTCAGTTTGACGAGGCGCGGTATCAGAAGAAAGTAGAAGTTTTTATGGAAAAAATCGGCTGCATTGCTGACGGGAAAGCCGCGGAGCGTATTGTCGATTTTCTGATTGAAAAGATGAAAGAGTGAGGGACTTCCCATGAAAAAAGTAATCACTTACGGTACGTTTGATTTACTGCATTACGGACATGTCAATCTGCTGCAGCGCGCAAAAGAATTTGGGGATTATCTGATTGTGGCGCTCTCCACAGATGAATTTAACTGGCAGGAAAAACAGAAAGTATGCTATTTTAATTTTGAGGAGAGAAAACGGCTGTTAGAGGCGATACGTTACGTCGATCTTGTGATTCCGGAAAACTGCTGGGAGCAGAAAGTAAACGACGTAAAGGAGTTTCGTGTGGATACGTTTGTGATAGGGGACGACTGGGAGGGGAAGTTTGACTTTTTAAAGAGTTATTGCGAGGTCATTTATCTGCCGCGGACTCCTGAGATCTCCACAACGCAGATCAAAGAAAATCTCAAAAATAAGGGACGGGGATAATGGCCGGTTTAAAGTGGAAAATCAGGCAGTGGCTTAAAAATTATATCAAACTGCCTCTTGAAAAACGATACAAGAGCCGATACCGAATTATTTATCTTGGAGAGGGCGCAACGGAGCGGCTGCGCGGAGGATCATTGATTCGGACAGAACGGATTTTCCGGGAGGAATACGCCGCAGAATGGCAGTTGATGGTGCGTCAGGCGGCGTTCCGATATTCCCGTGCGAAGAGGCGCTACAGGCGGAAAGGCGCTGAATTTGTGGGATATTATGCAAGAAGAAAAGACGGTGTCTGGAAATGGTATGCGACAGATCGAAATTGGTATTCAAGTACCGAATATGCACAAAATCCGTCGCTGAAAAAGCGTTTGTTTTGTGCAGGGGACCGTATCGGAGAGATTGACTGCGGCGGCAGCGTGTATCTTTGCGCGCAGTGGCGCTGTGCGTCAGATAAAAAGCCGATGCCCGCCGGTTATGATATCTTTTGTCATACGCTTCTTGCGCATGCGCTTGGCGGCGGACAGGTCAGGCAGACTTATGCGAATACGCTTGAAGCATTAGAAGAGTCTTACCGCGCAGGGATTCGATATTTTGAGGTTGATGTTGATGTGACTTGCGACGGGAGGATGGTGTTGAGCCATGGCTGGAGTGAGAGGGCATGTGAAAAGACCGGAATGCAGTATCAGCCGGAATTTGAGCAGATGACGCTTGCTATGTTTCGGCAGCAGACGATACGGGGCATGCATACGATGGATATTCGGGATCTGCAGCAGTATATGGATGCACATCCGGATACCTGTTTTGAGATTGACTTTCACAGAACCGGGGTGGCGGATAAGGTGAAAGTACTGCTGCAGGAATTTTCGGGAAGGGAAGATTTGTATGAACGGCTGCTGATTCAGGCCGGCGATCAGAAGATTTTTGGACGGATCGACCGGCAGTATCATTTCCGGCATTATCAGATGATTTTGCGCCCGGAGTGGCAAAATCATCCGGAGAACGGCGTAATTGATTTTGCCCTGGAGCATGGGATTGAGACAATTGCGGTACGTCATGCATTATTTCAGGATTTTTATGTCAGACTGTTTCATGCCGCAGGCCTTTCGATTATGGTATACACGATACAGGACGACGCTAAGCGGGCGGCGGAGCTTCTGAATATGGGTGTCGACACGGTTTGTACAGATTTTGTAACGCCAAAGGAGCTTAGAGAGGCAGGATGCAGGGAAGAAAGGGGATCGCTATGAAAACACTTTATGTACACATAGGCACACCAAAAACCGGAACAAAGGCAATTCAGCATTTTTGTATGGACAACAATGAAGTTCTGGGAAAATATGGGTTTTGTTATCCGGATCTGTCTGCGATAACGCCGGAAGTCATTCGGGAGAAAAACGGGCGTTTTCTGGTAGAAGAATTTAAAGATGAGGATCAGGCGGTCTGCCGGCAAAAGGAACGGGAAAAATATCGTGAGGGAATGGAGGTGATTGAGCGTCTTTTTTTGCAGTATGACAATGTCATTCTCTCGGACGAGGGGATATACCGTTGGACCTATAAAAGACGCAAAAAGCTCTGGGCCGAATTAAAAGAAGACGGCGACCGCTGTGGGTTTACGCCGAAAGTTATCCTGTATCTGCGCAGGCAGGATGAATTTTTGTCGTCTCTGTGGAAACAGAATATAAAGATGAGCGTCCCTCCGGCCTCTGACTGGACCTGGGAACGATATATTGCAAATATACCGGCCAGACGCCAGATTAATTACTACGAGAAAATAAAGTCGATTGCCGATGTGCTCGGAAAAGAGAATGTGATTGTGCGTCGCTATGACAGGGAAAGATTTTACGGCGGCTCGATTTATCACGATTTTATGAATGCGGTTGGTCTTACGCTCAGCGATGAATATACGATTGTACAGGGGGAACGCAATAAAAGTTTCGACGGAAATACGCATGAATTTATGCGCATTGCGAACGGCGTTTCGCAGTTTAACGACGCAGACCGCGCATTTATCCGGAAAATTTTATATGCGAACTGTGAAAACAGCAAAGAGTATCGATACTCTATGTTCTCGAAGAAAGAAAACAAGCAGTTTTTAAATAAATTAAAAAGTAGCAACCGCCTTGTAGCAGCGGAATATCTTGGGGAGCCGGATCGGGATCTGTTCGACCTTTCCATTGCAGACCTGCCAAAGTGGACGCCGGATAATTCGTATATGATGGAGGATTTGATCCGTTTTACAGCGATCGGCATGAGTTTTTTAAAGCAGGAGAACAGGAAATTTCAGGAAAAATGCGATCATATGCAGCGGCAGATTGAAGAAATGAAAGCGCTTTTGAAAGAGAAAGAGAACAAAGAGGAATAGTATCCGGCTGTCTCTGGTGCAGTGTCAGGCAGAATATTGATTGTAAATATTCTTGCTATTTCAGAAATTTTGGGTTACAATGGGGATGCCTATATGGAAAACCGATTATGGGAAGTACGAAAGCGGGCAATTGTTAGAGTATGGAATCAGCGAAAGAAAACGAGGGAGGGAAATGATGAAGAACAAAAATTTCAGAAAGATACTAATCACAATGGCAATGTGTTCGGCGCTTCTTGCAGTGGATTTATCGGCTGCAGCAGCGCCGGCGGTTTATGGCGCATGGGCCGGTATGCGGTCGGAAGCGGACGCTGCATATGATACGCTGCCGTCAGAACCGCGTGAGACGATGCGCATGTCGGCGGGCGCCGGATTTTATGCTTCCGTCCAGGATATGACGATGGTAGACGGCTATTATATCCGCAAGGTCAGCGCAGCCGAGATGGGGGCAAATCCAAAAGCGCTGCAGGCCGCTCTTGACGAGGCGGGGACGAACGCAACGGCGGCCAGGCCGTACAAAGTTGTGCTTGAGCCGGGAAAATATACGGTAAATACGGTAATCAGGCTGCTTGGCAATACCTGTCTGTATCTTGAGGGAGTGACGTTTGTTCAGGCAAAAAACGAAGGGTATAATATGCTTGTCGTCGGCAACGAGAGCGGAGCGGAAAAGGGTTACTGCTATGAGAATATCACAATCTGCGGCGGTACGTTTGACAAGAACGGCAATGCGAGCAAGACGCTGATGAAAGTCGGTCATGCCGCAAATTTCATAATGGAAAATGTTACAATGACAAATATCAAAGACGCGCATTTTATGGAGGTAGCCGGCGTCAACGGGTTTACAATGCGCGGCTGTACGGTTTCCGATATGACTGTCACTGGCAAAGCCATTGCTACATATGAGGCGATCCAGTTTGACATTCTGGTCGACAAACATATCGGCGGTTATGGCTATGAGGATTTGATCAGCCAGAATATTCTGATAGAGGGCTGTACGTTTACAAATCTCTCAAGAGGGGTCGGAAACCACAATGCGGTTTTGAATAATCCGATGCGGGGCATCGAGATTAAAAATAATACATTTCAGAACATCAAAAGCCTTGCGCTGCGGTTTATGGATGTGCGAAATTGTTCGATTACAGGCAATACAATAACCGGTACGCCGCGCGCCATTGAATTTGATTCCGTGATGCAGGAGGGAACTTATTTTGGGACGACGCTTGACAAGAGCTCCGGTACGCCGAAAAAATATATCAAACCGGATGCAGATCAGCAGATTTTAGTCAGCGGTAACACCATTAACTGCAGCGGTAAGGATGCGGACGGCGAAAGCCCGACGGTTTGCGTTTACTTGAGGGGAATGGAGATCACAAAAGCTGTGAAAGCAAAAGACGGCGATAAGGTGCCGAAAGGCGATTACTATCTGAGCGGCGTTACGATCGAAAATAATAAGATGACTACGACGCAGCACGCGGTATTTTTCAGAAACGGAAGAAATTCTACTGTGAACAATAACCAGATTGTGTGCAAGGGAAAGACGGACTCGGACGACGCGATTTATCTGATTCAGAAGAGTATTGATAATACTGTAACAAAGAACACGATTAAGAATCCGTCTGGCAGCGGTATTTCGCTCTACACCAAAGCTTCGGCGAAATTGATTGCGGATAATAAGATTACTTCTGCGCGTAACTGCGGTATTTTTGTGGATGCCTGTACGGCGGAGGAGATTACGGGAAATACGATCAGCAAACCCAAAAAGATCGGTATTGTTATGACGGCATATTCCGGATCAGAAAATATTTCACGCAATACGATTACCTCGGCGCCGGAAGGCGGAATTAATGTCGGGGCGACCAACACGGATCTGAATATGTCCGGCAACATCATCAAAAAATGCGGTTCCGCGCAGATCCTTTTAAATAACAACAGCACGGCGCAGACGATTTATGTCAGCAAGAATACACTGACAGGCAAATCAACGGCGGACGGGGTTCTGTGTACAGGCGGAAATGTTGTGATTGCAAACAACAAAATTTCTTCCAATCGTTATTCCATTCTGCTGACGGATAATGTTAAGGGAACTGTTGTGTTTAACACCTGCAAAAAGAATAAGCACAATGATCTGAGCATTGGATTCGGGCAGTATTTCGGGTATGGTCTTGCGAAACCGGCGTCTCTTAAGGCAAAAGCGAAAGGCGCAAAAGCGGCACAGCTGACATGGAAAGCAGTCAGCGGGGCAAAAGGATATCAGGTATTTCGTGCGACCGAGAAAGACGGTTTCTATACGAAAGTTGCAACTGTGAGCAAGCCGTCGTACAAAGATCAGAAATTAAAGAAAAAGACAACCTATTATTATAAAGTTGTGGCATGTAATTACAGCGGCAACAAGAATATTGCGGTTGGCGGCGATTTTAGCCAGACAGTTACATTAAAAACAAAGTAAGCGATTTTTAGGGGGCCGGGAGTAAGCGAACCGGAGACAGGATTCGATTTGCTTTTAAACAGATGACAGGAAAAAGAATAGCATCTTGCCCGGATGCTATTTCTTTTTTTGTGTCTCATAATGCCGTCGGGCCGGCCCGATACAACGTGTGATTGACAGGCCGCGGATATCTGTTAGAATAAGAGGGAGAAAGGATACGGGCAATAACATGGAACAGAGAGAGAATCAGCCGCTTCAGGACAGGAAGAGCAGTGAATGCAAAGAAGCCGCCGATGAAAAAAACAGGGGCTGCGATTTAAGAAAAATACCCGGAGTGGGCGAAAAGATGGAACGTCATCTTAAGAATATAGGAATCAACTGTATTGCAGACTTAAAAGGAAAAGACCCCGAGCAATTGTATTATCTGGACAGTCTGCAAAAGGGTTTTTTGGACGACAGATGCGTATTGTATGTATATCGCTGCGCGGTGTATTATGCAGAACATGAACAGCATGATCCGGAAAAGTTAAAATGGTGGTATTGGAAAGAGAAAGAACAGGGGAAATAGACATTCTGCAATCGGGAGATTCCGGATGTTTGACATTGCTCCGCTGCTTTTTCTCTACTTTGTTGTGAGCCGCTTTACTTTTTTTTACGATCGAGTATAATAAAAGAAGTCACATTTTGAAAACGGAAGACAGAAAGGAAGATATCATATGGGATATTTAGGAGAAGGAATTAAAAAACTGGGGTTTGGCCTGATGCGTCTGCCAAAAAACGGAGAAGAAATTGATATAGAGCAGACTAAGGAAATGGTAGATCTGTTTCTTGAGGCGGGATTTACATATTTTGACACGGCATGGGCTTATGCGGGCAGCGAGGACGCGGCGCGCAAAGCGCTTGTGGAGCGCTATCCCAGGGAGAAATATCAGTTGGCCACAAAAAATGCGGCGTGGATCGACTGTAAGACAAAAGAGGAGGCCTATGCGCAGTTTGACACCTCTTTAAAACAGACAGGCGCCGGATATTTTGATTTTTACCTGCTTCATAACCTGGGCGAGGCGAGATCGCATTATTTTGACGATTTTGATATGTGGAACTGGGTACAGCAGAAGAAAAGAGAGGGGCTGATCAAACATGTCGGATTTTCGTTTCACTCCACGCCGGAGGAACTTGACGAGATCCTGACTGCACATCCCGAAATGGAATTTGTACAGCTGCAGATTAATTATGCCGACTGGGAAAATCCGATGGTTCAGTCGGGGCGCTGCTACGAGGTGGCGAGGAGACATAACAAACCTGTCATTATTATGGAACCGGTAAAGGGCGGTATGCTTGCAACGCCGCCGGAATCGGTGGAAAAAATCTTAAAAGATGCGGAACCGGAGTCCTCGGCTGCATCTTGGGCGATTCGGTTTGCGGCGGATCTGCCCGGCGTAATCACGGTTCTTTCGGGAATGAGCGATTTAACACAGATGAAAGATAACCTCTCTTTTATGAAATCTTTTGAAAAGCTGACGAATCTGCAGAAAGAGACCATAGAAGCGGCGCAGCAGGAACTGAAAAAAATTCCGCTGATTCCTTGTACCACATGCAATTATTGTGCAAAAGTATGTCCGAAGAATATCGGAATTTCCGGCTCCTTTACCGCGATGAACTACCTGACGCTCTACCGTGATAAGGAACGGGCGAGAGGGCAGGAGGACTGGCTTGTGGGAAGCCATGGAAAGGCGAGGGCGACGGAATGTATTGAATGCGGAAAATGCGAGGAAGCCTGTCCGCAGCATATCGCAATCCGGGAAACGTTAAAAACGGTGAGCAGAGAATTGCTGGCATAGTGGGGCCGCGAAAGGGAATGCAGCCATAAGAGGCAGACAGCAGAAAGGGAAAAAGATGTCCGCAGGGAGAAAAGTACGTTCGGCGAAAGCCGTAACCGTAATCGGAGGAGCAGACGGACCGACCAGCATTTTTCTGGCCGGTTCTTTGCACGGCAAAAAAGAAAAAAATATCATAAGGCGTGTTAAAAACAGGTTACAGCAGGCAAGGTATGAGCGAAAGCGTATGGCGGTCCAAAAATCAATCACGGCCGGCGCTCATACCATGGAAGAACTGATGCTGTATATCAGGCAGCGCTATCAGGCGAAGGAGGCAGACGAGTCCTATCCCGATTATTTCCAGCGGAAAAGACAGATGAAGCATGAGCTGATCCGGCTATTTGCACCGGAACTTCTGGGAGAAGAGAGAGCTGTACCTCCGCCGGAGGATTTTTCCGATCAGAAAGCCGTATCGCAGTGGCTGCGGAAAGTGGAAAGCCAAAACGAAGAATATCTGCAGCGGGCGGAGCAGATTCCGGAAGAAATGTTCCCGTCAGAGTATCATCTGTTTTTGATCGAACAGGGCGAGAACGGGACGATGGAGCTGGAGCTGGACGCCTTTTATCCCAAAATCGGGATTTCCTGGTCCGGAAAAAAAGAGCGGATGGAGCCGATTGTAAAGGATGTTTATCGCTACCTGGGGGTTTCACAGCAGGATATCGAGCAGAAGACCGACCGCTATCAGACGCTCCTTACCGTGCTGAGTGCGGATTAAATACAGCGGTTATTTCAATAGAAAGGGATGGAATACGGGGATGAAACGCGGCGTTACAGTCTGGAAGCGTATTGCTTTCTGTATCCTGTGTGCTCTGGAAACAGCTGCTGCCGTGATCTATAAGACTTCGGCAGCGTATAAACTTGCGGCCAGACATAACGATGAGGCGGTGGATGGTCCAATTTTGTTTTTTCTTGTGTCGCTGGCAGGTTTTTTTGCGGTGGAAACGATATCGTTTCTGACAAAGAAAAAATTTGTATGGATCAAGCGTGTAGGGATCAGTTTTCTTATTCTGGCGGTTGTTTTATTTATGATCGGTTATACAACGGACTGCTGTGTGAAAGAATAGGGATGCGGAAGAAAGTACTGCTTTTGATTCTGTCGGGGTTAGTGGGAATTTTGCAGGCGGGCTGTTCGGACAGGGGTGGCCCGGCGGCTTTTTTATTTGATTGGAGTCAGGAGAGGCAGGTTTTTGTAAAGCGCTGTATGTCCTGAGCGAGCATGGAAATATTTACGGGAAAGACGGTCAAAGGGGAGAATGAAAATGACACTGAAAGACCTGGAAATTGCAAAAACGGCAACGATTTGTTCTATTGGAGGAGAGGGCGCGCTGCGCCAGCATTTTCTTGATATGGGGCTGATTCCCGGGGCGAAAGTGACAATGGTAAAATTTGCGCCTATGGGAGATCCGCTGGAAGTTATGATACAGGGATATGAACTGACGCTTCGGGTAGCAGATGCGGCGAAAATTGAGATTGAGCATGTGACGGAACAAAAAGCGTCGGTGGGATCAAAAAAGGAACGTCGCCCGGTTCCGCATCCCGGCCTTGGAGAGGGCGGCAGGTATCACAGGAAAGAGGAGGAACATCCGCTGCCAAAAGGACAGTCGCTTACCTTTGCGCTGATCGGCAATCAAAACTGCGGAAAGACAACGCTTTTTAACCGGCTGACCGGTTCTAACCAGCATGTCGGAAATTTTCCGGGCGTTACGGTTGACCGGAAAGACGGCTCGATACGCGGACACGACGATACGTGTATCACCGACCTGCCGGGAATCTATTCCATGTCTCCATACAGCAGCGAGGAGATTGTGACAAGGGAATTTTTACTCAGAGAGCGTCCATGCGGCATTATCAATATTGTAGATGCGTCCAATGTTGAGCGAAATCTCTATCTGACGATGCAGCTGCTGGAACTTGACATGCCTATGGTTGTTGCGCTCAATATGATGGATGAGGTCAGGGAAAACGGAGGTTCCGTACATATCAATGAAATGGAAGAAATGCTCGGTGTTCCCGTCATTCCGATTTCAGCGGCAAAAAACGAGGGAATCCATGAAGTCGTGGACCATGCGCTCCATGTCGCGAAATACGGGGAATGTCCGCAGCGCATTGATTATTGCGACGGAGACGGCGGGGAGAGCGCGGTGCACCGATGTATTCACGGAATTATGCATCTGATTGAAGATCATGCAAAGGGAGCGGCAATTCCGGTGCGTTTTGCTGCAAGTAAGCTGATTGAGGGGGATTCGCTGGTCACAGACAGCTTAAACCTAAACCAAAACGAGAAAGAAATGATCGAGCATATTATTATTCAGATGGAGGAGGAATGCGGACTGGACCGGGCGGCGGCGCTTGCCGATATGCGGTTTCAATTTATACGCCGCGTCTGTGACGAATCCGTAGTTAAGCCGAAAGAGAGCAGGGAACATGTAAGAAGTGCGAAAATTGACCGTATTCTGACCGGAAAATACACGGCGATCCCGATGTTTGTTTTGATTATGGGTCTTGTATTCTGGCTTACTTTTCATATCATTGGAGCCGGTCTTGCCAGTCTGCTTGATTTTTTTATCTCCGGTCTTACAGAGCTTACCGATCAGGCGCTTACAGCTGCCAGTGTCAGTGATGTGCTCCATTCGCTTGTCATTGACGGAATCTTTAACGGGGTGGGAAGTGTGTTGAGTTTTCTGCCGATTATTATTACGTTGTTTTTCTTTTTGTCTATTCTGGAGGACAGCGGATATATGGCAAGAGTTGCTTTTGTGATGGATAAGCTGCTTAGAAAGATAGGCTTATCCGGACGAAGTATTGTTCCGATGCTGATCGGATTCGGTTGTACCGTGCCGGGCGTGATGGCGAGCAGGACGCTCTCTTCCGAGCGCGACCGCAAAATGACGATCCTGTTAACGCCATTTATGAGCTGTTCTGCAAAGCTTCCGATCTATGCGTTTTTTACTGCTGCATTTTTTCCGGGATACGGAGCGCTGGTGATGGTCGGCTTGTATTTTATCGGTATTTTGGCGGGCGTTTTGATAGCGCTTGTGATGAAACGCACGATGTTTCAGGGCGAGGCCGTGCCGTTTGTAATGGAACTTCCAAATTACAGGATGCCGGGAATCAAAAATGTGGCGCAGCTTTTGTGGGATAAAGCAAAGGACTTTTTGCAGAGAGCTTTTACTGTGATATTTATCGCGACTATTATAATATGGTTTTTGCAGACATTCGATATCCGTCTGAATGTTGTGGCGGATTCCAAAGACAGTATGTTAGCTGCGGTGGCAGGAGTGCTCTCTCCGATTTTCGTTCCGCTGGGTTTTGGCGACTGGAGGATTTCGACAGCGCTTTTAACCGGATTTATGGCAAAAGAAAGCGTTGTCTCAACGCTGTCTGTATTGATGGGGTCTGTCGGTGTTTTGACTAACGCCGTCGAGACGGCGGGCGCGGCGTCCCTGCTGGTTTTTAGTCTGCTCTACACGCCATGTGTTGCGGCCGTTGCCGCGATAAAGCGGGAACTTGGCGGCAAATGGGCGTTTTTGGTTGCGGTTGGCCAGTGCGTGGTCGCATGGCTTGCGGCATGGCTGGTATATGCAGTTATTAAGGCGCTGTAACAATTTTCTGCGCCATGTCGGACGAGGCGGACAGCGGCATGTTTTCCGCCGCTTGTCGTTTTGTGTGTGCGCCAGAGTGATATTTCATAAATTTTACCTGTTCGTAGAGGTCGGCCGCATAGATATCTTTCTGAAACAGAGCAAGGGCATTTGCGGATAATATATTTTTGGCGGCGGAGGCTTTGGAGATCAGCGGAATATCCGCTGATTTTTTTATAACAGAAAGCAGCGGAGAAGCCGTTTTGTTCAGGCCAAGTATGCGCAGATAGGGAATTGATCCTGATTCCCGAAAACGAGCATAATCTTTTTTTGTGTGGCCGAGCATGATATGAAGCAGGATGCGGCTCATTCTGGCGTATGTGACATTGCGGCTCTTCATCAGGCCGGTAAACTGTGAAAAAGATTGAAACATAGGCAGGCGGTTTTTCAGGCGGTTTGCGATTTCAGGCGTCAGGTCGGCTGCGTCTGACAATTCGTCGGCGCTTTTGGAGAGAAGCGCATAATAAAGGATTGCCGAAAAATCATCCTGAGACAAAAATACGCTGTTTCTTTGATATTCGTCAATCATATGCAGAGAAGAGTCCGGCATGATTCGGGAAAATACTGTTTTTTCCAGACGTCCGTAACGGCCTGTTTTTTGCCGCAGCAGGAAGCTTCGAATTGCGGAGGCGGACGGATTTTTGGCAGAAAGACTCCTGTCGTGATAACCAGCTCCTGACCGTTTAATCAGATAAGGCGTAATGGGGGAGTTTTGCCGGCGGAGCGCTTTGATATATTCCAGTGCAAGAATATTGTTGGGAGAGGACAGGAACGCCGTATCTTCGACGCCGGCCTTTTTCAGCGCATATTCTGCAGCGAGCGGATAGGAAAGACCCTGTTTTAAAAAGCCGGTGACTGCGTGTGAAAATGTGGGCGGTTCGTCAACCAGCAGATCTGCCAGATCATAAAACAGAGAAAGATTCTCTGTCTCTGCGCCAAAACACAGATAATCAATACAGTGCATCCGGTCAAAGAGCAGGACGCCGGACTCTGCAAAATAAGGAGCGCTGGAAGCGGACCAGAGCGACGGAAGTTCCAGTACCAGGTCAATCCCGCAGGATAAAGCCATTTTGGCGCGCGCATATTTGTCCATGACGGCAGGAGCGCCGCGCTGCACAAAATCCCCGCTCATAGCGGCGATGACATAATCGGCGCCCGTCTTTGATTTTAATTCCCTGATCTGATATGCATGGCCGTGGTGAAACGGGTTATATTCTGCGATAATACCGGCGATTTTCATATTGCCTCCATAAATATATTTTTGTTTTGCAGCGGCGTGCGGGAACATAGGGCCGGTTGCTTTTCCAGTATAGCGATATTTGTATTTTTGTGCAAGAGCGCCGATCTTTTTCTTGACGCATTCTGCAGGTATCCGTACAATATAAGAAATCATAGGAAAGCGTGCGCGTTAATTGGGAGGATTCTGTTGAAGAAGAAAAAAAATACCTCAAAAATACTATACAGAGTGATTGTGGCGGCGTTGTTTAGCTCTATGGCAATAGCGGTCATTGCCTCATTGTCAGGCGGTTATGAAAATCTCGTTCATGAGACGGCAGTACCGCGCACAGTGCGTGCAAGGTTAAACGGTTCGCTGCACGTTCCGCTGCGAAAATTATATTGTTCCCGGACAGATACCAATGACAATATTGCGGCAAAGGAGGGGGCTGTCTCTTTGCGTAATGTAACAGTATATCAGTATGATACGAACGGGAACACCATACATTGGTATCAGTACGATAAAAATGGGTGGCTTTCGGATTATTCCAATTCCTATTATGATTTATACGGAACAGTTATCTGCAATCAGGAGTATGATATGCTGACAGGAGAGGAAGAGGAGACGCTTTATGACAATCATTATGATGAAAAAGGACGGATCACGGAGCAGACTGCGTACCAGGACGGGAAAGTAAGTCTGTTTAAAACGTTTTAATACAGGGATGGGGTTGTCATCGTGGTATCTTCCGGCAAAGACAGTCAGGACAGGATGGTTATGATCTCTACGGAGGAACAAAAAAAGCTCTGTGAATATGTATATGATAAAGACGGCAGAAAAAAAACATATCTGTACAGATATTATGACGGCAGGGGGCGTGATCTCTTGCAGGTGGCCGGATATGGACTGACGGACGATCACCCGCAGAAAGCGCTTTACACAGAGTGGGACGACAGTTCATACGCCAGCACGGAGTCACTCTATATACCGGGAGATTCCCGGGCGCCCGCCGCATACCAGCAAAACCGGTATACAAACGACTGGCAGCAGACAGACGGCGTGCGTTTCGATTGCAGCGGAGAAGATCCATGCGTTACTGACGCTTATCAGGCAGTTTTTTTGGAAGATGAGGAGACGGGTGACATACAACGGAGCCATGAAGTGAAATTTGACGGACATAAACTGGAATATTTTCATGTCTATCAATACCGCAATACAGAGCATGGCAGAGCGCTGACAACAAAATTTTCCTATAAAGTGACAGGCGGCGCAGCGGAGCGCACCTTAGAGCATTACGAATACAACGAGTCCGGAGACGTTGTAACAAACTTTAAATATATTGTCAATGGTGATTTTACGTTAAACGGAACTTCCGGCAGCAGAAAACTCCGGTTTTATGACAGCGGGAAACTCCGGTCGTTTCTGATGGAGGAAGACAGTGAGGGTATGGCGGAAGAGTATGAATTTCGTGAGGATGGAACAGCGATTTTTTCATAACTTTTCGCATTGCAGATTTATGCCCCAATTGTTATTCTCAATGGGCGCACGTTCAGTACGCCTCAACTGTCTGCCTTAAAAAAGCCGAAATTTTCTTCCTTTGAGCTCGAAGGGCCATGCAAAAATAAATCTTTTGCACTGACGGCGTGCATACCTGTCAATTGATGGGGAGGATCATAAAAACTTATCCATATATTAAGAAAAAATAAATGGAAAAAATCCTGTACTTGTGTATAATGCCAGTTAGGATGTATCAATATAGCATCAGAACGCCGTTGCCTGACAGGAGCGTGTGTTTTGTAGAATGTCGGTAGACGAACTGATCATCGTTAAAAATAAGAGAGGAAATGGAGAATACGAATGCAGGCAGGATTAGACATGATCGATATCACGCATATAAGCGCAGAACAGACAGATCAGAGATTGAATACGAATGTATATCGTTCCAAAGACTATGATAAAACAAAGCGAAAGAGAGCCGCAGGGAAACGCCGGCGGAAAGTTCGACTGATTGGACGCATAGTCGCCGCTCTTTTCGGTGTGGCGGTATGTCTGACGGCCGCTAATTTTATAAAACAGTTTCGTTCCGGCAATCCGGAATATGAATCTATTACAGAATCTTATCGGCCAAACCGGCCGAAAGTGATAGAGACGTATGAGGCAATGAACGAGCTTGCGCAGCAGGCTTTAAAATATCCGGAATTTGAGGAGATTTACAACAGTGCACAGGAATATCCGGAAAAACTGATTGCAGCGCTTTGCAACAATCCGGAAATGTATGAATTTGTAAAAGGGTATCCACAGTCGGACGGTACAGTAAGCGGCGGAATCAGCAGACAGGAACTTGACGAGGATTATCCGTTGTTTTTACAGTGGGACAAGCGCTGGGGATACTATTCATATGGGGATAGTATGATAGGGCTTGCCGGATGCGGGCCGACCTGTCTGTCCATGGTGATTGTGTCTCTGACGAAAAATGCGGAGGCGACGCCGGACAGGATCGCGTCTTTTAGTATGGATCACGGTCATTATGTGGAGGGTACAGGAACCGCGTGGAGCCTAATGACGGATGCGGTATCCGACTATGGAATCACCGCGAAGACAATCTCGCTTGACGAGTACATTATGAAAAAGAATCTTGACAGCGGCTCCATGCTGATCTGTTCGGTAGGCGCCGGTGATTTTACGGCAGCCGGTCATTTTATTGTAATTTATGGTTATAAAGACGGGGAGTTTCTCGTGAACGATCCCAACTGCATCGAGAGAAGCGACAGAACATGGTCTTTCGATGAATTATCTCATCAGATCAGAGGGCTGTGGTCATATACCATATAATTCTGCCGCATGTTCTTTTACAGTTTCTTAATTATTTTTTCAATATCCATCTGGTGGCCAATGACCATCAGATGTTCTTCCCTGCGGAACACATAATCCGGTCCCGGCATAAGCGTCATTCCCTCGTCTGTCTTAACGCCTATAATATTCGTGTGATATTTTGCACGTATATCAAGGCTTTTGATGGAATGGCCAATCCATTCCGGGAGCGGCGCAATTTCGTAGATGGAAAATCCTTTTCCGAGTTCTACATAGTCAAACACCTGATTGGCCGAGAAGCGCACTGCTACTTTTTCCGCAATGTCCCGGTCAGGGTAAATCACTTCGTCCGCTCCGTTTCGAAGCAGAAATTTTGCATGGATATCGCGGTTTGCCTTGCTGACTACATACTTCGCGCCGAGTTCTTTTAACTGGCTTGTAATTTCAAGACTGCTCTGAAAATTGTTGCCGATACAGACAAAGCAGATGTCAAAATTTCCAACGCCAAGGCTTCTGAGTACTTTTTCATTGCTGCAGTCGCCGATTTTTGCGCTGATCACATGCGGCAGCAGATCTTCCAGTCTGGATTCGTCCTGATCGACAATCATAATTTCATTGTCCAGCTTTGAGAGATCCATACACAGATGAGAGCCGAAACGGCCAAGTCCGATAATTAAAATTGATTTCATAATTTCCTCCGATTTTACGCGCAGTTTGCGTGAATTTTGAAAAATAACAATCAACCGATATTTACATGTTCCACCGGCTGCATAACGTGTGTAATTTTTTTATGGTCGGTAAAAGAAAGTGCAAACGAAAGGCTTCCCAACCGGCCGATATACATCAGAAATGCAAGGATACAAAGCGATATATGGTTCATCGAACCGGTTATTCCGGTACTCATGCCGACCGTACAGACTGCGGATACAACTTCAAACAAAACGTCTCCGATGGGAAAGTTTTGCATTCCGCATATGGCAAGCGTTGCCGCAATCACTGCGAAAAGATAAGTACAGAGCAGCGCGGATGCTTTTGTAATCGTATCGGTATCAATTCGTCTGTGAAAAATATTCGTTCCCATCGTACGTAACAGCGTGGAGCGCAGATATAGCAATAATACAAAGATTGTAGCCATTTTAACGCCGCCTGCGGTGGAACCGGAACCGCCGCCGATAAACATCAGAACAATGGTAAGCAGCTTTCCTCCCTCGGAGAGCGCGCCGGTGTCGGTTGTATTAAATCCGGCGGTGCGGGGCGTTACTGCATTAAAAAATGCGCTGCATATTTTTCCGGTTGCGCTCATGTCGGCATAAAGCCGGTTTCCTTCCAACAGGTAAAAAAGAAGCGCGCCGCCGAAAATCAGGACGGCAGACATGCTTAAGACCATTTTGGTCTGCAGGGAATATTTTCGCAGGCGCCATTTGTGATCTGCGATGTCGTTCCAGACAATAAAGCCAATTCCGCCGGTTAAAATTAAAAAGCATAAGGTAAAACAGACAATCGGGTCGTCATAATAGGCAGTGAATGACGAATACTGTTTGTAGCGGCCCATCAGGTCAAACCCGCCGTTGCAGAATGCGGAGACAGAGTGAAAAATACCATAGTAGATGCTCTGTAACAGACCCATGCGGGGAAGAAAGCGTATCGTTAAGATCAGTGCGCCAATTCCTTCCAACAGCAGCGTTCCCTTTAACACGCGCCGGATCAGACGCACAACGCCGCCGATATCAAGTACATTAAAGCTCTCCCGTATCCAGCCGCGCTCCCGTAAACCGATTTTCCTGTGCAGGATCAGCGCGACGGCAGTTCCGATTGTGATAAACCCAAGTCCGCCGATTTGAATTAGGAGAAGCAGGATCAGCTGGCCAAAGACGGACCATTGTGTAAAAGTGTCCGCTACAATCAGGCCGGTTACGCAGGATGCGCTTGTCGAAGTAAACAGGGCGGTCATAAAAGGCGTTCCGGTATTGGTTCTGGAAGAAATCGGAAGCATTAAGAGAAAAGTACCGGTCATAATCAGCAGGAAAAATCCCAGCGCAATCAATTGCATTCCTGACAGTTTTTTTGGCGTAAATTTCTGTCTGTCGGATTTCCCGTTCCGGAAAAGTTTATCAAACATAGCGGAAAATTCTCCTTTTTTGCGAAATATCTGTAATACATTTAAAAACGATATCTATTATAGTACAAACTTTTTCGTTTGTATAGCGTTAAATTTCACGATCCTGAAGGAAGAGCCCGCCAAAGCGGGCGGATAGGAGTGATGCGCTGCGGAATCAATTTCTTACGGTATGTGCGGCTTTTGAACAGATCTTTGTGAACCGTATCCAGTTGTGACAATATAATTCAGGACAGTAAGGTTTGTGTCGATATAGAGTGAGAAGAACTTTATAAGGAAAGGCAGGTTATGTTGATGCAGACGATCAATTTCAGCGGGTTTGGGAAAACCCTGCAACCGCAGAAGGGGAAAAAGACGATGACGGACCGGCTGATCGGGAATCTCGGAAAAACAAATTATGGCTGCAATAAGAGAAAAATGCCGCTTGTCTCAGGCAAAGATACCTTTTCCGTTTCGGGTCTGATCTCTGATCTGGTGAGTCCTGCCTGCGGCATGACAGAAGAGGAAAAGCAGGCGTATCTGGCCAAAATACGTGCCAAACTTGAACGCGGCGAAAAGCTGACTGCGGAGGAAATGCGGTTTTTGCAGGCGGAGGACCCTGTTTTGTATCAACAGGCGGCGCGCGTAATGGCAATGCGCGAAGCGCTTGAAAACCAGCTGAAGCAATGTACGTCCAAAGAACAGGCGCAGAACGTCTATTCTGCGGCAGTCTATTCTGTTTCAAAGGACGATCCAATGAAAACATGTATCATTGCCGCATACAACAATGTGATGAAAGAATATATGGAGTCCGACGAATATAAAAGTCTTCCGGATACGGAGAAAGAAGCGAAAGAGAAGAAGACAGGCTCGATGACAAAGAGTAAATGAAATCTATTTCTTTGAATGTCGGAAAAATTGGAGTGTTGCAAAATTTTGTTGTATTTTTTGCAGTTTCCCAAAAAATAATTGTATAAAAATGGTTGACGAAAGCAAAAAATCTGCTATAATAAATTGCAGTGCAATCATATTACCCAAACAGTTGAATATGCACAATACGCAACTGGAGGGAGGTTAGGTGTGAGAGGATGTCTAGTGTAATAGTAAAAGAAAACGAGACTTTAGACAATGCTTTACGCCGTTTCAAAAGAAACTGCGCAAAGGCAGGTATCCAGCAGGAGATTCGTAAGAGAGAACATTACGAGAAGCCGAGCGTAAAGCGTAAGAAAAAATCTGAAGCAGCAAGAAAAAGAAAGTACAATTAATCTATAAAAAAGCTACCACGGTTGTGGTAGCTTTTTTAGTGGCTTTTATGATTGGAGTTCAATTTGGCGAAAGGAAAGAATCGGGAGATGAATTTAAGAAAATATAAACCGGACGACTGCCGTCTTTTCTAAAGCATTATACCGTGATAGCGGAACACAGAGGAACGATTGTGGGTTTTGGCGATATTTCGGCAGACGGGTATCTGGACAGACTGTATGTGCATAAAGACTATCAAACGCAGGGAATCGCGTCGATGATCTGCAGCGAACTGGAACATATTCATGGAAAAATTTGAAAATAAAATGAACTTATCCTGCAGTTATTACAATGTATCAGTGAAGGGCAGAAAAAAACTCCCTAAAAGACGTCTTAGAATTGGAGAAACAAATGACAAACAAAGAATTGGAACACTGCATCCAGGAATATGGAAAAGACATTTATTCATTCTGCCGGCATCTGACAGCTATGACGCAGGAAGCCGACGATTTGTATCAGGATACGTTTGTAAAAGCAATGGAGCTTGGCGCCGGGATAGAGACTGACGGTAATCCGAAAAGTTATTTGCTTTCGATCGCGCTGCGTATCTGGAAAAATAAAAGAAGGAAATTTGCATGGCGTAATCGTATCTGGCAGGAACAGGCAATAGGAGGCGAATATAGGGCTGCGGCGGAATACGACGAGCAGGGTTCGCCGGAAGAAATGATGCTGCAAAAAGAGGAGCTTGATACGGTAAATGCGGCAGTTGCGAAACTTCCCGCACGGCACAGAGTGGCGGTGCTTTTGTATTATATGGAAGAAATGTCAGTGTCAGAGATTGCAGCGATCACAAAAATTCCTGCCGGTACCGTGAAAAGCAGACTGCATACGGCAAGAAAAATTTTGAAGAAAGAACTGGAGGATATTTTAAATGAAGAAAGATTTAGATGAAATCTTAAAATATGCCCTTACTCCAAACGAGGAACCGGATTTTTGGCTGAACCAGAAAATCCAAAACAGAATCAATCAAAAAGAGAGGACGGCATCAGATATGAAAAAATCAGGCAGGAAAATACAGGCAGCCATAATTTCCATGGCGGCAATACTGGGAATCGGGAGCGCAACGACATACGCGGCATGGAGGCTTTTAACGCCGGGACAGGCGGCGATGGAGGTCGGCGACCATAAATTAAAAGAAACATTTGAGAGCAGCGACGCCGTACAGATTAACGAGACGCAGGTGTACGGGGATTATCGCGTTACGTTGCTTGGCATTGCGTCGGGCAAAGATATTGCGGATTATCTTACGCCGACGGACGGCGGGGAACCGGCCGGACAGACGTATTCGGTGGTGGCGATTGAACATGCGGACGGGACGCCGATGCCGGATACCGCAGATGATGATTACGGAGAAGAAAGTTTTCTTGTATCACCGCTGATCAAAGGCTGTGCGCCGCACCTGTATAATGCGTTTACACTGGGCGGCGGTTATTCCGATACGGTGGAGGACGGCGTTTTGTACCGGATCAGCGAGTGCGATAATGTTGAAATTTTTGCCGATCGCGGTTTATATCTCTGTGTGACCGATTCGACTTTTTATAATGTGGAGGCATACAATTACAGCGAAGAGACGGGAGAGATTACAAGAAATGATTCCTATCAGGGTTTAAACGCACTGTTTGAGCTGCCGATTGATCCGGCAAAGGCAGATCCGGCTGCGGCCGAAGAATGTATCAAAAAGATAGACAATCCTGACGAAGAGGAGCCGTATGAGCCGACGCCGGAAGAAAATGAGGTTGACAGTTTTGTGAAGCAGCTGACATCCGAAAATATGCATGAGTACTGTGATGCGGTTGAGAGCACAAAACAGGTTGTAAAACGGGGCGAAAACGGGATTATTAAAGTCAGAGGATGGGAAGTAGAAGGAAGAGGGTCAGGGGGAGACGGAGAGTTTTTCCTGCCGGAGGACGCAAAAACGGGTCAGCTGCAGATTATCGGCTGGTCAGGGGACGGGACATTGGACGGTCTTGTAATCGAGACATGTGTTTTAAATGAAGATGATACCGTATCTTTTCTGGTTTATATTCCGAAAAAATAGATGTGCAGTTATTTTTTTCTTCTGTCTGCTGTGCAGCTTTTTACTGAGGTGTGTGCAAATAAAATCCGGAGCCGCAAAGTGATCGGCTCCGGATTTTTTTACAATCGTATCAATACCCAAGCATTTCTTCAATTAAAATTACTTTAATACGTCCCGGTATGCTGCTGCGTCTTGTGATTACGGTATGGCTGCAGATGCAGTCCGGGGAGAGGCAATCGCCGCAGATTCCGGTTTTGGCGCACGGCGTATCCCTATGTAAACGCTGGCAGTTAATCGGAGCGGCAGACATGCGGATGCGGTCGATTGCATCGTCAATGTTTAATGCAACTTTATTCATGCCGACCATCAGAATCACATGTTCCGGTCCATACATCAAAGCCGCTACACGGTTGCCGGTGCCGTCTACATTGACAAGCTCGCCGTCAATCGTTATGGCGTTTGTGCTCATAAAATAGTAATCAGCAGATAAGGAGTCATGATATATTTTTTTGATTTCCTCCGGGGTGGACGCTTTGGATCGGTCGATCAGATTGATATGCGGGTCATGTCTTAATGCGGTCAGCATGCCCATATCATTTAATGTCATTGATCCGCCAAAAGCGATTGTGCAGCCGGGTGTGAAATGGGAGAACGCTTCCTTTTCCGCATCTTCGATCGAAGTACAGTAACAGGCGTCAATCTGGCGTTTGTTCAAATTTTTAATGATGACATCGGCGAGTGCCTTTGCATGTAATTGTTCTGGAGTCATATCGATTTACCATTCCTTTCTGTTATGAAGTATCTGTTAAAATTGTACCATACGCAGCAAAAAATGTCACTTAATTTTGTGAGTTTTTTATTACAAATTCGTAACAGTTCAGTGTTCGGCTTCGCTGTCGCGACGGATGCGCACAAAACGCTCCAATGCCGATACTGTGAATTTCATGGGTTTTCTATTTCACGAAATATGCGGGAGAAAGATTACTTTTGCTTGACTTTTTCTTTTAAGAAGTTACAATAAGAAGAAATTGTGAGGAGGAAATATGCATGGGAGCGAATTTGAAAAAAATGATTTCTTATTATAGACCATACCTGGGAATTTTTTCGGCGGATATGTTTTTTGCTACGTTATCCGCAGTGATCGCTTTGGTATTTCCGCTGGTGGTACGATACGTTGCCTATACGCTTGTCTATCAGGATACGGAAGTGATATTACGTCAGATTGTATACATAGCGATTCTGCTCCTGCTTTTTGTGGCGGCAGAGTGTTACAGCAAATTCTTTATCGGAACTTACGGTCATATTATGGGAGCCAAAATCGAATATAATATGCGGGCAGAGATTTTTGATCATTTGCAGAAACTGTCATTTTCCTATTATGACAATCAAAAAGTCGGTCAGCTGATGTCAAGGATAACGACAGATCTGTTTGATATTACAGAATTGATGCATCATGGGCCCGAAAATCTGATCTTGTCGCTGATAAAAATTGCAGGTGCGTTTGTCATTCTTGTCTGGATCAATCCGCTGCTTTCAATTGCGGCTTTTCTCGTTTTGCCGCCGATGTTTTTGTTTGCCTATCATTTAAACCGCAGAATGCGGAAAGCATTTCGGCAGAACCGCGTGAAGATTGCAGAAATCAATGCGCAGATCGAAGATAATCTGTCTGGGATACGCGTAGTAAAATCATTTGCAAACGAAGCGGTAGAAAACTACAAATTCAAAAAGGGGAACGACGGGTTTCTTGCGGCAAAGAAAAACAGCTACTATTATATGGGAAGCTTTCAGGCAGGGCTTTCGGCGTTTACAACGCTGATTCAGGTAAGCGTTATCGTAGCGGGCGCAGTGCTGATTGCAAAAGGCCATGTCGCTGTCAGTGACCTTGTCACATTTTTACTCTACATTGGCGTATTTACAGAACCGGTGCGTATGCTGGTCGATTTTACGGAGCAGTTCCAGAACGGTTATACCGGGTTTGAGCGTTTTCGGGAGATTATGGAGATTGTACCGGACATTCGGGATAAGGAGAATGCGACGGAACTGAAAGAAGTGCGCGGAGATATCTCGTTTGAGAATGTATCGTTTCGCTATGAGGAGAATGCGGCAAGTGTTTTAAGCCATATCAACCTGAATGTTCCGGCAGGGGCTTATATGGCGCTTGTCGGTTCTTCCGGCGCCGGAAAGAGTACGCTCTGTTCGCTGATTCCGCGTTTTTATGATGTCACCGGTGGAGCCGTGAAAATAGACGGCAGCGATGTGCGCGATGTGACTGCCAAAAGTTTAAGGAGCAAAATCGGCGTCGTGCAGCAGGATGTCTATTTGTTTGTCGGTACGGTTTATGACAATATACGATACGGCAAACCGGATGCGACAAGAGAAGAAGTGATCGCAGCAGCAAAAAATGCAAATGCTCATGATTTTATAATGTCGCTGCCAAATGGATATGATACGGATATCGGCCAGCGCGGGATCAAGTTGTCCGGCGGACAGAAACAGCGTCTTTCGATTGCGCGTGTATTTTTGAAAAATCCGCCGATTTTGATTTTCGATGAGGCAACCAGCGCGCTTGACAATGAGAGTGAACGCATAGTGCAGGATTCTCTGGAAAAGCTGGCGAAAAACAGAACGACGATCGTGATCGCGCACCGTCTTTCTACCATAAAGAACGCGCAGCAGATTCTTGTTCTGACCGAATCCGGTATAGAGGAGACAGGAACGCACGACGAACTGATGGCAAAAAAAGGAAACTACGAGAAACTGTACCGGATGCAGTTTCAGAAATAGCAAGCCTTTTGTATACGAATCTGTTGCCCCGCATGCAGGAGAGTCGGGGATAAATTAAATTTGCAAATTTGTGAAAGATGGGGTAAAATACAAATGTTTTTAATCGAGGGAGAAAAAGGGCAAAGGAGCAGACGCGAACTGCGTTCGCAATGCAGAAAAGGAGATTAAAATGACAAAAATTGATATTATCTCAGGGTTTTTAGGCGCAGGAAAAACAACATTCATTAAAAAAATGCTTGATGAAGTCTATACAGAAGAAAAAATTGTATTGATCGAGAATGAGTTTGGCGAAGTCGGAATCGACGGCGGATTTTTAAAAGACGCAGGTATCGAGATTACGGAGATGAACAGCGGCTGTATCTGTTGTTCGCTTGTCGGTGATTTTGGAAAGAATTTGCATGAAGTAATCGGAAAATTTCATCCTGACCGCATTTTAATCGAGCCGTCCGGCGTTGGAAAGTTGTCGGATGTTATGAAATCGGTAATTGATGTGGAGAAAGAGGAGGATGTAAAATTAAACGGACTTGTTACGGTTGTCAATGCGTTGAAAGCGAGTAAACAGATGAAAGCATTCGGCGAGTTTTTCAATAACCAGATTGCATATGCGACCACCGTTGTGTTAAGCCGCACCCAAAAGGCGACGCCGGAACAGTTGGAACTGTGCGTAAAGCAGATCCAGACGCTGAATCCGAAAACGGCAGTGATTACAACCCCATGGGATTCCATCAAAGGGGAACAGATTTTAAATGTCATGGAGGGACAGGATTCGCTGGAGGTTAAATTGCTGGCGGAACAGCATGCACAAAAAGAGGCGGCGGAACATGCGCACCACCATCATGGGGATGAGGCGGAACATGATCATGACAGTCATCATGAGCATGACCGTGATCATCATAGCTGTGACGGTCATCATCATGCGCATGAAAGCTGCCACGGGGAAGAGCATGATCACGACAGTCATCATGAGCATGACCGTGATCATCATCATAGCTGTGACGGTCATCATCATGCGCATGAAAGCTGCCGCGGGGAAGAGCATGACCACGATTGTCATTGTCACGGCGGCCATCATGACCACGCCGGTCATCACCATGCGGACGATATCTTTACAAGCTGGGGCAGGGAGACGCCGCATAAATTTACCCGCGAGAAGATTGAGGATGTCTTGAAGACATTATGCGAGACGGACGATTACGGTACGGTTCTGCGTGCAAAAGGAATGGTGGAAAATGAGAACGGTTCCTGGATTTATTTTGATATGGTACCGGGAGAATATGAAGTGCGGGAGGGGCAGCCGGATTACACGGGACGTCTTTGTGTCATTGGCGCCGATCTCGACGAACGCAGGCTGGAAGAATTATTTGGAATTGCCTGAAAACGAGGCCGGACGATGACTTTGGTTCGGCCGGTACTGGCAGGAGGGAGGCTTTTGGATGGACGAGATACCCGTGTATCTTTTTACCGGATTTATGGACAGCGGCAAGACGACGCTGATCAAAGAGACATTGCTGGAAAATGGTTTTTCGGAGCAGGGAAAGACATTGATTATCTGCTGTGAGGACGGCGAAATTGAATATGACAAACAGGAACTTGCACAGGCAAACGCACAGATTGTAATGGTAGAAAACGAGGAGGATTACACAGAGGACTTGCTGCAGAAAGCGTTTGTCAAATATCTGCCGGATCAGGTTTTTATTGAATACAATGGAACCTGGGGTATGGATACGCTGATGGAGACGCCGATGCCAGAGGCTTGGACGATTGTGCAGTCGCTGGCAACGGTGGATGCGACAACATTTGACATGTATCTTGCCAATATGCGCACCATGATTATGGAACAGCTATTTATGGCTGACGTTGTGATTGTAAACCGCTGCGACGATGACACTGACAAGGGAAAATACAGAAGAAACATCAAGGCCAGAAACCGAAAGGCGCAGATCGTATACGAGAGAGAGGACGGTTCCATAGACAATCGGGAGGAAGAGCTGCCGTTTGACATATCGGGGAACGAACTTGATATCACGGACGCTGATTATGCGATCTGGTATATGGACTGCATGGAGCATCCAAAGAATTATGTCGGAAAGAAAATTACTTTTTTAGCGCTTGTATACAATCCGGAAAAACTGAAAAAAGGCGTATTTGTGCCGGGACGGTTTGCCATGACATGCTGTGTGGATGATATTACATTTATTGGATTTAAATGTAAATATCCGAAAGAGGAGGAACTGCCTCATCGCTCCTGGATCAGGATTACAGCGGAGGTAGCCTACGAATTTGCAAGGGAATATAAGGGGAAAGGTCCTGTACTTTACCCGGTTTCCATCGAAAAAGCAAAGAAACCGGATGATGAGCTGGTGTATTTTTCCTGACGGAACAAATTTGAGCGATACTTTGATGGAAAGTGAAATATTTACATGATAAATAAGGAGGAAATTATGTACCAAATTGTGAAAAGAGAAAAGCTGGCGGATAAGATTTATCTAATGGATGTAAAAGCGCCGCGTGTAGCACAGTATTGTGAGCCGGGACAGTTTGTGATTGTAAAAATCGACGAAGTCGGGGAGCGTATCCCGCTTACAATCTGCGATTATAACAGGGAGGAAGGAACGATTACGATCGTATTTCAGACAGTCGGGGCATCCACAGAGCGCATGGCATGTCTGAAAGAGGGCGACTTCTTTATGGATTTCGTGGGGCCGCTCGGCTGTCCGTCCGATCTGGTACATACCGATTTAGAAGAATTAAAAAAACAAAAAATTGTTTTTATTGCCGGCGGCGTAGGGACAGCGCCTGTATATCCACAGGTAAAATGGCTGCATGAACATGGGATAGACTGCGATGTGATTATGGGTTCTAAGACAAAAGATTTGCTGATTCTTGTGGAGGAGATGCAAAAAGTCGCTGCAAACCTGTATGTAACAACAGACGACGGCTCCTTTGGCTTTCATGGAATGGGTACAAATCAGCTGCAGGAACTCTACGACAAAGGCGTCCGTTATGACCACTGTGTTGCGATCGGTCCGATGATCATGATGAAATTTGTCTGCAAACTGACAAAAGAACTGGGACTTAAGACGATTGTCTCAATGAATCCGATTATGGTGGACGGTACCGGAATGTGCGGGGCATGTCGTCTGATGGTGGGCGGAGAAGTTAAATTTGCGTGTGTGGACGGACCGGAATTTAACGGGCATCTGGTAGACTTTGACCAGGCGATGCAAAGACAGCAGCAGTATAAGACCGAGGAGGGGCGGGCAATGCTTGCGCTTGCCGAGGGAGATACGCATCATGGCGGATGCGGAAATTGTCAATAAACTGGAAAAAACGGAGGTTTAAAATAATGGACGTGATGAAAAAAGTACCTGTTCGCGAGCAGGAACCGCAGGTTCGGGCGGCTAATTTTGAAGAAGTATGTCTGGGTTACAATATGGAGGAAGCAGTGGAGGAGGCATCGCGCTGCCTGAACTGCAAAAATGCACAGTGTATCAAGGGCTGTCCTGTCTCCATTGACATTCCGGCATTTATCTCACAGGTAAAAGAGGGAAAGATCGAAGATGCCTATCAGGCGATCAGCGAAGCGTCAGCGCTTCCGGCCGTATGCGGCCGCGTCTGTCCGCAGGAGAGCCAGTGCGAGGGAAAATGTATCCGCGGTATCAAAGGGGAGCCGGTTTCCATCGGAAAATTGGAGCGGTTTGTCGCTGACTGGGCGAGAGAGCATGAGATAAAACCGAAGAAAGCCGAAAAAATGAACGGACATAAGGTTGCCGTTATCGGTTCCGGACCGGCAGGACTTACCTGTGCCGGAGATCTGGCAAAACTGGGATATGACGTAACTATATTTGAAGCGCTTCATGAGGCCGGCGGCGTATTGAGTTACGGCATTCCGGAATTTCGTCTTCCAAAGCAGGAAGTTGTTGCAAAAGAAGTCGATAATGTGATTTCACTCGGCGTTAAAATAGAGACAAACGTTGTAATCGGACAATCCGTTACCATTGATGAATTAATGGAAAATGAGGGGTTTGAGGCTGTCTTTATCGGTTCCGGCGCCGGACTGCCCAAATTTATGGGGATTCCTGGAGAACAGGCGCTCGGCGTTTTTTCCGCCAATGAATATTTAACCAGAAACAATCTGATGAAAGCGTTTAAAGAGGAGTATGATACCCCGATTAAGGCGGGCAGAAAAGTTATTGTGGTCGGCGGCGGCAATGTTGCGATGGACGCTGCGAGAACGGCAAAACGTCTGGGCGCAGAGGTACATGTTGTGTACCGCCGCAGTGAAGCGGAGCTTCCGGCGAGGGTGGAGGAAGTACACCACGCGAAAGAGGAGGGCATTATTTTTGATCTGCTGCAGAATCCGGTTGAGATTCTGGTAGACGAAAACGGCTGCGTCAGAGGGGCAAAAGTGATCAAAATGGAACTCGGAGAGCCGGACGAGTCAGGCAGAAGAAGTCCGGTTGAGATTGCGGGTTCCGAATATGAGATTGAGGCAGATACGGTTATCATGTCGCTCGGCACATCGCCGAATCCGCTGATTTCCGCGACGACGAAAGGACTTGACGTAAACCGCAGAAAATGTATCGTAGCGCAGGAGGCAGACGGCTCCACATCAAAGCCGGGCGTATTTGCCGGCGGAGACGCCGTAACCGGCGCAGCGACTGTGATCCTTGCGATGGGCGCAGGAAAAGCGGCGGCAAAGGGGATTCACGAGTATTTATCAAACAGGAATATGTAGTAGTTGAATGGAGATATTTATGAGAGAGAAACTGCAAAAAATCAAGGAAGAGGCAATTCGCCAGATTCAAAATTCTACCGATCTTGGCAAGCTGAACGATGTGCGCGTGGCTGTTCTTGGAAAAAAAGGCGAACTGACTGCCGTCCTGAAAGGAATGAAAGACGTTGCGCCGACGGACCGGCCGATGGTTGGCCAGCTGGTCAATGACACAAGAGAAAGCATTGAAAAAATGCTGGAAGATACAAAGGCGAAACTGGAAGCGGCTGAACTGGAAATCAAATTAAAACACGAGGTAATCGACGTCACGCTTCCGGCGAAGAAAAGTAAAGTCGGACACCGTCATCCAAACACAATTGCGCTGGAGGAGGTAGAGCGCATCTTTACCGGCATGGGCTATGAAGTTGTTGAGGGGCCGGAAATAGAGTACGACTATTATAATTTCGAGGCATTAAACATCCCGGCGAACCATCCGGCAAAAGACGAGCAGGATACATTCTATATCAATGATAAGATTGTGCTTCGCACGCAGACTTCTCCGGTTCAGGTGCGCGAGATGGAAAAGGGGAAACTGCCGATTCGCATGATTGCGCCCGGACGTGTATTCCGCTCCGACGAGGTGGACGCAACGCATTCGCCCTCATTCCATCAGATTGAGGGACTTGTCATTGACAGACATGTTACACTGGCTGATTTAAAGGGAACGCTTGCCGAATTTGCAAAAGAACTGTTCGGCGCCGATACAAAAGTAAAGTTCCGTCCGCATCACTTTCCGTTTACCGAGCCGTCGGCCGAGATGGACGTCACCTGCTTTAAATGCGGAGGGAAAGGCTGCCGGTTTTGTAAGAACGAGGGCTGGATTGAGATCCTGGGCTGCGGAATGGTTCATCCGAGAGTGCTGAAAATGAGCGGCATTGATCCTGAAACATATACTGGTTTTGCATTTGGAATTGGCCTGGAGCGCATCGCATTGTTAAAATATGAAATTGACGATATGCGCTTATTATATGAAAATGACCAGAGATTTTTAAATATGTTTTAGAAACGAAATTTTCATTTGGAAATTGGTTTCCAATTTGTTTGTAAGGAGAAAATCAGCATGAATACTTCATTAAAATGGATTCGGGATTTGGTGCCGGATTTGACTTGTACACCGCAGGAATACCGGGATGCAATGACATTGTCCGGTTCCAAAGTGGAAAATTACACCTGTATGGACAAGGATCTGGAGAAGATCGTAATCGGGCAGGTAGTATCCATCGAAAAACATCCGGATGCGGATAAACTGATTATTTGTCAGGTTGATATCGGTTCAGACACGATTCAGATCGTAACAGGAGCGCCCAATGTGACGGAGGGCTGTAAAATTCCCGTTGTCTTAGACGGCGGAAAAGTTGCCGGCGGACATGACGGTACGGTTACTCCGGGCGGAATAAAGATAAAAAAGGGAAAATTGCGCGGCGTCGAGTCAAACGGCATGATGTGCTCAATTGAAGAACTGGGTTCGAACAGGGATATGTTCCCGCTTGCGCCGCAGGAGGGAATTTATATTCTGCCAAAAGACGCGCCAGTTGGGGCGGATGCTGTCGCCTATCTTGGGCTTGATGACGTTATTGTGGAATATGAGATCACGTCAAACCGCGTAGACTGCTTTTCTGTTCTCGGTATTGCAAGGGAAGCGGCTGCAACATTCGGAAAAGAATTTCATCCGCCAAAGATAACGGAGACAGGCAACGGGGAAAATGTTTCCGACTATATCAAAGTAAAAATTCAAGACAGCGATCTGTGCTCCCGCTATGTGGCGAGAGTCGTAAAAAATATAAAGATTGCCCCCTCTCCGGAATGGATGCAGCGCAGGCTGCGCGCGCAGGGCATACGTCCGATCAACAATATTGTAGATATCACAAATTATGTGATGGAGGAGTATGGCCAGCCGATGCATGCTTACGATCTCGATACGATTGAGGGGCATGAGATTGTCGTGCGGCGCGCTAAAAAAGAAGAAAAATTTGTCACGCTGGACGGTCAGGAGCGCACGTTAGACGATAGTATTCTGATGATCTGCGACGGGAAGAAACCGGTCGGCATCGCGGGGATTATGGGCGGCGAAAATTCAATGATCACAGACAGCGTGACGACGATGTTGTTTGAAGCGGCCTGTTTTGACGGTACAAATATACGTCTGTCCGGCAAAAAAATCGGAATGCGTACAGACGCGTCCTCAAAATTTGAAAAAGGTCTGGACCCGAATCAGGCGCTTGACGCAATTAACCGCGCCTGTCAGCTGATGGAAGAGCTTGGCGCAGGGGAAGTTGTAGGCGGAGTTGTTGACGTCTATGAGAGAGTCAAAGAGGGCAGGAAAATTCCGTTTGAGCCGGAAAAATACAATGCACTGCTCGGCACGGATATTCCGGCGCAGACAATGCTTTCCTATTTCAGAAATCTGGATCTTCAATATGACGAAAAAACGAACGAGGTGCTGATCCCTTCATGGAGGCAGGATCTGGAGTGTGGCGCAGATCTGGCGGAGGAAGTAGCGCGTTTTTATGGATACGATAAGATTCCTGTTACACTTCCGAGCGGAGAGGCGACGATGGGCAAGCTTTCTTTTAAATTAAGAATAGAGGCGGTGGCAAGAGAAGTCGCTGAGTTTTGCGGGTTTTCGCAGGGGATGTGCTATTCGTTCGAAAGCCCGAAAGTATTTGATAAACTGCGCCTGCCCATTGACTCTTCGCTTCGCAATGCCGTTGTAATCAGTAATCCGCTGGGAGAAGATTTCTCCATTATGCGCACCATTTCCTTAAACGGAATGTTGAATTCACTGTCTGTTAACTATAATCACAGAAATAAAAATGTACGTCTGTATGAACTGGGCAATATTTATCTGCCAAAACAGGTTCCGGTGACAGAACTGCCGGAAGAGCGGATGCAGTTTACGCTCGGTATGTACGGTGAAGGGGATTTCTATTCTATGAAAGGCGTGATCGAAGAATTTTTAAATAAGACGGGCCTTTCGCAAAAACCGGAATATGATCCAAATGCCGAAAAACGTTTTCTGCACCCGGGACGCCAGGCAAATGTCATCTATGACGGCAGTGTGATCGGTTATCTGGGCGAGGTGCATCCGACTGTCGCGGCGGCTTATGAAATTAAGGAACGCGTTTATATAGCGGTAATCGATATGCCGCAGATTGTTGAAAAAGCTTCGTTTGACTATAAATATACGGGAATTGCAAAATTTCCCGCCGCCATGCGCGATATCTCCATGGTTGTCCCAAAAGAAGTACTTGCCGGCGATATTGAAAAAGTATTTGATGCAAAAGGCGGAAAATTACTGGAAAGTTATGAACTGTTTGATGTCTATGAGGGCGTACAGATAAAGCCCGGCTGTAAATCCATCGCTTACTCGCTGACATTCCGGGCAAAAGACCGGAATCTGGAAGAAGCGGATATCACCGGGGCGATGAATAAAATCATCAAAGCATTGGAAGGATTGGGAGCAGAGCTTCGCAAATAGCGTGAGAAACATGGACGTAAAAGATTTTTATTATGAACTTCCGCAGGAACTGATTGCGCAGGACCCGCTTTTTGACCGCTCGGGTTCCAGGCTAATGGTATTAAATCGAAAAGACGGAGGGATCTCACATCAGGTGTTTCGGGATATTGTGCAATATTTAAATCCCGGGGACTGTCTTGTGGTTAATAACACAAAGGTAATTCCGGCGCGTCTTTACGGTGTGAAAGAAGGAACGCAGGCAAAGATAGAGATCCTTCTATTAAAGCGCAGGGAAAACGATGTCTGGGAGACACTGGTACGGCCTGGGAAGAAGTGCAGAATCGGAACAAAGATTCAGTTTGGCGACGGTATTTTGTCAGGTGAAGTGATTGGTATAGAGGACGAAGGAAACCGGCTGATTCATTTTTCCTATAACGGCATTTTCGAAGAGATTTTAGATCGTCTGGGCCAGATGCCGCTGCCGCCTTATATCACGCATCAGTTAAAAGACAAAGAGCGCTATCAGACTGTCTACGCAAAATATGACGGTTCTGCCGCCGCGCCGACGGCAGGGCTGCATTTTACGCCGCAGCTGCTTGCGCAGATTCAGGAGATGGGCGTTGCAATTGCCGAAGTTACGCTGCATGTCGGGCTGGGGACGTTTCGTCCGGTCAAAGAGCAGGATGTGTTAAAGCACCATATGCATTCCGAATTTTATTCCATAGATCAGTCGGCCGCAGATCTGATTAACAGGACAAAGGGGCGCGGCGGCAGGGTGATTGCAGTCGGTACGACGAGCACAAGAACGCTTGAGTCAGCTTCGGACGACGGAAAACTGTCTGCAAAAAGCGGCTGGACAGATATTTTTATCTATCCGGGGTATCAGTTTCAAGTGATTGACGCACTGATTACAAATTTCCATTTGCCGGAGTCAACTTTGATTATGCTGGTATCGGCGCTTGCAGGCAGAGAATCTGTGCTGCGCGCTTATGAGACTGCCGTGCAGGAGAAGTATCGGTTTTTCAGCTTCGGGGATGCGATGCTTATCATTTGATGCAGAATGCTGCATTTGTGAAGTGGCGGCAGATTTAAGAGTAATGAGCAAAGCCGCACATGGGGCAGACTAAGAAATTGACATGGGATTGGTATTGATCGGGCGTATGCGAAACAGGCAGTCGGCTCAGTGGACAATAGTATTACCTGGCAGGTAGAGATTACCTGTCGGGTAATTTTTTTTAGTTTTTCCAAAAAACTTTCTGTAATGGCAATTGAGGATGGAGAAAATGAACCGGATATCTACAAACTGCGGAAGATATTTTTGATAAATTGCATAAAAATTTATTGCCATATTAATAAAAAATTGTTATAATATACAATGAATTTATTTCCTATAAGGAATGAGTTGTACAATTAGGAGTGAAAAGTGGTGAAAATCAAAGTGTTGTCAGCAGGATTCACAACACAAAAAAAGGAGGTTATTTATGAGAAAGAAATTGTCGGCGTACATACTGGCGGCTGCTATGGCGATAACCGGTATTGTACAGACAGACGCGGCGGCATTTGGACAAAATGCGACGGATGCCGCCATGGAAAGGATCGCAGCGTCGGGCGTGGATGTAACAGACACTGCGAAAGCCGAGGAACTGGGCAGCGAAAGCTATAAACAGATCACGCGGGAGACATCCACATTTGTTTTCGGTAAGGATGTGACGGATAAAAGCGGTTATTCCCAGGCGGCGGGTAAGGGCTTTTCCCGTGTAGAGTTTCCGAACGATGCAGTCGGCTGGGATGGCGGCGGCAGCGGCAAAGGCGTTTATCATCCGAGAGAGGCCGTGAGAACAGAGGGCGATACCATTTATGTCGCGGCTGCAGACGGAGCGCTTGCAATCTCTTCCAGGGTGTGGACGGAGAAAGAAAGCACAGGATACGGCGTTTATACATATGAAGAGACAGATACATTTGATCTTGATTGTGCGAGCGCTGATTATGAGATTGCAGTGGAATTTGTAAATCCCGGATCTGCACCATATACGGCTTATGTAGAGGCGGAAGATATCTCCAGAGGATATGATTATACAGAGGACGCCAACAAAAATAAGGTTGCAGTGACAAATGTTACGGTGGCCCCGGGCGAGACAAAGCCGATTACGGTAAATGCATGTGTTTACGATGGTCAGCTGAATCTGAAGTTTCTTGCGGCAAGCGATGCCACATCAAGGGCGGGAGCAGCCAAACAGACCGTATATGTCTCTGAAGTGACCGTGACGAGAAAAGCGACGGAAGAAGCCGGCGCAAAGCCGACGATCTATCTTGTCAGCGATTCTACCGTACAGTCCTACACAGATTATTATGCTCCGCAAACCGGGTGGGGCGAAGTGCTCTGCGAGTATTTTGGGGCTTCTGATTATAAGAAGACGGCAAAGGATTGCGCCAACAGTGTGCGTCATGAATCGCAGGTTTATGAAACCGAGCATGTGATTGTGGAGAACCGTGCGCTTGGCGGCCGTTCGTCCGCTTCCTTTATACAGGAAGGTCTGTTGGACGATGTGCTCGAGGATGTAAAGCCGGGGGATTATTTGTTTGTTCAGTTTGGCCATAACGATAATACTCCATCGAGGCCGAACCGCTATGTGGCGCCTGCAGATTTTGGAAAGTGGATACAGACGTATGTAAACGGCGCGATACAAAGAGGCGTGACGCCGGTTCTTGTGACGCCGGTAGCCCGTTACGATTATTCGACAAATTCAGACGGTTCCTTAAAATCCTTTAACAGCGGTTTTGCCAAATATGGCGCTGTAATGAAAGAGATTTCAAAAGAACAGAATATTCCGCTGATCGACCTGACAGCGCGCACGATCGCAGTGTGCAACAAATACGGGATCGAGGGAAGTAAAACGCTGTTCCTTCATGTTGCCGCGGGGGTATACGAAGGGCAGTATAAGAACGGTGCGACGGATAATACGCATTTGCAGGTACTCGGTGCAAGAGAGTTTTCCAAGTGCGTGGCGCAGGGATTAAAGGCGGGCAAACATCCGGCGCTCTCTGCGATTGCACAGTATGTGGATGTGGAAATGCCGCCGAATGCGCCGGAGAATGTGCATTGCGTCAGTCCGTCCGAGGGGGAGACAACACTGCAGCATTCTGTTACGATTGCATGGGACGCTTCAGAGGGTGCAGAGAGCTATATTGTTTACCGGCGCTCTTCCAATGGTGAATTTGAAAAAATTGCCGAGGTAAACACGACATCTTACGAGGACAGCAATGATATTGCGACAAATATTCACCACTATTATACGGTTGCAGCAAGCAATTCCGTCGGTGTAGGCGAGCAGTCAGATGTCTGCGAAACGCCGATTGCAGGTTCGCTGACACAGGCCAACAGGGAGACGTACAGCGACAGGGCGCTGACCGGTATTGACCTGGCAGGCGGCAAGGGAGCTAAAACGCTCTTATCCGCTACAGACGCGGACGGAAATGAATATACTTCCGGCGTATATTTAAGCTGGAGAAGTTATGAGGCAGATTTTGACGCGCAAAATAAGTTGGAAACCACGTTTGATGTATATAAGGGTGAGACAAAGATCGCTTCGGGTATTCAGGTGACAAACCTGATCGACCCGTCAGGCAGTGCAGCCGATACCTACAGAGTAGTCGGAAGCAACGACGACACGATCGGGGTAACGTCAAAAGAAATCAAACCGTGGAATAAACAGTATCTCGAATTTAGCCTGTATGCTCCGGCGGACGCTGTAATGCCGGATAAATCAAAATGTACTTACAGCGCAAACGATATGTCGGTTGGCGATGTGGACGGCGACGGCGTTTTAGAGCTGATTGTAAAATGGTATCCGTCCAATGCACAGGATAATTCCAAGGGCGGTTATACAGGAAATACATTTTTGGATACTTATAAGCTTGACTGTTCTGCGGGGACGGCAAAATTAATGACCCGTATCGATATGGGGGTCAATATTCGTTCCGGAGCTCACTATACACAGTTCCAGGTATGGGATTTTGACGGCGACGGGAAAGCGGAATTAGCAGTAAAAACTGCAGACGGAACGACAACTTACAAAAGCAAGGACGGGACGGCGGCCAATTTAGAGAAAGTGACGCATGTTGGAGCTGTAGATACGGATGCGCTTCCGGTTGGCACACAGCAGTCGGCGGCACAGCACGATCATCGTAATTCTTCTGGCTATGTACTGGACGGTGAGGAATATTTTTCATTTTTTAACCTGGACGACGGAACGAAAGCAGGAGACGAGGTAGAGTATGTGCCGGTGCGCGGAAAGGTTGATGACTGGGGGGATAGTTACGGTAATCGTGTTGACAGGTTTTTATCGGCTGTAGCATATCTGGATGGCGAGAATCCTTATGCCGTATTCTGCCGCGGTTATTATACAAGAACAACGCTGACTGCATATTATTACGACAGGGCGGATGGGAAGATTAAAACGCTTTGGAAATTTGATACGGACAAGGACGGTAAGTCATACTGTTCTCAGGGTAACCATGGCATTTCTGTCAATGATGTAGACGGCGATGGAAAGGATGAGATTGTCTATGGTTCTCTGACAATTGACCATAACGGAAAAGCGCTGTATACGACAGGCCTTGGGCACGGGGATGCAATGCATGTATCCGACTGGATGCCATGGCGCGACGGATTGGAGATCATGAATGTTCATGAGGAGGGCGCAGCGAAATATAAAGCGGAAATTCATGACGCCGCCACAGGCGAAATTCTGATGGGATATTGGATTAAAGAGGATACCGGGCGAGGCGCAGCGGCCGATATCGACCCGACGGCTCCCGGCGCAGAGTGGTGGACCATTGCAAAACCGGGATATAACGGCAAGCCGGTATGGAATTCTTTGGACGGCGCCGTGATGTCTACGACTTCGACATTGGAAAATACTGTAATGCTGGCAGATGTGAATCCGCCTGCAAACTTTACGCTGTTCTGGGACGGAGATCTGTTAAGCGAGATTCAGGATCACAATTTTAATGAATCCAACGGATATGTTCCGGTCGGAAGTAATATCTTAAAGTGGGATTATGAGAATAACAGAACGGAAGAATTGCTGTATTCCGAAGAAATTTGGTCAAATAACGGTACGAAAGGAAATATGGGACTTGTAGCTGATATCCTTGGCGACTGGCGGGAGGAGATTATTACAAGGACAACGGACGCTGCGAATGCGGATGGAAGCTATATTGATGCCAACAATAAGATACGCGTTTATATGACGACAATTCAAACCGACTATGTTGTACCCTGCCTGCTTGAAAATCTTGCGTACAGAGAAGGAATTGCATGGCAGAATGTAGCTTACAATCAGCCGGCAAACCTGGATTACTTATTGTCAGAGAATGTGATTACCGCACAGCTTACTGCGATTGACAGTGATGCAAAGGAGACAAAAATCGGGTTTACCGCAGCTAATGACGGTAAGTATGGCCATAAGATTGTGGGCTACACTATTTACAGAGCAGATGTGGATGCAGAGGGAAAAGCCGGCGCATATACAAAGACAGAAACGCTTACGGCAGAGCAGCTTACAGCGGCAGAACCGGGTGCGCAGTATGATTATGTATATACGGATACGGCAGTAGATTACAATAAGACTTACAGTTATAAGATTGCAGCTGTTGTAGAAGCGCAGGGCGTTATCGCAGGAGACAGTGCAACGGCAGGCCAGGCAGTGACGAGAGATTCCTACTTGTCGAGAGCGGTTACGGCAGACACACCAGTGGATATTGCTTCTGTCGATCCTGTTGTATTAGAGGATCTTGTGCAGGGGACGCCATGCGAGAGTGTTGCGGATTTACTGCCAAAGACCGTTAAGGTAACAGATAAAGACGGCAACAAAGCGGATGCAAAAGTTACCTGGGACGTATCGGGCGTTAACCTGGCAGAGGTTGGCACATACAATGTGAAAGCCAAAATAAAAGGGTATGCGCAGGAAATGAGCGCAACGCTGAAAGTTATCGCAAACGTGATGACGGACCAGAGTATTAAAGAATTTAATATTGTAAAAGACAAGACAGATTTATACGAAGTGCTGCCGAGGACGATGACACTGAAGTTTTTGAATGGGGTAGAAGCAGAAGTAACAGTTATATGGGATAAGGAGAGCGTAGAACAGATTGATACTTCTGTGGTTGGCGCTTCCTATGAAGTGAAAGGTATCTGGAAGAATGACGAGATCATTGCATCGGATCGGACAATTACAATAACGGCAAAGATTGTAACAAACTTTATTGTTTCGGTGGAACAGGTCAGCGTGGATGTCGAAACCGGCACGGGCGATCTGCTGGCAGTACTTCCGAAGAATGTGCTGGCAACCTATCAGAACGGAGATCAGCAGCAGGTAGAGATTGTATGGTCGCAGGAAGACCTTGCAAAAGTGGATACGACGAAACCGGGCGCTTATGAGGTTGGTTTTACGACAGATGGGTACGAGGGCGTATTTAAAGCAGAGATTCATGTTTTGTATCCGACCTTGCATAAGTTTGATTTCGGTATTGATCCAAAGTTGAAAGACGATGGATGGACTGCGATTACATTGAATCCAAAGAAAGGTACCAAGACAATCGATGAGCTTCAGCTTACTTACTCTGATGAAAAAGGTTATGGTTTTACGGACGGAACAGCAGTGATAGAAGGACGTACCGAGACCTATACACAGGAAGGTATTTATTCCAAGAATGTTTATCAGGATTTGGCAATTCCGAATCCCGGCAATACATTTGCGGTAAAAGTACCGAACGGCAGGTATCAGGTTCTGATTATGTCAGGAAGTCAGGACAAATCAAGAAACGTAATCACGGGCACTCTCGAAGGAACGGTTGATGTCAATGTAAGCTCTGATTCAAAGACATATACGGTAGGAACTTTTGAGGTGGATGTCGAGGACGGAAGACTTGATTTCACATGGACAGGAAAGAACGGCAGAACCAATATGATGATTATCAGGCGAATGGCAAGCATGACCCTGTCTAAACAGACGGCGGAACTTCATCCGGACGAGACGCTGGAATTGTCTGTTTCCTATTTCCGAGACGAGTATAATCCGGAAGAAACGGCGGAGGGCGCTGTCTGGTCATCTGACAATGAGAGCGTTGCGACAGTCGATGAGAACGGTACGGTAAAAGCAGTTGCGCTTGGCACAGCGGTAATCACTGCGGCGAAGAACGATGTGAAAGCTTCTTGTATCGTGACAGTAGTTCCGAAATCAGGAGGAGACGATAACCCGCCGGGACCGGGAGGAGACAATAACCCGCCGGGACCAGGAGGAGACAATAATCCGCCAGGACCGGGAGGAGACGTAACACCGCCGCCAGGAGGAGACAATAACCCGCCGGAACCGGGAGGAGACGTAACACCGCCGTCGGGAGGAGACATTACACCGCCGGGAAGTAATCTTACAGAAGAACAGAAAAAACAGGTAGAGACGCTGACGAAAAAACTGGGAGTTTCAGAGGAGACAGCAATTAAGATCCAGGCAGTGGGAGAGCAATACGACGTACCGGAACAGACGCTTTTGATCAGTGACAAAACGATCACAGGACAAAAATCAGAGGCGGATATCAAGGGATCTACGTTTGCAGTTCTTCAGGCGCGCGTATCAAAAACCACGAACACGCAGATTACGCTTAAGTGGACTAAAGTAAAGGGTGCGGACGGTTATCTGATCTATGGAAACAAGTGCGGTAAATCTAACAAATACAAATTGATTAAGACAATTAAGAAAAACAGTACTACTACTTTCACGCAGAAGAAATTAAAGAAAGGAACTTTCTATAAGTACATTGTGCGTGCATACAAAGAAGTAGACGGTCATAAGATTACGCTTGCCGCGTCGAAGACGATCCATTTTGTGACGAACGGCGGCAAGAGCGGAAATGAGAAATCCGTCAGCGTAAACAAGACGAAAGTGAACCTGAAAAAAGGCAGGAGCTTTACCATTAAGGCAAAGGCAGTAAAAGGTTCCAAGAAGATTGTATCGCACAGAAAGATCAGCTATGAGTCAGGAAATCCGAAAGTGGCGAAAGTGACGGCAAAAGGAAAAGTCACTGCGCTGGCAAAGGGCACATGTACGATCTATGTGTATTCACAGAGCGGATTATTCAAAAAAATTACAATTACCGTCAAATAGCTTTTAAACTGATCCGGGCTTAAACAAAAACACCATACCCCTGTCATAATGAAGTGGGGTATGGTGTTTTTTCGTAAAAGATACCGTAAATTTTTGTCTTTTTTCAGGAATGCTTGTCATAAAGGTAATTTTATTGTTATGATGAAAAGGAACAGAAAGCGGGGAGGGGGCATCGTGTGAAAAATACGTTTTTCACACGGCGATTTGTGTCTGCACTCTGCCTGCCACAAAGTCGCTTATGCGCATAAAGCGAATGCGAACTGCGTTCGCAATGCAGAAATGGAGTATTTATGGGTTTCAAAGAAAAAGGCGGCGAAAAAAAGAAGCGCAGTATAGGAATCACTCTGATCGGGGGGTTTTTGATCCCTGTACTCATGATTGTAGTTTTGGGCGTCGTTTCTTATCAGACAGCGTCAGAAACGATGATGCGCAAATACGAGGAATCTTCCCTGCATACAATCTCCGCACTGAGCCTTTACGGCGGTACTCTGGTTGAAGGAATTGAAACCAGGGCAATGGAACAGATTGTCAACAGTGAGATGAAAAATTACTATGAAAACTACGCCGACAACACAGATGAAAAATGGATTGAGGTTTACAGTAAAGCGAAATCCACACTGTCACAGATAAAAAATAATATGATATCGATTGATAATATTTATACGATTCCGGAGAGCGGTTCACAGATTCATTCGCTGGAGCGCGATCTTCCCGATTCGATTTATCAGGATTTCAAGGATTCGGAAATTGGCGTCTGGTTTGCGGATCATACGTCAAAGAAGAACGGGTGGTTTGGACGTCATTTGGCAATTGACGCGGCGCGTGAAAGCGATGGGGAAGATTATGCGTTTACCTATGTGCAGCGTTTTGTAAATATGGATACTTATGTTGTGTTCGATTGGGCGATAAAATCAGCGGAGGAAATGTTATACCATATTAATTTTGGTGAGAACAGTATCTGTGCGCTTGTCTCAGATGACGGCAGGGAGGTTTCTCGAATCTTTAAAGAAAGTGACGATCGGAAACTGATACCGGAAAAAGTAGACAGCGCTCTCTTTACGGAGCAGGGTTTCTATCGTATGGCGCAGGAGGCCGGAGACTGCGGCAGCGCTGATGTGATATGGAACGGCAGCGCCTATCTCTTCGTATTCGCACCTCTTGGCAATTCTCCGATTATGCTCTGCGCACTGATACCAAGAGCAAATATTATTGCAGAGGTGGCAAATATTCGAAACCTTACGATTGTGATTGTAATGATTGCCATATGTGTAGCGCTTTTCGTCGGAACAATGATTGCAGGAGGAATCAGCCGTGCCGTCGGCGGAATCAACAGGACGCTTGGAAGAGTGGCGGAAGGGGATATGACGCAGCAGTTTGCGGTCAGGCGCAAAGATGAATTTGGGATACTGGGAACAGCGCTGAATAATACGATCAGTAAAATTCGTTTGCTTTTCACAGAGATGAAAGCGTTCGGCGGTAACGTCAACCGTATGGCAGAGGGGACAACAGAGAAAACAGAAGCTTTAAATGGAGCATTGCGCAATATCTTATCCGGAGTGGAGGAAGTTGCAGACAGTATGCACAGTCAGGCGGTTTATACGGACGAGAGCAATGAGCGGATGCAGGTGTTTGCAAAACGACTGGAGCGTATTTATTCAGAAACGTCGGCTATGTCGGGAGTGATCTCAGATGCGTCAGAGGCAATCCAAAAAGGGCGGGTGATCGTACATAATCTTGGCAGAGAATCCGAGACGACAACAGATATTGCAAGACATCTGGTGGAAAATGCCAGCGGCGTGCAGCATTATTCGACGGAAATTGAAGGGATTATTGATACAATCAACGGAATTGCCGAGCAGACCAACCTGCTTTCTCTGAACGCATCAATTGAGGCCGCAAGAGCCGGAGAACAGGGCCGTGGTTTTTCCGTTGTAGCAGATGAGATACGTAATCTTGCAGATTCGTCTTCGAAAGCGGCGGGAGAAGTTCAGCATATTCTTGGAAAAATGTCTGTGATGACTGCTAAAACAATGGCATCCGCCAAAGAGACGGAGGATATTGTGACAAAGCAGACGGTGCTGTTAAATGAGACAGTTACTATATTTGGCATGATCGAGCAGAAAGTCAGAAAGCTTGTGTCAGGGCTTGAACTGGTTGTGGGCGGTATGGACGAGATTCATACAGATAAAGAGGAAATTCAAAGTTCTGTTCAAAAAATCTGCGTAAAAGCCGAACAGGCTGCAGTTGCGGCCCAGGAAATGACAGCCTCCTTAAATGAGCAGGCCGATGTGATGGAAGAGCTTGCGAAAAATATGGAGTATCTGAGGGAGGAAATCCTCACATTGGAAAAATCAATGGATCATTTTACAATTGAATAATCCGGGAAAAATTGTCTGTCCGGATTTTACGATGAGCGCCTGACGAACGGGCGCTCATTTTGTTTGTCAGGCTTTAGCCTGTTTCACATTGTGGAGTTTCTCAACAGAGAAACTCCACAACAGCAAGGGTGTCCATCGTGAGGTGGAATCTGAAAGAAGGTGTAAGCAAACTCTTGGTCTGACGGACAGAAATCACATATAAAGGGTGGTCAAATCAGGCGAGACGGAAAGGAAAGAAAGGCGATTTGTGTCTGCGCGATAAAGTCGCTTATGCGCATAAAGCGAATGCGAACTGCGTTCGCAGTGCAGAAATGGAAATTTTATGACAGATATAGGAGTTGTTTATTATGATGTAGTATGTTATATTAAATTATGAAAGTAATGATAAGTTTGGTATGGCGTTGGATTTTCTGTATGAATTTAAGTCGCAGTATTGCTGCGGCATGGAGGGGAAAAATGAAAAAAACAGCAAAGAGGAAAAAAGTCAGTGGGTTTTGTGCGGGGATGATTGCAGTAGCGTTGTTGATTACGGAAGCGGTGCCAGTGCAGTTGGCGGCGCAGCAGGATGAAATTCAGGGGGCGGATTTTGATTTCTCTGCAGGTACGGATGCGGAAGTGGTTACAGAAGAAGAGAGAGGGGATTATGTTATTCTGGCAGAGGACGGCGCAGATTTGCCGTTGGGAGAACCGCAGACGGTGCAGGAATTTTCCTGTCAGCTGCAGGATGTGGTCTTTGAAGCGGATTTGTCAGCAGATCAGCTTCTGGAATTGGAACAGACAGAAAATATTACGGTGGAGGAGAATTTCTTCCTGTTTGGCGCCGGAACGGAGTATCCGCAGGGTGGAGGAGATGCATCGGCAGAAATAATGACTTCAGATAGCGGACAGGAAACAAGTGACATTGACTGGAATTACAGGATGATACGGGCAGAAGACATAATCTGCCAGACAGAAAACCTGCATCCTGTTAAAGTTGCCGTACTTGATTCCGGGATTGAGCTTTTATCCGGGATACCGGTCTATGCCAGTGTTAATCTTGTAATAGAAGAGCAGGATTTGCCATATTATATGAATGATATGGTCGGTCATGGCACGGCGGTTGCTGACATTATTCATACGATAGCCCCGGAAGCGCAGATCTGCTCCGTCAGGGTGCTTGACAGGGAGAATAAAGGACGGCTAAGCGATGTGGTAGAAGGGATCTACTGGTGCATCGAACAGGACGTGGACATTATAAACATGAGCTTTGGCACATCCACACAATCCGAAATTCTAAAAAAAGCAGTGCAGGATGCAGCAGAGCACGGTATCCTGATTGTAGGTGCAGCCGGAAACGGCGGGAGCGGCGCGGCAGTGGAATATCCGGCTGCATTTGAAGAAGTGGTTGCGGTAGGCGCGGTAGATACGGCTGCCAATAAGACAGAGGAGAGCGCAACGGGGAGAGAAGTGGAACTTGCGGCTCCGGGGGAACAGATTTTAACAAAGAGCGTGTTCGGGATGGAAACCGTAAATTCCGGCACAAGCATGGCGGCACCGCATGTTGCCGGGGCGGCTGCCGCACTGATGGGGCTTGATGAAAAAAAGAGCGCGAAAGAGATACGTTATTTATTGGATCAGTGCGGAAATCCATTGGGAGAGCGCGAAGCATATGGCTATGGCATGATAGATCTGGAATATGCAGTTTCGCTGCTCGAGAATGATGTGTGCTTATCGGAGGAGAGTGCCAGTGAGGGCCGTACGGCCGCAATAGGCATGACCCAAAGAGAGGAAGTGGAGACATTTGAGGAAGTTGCCTATGTGGAAGGCAGATGGGGCCCGGATAATCATGTAAAATTGATGGAGGAGGGGATAAACACTGTCGGGAGTTTTGACGAGACGGAGATAAAGCTGTTAAAAGCAGGCGCGGTACATCCAGATAAAAACGAGGCGATCAGAGGAGGCCATTTTCCGGAATGGCATGGGCATGCCGAGGCAAAATACGGGACCTATGATACAAACTATATTTCCAATTATATTTTTGCGACTAAAATCGCACTGGTGAACGGGAATACAGCAGACTTACAGCCGGTAAAAGGAATGGCGCAGCAGTGCTATGACAGGATGATGGGCGTGGTTTCAACTACGGGAATAGGAGACGTGTCCTGGAAGACGATTATCAGCAGTACAGCGGGGTTGGACTATGCGGGACAGAGCGCGGCGACAAAGAAAAAATGGCGCAGGACATATTTATACGGGATGGCAGTCCATATCATAACGGATGTATTTGCACATAACTGTTACTATGAGACACCTGACGGAGAGATGATCTATCTGGACCATTCCGGAAATGGGTGGGCGGATAATGCAAAATTTCCGTATCCGCAGGATACGAATCAATTTTATTCAAATCGTTTTATCTGTGCAGGGAAAGTGGCGTTTCAGGCCACAGCGCGCTGCAAAGCGGGAAAGGCGGGAAAACCAATCGATTTTTATCCGAAAGGTTATGAGGATAGCTACTGGAAAGGATTTTTTATTTTCCGAATCTATGAGTATGCGGTACAGGTGGATCCGGACGGAAAATATATGAATAATCTTGGGTTGATCTCGATAGATAATGCATGCGAAAAATTTAATTAATTGAAGATGGAGGAAAAATGAGAGGACGTATTAAGAAATACATACAGTATACAGCGGCGCTTCTGCTAAGTCTGCTGGCCCTGACAGGCCTGTTTTGCGTGAGGGCGGATGCGGAGGAGATCCGGCAGAACGAAACATATATTTATCGTGAGGATGCCGAGTATCGCGGGTGGGAGATTCTGGAGTACAAAGGGACGGATGAGAGTGTGACGGTTCCGGGGGAAATAGACGGCAGGCCGGTTGTGGCGATCGGCAGCACTGCGTTTCTTCGGAAGCGGGCGTTGGTGAAAAAGGTGATACTGCCGGATTCCGTAAGGGTACTCAAAGAGGATGCTTTTGCGGGAAGTGAAATGTCTGACATTGTGCTTTCGAAAAATCTGGAGAAAATGGAGCGCGGGGCATTTCAGGGCTGCGAGAATCTGCGGGAGATCACGCTGCCGGACAGTCTGAAAGAATTGCCGCCATCTCTTTTTGACGGCAGCGGACTGCAGAGGATTGTCATCCCCAAAAATATTACAAGGATAGGAAACAGCGCGTTCAGCCTGTGTTATGAGCTGGAACAGGTCACGTTTGCAGCCGGTTCAAAACTGAAAACGGTTGGAGACAGTGCGTTTTGGCGCTGTTATTCGTTAAAGGAGATTAAATTTCCGGATCGTTTACAGGTTATTGAAGACCTTGCATTTGAATATTGCAGAAAACTGGAGAAAGTCACATTCGATAAAAATTCAAAATTAAAAGTAATCGGAACGTTTGCTTTTTTACAGTGCAGGTCACTGAAAAAAATCACAATTCCAAAGAATTTGAAAAAAATTGACGTTGGTGCGTTCCAAGGCTGTAAAAAACTGAAAAAGGTTATATTTTCCGGTCCGGCTCCCAAAATAGAAAGCTCGGTATTTAAGAATATTGACAAAAAAGCGGTCTTTTTGGTTTCTGTGAAATATAAGGAGAAGTATAAGAAAGCGCTGACCCAAAAAGCGGGGTATCAGAAAAAGACAATGCGAATCCGCACCGTTTAGCGGCAGGCGCTGCATGATGTGAGAGGGGGAACGGAGATGGGGATAAATGAAAATATCAGACGGGCAGTTTTTTTTCTGCTGCAGGTTTTTGGCTTTCTGTTCCTGTCTGTTTCTGCGGTAACGGCACAGGAGGTCCAGCAGAACGGGGAGTATCAATATTGTTATAATGAAGAATATGCCGGCCTGGAGATACTCTCCTATGAAGGGATAGAGAGCCGTGTGAGAGTGCCGGAAGAGATTGACGGCGTACCGGTCAGGGTGATCGGTTCCCATATTTTTCCAAGAAGGGACTGGCTGGTGATTACGGACCTTATACTGCCGGAGTCTGTGCTTTTAATTAAACAGGGGGCTTTTGCATTGTCCGGTTTGGAGCGGGCGGTTCTTCCGAAGAACTTGCAGAAGATAGAGGGATACGCTTTTGAAGGATGCAGTAAGCTGCGGGAGATTAACCTGCCAAAAACCCTGCGGGAACTCCCCGAAAGCCTGTTTTCCGGCTGCAGCTTTCAAAAGGTTGTGATTCCTTCAAATGTAAAATATATAGGACCGAGCGCTTTTTCCAATTGCGCTGCGCTGAAACAGGTTGTATTTGAAACCAGCTCCAGCTTACGGGAAATCGGCGGGATGGCATTTATGGACTGTGTCAGTTTAAGGGAGATCAAACTGCCGGACAGCCTGGAAGTGATCGGTTACAGCGCTTTCTCCTCGTCGAAACAATTAACGAAAGTCATATTTGGGAAAGATTCCAGATTAAAGGAGATTGGATCGAACGTTTTTTACGAGTGTATCTCCTTAAAGAAAATCACAATCCCAAAGAAAGTGAAAAAAATAGAGAAGTATGCATTTTACAAATGCAAAAATTTAAAAAAAATTACATTTTTGGGAAGCGCGCCCAAACTGGGAAAAGGCGTATTCCAAAATATAAACGGGAGGGCATCGTTTTATATACAAAAAAAGTATAAGACAAAATATAAGAAGGTATTGACGGCAAAGAGCAGCTATCGGGCGAAAAAAATGCGTATAAGATTCTTATAAACCGAACGATGTTACTGCATAGTCAGATTTTTGGCATCACATCCTCAGAAAATTCCCGGTCGTGGCCATAAACCTGTGCAGTCCCCCGTATTTCTCTGCAATGGCGGTGATGGAAACAGGTACGATCGTCCATCCCGCCATGCTTTGCGGGCCGTTAGCGCGTGTGCCGGAATCCCCGCAAAGACGTTCCGTTTTATCTAAACATTCCCGGGTTTCATCTGTGAAATCAATTCTCCGGGGGATGTTTCGAAGTTCTCAAATCACGATTCCCCATTTTACTGCCTGGCAGGCCGGGAGCCTGTGGGCGATTATCCATAGCTGTAATCGTCTGCGCCCATGTTGCCGTTGAGTGTGCCGAAAGTTTCGCAGACGGCCTTTGTACAGTAGAAAAAATTTTATTTCTAAATGAATGCGTCCAGATTACTTTACACCGGAAAGGATTCTCTGTATAATAAAAAGATGAAATCCATGCAGAGAGAGGGTGGGTATATGACACGATTGGAACTATTGACGTTATTACTTTCCATAAAAGCATTGCTTGAGAGCAATAATGCGGATAAGGCGCTGGAGCTAATCAACGAGGTAATAGCAGAGGCAAAACGCAAAGAATAAAAATAACAGAAACGAAGGAGTTTGTTGAAAATGGAACAGGAAGCATTGTATCGTTTTTCAGTGGAACATGCGTTGGAGATGGTAATCGCATTTGGAGAAGACGGCAGGATCGGATATGTCAACCAGACGGCGAAACGTCTTCTTGAATATGGGGACGAGCTGTGCGGGATAAATATCAGCGATATATTTCCCAATGCATTTACAGTTACGGATTATGGATTTTCGACAGAGTACCGGTTTGGCGAGGAAGCGCAGGATATGATGGCTTACCGCAAAAACCATACCTGTTTTTCAGTCAGCACAAGGATTTTGAAAATGGAGGAGACGCCGGCAGCGTATCTTTGTATGGCGGAGGATACATCCAAACAAAACTTTCTGGAAAAACAGGTTGTGCAGGTCGAACATGAGGCATCCGACGCAATGAAAGTAAAATCAGAATTTGTTGCAAATGTCACACATGAACTGCGGACACCGGTAAACGGGATACTTGGAAATACAAAAGAACTGCTGGAAAGAGAGACGGATGCGGACAAATTAAAAATCATGCGCTTAATTGAGCGCGGATGCCGCGATATGAATTCCATCATCAATAATATTCTTGATTTTTCAAAGCTGGAGGCGGGAAAATTTACGCTGGAGACACGTAAATTTGAATTTCGCAGCATGATGGATTATGTCAAATCGAACCATATCAATAAGATTACAGAAAAGGGACTGGAATTTTTTGTTACGATTTCACCGGAGGTGCCGGAGTTTGTCATAGGGGATGAGCTGCGTATCGTACAGATTTTAAATAACCTGCTCTCCAATGCCTGCAAGTTTACGGCAGTCGGAAAAATTGTAGTAGAAGTCGTAAAAACGGCACAGCTTGGGAACCGCGCCGAACTGTTTTTCCTTGTGATTGACACCGGGATCGGCATCGACAAGTCGCAGCAGGATAAACTCTTCAAAAGTTTTTCTCAGGTGGACGCTTCCATCTCCAGAAAATACGGCGGCACCGGCCTCGGTCTAAATATCAGCAAACAGTTGGTGGAATTGATGGGCGGCAATATCACGGCGCAGAGCGAGCCCAATAAGGGAACGATGTTTTCATTCTCAATCTGGCTCGAATTACTGGAGGAAGAGGCGGCAAATCCGACAGCTACGTCGGATATCTACACAGTGATCGGAGAGGCAAAAAACAGCATGTCAGGCGGCGAGGGAGGCGATATTCATCAGTACGGCACACAGAGAAACCGCGAAGAGATCGGCAAGATTATGCCAAAATTGATTCTTTCCGTGGAAATGGACAACTGGGAAAAAGCCGAGATGTTTATGGATGTCTTAAAACAGCTTACGGAGGATGCGCCGCGCGAAGTCAAAACAGCTGTCTTAAAAATGAAAATGGCAGTGCAGAAAGGCAATTATGATAAGACCGCGGCAGCATATGAGACATTGGAGCATCTTTTTGAGGAGAGTTGAATATGGAGACGGACAACAGAAAGGCGGAACCGCTGCGCATTTTAATTGTAGACGATGTGAAAGCGAACCGATTTGTGCTGAAGAATATTATCGCCGATATGGGATATGAACCAGTGCTGGCAGAAAACGGTGTTCAGGCGTTGAAAATATTTCCGGTCTGTAAACCCAAACTGATTCTATTGGATATTTCCATGCCGGAGATGGACGGATATGAGCTGTGCGGTATTCTAAAGAGCAGCGCGCAGACCAGGGATATCCCGATTATATTTATTTCCGCCTGCGATAATCCGGGGGATATCATCAAAGGTTTTAATCTGGGCGGGGAGGACTATATTACAAAACCGTTTATTCCGGAGGTCGTAAAGGCCAGAGTTGGCGTTCACCTTAAGCTGTCCGAAGCAAATAAAAACAGCAAAGATATTAACCGCAGGCTTCAGGCGCTGATCAGTGAGCAGATTAAGCAGATTGAGCAGGAAAAAAAGAATGTGCTCTATGCGCTTGCGCATGTGGCAAGAGAAAATTCCTGTTATCCGGACGGGCATATCGAGCGCATCAGTTATAACTGTCGTATTCTGGCACAGGCCATGCAGCTTTCCCCGTTGTATGAACATTTGATTTCGGATACCTATGTGGAGACGATTGTGCTGGCGGCGCCGCTCTGTGATATCGGAAATGTCGCAGTTCCCATGGAGATTCTTCAGAAAGAAGCTTTGCTGGATGAGAGGGAGCGCAAAGCGATGGAACGGCATACGACAATCGGAGCACAGCTGTTACAAGATATACGCTCAGACGGGGATTATAATGATTTTATCGATATGTCAATTGATATTGCATACTGCCACCATGAAAACTGGGACGGCAGCGGGTATCCGCGCGGTCTTTCCCGCGATGAGATTCCGCTGTCTGCACAGATTGTGTCGCTTGTCAGCAATTACTGCGCACTAACGGAAAAGCGCAGTTACCGGGGAGCTTGTGGCAGCAGGGAAGCTTTGGAGGAACTGCGGTGTGAGGCGGGCGTAATGTTTCATCCGGATATCTTCGATATCTGTTCGCGTGTCGCCAGACAGCTTCGGTAATAAGAGGATAGCGTGAGAATAACTTCTAAAGCTCGCAGCAGATCCTGCTTCGCTAAGAAGTTCTAAGTCTCACGCCAGAGAATCCCCAAAAACAGGGGATTCTCCGCGCAGATTTCAGTCGCGGCAGAGCCGCGACATGTTGGTAGCGTGAAAAGTACGTGTAAGGCTCATGCCAGAGGGCATTTCGCCAACAAGTACTAAGTTTCACGCCGAAAAACGCCAAAAACAGGCGTTTTTCATCTTGATTTGAGATTCCGCGAAGCGGAATCATGGGGGGCGTGTGGAATATATAGAATATCAGAGGCTGGTTCAGGCCAAAATAGAAAAAATTGTGTTGGCTGCTTATACGGTCTATGATCTGTGGATGACGTATGTGGCAATCGAGGGCGGATTTGGCAGCGCATATATTCTTATTTTTAATATGGGGCTTTTTATTGGCTGGCTGATCTATGCGGGACGGCGTAAGACATATTATTTCAGGGCAATGGTCATTTCGTGTATGATTCAGGCAGCAGTTGTCTCTTATGTAATACAGATGCCGGGCCTTGTGCGGTCGCTCTCCTTATACCTGACAATGATTATTTTGCTTGGCCTATACGGAATCCCGGAAATTTTTTATACTACGCTGGTTTCTGCAACTGTGATGATCGTTTATCATGTCTTTCTATGGGTCAATGAAGCTGCGAATGACAGTGCCGGAAGTATGCATCTTCTGCTTCAGGTTGTATCGGTGTATTTTGTGGAATATATCATGTATTCTCTGGTAAAAAAGCAGCGGGACGCAAATGAACAGCTGCTAAAGACGATTGTAGATCTAAAGGAGGCTGAGCGGATCAAGAACGACTTTCTTTCTAATGTCAGTCATGAGATCAGGACGCCTGTCAATACGATCTGCGGGATGAGCGAGATTTTGCTGAGAGAAGAAATTTCAGAGGAGGAAAAAGACGGGATTACAAAAATGCAGAATGCGGGCAGAAACCTGATGTCGATTGTAGGAGATATCCTTGACTTCTCAGAGCTGCATTCTGAAAAATTTGATCTTGCGGAGGAGACGTATAACATTACGTCTACGATAAATGATGTAATTAATATGACGCTGGCAAAGAAAAGCGAGAAAAATATTGAGCTGATTGTTGAATGCGATGCGGACATTCCTTCTGCACTGGTCGGAGACGAACAGAAGATTCGGCGTGTGATTTTAAATCTGGTCAATAACGCGGTCAAATATACAGATAACGGCGGCGTCGTATTTTCGGTCGGCTTTCGAAAGACAGAGTATGGCGGAAATTTATGCGTGACTGTCAAAGATACCGGAATCGGGATGCGGCAGGAGAGCATGGAAAAACTGTTTACCTGTTTCGGACAGGTGGATACAAGAAGAAATCGTCAGGAGGGCGGACTTGGACTTGGACTTGCGATTTCGGAGGCGCTTGTCAGCAAAATGGGCGGGTTTATCACTGTCCACAGCGAGCTGGGGCGGGGAAGTGAGTTTCAGTTTGTTGTTCCGCAGAAAGTGAAAGAGGAGACGCCGATTATCTCCGTGAACAACCGGGAAAACTTAAATATCGCTACCTATATCAATTTTGAACAGTTTAAAATGGTAGAGATCCGGGACGAGTATGCGGGCAGTCTCTTAAATCTGTACCGACAGCTTGGAGTGTCCGGACATTTATGCCGCAGCCTTGCAGAGCTGAAAAGACGTGTGGAACGGGAATCCTATACGCATATTTTTGTAAGCCTGATTGGTTATCGGGAAGATATGGCATATTTCGACAGGCTTTCAAAAGTATGTGAGGTTTATGTCATTATGAACCGGGAGGACGAAAATCCGGTAAAAGAAGCGCAGACAAAGATATTATATAAACCGTTCTATACGCTTTCGTTTGCGAGGATTTTAAACGGGGAGGATAAGGGCGGCGACGATTTCTTTCACAAAGATAAATTTATTTCGCCGCAGACGCATATTCTTGTTGTCGATGACAATGTGATGAATATCAAAGTTCTGGAAGGGCTTTTAAAGCCGTATCAGATTCGAGTCAGCGCTGCGTTAAGCGGTCGGGAAGCGCTGGATATGATTACAACGGAGGACTATGATCTCGTCTTTATGGATCATATGATGCCGGAGATGGACGGGATAGAGACACTCCAGCGCATCCGGGGAAAAAGCGGAAGCTATTTTGCCGAGGTGCCGATCATAGCGTTTACCGCAAATGCGGTGGCTGGTATGCGGGAAATGTTTCTGGAGGAAGGGTTCGCCGATTTTATTGCAAAACCGGTGGAAGCTTCCGTTTTAGAGCGCGTACTGCGCCGAAGAATACCGGAGAGTAAGATAAAACCCATTACAGATGCTGACCGGTTTGCGGACCATACCGCAGGGCAGAGAAAAACGAGAGAGCTTTCCCTTGGCGATCTGGATACGGAGCGCGGCGTTTCTTACTGCGGCGGCATGGAAAATTATCTCGAAGTGTTAAAGATGCACTGTACTGAGGGGGGAGAGAATAAGAACAAAATCCAGCGTTATTTTGATGCGGCCGACTGGAAGAATTATACGATCCTGCTGCACGCTCTGAAAAGCTCCATGTTGAGTATCGGTGCGGTAACTCTTTCCGGGATGGCCAAAGAGCTGGAACTTGCGGGAAAAGAAAACAATACGGAAAAAATACGAAGAGACCATGCGGCAATGATGGAAGAATACGAGCGTATTCTGGGTATTTTGCGCGGTAATGTTGTTCCGGAGTCAGAGGATATTCTGTCAGTCAGCGATATGCCATTGCTCACCGATGCAGAATTTGCAGAGCTGATCAAAGCGTTTGAGGACGCGGTCTTTACGTTAGATGGCCAAAATGTGACCCGCGCGCTGGAAGAGCTGCAAAAATACAGCTATCGGGGGCATTCTTTAAAAGAATTGTTGCAGCCGCTGGAGGAGAAAGTGGAGATGAGCGATTTTATGTCTGCCTATGAAGCAGTGTCAAAGCTTGGGGAACAGCTTAAGGGGGATTTATGAAAAAGAGATTTTTCAGAAATTTAATCTTGGAAAGTGATATGCAGTTTCGGGAACGCCTGTTTCGGATCATATTGCTTGTCTGTGCCGCGGTCTCGGTGCTTGCTATCCTGGAAGGGATGATTATGGATAATACCGGAATCGTAGTTGTTCCTCTCTGCGCGCTGATGGCGGTTGTGGGCGCTTCCCTGCTACTGGCATTTAAATATAATAAAACGGAGTTTGCATCAGTTCTTCTTGGCATTTATGTGATCTGTATTTTGTTTCCGGTTATTTTTTTTATGAGCGGAGGCATCAAGAGCGGAACTATGATCTGGTTTGTGCTTGCGCTGATCTATGTGTTCCTGATGTTTTCGGGGAAGCGGCTGATTATTTTTCTTGTGCTGACCGTGGCATCCGATGTGGCGGTATATGCGGCGGGATATCTGCATCCGGAATGGATCAATCCAATGGCGTCAGAGCTTGAAGTTTATGTGGATTCTCTTTTTTCAATTTTTGTAGTTGGATTTTCGGTGGGGGCGATATTAAAGGTTCAGACAGCTGTTTTTGAGTATGAACGAGACAAAAATATCAGGCAGACAGAGGAGGTCGAAAAAATCAGCCATTACCGCGAATCATTTTTTGCAAATATCAGCCATGAGATTCGCACGCCGATCAATACAATTGTAGGACTAAATGAGATGACGCTGCGGGAGGAGATCTCAGACGAGGTTGCGGAAAATGCGGTTAATATACAGAATGCAAGCAGCCTGCTGCTCTCCCTGGTAAATGATATTTTAGATCTCTCACAGCTGGAAAATCAGAAAATGAAAATTATTTCGGTCAGCTATGATACAAAGAAAATGTTCGAGGAGATCATTCGTTTCATTCAGGTTCAGACGCACAAAAAACGTCTGGAATTTTATATTGATATTGACGGGAAGATTCCGTCCGTACTGTATGGGGACGAGCGGCGCATACGTCAGATTATGGTGAACCTGCTGACGAACGCCGTCAAATATACGCAGAGAGGTTCGGTCACGCTTGCGGCAAACGCGGACCAGATCTATAAGGACACATTAAAGCTGCGTATTTCAGTAGCGGATACTGGTGCGGGCATACGCAAGGAGGAACTGGAAAATCTTTACGACAGTTTCCGCAGAGTGGACGAGAAAAAAATATTCGTATTGAGGGGAGCGGACTTGGACTTTCCATTGTAAAACAGCTGGTAGACCTGATGGGCGGTGAGATTACTGTGGACAGTATCTATACAAAAGGTTCGATATTTACTGTAGTATTGGAACAGAAAATTATAGATACGGCCCCCATTCAGAATATTGTAGTGGCTGCCGTTGGAAAAAACAGGAAAAAAGAGGCATATTGGCAGAGTTTTGAGGCGCCGGAAGCAAAAATCCTGGTTGTAGATGACGACGAGCTGAATTTGATTGTGGCGGTAAAACTTTTGCGTGCGACGAAAGTAGCGGTCGATACGGCGCGAAGCGCCGCAGAATGCCTGGAACTGACAAGGAAGAGGCTTTACAATGTGATCCTGCTGGATCATATGATGCCGGATGTAAATGGAATCGAGGCGCTCTCAAGAATCCGAAAACAGGAGAACGGTCTGTGCAAAGAGGCGCCGGTCATTGCGCTGACTGCGGCTTCATTTTCAGGGAGCGAGAGGGAGTATCTGGATTACGGTTTCGACGGTTATCTTTCAAAACCGGTGGATGCAAAGCTTTTGGAAGAACAGATTATGCGGCTGCTTCCGGACGAACTGATTGAGTATCGCAGAGAGTCGCAGCAGCCTGTGGAGAGTACGGATTCCATACAGATTATGGCGAAGCGCAAGAGAAAAAGGATCTATGTCACTTCCGACTGTGCGTGCGATTTACAGGAGAGCCTGCTGGAGAAGTATGACATCAGACTGATCTATCTCTATATCAAAACGGAACATGGGATTTTTAAGGATACGAAAGAGATTGAGTTAAATAATCTTTCCAAATATCTGACGGATTCCGCGAGCACGGCTGCGGCCGTAGCGCCGTCTATGGAAGAGTATGAGGCATTTTTTGCGGATGTGCTTACGCAGGCGGATCATATTATTCACGTTTCCCTTGCAAGCCATGCAGGGGAAAGCTATCATAACGCAGTGATGGCAGCGCGGGGATTTGGGCATGTGCATATTATTGATTCCGGCCATATTTCCGGCGGACAGGCGCTTACTGTTTTGTATGCGGCGTCTCTGGTAAAAGACGGGAAAAATGTAAGGGAAGTCTGCCAGGCGGTAGAACAGGTGAAAGGAAAGATTTCTTCTACTTTTCTGATTCCGTCTGCCAAAATCATAAAAGACAACGGTTATGTTAATTCTGCCGTTACGAGACTGTGCGAGTGCTTCCACTGGCATCCGCAGCTTAAGATGCGTCAGGGAAGGATTCGTTTTACCAATATCCAGATCGGCAAACTGGAAAATGCGTGGAGGCGCTATATCTGGCAGCAGCTGTTGTTTCCCAAATACATTAATGCAGATATTATTTATATCACACATGCCGGTTTAAGCGTGCGGCAGCAGGAGATGATAGTGCGCGAGGTAAAACGGCATATGCAGTTTCAGAAAGTTGTGGTTCACAAAGCTTCGGTATCATGTTCGGCAAACGGCGGACTCGGCTCAGTCGGAATTGCCTATATGACAAAATAGCAGCAAAAAAGGACGGTGAAATCTATTAAAATTACGGTTTTAAACAGCAGCGGGGAGCAGATCGCTTCCGTAGACGGGACAAGGGGGAAGACGATTCTATCCATACTGCAGGAGCAGCAGATTTATCTGGATGCGCCGTGCGGCGGAAAGGGGATCTGTAAAAAGTGCCGGGTGAAAGTTACTTATGAGAATTTTGAAGCGGAATCGGGGCATACCGCGCCGAAAGAATGCCTGGCCTGCCGCACTGTTTTGGAGAGTGACTGCACCGTGCAGCTATCCGCGGCCGGTACAGGAGAGCAGATCATTGCCGCAGTTTCTGAGAACACAAATCACGGAGAGGATTCTTTCTCACAGGGAAGAGAAGGACAGATGCAGGGAAACCGGCGTGGATCTGGCTATAGGCGTTCCTGTACACAAAATACAGACGGATATGGAATCGCTGTTGATATCGGCACGACTACGATTGCAGCCGCATTGATTCATCTGCCGACAGGAAAGCAGGCAGGCGTGATGACAGGGATCAATCGGCAGCGCATGTACGGCGCGGATGTGCTGACCAGAATTGCAGCGGCAAACGACGGAAAACTGGCAGGTTTACAAAAGTGTCTGCAGTCCGACCTGGTACAGATGTTTGTCTCGCTTCTGGCAAAATCGCATACGGCTGCGTCTTCCGTAAAGAAGATTGTAATTGCCGCTAATACGACAATGTGCCATCTGCTGCTCGGTTATTCCTGCAGAACGCTTGGCGAGGCGCCGTTTGTTCCGGTAGATATTTCACTGACAAAAAAAACATACCGGGAAGTTTTCCATGCGTCAAATCTGACTGCACAGGTGACGATTTTGCCTGGAATTTCAGCTTTTATCGGGGCTGATATTGTCGCCGGTATCTACGCCTGTGACCTGATGAAAAAGAAAGAGGATACGCTTTTTTTGGATATCGGGACAAACGGGGAAATGGCAGTCGGCGGCAGCAGCGGATTTTGTGCGGCGGCAGCGGCGGCGGGACCTGTTTTTGAGGGCGGAGGTATTTCCTGCGGCGTGCCTGCAGTATTCGGAGCAGTCAGCCATATCTCGATTAAACCGGACGGGACCGTCAATCATTTGGAACATATCGGGGAGAGCGGTGATCTTTTTTCCTTTGGGGGAAAAAGGCCTGTCGGGATCTGCGGCGCCGGGGTGATTGATCTGATCGCCGGGTTAATCGAGAGCGGTATCGTGGATGAGAACGGACTGCTTAGCGAACCGTATTTTTCGGGCGGATTTCCATTTGGAGGCGGAATGCGTTTTATGCAGAGCGACATACGCGCATTCCAGATGGGAAAAGCTGCTATTCGCGCCGGAATTGAGACAATCGTTTCACATTACTATGGGGGGGAAAAAAGCGCGTTTGATATCAGCCTTGCGGGCGGATTCGGCGCATATATGGATACGCGGAATGCGGTGAAAACAGGCCTTTTTCCAACAGATTTTACCGGTCGGGTAAAAGTGGTGGGAAACAGCGCCCTGAAAGGAGCGATACGCTATCTGCGGGAGGAGGATGAGGAGGCGCTTCATTTGATTGTGGGGAGTACGGAAGTAATTACGCTTGCGCAGGAAACAACATTTTCGGATTCCTACTTTCAGTATATGTCGTTTTCGTAATACGAAAAACGCAGTTTGGCGGGGGATGCGTCATTTCAGCCTTTGGCGCGCCGGTTTTTGGTCAGGATGTATTTGAAGAAAAACATCATGACCTATATGCAAATCTCAGGTTATGATTTATAATGTTGGGTGAAAAGAGGCGAGTTAACAAAGTTTAGAGTGAGGGAAAACATATGTATGCAGATGAAAATGTAATCCGAATCAAACACGATGTACTGTACGAGATCGCAAAGCTTGCATTTGCGGGGGAATTGGAGGAAAAACGGGATCATATTGCGCTGAAGCTGATTCCGGGGCCGAAGCCGCAGTTTCGCTGCTGTATCTACAAGGAGCGTGAGATTATCAGGCAGAGAGTACGCCTTGCGGAGGGCAAAGCGCCCGGACCAACAGATGATGGAAATGTGATTCAGGTCATAAGCTCCGCGTGCGAAGACTGCCCGATCTCCAGTTACACAGTAACGGAAAACTGTCAGAACTGTCTTGGAAAAGCATGTATCAACGCATGTAAGTTCGGCGCAATCGAGTCGGGGCGGGATCGCTCCCATATTGATCCGCAAAAGTGCAAGGAGTGCGGCAAGTGCGCACAGGCATGTCCTTACAATGCGATAGCGCATTTAAAGCGGCCATGTAAATTCAGCTGTCCTGTCAATGCGTTAACTTACGACGAAAACGGTATTTCCGTAATCGACAAGGAGAAATGTATCCGCTGCGGCAAATGTATCCATAGCTGCCCGTTTGGGGCAATCGGTTCCAAGACATATATTGTGCCGGTAATTGAGGCGTTAAAGAGCGGAAAGCGTGTGTATGCGATGGCGGCTCCGGCTACCGAGGGTCAGTTTGGCACAGATATTACAATGGAAAGCTGGCGTCAGGCGATGGTCGAACTCGGCTTTGAAGATTTTTATGATGTAGGGCTGGGCGGCGATATGACAGCCGCGTATGAGGCAATGGAGTGGTCGGAGGCTTACAAGGAGGGCATTAAAAAAGTGACGTCCTGCTGTCCTGCATTTGTCAATATGGTGCGTCTGCATTATCCGGAACTTGCGGAGTGCGTCTCCACAACGGTATCTCCGATGTGCGCTGTTTCAAGGCTGATTAAGGCAAGAGATCCGGAAGCGGTAACTGTATTTATCGGACCGTGTATTGCAAAAAAATCAGAAGTTGTCGATCAGGCAATCGAGGGCAATGCGGACTATGTTCTGACTTACAGCGAGATACGCGCCATTATGCGTGCGAGAGATGTGGCATTAAAATCATGTGAAAACAGCAGCCAGATTGCTTCTGTTTACGGGAAACGTTTTGCCAATTCCGGCGGCGTGACAGAGGCTGTCATGCAGAGTCTGACTGAGTCTGACGATGAGATTGCAGCTACCGTATGCAAAGCGAACGGCGCTTCCGAATGTAAAAAGGCGCTTCTGCTGTTAAAAGCGGCAAGACTGCCGGAGGATTTTATCGAGGGAATGGCGTGCGAGGGCGGCTGTGTCGGCGGACCAAGCGCATATAATAACCAGACTGCATCCAAAAAGAGCAGGGATGCGCTGCTTGCGCAGGCGGATGACAGAGGAATCCATAAGAATCTGGAAAATTACGATATGAATAGTTTTTCGATGCACAGAAAGGCATAGAGTCTGTGAAAGGGGTATTTCATACAATGTTTGTATGGAATATCCTTTTGCTTGTAATGGCGATTGTGTTTGGAAAATAATTCGGAAAGGGGCAGCCGGGAAAGATGAAAAAGATAGTTTTTTTTGATATAGACGGGACACTTTGGGACGAGCATCTCAACATTCCGGAAAGTACCGTAAAAGCGATACGCAGGTTGCGGCAAAACGGCCATTATGCATTTATCTGCAGCGGCAGGAGCCGTTCGAATATTAAAAATAAAAAGCTGCTTGCAATCGGTTTTGACGGAATCATCGCCGCCTGCGGGACAAGCATTGAGTTTAACGGGGAAAACAGGTATGAAGCGATTCTTACAGCACAGCAGGTGAAAAAAATCGTACTGGCTCTGGAGAAACACAAGATTCCGGCCGTGCTTGAGGGGCCGGAGTATGTCTATGTCAGTCCGGACGATTTTCTGGACGATCCCTATGTGATGTATCTGCGCGAAGAATTAAAAGACCGTGTCGCCGATATCAAAACGGACGTGAATGAGATCGTAATCAATAAATTAAGCGCTTCGCTCAACGGCGCTGATCTTGCCGCATTTAAAGAGGAGCTTGGCAAAGAATTTGATGTGATGGAACACGGACAAAATCTTATTGAAATTATGCCGCATGGAGCTTCGAAAGCGACCGGAATTGAAAAAGTCTGCGAAATGCTTCATATTTCCCGCGAAAATACATATGCTTTCGGTGACAGCGTAAATGACATTGAAATGCTCTCTTTTGTCGCGCATGGCATTGCTATGGGCAATGGTTCTGAAGCGGCCAAAGGCGCGGCGGAATATATCACAGCCGCGATTGATGCGGACGGGATTTACCATGGATTGAAGCATTATGAACTGATCTGATCCAAAGCAATGTTGGTTAGTGTGAGAAGTATTTCCAGGGGGGATTTATATGGCGAATATAATGGATTATCTGAAATGGCGCGGCGATTTGACTTTTGAGGCGGATGCATTTAACGAGGTGGATAACCTGATTTTGGCGCAGCTTGTCTATGTGGATTTCGCCGATATTGTGCCGGAGCCGCAGGAGAACGGACAAATTTCCCTCAAAGAGGCATCAAAGCGATTTTGGGAGCGTCACGATCGCAAGGAGGTGCTCTCCCATGTGTCAATGACGAAATCCGCGCCGTTTTTAATGGAGAAGATGGCAAAGACAAAGCGATTTCAGACAGCAAAATTATCCGGATATATCAATGATATCAGCGATGAGGAGCAGTCGCAGTTTTCCGTTGTCTGCATACGGCTTTCTGATGAAAGTTTGTATGTTGCGTTTTCCGGTACGGATGATACAATCATTGGATGGCGCGAAAATTTTAATATGGGTTTTCTTGACACAACGCCCGGCCAGTTAAAGGCAGTCGATTATTTAAATGCAGCGGTGAGAGAGAGCGATCAGACTGTGCGTGTCGGCGGTCATTCCAAAGGAGGCAATCTCGCGGTTTACTCGTCTGTCAAATGCGACAAATCGGTTCAGCAAAAGATCGTTAATGTATACAATAATGACGGACCCGGATTTAGCCGGGATCTGATCGAGAGCGAAGCCTATCAGAGTATGCTACCAAAAATCAGCACGATCCTGCCGGAATCTTCGATTGTGGGAATGCTTCTGGTACATCACGGGGATTACGAGGTTGTAAAAAGCGAAAACAGCGGCGCGCAGCAGCATGATGTGATGTCGTGGAATGTAATGGGCAAATCGCCCGTATATGTTGAACAGGTAGCGTTAAAGAGCGTTATGCTGGACGAGACTTTGAAAAACTGGCTTTATCAGCTTTCTAACGAGGAGCGGCAGCAGCTCGTCGACGCCGCATTTACAATGCTCAAGGAAGCGAATATCAGAACGGTGGACGATTTTTATAACAGCAAGTGGAAAGTGCTGCAGGAGCTGATCCGGGCGCAGAGCAGGCTTCCGGAGGAAACGCAGAAACTATTCTTAAGAGCGGTCAGGCTTCTCTGGAAGAGCGGAAAAGATATTTTTCTAAAAAAAGTATAAAATACCAGAAAATCCAAAAAAAAGAGAAAAAGAGAGTATAGAAGAGAAAATAACGGGATAAATCTATTTAAACAATCATAAATTTAGTTGCAGTTTCCTTACCAAAAACATATTATATGTCTAACGGTTAGCACTCGAATTAAATGAGTGCTAATAAAAGCAACACAGAACTAAGACAATTAAGAAATCAGGAGGCATGTAAAATGAAATTAGTACCATTGAGTGACAGAGTTGTTTTAAAACAGTGTGAAGCAGAAGAAACTACCAAGTCGGGCATTATCCTCACGAGCAGCGCGCAGGAGAAACCGCAGGAGGCGGAAGTAATCGCAGTAGGCCCGGGCGGAATGGTAGACGGAAAAGAAGTCACCATGCAGGTGAAAGCCGGCCAGAAAGTCATTTATTCCAAATATGCCGGTACAGAAGTGAAATTAGACGGTGAAGAATACATTATTGTAAAACAAAACGACATACTCGCTGTAGTAGAATAAATCGTGAGATCATAAAATTTTTGGAAAGAGAGAGGGAAAAGAATTATGGCAAAGGAAATTAAATATGGAACAGAGGCCAGAGTTGCGTTAGGGGCCGGTGTGGACAAACTTGCAAATACGGTTAGCGTGACGCTTGGGCCGAAAGGAAGAAATGTTGTACTTGACAAATCTTACGGTACGCCGTTAATTACAAATGACGGCGTAACAATTGCAAAAGAGATTGAACTGGAAGATGCATTTGAAAATATGGGCGCGCAGCTTGTCAAAGAAGTCGCTACAAAGACAAATGACGTTGCCGGAGACGGAACGACGACAGCTACCGTACTTGCACAGGCTATGGTGCACGAGGGCATGAAAAATCTGGAAGCAGGCGCAAATCCGATCAGTCTGCGCCGCGGTATGAAAAAAGCTACGGATAAGGCGGTTGATGCGATTCTTGCAATGTCTTCCAAAGTAAATGGAAAAGATCAGATCGCAAAAGTAGCCGCAATTTCCGCAGGTGATGAGGAAGTCGGAAATATGGTTGCCGATGCAATGGAGAAAGTATCGAACGACGGCGTTATCACGATCGAAGAGTCAAAGACAATGCAGACGGAACTTGACCTGGTAGAGGGTATGCAGTTTGACCGCGGTTATGTATCCGCATATATGTGTACAGATATGGATAAGATGGAAGCTGTTCTGGACGATCCGTATATTTTAATCACAGACAAAAAGATCAGCAATATCCAGGAGATCCTCCCGCTTTTAGAGCAGGTAGTGCAGAGCGGCGCAAGACTTTTGATTATTGCAGAGGATATTGAGGGTGAAGCGCTTACGACATTGATCGTAAACAAACTGCGCGGCACATTCAACGTAGTAGCGGTGAAAGCGCCTGGCTACGGCGACAGAAGAAAAGCAATGCTTGAGGATATTGCGATTTTAACAGGCGGCGAAGTGATCAGTTCCGATCTCGGTCTTGAATTAAAAGATGTGACAATGGAGCAGCTTGGACGTGCAAAATCTGTAAAAGTTCAGAAAGAGAATACCGTGATTGTAGATGGTTCCGGTGACAAAGCAGCCATTGAAAGCCGCATAAACCAGATCCGCGGACAGATTGAGGAGACTACATCCGATTTCGATAAAGAGAAACTGCAGGAGAGACTTGCAAAACTTGCAGGCGGCGTAGCAGTGATCCGTGTCGGCGCAGCGACAGAGACGGAGATGAAAGAGGCGAAACTGCGCATGGAAGACGCGTTGAATGCGACAAGAGCAGCAGTAGAAGAGGGTATTATCGCAGGCGGCGGTTCCGCATATATCCATGCGATCAAGAGTGTATCCCAACTTGCCGATACACTTGAGGGCGATGAGAAGACAGGAGCGAAAGTTATTTTAAAAGCGCTTGAGTCCCCGCTGTACTATATTGCTGCAAATGCGGGCTTAGAGGGCGCCGTAATTATCAATAAGGTAAAAGAGGCAAACGACGGCATCGGATTTAACGCGATCACAGGCGAATATGTGGATATGGTAGAACAGGGAATCTTAGACCCGGTAAAAGTGACAAGAACAGCGCTGCAGAACGCTACTTCCGTAGCTTCCACACTGCTTACAACTGAGTCCGTTGTTGCAAATATCAAAGAAGAAACACCGGCAATGCCGGCAGGCGGCGCAGGCGGAATGGGAATGATGTAATAAAAGTGCTGTCTTTTTGGCAGATGCTCTGAGACAGGGGGAGATTGCGGCTCGAATGAGTCGTAGTCTCCCCCTGAAATTTGTGTTCGAAAAATGAAATCCGCGAAAGAACACAGATAATGCGCAGATGTGTTTTCCCGTTGTGATGAATCACCGGGCCTGTTATTCCCCGTTCAATATGATATTGCCGCTCTCACATTTCACTTTGATCGTACGATCCTTTTCTTTTGATTCAAGCGTTTTATATGTCTCTCCCAGCTTTTCTTTGTTGATCCGGATCTGTCCGTAATCTGTATAGAGATCCATTGAATACTGATAGACAGATTCGGCGAGGTCAAGTTTCACATCGCCGTAATCGGATTCTACCGAAATATTATCTGCGGCAAACTGTTCCAGTTCAAGGTCTCCGCTTTCCAGCGCAAAGGAGCTTGTATCGGCTGCTATGGATGCTCCGGTTACACTGCCGTAATCGCTTTTCAGCTGAACGGAGCCGGCGGTAAAATTGGTTAACTTAATCGCGCCGCTTTCGCTTGTGATGGAAGCAGCCTTTGCGACAGTAATGTTTTGGAAACAGATATCTCCGTATTTCTGTAACATGCTAAGATTGTCAGCCGTGATGTTCTCGGCAGAAATATCGCCGCTTTCGTTTGTCGCTGAAATGTTTTTTGCGCTGATATGTTTCAGTGTGGATGTACCATAGTCGTTATTTATTGAAAGATTGCCGTCGGAAAAATCGGTCAGTTTCAATTTGCCTGATTTCAGAGAGAAAGCTGCATCGCTGCAGGAAATATTTGAGAAATCTACATCGCCATACCAGGCGTCCAGCGTCAGGGTGTCTGCACAGAGGGAACTTCCTGTTACGTCTCCACTCTCATTTACAATGTTTGCGTAGTTTAATCTGACGTCCCCAGGGAGGTATAGCGTTACATATTCTTTTTTTGCAAACGGATTGGAAGAGCCTATGCCCAAGAATACAAAACGATTGTCTATGGAAACGGAAGGTTTTATTTGTTCCGAGACAGTCAGGCAGCCGTCTTTGACTTCTGCTGAAAAGTTTGTATCGGAATTTTTCCCGTAAGCGATGCCGAAATGATCGGACGATTCAATTGTCAGTTTTCCGTAATCAATCTGTACGTTCATAGCAGAAAATTCGTCAAGCTCGATGGCCTCTTCCCTGTAAGTGACGCGTTCGCCGGAGAGGTTTGGAGTGTTAACCCAGATCCCGGAAGCGTTTATGCCAATGCCGTATACTCTTCCTCCCATGGCGTAGCCAATCATCAATGTAAAGAAACCAATCACCATCATACAGCAGCAGCCAATTATAAATTTTAAAGTTTTTCGCATGTTAATCTCCCTTTCTGCATTGCGAACGCAGTTCGCATTCGCTTCACACTAGTTTCCTCTTTTTTTTGCAAGATTGCCGAAAAATCTGACCAGCCAGTTTAATAGTCTTCTGCCGAGACGGTATAATCCGAAGATCAGAAGCAGACCTATGCCGATTTCTATAAATCCCTGGCCGAAGCAGATCAGGGAGGCCGGGATACTGTCTGTTAGGACTGTAAATCCTGCGAAAATGGAGACGGGGCCCATAATGATGACAAGAATGCAGCAGGCGACCAGTACGGAAAACAGCATCACGGCAACAGCAAACAACAGGATCAGCAGGACAAACGCCGTAAGGATAAAGGGAAGCGCCACGGGCGCTGCACAGACGGCGAGAATACCGATCCAAACAGCATTGAGGCCTTTTTTTACTCCGGTGATCGGTTCGTTTGTATTTTTAATTGCGATATTGCATATAATCTGATCCGCAGCTTCTTCCGGTGTACCCAGATCCCGGATTGCCTGCGTTTCCTGTTCGGGTCCTGCTTCGTCAAAATATTCCTCAAAGTATGCGACCGCTTTCTTAAATTCTTCCGGCGGAAGACGTTTTAACCGCTTTTTTAAAGCTTTCATATATTGTTCTCTATTCATGTACCAGCTCACCTGCTCCTTCCATAATACTCTGCACCTGTGCGACATACAGCGTCCATTCGTCGGAGAGCATCTTAAAATAGGCTCTTCCGGTGTCAGTCATCTGGTAATATTTCCGGTTGCGGCCCTGAAAGATTTTGTCGTATGCCTCAATATATCCGTTTTCGGAGAGTCGTTTTAAGACCGGATACAATGCAGAATCTTTCATACAGGAAACCGGTTTCAGACGCTGGCTGATCTGATAGCCGTAACTGTCGCCTCTGTTAACAATAGAAAGCATCAGCATTTCCGTCAGAGGCGGTGTCAACGGGTAAACCATAGTGTAATACCTCCTTTTTATATTTTTTTGAACCATATATCTGATATATTGATATTATATGATATATAATATAAAAAGTCAATACATATATTGGGGGATAAAAGAAAAGATTCTTCTGAGAAATAGAATACTTCTGCCATAAAAATAGCAGCGAGACAGGAATCTGATCTGACGGCAAATACTTCTGATTTTTTAATTGTCACAGCTTAAAAAAAATGATATAATTTCAAAAATACCTTACGGAAACGGAGGGACGCCTATGAAAATTCTTGCCACTTTTGATGAGGCTAATTATCAGGATACGGTCGGTGTATACGAAAAATTCTCTGTGCGTGGAATCATTATCCAAAACGGAAAGATTGCAATGCAGTATGGTACGGCGGGCGAATATAAGATTCCCGGAGGCGGACCTGAACGAGAAGAGAGTTACACGCAGGCGTTGATTCGCGAGGTACATGAAGAGACGGGGCTTCGCATGATCGAGGAATCCATTCTTGAACTCGGCGAGATTCTTGAAATGCGAAAGGATATTTTTGAACATGAAAAAAAATATATCTGTCATTCTCTGTTTTATTACGGGAGAGCAATGGACGGCCAGGATGAGCCGAAGCTTACAAAAAGTGAAATTGAGCGGGGATACCGTATGAAATGGGCGGCGCCGGAAGAGATTCTTGAGGGGAATCGCGGGTTTGCAAATATGCCCTGGATAGTAAGGGATACGGAATTTATCCGGATGCTTGTGGCAGGGCGCGTTGTTTTGCCGGAAAAAGTGGCGGGCATAGAAATAGGGTACACAGGAAGTTCATACAAAAAGAGAAAATCGGATATGATAAAGGAAAAGAACGAATAAGGGGGAACCATGAGTAAAGTAGCAATTGTATCAGACAGCAACAGCGGAATTACACAGAGCGAGGCGGTGGAACTTGGGATTCGGATTTTGCCAATGCCGTTTTTTGTTGAGGATCAGATCTATTATGAAGATATTGATTTTACACAGGAAGAATTTTATGATATGTTGAAAGGAAATCATAAGATTTCTACTTCCATGCCGTCGGTCGCAGATGTAACAGATTTGTGGGACAATCTGCTCAGGGAATATGACGAGATCGTCCATATTCCGATGTCGTCCGGATTAAGCGGCTCCTGTGAGACGGCAATGATGCTTGCGGGAGATTACGACGGAAAAGTGCAGGTGGTCGACAACCAGCGTATTTCGGTGACGCAGCGGCAGTCCGTATTAGATGCGATCGAACTTGCAAAACAAGGGTTTACAGCTGAAAAAATCAGACAGATCCTTGAGCGCGAAAAAAAGGAGTCTTCCATTTATATCATGGTGGATACGCTGTCCTATCTGAAAAAAGGCGGACGCATTACGCCTGCGGCGGCGGCGCTTGGGACGCTCTTAAAAATAAAGCCTGTGCTGCAGATTCAGGGGGCAAAACTAGATGCTTTTGCGAAAGCAAGGACGCTCAAACATGCAAAAAGCATTATGAGCGAGGCAATGATCAATGATTTTACAAACCGTTTCTGTGACCCGGCCGGGGAGCATATGTATCTGGAAATTGCCTATACGTATGATATAAAAGCCGCGAGTCTGTTTAAAAATGAAATGCAGACCATTTTTTCCGGACAGGAGATTTATATGGCGCCTCTCTCCTTAAGCGTTTCCTGCCATATCGGACCGGGAGCGCTTGCCATTGCATGTTCCAGAAAAATTCCGGAGTTGGAAGAGCAGTAGGAGAAAGTGATGGAAAAGAATTTAACAACCGGCAGCGTTCCAAAAACAGTATTTTATTTCTCAATGCCTTTTATTTTATCGTACTTTTTACAGACATTGTACGGTATGGCGGATCTGTATATTATCGGACAGTTTAACGGTGTGGAGAGTACAACGGCCGTATCCGTTGGAAGCCAGGTAATGCATATGCTGACGATGATGATTGTGGGGCTGTCGATGGGAGCGACTGTGATGATCGGGCAGGCAGTCGGCGCCAAAAACAGAAAACGGGCAGCGGAAGCAGTCGGAAACACGGTTGTCCTGTTTTTGGCGTTGTCTGTCATTTTGACTGTAATTTTACTGTTGGCGGCAGAACCGATTGTAAATGTGATGTCCACGCCCGCAGAAGCCGTATCCGGTACGGTTTCTTATCTTACGGTATGTTTTGTCGGCATTCCATTTATTACAGCGTATAATATCATCGGATCAATTTTCCGCGGTATGGGGGATTCAAAAAGCCCGATGTATTTCATTGCAGTTGCCTGTGCCATAAACATTGTTCTCGACTATATTCTGATCGGGGGGATGGGACTTGGACCGACAGGGGCTGCGCTTGGGACAACCCTGTCGCAGACTGTCAGTGTGATAGTGTCTCTTTTGGTAATACGGAAAAACAAAACGGGAATTGCAGTAAGCCCGGCTCATTTTAAACTGAGCCGTAAGACGATGGCAGGATTGTTGAAAACTGGAGTACCGGTTGCTCTGCAGGACGGTTTTATACAGATTGCATTTATCGTTATAACTGTGATTGCGAATAAAAGGGGATTAAACGATGCGGCGGCAGTGGGGATCGTTGAGAAGATTATTGGCATTCTCTTTCTTGTGCCCTCCTCTATGCTTCAGACCGTATCGGTACTTTCTGCACAGAATATCGGAGCCGGAAAAAAAGAGCGAGCCCGTCTTACGCTTCGGTTTGCCGTTATCATGGCAGTTGTCTGGGGCTTTTTTGTCTGTATCCTGATGCAGTTTCGGGCAGAATTTTTTATCGGGTTGTTTACCGACCACGCGCAAGTGGCGGTGTCCGGGGCACAGTATATGCGCGGCTATGTGTGGGATACGCTTTTGGCGGGGATTCATTTTTGCTTCAGCGGATATTTTTGTGCGCACGGTTTGTCAGCCGTATCTTTTTTTCATAATTCGGTCTCGATTATTTTGGCGCGTATTCCGTTATCCTATTTTGCTTCCGGGCATTATTCGGATACGCTGTTTCCGATGGGGCTTGCGCCCACGGCGGGATCTGCGCTTTCTGTTTGTATCTGTGTCGTCATTTATCTGTTTATGGAACGGGGGCGTGCCAGACAAGGCAAGTCTGTGGAACAGAAAAAGTGAAAAAAATTCCAAAAAGGTGTTGACAAGTTTATCCATTCATAGTATACTCAGTGAGTCGGTTGCGAGAGCAGCTTACATATGGGATCTTAGCTCAGCTGGGAGAGCATCTGCCTTACAAGCAGAGGGTCATAGGTTCGAGCCCTATAGGTCCCATATCTATCAAAATAATTATGGCGGAATAGCTCAGTTGGCTAGAGCACACGGTTCATACCCGTGGTGTCGAGAGTTCAAATCTCCCTTCCGCTACTTTTACTACTCAAAATACTGCAAAGTTTTTTGAGTAGTTTGTCTGCCTCGGCAAATCTATTCCTGCATTCGCTTCTCTGGTGATTTCCTTTTTTGTTCATAATGAAAGATTCGGCGTGTATGAAAAAAATCCATTGGTAAATGATATCAATAAAAGTATACGGATTCTACGATATACTGATAAATACAGGGAGAACAAGAGTTATGTTATTTCATTCCTATCTGTTTATTTTTGTTTTTTTTCCGGTTACACTGTTTTTGTGGTACTGGCTGAACCGGATCGGAAAACACCGTTTTGCGCAAATTTTGCTGGCAGTGCTTTCACTTGTATTTTACGGGTACGGTCATGTCTCCTATATTGTGTTGATTTTAGTCAGCGTGCTTGTGAACTGGCTGACAAGCAGCCTGATTGAATGGCTGGATGAGAGAGGCGAAGAGAAAAGCCGGGCAGGGACTGTGGTTGGCATTGCCGGGATCTGTTTTAACATAGGACTTCTGTTTTATTTTAAATATTTTGATTTTTTTCTCACAAATATAAACAGGCTGTTTTCTATGGATTTTCCAATGAAGAAAATCGCGCTGCCGCTGGGAATCAGCTTTTTTACATTCCAGCAGATCTCGTTTGTGGCAGACCGCATCATGCGTAAAACAGAGCATTACAGGATGCTTGACTATATCAATTATGTAACGTTTTTCCCGCAGCTTGTGGCGGGTCCGATTGTAAATCACAGGGATCTTGTACCCCAATTTCAGGCCATCGGGACAGGTGAGAGAAAAGTGTGCGGGGGCAGCGGAGAACACATACTGACCGGCATTCGGCTGTTTGTGCTGGGAATGGCAAAAAAAGTACTCCTTGCCGATAAGTTTGGTATTCTGGCTGATGCAGGCTATTTGGATGTTGCATCGCTTGATGCGCCGGCGGCATTTCTTGTAATGCTGTGCTATACGTTTCAGATCTATTTTGATTTCAGCGGTTATTGCGATATGGCGCTTGGAATTGCAAAATTGTTTCGGATAGATCTTCCGCGCAATTTTGACGCGCCGTACCGCTCGTGTTCCGTCAAAGAATTTTGGAACCGATGGCACATGACGTTAAACGCTTTTTTTACACAGTATGTCTATATCCCGCTTGGCGGCAGCAGGCGCGGCCTGCTGCGGAAGCTGCGCAATACGATGGTTGTTTTTTTGCTGAGCGGGATCTGGCACGGAGCGGCCTGGACATTCGTGTTGTGGGGAATACTGCACGGGCTTATGCTATGCCTGGAAAATTTTAGCTGGGTAGAGAAAATACCGCGCAAACTCCGCTGGTTCTTTACGTTTACATTTATCAATCTGGCATGGGTATTGTTTCGCAGCAATTCGATTTCGGCGGCATTTATGTTTTATCAGAAACTTTTTTCTTTTACAAATAAAGGAAAGATATTCGAACTATGCAGTTCGATTGAGTCGTCCTGGAATTATCCGCTTGGTATTTTGGCTGGTAAGATCGGCGGCAATGCGGCCATGCTGCCGTTTTACTGCGGCATCGTTCTGCTGCTGCTCCTGTTGGCGGTAATGCTTTGCCGCGGCAGGGAGACATATGTCTATGTCGCGGAAAAAGAGGCTACGGCAGGTAAAATGTTTCTGCTTGCGCTGCTTTTTACATGCAGTGTCGTATCTTTATCCGGTGTGACTTCATTTTTATATTTTAATTTTTAATGGGATGCATGGCGGGAGGAGAAAAATGGAGCGAAAAATCAAAATACGCCTTGTACAGTTTTTTACCGCTGCAGTACTGCTGCTGGGCGGGTGCGCCGGGTTTGTCTATTGTATGGACCCTTTTTATCACTACCACGCGCCGTGGTTTGGACTTCGTGTGACAGAGGATACCAAGGAGTATCAGGTTCCCGGAATGCTGAAAAATTTTAATTATGACGCGGTACTTGCAGGTTCGTCTGTTGTGATGAGTATCAATACAAAAAACTTAGACGAAAAGTTCGACTGCCGTACGGTGAAAGCTGTCGGCGGTTCCGCGCAGGCGCCGTTGCTTTTGTATTATTTGAACCGTGCGTTTGACGGCAGAAATCTGCGGTATGTTTTTTATGGTCTGGATGTGTTTTCGTTTTACAATGATCCGGATATGCAGGTGATCTCTGATGATGTCAGTTATCTTGTGAACCAAAATCTGTTTGACGATGTTGAATATCTTTGGAATATGGATATTATCGGAAAAAAAATTCCCGATATGGTCAGAATGTCGAGGGATTTTGCATACGATGAGGGGTTGATTTATCAGGTGAATCAGGGAGCTGCGACAGGACCTGACGAGGTGCTGAAAATGCACTGTCCGGGCGCCGGCGCGATGCTTGAGACAAAGCCGGTGGATTTTCAGGGGGAATATGTAACCGAAAATATAAAACGCCTTAAGGAGCTGGTTTTGGAACATCAGGAGACTGAATTTTTATTTTTTCTTCCGCCGTACAGCATTGTCTGGTGGGACGACGCATATGAAAAAGGTTTGCTTGATACGTATCTTCACACAATCAATACCTGTATGGAACAGCTGCTTGCCTGTGACAACGTGTCGTTTTATACGACGGATTTTAACGAGAAGAGCATAATCGGGGATTTGTACCAATACATGGATTATATTCATGCCGCGCCGGAGATTACAAACCGGCTGCATGAGCAGATCGGAGATAATGCGTATGAGATTACTCTGGAAGATTATCAGGAGCAAACAAATAAACTCAGGGAAACATTTCTGTCGTTTCGAAACAAAGTGGAGACGGAAGGGTATGGGTTTGTTTTCGAGGAGAAACAGAATTATTGACAAAATTTGAAACGCCTGTAAGGAGGATAAAGCAAATGCGTGTTGGAACCGGATATGATGTTCACAGATTGACAGAGGGGCGCGACCTGATTCTGGGCGGGGTGAATATCCCCTGTACGAAAGGGTTATTGGGTCATTCTGACGCAGACGTGCTGCTCCATGCGATTATGGATGCACTGCTTGGCGCAGCGGCGCTCGGGGATATCGGAAAACATTTTCCGGATACGGATGAAGCGTACCGGGGAATTTCAAGTTTAAAATTATTAGAGCATGTCGCAGGGCTGCTGGAAGAAAAGAAGTATCTGATTGAAAACATTGATGCGACGATCATTGCACAGAAGCCTAAACTGCGGCCTTATATTGATCAGATGGAGCAAAATATTGCAGATACGCTGCGTATGGACAGAGGACAGATAAACGTCAAAGCGACAACGGAAGAGGGACTTGGATTTACCGGAGCCATGGAGGGAATCGCGGCGCAGGCAGTCTGCTGTCTGTCCTCGATTTATGAGGGCAGTTTTGTGGTCGCGGATTCGATGCGTACCGGATGTTCTTCCTGTGAGGGATGCAAAAAAACGTTACTGTAAAAGAAGCGAATAAGCAACATTTGTGGAACGGTACCGATGTCCGGAAAGTTGACAGATTGGAAAAAAATGCATATGATGATATAGCATAGTTGTATTTGTTTGGGAGGATATCGGTAGCATATGGGTTTTTTGAAGTATATCAGGGAAGAAGCCGAAGTGATAAAGGAGCGTGATCCGGCGATCAAGTCGTCTATGGAGGTACTGCTGTATCCGTCATTTCGTGTGATGTTAAGCTACAGGCGTGCGCATAAGCTGTATCGGAAAGGGCATTATTTTCTGGCCAGGTATATATCGCAGCGCGCAGCAAGAAAAACGGGGATCGAGATTCACCCGGGCGCACAAATTGGCAGGGGATTTTTTATAGACCATGGCAGCGGCGTGATTATCGGGGAGACTGCTGAAGTAGGGGACAATGTAACGCTGTATCAGGGCGTGACGCTTGGCGGAACCGGGAAAGAGACGGGAAAGCGTCATCCAACGATCGGGGACAATGTGATGATCAGCGCCGGCGCCAAAATTATCGGATCTTTTACGGTAGGGGAAAATTCAAAGATCGGCGCAGGAAGCGTTGTGATTGAGGAAGTGCCGCCGAATTGTACGGTAGTAGGCGTGCCGGGACGTATTGTAAAGCGTGACAATGTCAAACAGCCCTGGCGGGATCTGGATCAATGCCATCTGCCGGACCCGGTACTTGACGATATCACTGTACTCCAGCATGAAAATGTCGAGCTGACAAATCGTCTGCTTGAGCTGGAGCGCACCGTACGTCTGCTGAAAAGGCAGGAGACAACAGAACCCGTTAATGCTTCGGAAGAATAAAAGAACTCCGAATTGGCTGAATTACTTCGGAAGAAAAAGAAAGGTGCATATCTAATGGAACATAAATTTCAATTCTACAATACATTGACGCGCAGGATGGAGACGGTGATTCCGCATGAAGAAGGAAAGATCGCAATGTACACCTGCGGACCTACCGTATACCACTATGCGCATATCGGCAATCTGCGCAGTTATATCATGGAAGACGTACTGGAAAAGTCGCTGCGTTATATTGGTTATGATGTAAAGCGCGTTATGAACATTACGGATGTAGGCCATTTGTCCTCGGATGCGGATACCGGGGAAGATAAGATGTTAAAGGGCGCAAAGCGGGAACACAAAACTGTGATGGAGATTGCAAAGTTTTATACGGATGCGTTCTTTCTGGACTGTGAGAAATTAAATATCAAAAGGCCGGATGTGGTGGAGCCTGCCACAAACTGTATTCCCGATTTTATCCATATGATCGAAGTACTGTTAGAGAAAGGATATGCATATACGGCGGGCGGCAATGTTTATTTCGATACGGCAAAACTGAACGATTACTTTGTATTTTCTTCACAGAGCGAAAAAGAGCTGCTTGTAGGCGTGCGGGATGATGTGGAGGAAGACGCCAATAAGAAAAATAAAAACGATTTTGTATTGTGGTTTACAAGATCAAAATTTGAGGATCAGGCATTAAAATGGGATAGTCCCTGGGGCGTCGGATATCCCGGGTGGCATATCGAGTGTTCCTGTATCAGTATCCGACATCTGGGAGAATATATGGATATCCACTGCGGCGGCGTAGACAATATATTTCCGCATCACACAAACGAGATTGCGCAGTCGGAGAGCTATCTTGGCCACAAATGGTGCGGATATTGGTTTCATGTCAATCACTTAAATGATAAGTCCGGCAAAATGAGCAAATCGGGTGGTGATTTCCTGACGGTTTCTCTGCTGCAGGAAAAGGGATATGACCCGATGGTTTACCGCATGTTCTGTCTGCAGTCGCACTATCGCAAGCCGCTTGAGTTTTCTTACGATGTAATGGACAATATGAAGGCGGCATATACAAAATTAAAAAAGAAAATTGCCGAATTAAAAAAAGAAGGGCAGACAAATCCCGAAGTGTTCGCACGGTACAAAGATAAATTTATGGATGCTGTTTCAAATGATTTGAATACCTCGATGGCAATCACAATACTATACGATCTGTTAAAAGAAGATTGCAGCGACATGACAAAATGGGAGCTGATCTGCGATTTTGACCGCGTTCTCTCTCTTGGTCTTACGGCGCAGGAGGAGAAACAGCAGGACCGCGATGTGGATGAAGAGACAAAAAGCTATATTCTTGCTAAAATTCAGGAGCGGGCCAGCGCAAAAAAACAAAAAGATTTTGCAAAAGCAGATGCAATACGCGACGAACTGCAGGAGAAGGGCATTCTTATCAAAGACACCAGAGAGGGTGTTGTCTGGGAAATGAAAAAATAAGGTTACAATTTACAGTCAGAAATGCGCACTTGCTGCGCATTTCGTGAGAATATGATTCAGGAGTGAGGGGCGATTTTGCGCAGCAAATTTCAAATATCGCCCCGAATCGTTGCTGTGAGCGGCCTTTAGGCCGTGAATAGTAACAAAATAAGGGGTTTTTTATGACAGACGGCATTGACGCATATATAAAAGAACAATTTCATTTGAAAGATATTGATATCAGGACATATTCGCCGCTGACGCTTGCTTATATCGGGGATTGTATTTTTGATCTTGTAATTCGCTCGGTTGTCGTTGCAAAAGGCAACACAAAGGCGGCTGTGCTTCACAGAAAAACGAGCAGTATTGTAAAAGCCCATACGCAGGCGGAAATGGTCAGGGCGCTTGGGCCATATCTGACGGAGGAAGAGGCGGATATTTTTCGCAGGGGAAGAAATGCAAAATCGGCGACGATGGCAAAAAATGCGACTATGTCGGATTACCGGAAAGCGACAGGGTTTGAAGCGCTGCTGGGATGGCTATATTTAAACGATCGGTTAGTTCGAATTGTTGAACTGGTAAAACTAGGGATGGAACTGTTAAAAATAGAGATCTGAAAAGAGAGAAAACATGCAAAAGATTGATCTGACAGGTATTTGGCGCTATGAGAAAGATGAAACAAATATAGGAATCGACGAAAAGTTTTATCTGCGCAGTTTAAAACACAACGGGTTTGTACTTCCGGGATCTTGCTGCGGGAACGGGATTGGGAGACAGCAGCAGGCTTATGACACGATGGATAAAAACACTGTGCGAGCGCCGCGCGAGCGATATGAGTATATTGGCGTTCTATGGCTTCAGAGAGAAATTGACATACCGGAGTCATTTGCCGGAAAGGATTTGTATTTGTTTTTAGAACGCGTCAATATGGCGTCTGGTGTATGGCTCGACGGAAAACAGACCGGCAGGCGGATAGTGAGTCTTAGCGTGCCGCATCGTCATCGGCTGGCGCGGGGGATTTCAGCTGGCAGACATACGATTACGGTTCGCATTGACAATACAAACCTGCTCAATATTGACTCAATGGCAAGCGGCTACAGTGTCGATACACAGGGGTATTGGAACGGAATTATCGGAAAGATTGAGCTGCAGTGTGAAGAGATCTGCCATATTGAGAATATACAGATTTTTCCGGAAAAAACAAGGATTCGTTTTCGTGCAGTGGCAACGAGTGATATTCATTCCCCGTCCGAAAACAAAAAGGCATATCTTTCAGTTACATTGAAAGAAGAAGCGGGGGAACCGCTGGCAGCTTATAAGTTTCCGTTTACATACCATACGTCGAAACAGGTGTTCTATGATGCCTGTGAGCTCGCTTCGGAACTTCGCCTATGGAGCGAATTTCAGCCGGCGTGCTGTTCTTTTTGTGCAGAGCTTTTTGTGGAGGATGGCGGAGAATATCGGCTGACGGATGAGAAAGAGTATCTGTTCGGTATGCGTATTTTTGAAGTGAAAGACAAACAGTTCTGTTTAAACGGACAGACTATCTCGCTGCGAGGTACGACAAATTGTGCGATTGATCCGACGACGGGCTATCCGCCGATGGATTTTGTGTCCTGGCAGACTCAGTTTCGTATTATAAAATCATACGGATTAAATTATATGCGGTTTCATGCATGGTGCCCGCCTGAGAACGCCTTTCTTGCAGCAGATAAAGAGGGAGTCTATTTGTCGGTGGAGATGCCGCTTTGGCTGAATCTGGATGTCTGCGCTTTGGAAACAGGGGATGATTTGCTGCATGAAGCTTATTTTGAGCAGGAGGCGTTAGCAATTTCAAGGCAGTACGGGAATCATCCGTCGTTTCTGTTGTTCTCAAACGGAAACGAGCTGCTGGGCGATTTTCAGATGCTCGATGCGATCACGACGCGAATCAGGGCATATGACAACAGACGGCTATATACGGTGACATCGAATTTTGACCATCCTGTTTTGCCGTGTGAAGATTATTTCTGTGCTTTTACGGCGGCAGGTAATCCGGTGCGCATTCAGAATATGCAGGATGAGACGGCCCAAAATACGGCTTTGAGCTACCGGAAAGCGGTGGACGAGCTGCCGGTGCCGATTGTATCGTTTGAGATCGGGCAGTACTGCGTCTATCCGGATGTAGACGGTACAGACGACTATACGGGAAATATGCGTGCAGTTAATCTGGATGTGATACGCGACGATATGAGACAGAACGGAGTTTACCAATATCTGCGCGAGTATGTGAGAGCATCCGGCGATCTTGCGGTAAAGCTGTACAAAGAAGATATCGAGGCGGCGCTGCGCACAAAAGGTTTTGGCGGATTCGGACTGTTGTCGCTGTGCGATTATACCGGGCAGTGCACGGCAACGGTAGGTATTCTGGATGCTTTTTACCGAAGTAAGGGCCTGATTTCTCCGGAGGAGTTTCGACAGTTCTGCAGTGACGGCGTACCGCTGTTTCTTGCAAAACGGATCTATACGAATGATGAAGTGATGGAGGCATCGCTTGATTTTTATGACTACCGCGCGGTACGTGAGCCAAATCCGATTTTTACCCTGCGGATTTATTGGGAAGACAAGTTGTTTTATGAAACGATTACAACCGATCGTACGGTAAGTATTCCGCTCTCCGAAATCTGCGCGGCATCGATGCTTTCGGTGGAACTGTCTGTCGCGGATCGTAAAAACTGTTATCGCGTTTTTGTCTATCCGAAAGAGCAGGCGATACAGGAGCAGCCCGCTGTTTTGTCAGAAATTGGCCCGATACGCAGACTTTTGCAGGAGGGAGGCTGCGCAGTGGTGACGGCACGGCGCTTAAAGCAGCCCATCAAAGGCAGCTTTATTCCGGTATTCTGGTCGCCTGCTTTTTTTGAGACAGATGCGGCCTGCGGCGCAATGATACAAAAAGACCATCCGGCGTTTTTGGAATTTGCAACAGACGAATACCCCGATTATCAGTGGAAGACGCTGCTGGAGCACTCGTGGGGCGCCGATCTCTCCGCGTTTGGCGAAACGATTCATCCGTTGGTGGAGCCTGTGCCGAATTTTTTTCGAAATATAAGGAGGTCTCCGCTGTTTGAGGCGAATGTGGGAAAAGCAAAAGTGCTTTTCTGCGGTTTTGATCTGGAGAGAGAGGAGCCGGAGGTAAGACAGCTTAGAAAAAGTCTGTACGCATATGTTGCTTCCGAGCGCTTTTTGCCGCAGGAGCGGCTTGGGGAAAAGGAATTTCTGGATTTATTTCGGGAAGCGTAATGGGAGCGGGGCAGACTTTATGTAAGACGCGGCATGGGAATTAGCGAAAAGACCCGCCACAAAGCCGTTTATGCGCATAAAGCTGATGCGAACTGCGTCCGCAATGCAGAAATGAGGATCAATTATGGAACAGATAGAAACACGACAAAAAAAAATACAGCAGGCCGAATTAAAGCCGGAGGAATTAAAGCTGGAAGGGAGAAATGCCGTACTGGAGGCGATTCGCTCCGGAACGCAGATAGACAGGCTCTTTCTTCTCAGGGGCTGCGCGGACGGACCGATACAGTCTATCGTTCGCGAGGCAAAAAAGAGAGAGATAACGGTTCAGTTTGTAGATAAAATGCGGCTGAACAATCTTTCAGAGACAGGGAAACATCAGGGAGCCATTGCAGTAGCAGCGGCATATTCGTATGCCTCCGTGGAAGATATGCTGCAGGCAGCAAGAGAGAAAGGGGAGTCGCCCTTTCTTATCCTGCTGGACGGCATTGAAGATCCGCATAATCTGGGAGCAGTGATCAGAACCGCAAATCTGGCGGGCGCGCACGGTGTGATTATTCCCAAACGTCGTGCGGTGGGGCTTACGGCGTCTGTCGCAAAAGCTTCCGCAGGCGCTATCTCTTATACGCCGGTTGCGAGGGTGACAAATTTAACTGCGGAGATGAAAAGGCTGAAAGAGCAGGGACTTTGGTTTGTCTGTGCCGATATGAGCGGCGCCCTGATGTATGATCTTGATCTGAAAGGCCCGATCGGACTTGTCATCGGAGGGGAAGGCGGCGGAGTGAGCGACCTTGTGCGCAAAAACTGCGATTTTACAGCATCGGTTCCGATGCGGGGAAATATCAATTCGCTCAATGCATCAGTTGCGGCGGGTGTGCTTGCCTATGAGATTGTGCGGCAGCGGATGGTGTGAGGAGGATCAGTGGGAAGTTACAAGATTTATTCGGACGAAGAATTGATCGGCAGGCTGCGTGACGGGGATGACGGGGTTATGGATTATATCCTTGCAAAATATAAGCCTCTGGTTCGAAAAAAAGCGAACGCCATGTTTTTAATTGGCGGTGAGACGGACGATCTGATGCAGGAGGGGATGATTGGTCTTTTTAAGGCGATACGCGATTATGATCTAGAGCAGGAGACATCATTTTTTACATTTGCCCAGCTTTGTATTTCCAGGCAGCTCTACAGTGCGATTGAGGCGTCGAACCGAAAAAAGCATGTGCCGTTAAACACATATATTTCTTTTGACGCGGAATCGGAGGAGGACGGAAAACCGCTTGCGGAAGTGCTTACGGCGGACAGTATGGAAAACCCGGAGCAGCTTGTTATTGCGCAGGAAAATAACCGCAGCTTTTTTGCGCGTATCAGCGGATGCCTTAGTCTGATGGAACAGGAGGTCTTACAGGAATACCTGGCCGGGAATAACTACCATCAGATTGCACAGAAGATGGGAAAAAGTACAAAAGCGATTGACAATGCGCTCTCAAGGATAAAAGCGAAAATAAAAGAACGCAGTTAGTCACTTTTTTGTGTGAATCGACATAAAAATCATATGTTTTTCGTCAAATTGACGGATGTGCTAAAATGCTTGTGACATGTCACAAGAAAAATGACGATTCTTTGGTAATGCGACTATGGTTTTTTATAGCACTTTTTAGTAGAATAGTATTAACAAATACGTACACTAAAATTTAGGAGGTAGTAAGACCAATGGCAAGTTTATCTTTAAAAAACATTTGTAAAGTATATCCGAACGGTTTCGAGGCCGTAAAGGATTTCAACCTTGAGGTAGAGGATCAGGAGTTTATTATCTTTGTAGGACCATCCGGATGTGGAAAATCTACAACGCTTCGTATGGTTGCCGGTCTTGAGGAGATTTCTTCCGGAGAGTTTTTGATCGACGGAAAATTAATGAATGACGTTGAGCCGAAAGACAGAGATATTGCGATGGTATTTCAGAACTACGCTCTTTATCCGCATATGACTGTATTTGACAATATGGCGTTCGGGTTAAAATTAAGAAAAGTTCCGAAAGAAGAGATCAAGAAAAAAGTGGAAGAGGCTGCAAGAATCCTTGACCTTGAGAAATTATTGGATCGTAAACCAAAGGCTTTATCCGGTGGACAGAGACAGCGTGTTGCTATGGGACGTGCCATTGTACGTAACCCAAAAGTATTCCTGATGGATGAGCCGCTTTCCAATCTGGATGCAAAATTGCGTGTACAGATGCGTAGTGAGATTTCCGCACTGCACAACCGGTTAAAAGCAACGATCATCTATGTAACACATGATCAGACAGAGGCTATGACACTGGGTACAAGGATCGTTGTATTAAAAGACGGCGTTATTATGCAGGTAGATTCTCCGCAGAAATTATACAATGAGCCGAACAACTTATTCGTAGCGGGATTTATCGGGTCCCCGCAGATGAACTTTGTAGATGCCGTATGCAGGGTGAACGGCGATAAAGCTACGCTTACATTTGAAAAGACAACGGTTACGCTTCCGCCGGCAAAGGCAAAGAAACTGATCGATGGCGGATACAACGGCAAGACTGTGATTATGGGAATCAGGCCGGAAGCAATCGCTGATACGCAGATTCAGGTAGAGGCTTACAAAGACAGCCGCTTTGAGACTGATATTACAGGTTATGAGTTACTTGGTTCTGAGGTTATCCTTTACTTCAAAGTTGCCGGCTCTAATATGTGTGCAAAAGTTGAATCCAGGACGACGGCTCGTATGGGCGACCGTATTACACTTGCATTGGATCCGGAGAAGATTCATGTATTTGACAAAGAAACAGAATTGACAATTACCAACTAATTCGTTAAAATTGAACACACACACTAAGATAAACTGGGTGCAATGATGTACCCAGTTTTTTAAGTGGAAAGGTATGGTTGACAGTATGATTTCAAGCCAAAAGCTTCAGGCGGCGATCGATGAGATCAGAGAAATTTCCAAAATAGATTTTGCACTGTACACGGAGAGCGGAAAACTGGCAGCGACAACATTTCAGCCGGAAACGGATATGAGAGACGCGGTACTCGCTTTTGTGGACTCCATGGCAGAGAACCAGATGCTGTCCGGATATCATTTTTTTAAGGTGATCGTGGAAGGGGAGACAGAGTATATACTCTTAACGAAAGCCGGGGCCGGGGATGCCTATATGGTCGGCCGGCTTGCAGTCTGTCAGGTGCGCAATATGGTTGCAGCTTATATGGAACAGTTTGACCGGAATAATTTTATGCAGAATATCCTGCTTGGAAATATGCTTGTCGTGGATATGTACAACAAAGCCCAGAAATTACATATTGAACAGGCGGAGCGCGTTGTCTTTGTATTGGAATTGGAGAATAAAAAAGATACTGCGGCAATGGAATTGGTGAAAAACCTGTTTGTGACAAAGGCAAAAGATTTTGTGACGGAAGTGGACGAGCAGAGTATTGTTCTGGTCAAAGATACAACAGTCATGCGTGCAGACGAGGAATTGCAGTCGCTCGCGAATATGATGGTGGACAGTATTCACACGGAACTTTTGATGCGTGTGCGCATCGGTTACGGGAATCGTGTCAATAATCTGCAGGATATTGCAAAGTCCTATCAGGAAGCAAAGATGGCGCTGGAAGTCGGAAAAATCTTTTATGCCCAGAAAGAGACGGCGGCATACAGCTGTCTTGGTATTGGGCGTCTGATCTATCAGCTTCCGATGTCACTGTGCGAAATGTTTATTCATGAAGTATTTGGCAATGATGTGCCGGATGTGTTTCATGAGGAGAATACAGTGACCATACAGAAATTTTTCGAGAACAATCTGAATATATCGGAGACGGCAAGACAGCTTTATATACACAGAAATACGCTTGTATATCGACTGGAGCGTCTGGAAAAGGCAATCGGGCTGGATATACGAAAATTTGACGATGCAATGAAATTCCGAATTGCAATGATGGTGCTTGCACATATGAAATACAATACGTAATGCTGCGCAGGCGGCAGATTGTGAGGGGAAGATGGGAAACAATATATCCTATGATGAAAACAGTATAGCGATACTGGAGGGGCTTGAGGCAGTCCGCAAAAGACCCGGTATGTATATCGGCAGTGTTTCCAGAAAAGGATTGAACCACCTGATTTATGAGATAGTGGATAATGCGGTGGACGAGCATCTGGCAGGTGCGTGCGATACGATATGCGTGACGCTGGAGGCTGACGGATCGTGTACCGTGGAGGATAATGGAAGGGGCGTTCCGGTCGGAATGCACGCAAAAGGAGTTTCGGCGGCACGTATCGTCTATACGACACTGCATGCCGGAGGAAAATTTGACGATTCTGCCTATAAGACAAGCGGCGGTCTGCACGGCGTTGGATCCTCTGTTGTTAATGCTCTCTCGACCTGGATGGATGTGCAGATCAGCAGAGAGGGGTATATTCATCATGACAGATACGAGCGCGGGATACCGGTGGAGGAATTAAAGGACGGCCTGCTTCCTGTCATTGGTAAGACAAAAAAGACGGGGACAAAGGTGCGTTTTTTGCCGGACCCAGAAATCTTTGAAAAGACGCGTTTTAAAGAAGACGAAGTGAAAAGCAGGATGCACGAAACAGCGTATTTAAACCCCGCTTTAACCATTATCTATGAGGACAGGCGGGGGGAGCAGACGGAGCAGATTGTCTATCACGAGGAGGACGGCATCCGGGGATTTGTCAAAGATGTCAATAAGAGCAGCGAGGTTCTGCACGACGTTGTCTATTTTAAAGGCGAGAGCGAGGGGATTACGGTAGAAGCCGCCTTTCAGTATACCAACGAATTTCATGAGAATATTCTCGGATTCTGCAACAATATCTTCAATGCGGAGGGCGGTACGCATATCACCGGATTTAAAACAGTCTTTACGGCGGTGATCAATTCGTATGCGAGGGAGCTTGGTATTTTAAAAGAAAAAGATACAAACTTTACTGGCGCGGATGTGCGAAACGGCATGACTGCGGTAATTTCCGTGAAGCACCCCGACCCGCGCTTCGAGGGGCAGACAAAGACAAAACTGGACAATCAGGATGCTTCCCGCGCAACGGCAAAAGTGACCGGGGACGAGATTCAGCTGTTTTTTGATAAAAATCTGGAGGTTTTAAAAGAAGTAATTTCCTGTGCAGAAAAAGCGGCAAAAATACGAAAAACAGAGGAGAAAGCAAAGACGAACCTGTTGACAAAACAGAAGTTTTCATTTGACTCCAACGGAAAACTTGCAAACTGCGAGAGCAGGGACGCATCCGTCTGCGAAATCTTTATCGTCGAGGGGGATTCGGCCGGCGGCTCTGCAAAGACGGCGCGCGACAGGAGTTTTCAGGCCATTCTTCCGATTCGTGGGAAAATTTTAAACGTGGAGAAAGCGAGTATTGACAAGGTTTTGGCAAATGCGGAGATCAAAACAATGATTAATGCGTTTGGCTGCGGTTTTTCCGAGGGATACGGAAACGATTTTGATATTGCAAAACTTCGCTATGATAAGATTATTATCATGGCTGATGCGGATGTGGACGGCGCGCATATTTCGACACTTTTGCTTACGCTTTTTTACCGGTTTATGCCGGAGCTGATTTACGAAGGACATGTGTATGTTGCGATGCCGCCGCTGTATAAGGCGATTCCGTCCCGTGGAGCCGAGGAGTATCTCTATGACGATGCTGCGCTTTCGCGCTATCGCAAAAAACATAAAGGACGTTTTACACTGCAGCGCTATAAAGGACTTGGCGAGATGGACGCAGATCAGCTGTGGGAGACAACGCTGAATCCCAGGACGCGCATGTTAAAGAGAGTGGAGATTGAGGACGGAAGAATGGCATCCGATATCACAGAACTTTTGATGGGAAACGACGTGCCGCCCAGAAAAATGTTTATCTATGAACATGCTAAGGATGCCGAGCTTGATATTTAAATGACGGGAAAAGAGGAAATAGTTTGTGATGGAACAGGAAGAACAGATTATACGTACCGAATATTCGGAATTGATGCAGAAATCTTATATTGATTATGCAATGAGCGTAATTGTGGCCCGTGCGCTCCCGGATGTCAGGGACGGCTTAAAGCCGGTGCAGCGGCGCACTCTGTATGACATGTATGAACTTGGCATCCGTTACGATAAGCCCTACCGGAAAAGCGCGCGTATTGTCGGCGATACCATGGGTAAATATCATCCGCATGGAGACAGTTCGATTTACGGGGCTCTTGTTGTAATGGCGCAGGAGTTTAAGATGGGAATGCCGCTTGTGGACGGGCACGGCAATTTCGGATCAATAGAAGGCGACGGTGCGGCTGCAATGCGTTACACAGAGGCGCGGCTGATGAAGATTACGCAGGAAGCGTATCTGTCCGATCTCGACAAAGACGTAGTTGATTTTGTGCCGAATTTTGATGAGACGGAAAAAGAGCCGGAGGTACTGCCTGTTAAAGTTCCAAATCTTTTGATCAACGGCGCGGAGGGGATTGCCGTCGGTATGACGACAAGCATTCCGACGCATAATCTCGGCGAGGTGATCGACGGGGTGATTGCCTATATGGTGGACCCCGATATCAACACAGAACAGATGATGCAGTATATACCTGGACCGGATTTTCCGACAGGCGGTATTGTGGCAAACAAAGACGAGCTGCTGTCAATCTATTCGACCGGTACCGGCAAAATCAAAATTCGCGGAAAAGTCGAGGTGGAGCAGGCGAAAGGCGGCAAAGAGCGCATTGTCATAACGGAGATTCCGTATACCATGATCGGAGCCAATATCGGCAAATTTTTAAATGATGTGTACGGTCTGGTTGAGACAAAGAAGACAAATGATATTGTGGACATCACAAATCAGTCGTCCAAGGACGGAATCCGAATTGTAATTGAGCTGCGCAAAGGGGCGGATACCAAAAACCTGATTAACCTGCTCTACAAAAAGACAAAACTTGAAGACACGTTTGGAGTCAATATGCTTGCAGTGGCAGACAAAAAACCGGAGACAATGGGGATTGTACCGTTGATACGCCACCATGTAGATTTTCAGTATGAACTTGCGACGCGAAAGTATAAAACACTGCTGGCAAAAGAGCTGGAGAGAAAAGAGATCCAGGAAGGGCTGATACATGCCTGCGATGTGATTGATCTGATTATCGAGATACTGCGGGGCAGTAAGAATGTCAGAGATGCAAAAGCGTGTCTTACAACAGGAGAGACAAAAAATATTTCGTTTAAATCAGAACAGTCTGAAAAAGAAGCCGCGACGCTTACTTTTACGGAGAAGCAGGCGGACGCAATACTGGAAATGCGCCTGTACCGTCTGATTGGGCTGGAAATCGAAGCGTTGTTAAAGGATCATAAAAAAACGCTTGCGAACATTGCGGAATATGAATCAGTACTGGGAAGCCGTTCCGTGATGGCAAAAAAAATTATAAAGGAACTTCATGCATTTAAAAAGGAGTTTGAAAGGCAAAGACGTACCGTCATTGATAATCTGGAAGCGGTTGTTGTGGAGGAAAAAAAGCCGGAGGAACATGACGTTGTATTTCTGATGGATCGGTTCGGTTATGCAAAGACGATAGACACCGGCACATACGAGCGCAATAAGGAGGCGGCCGATACCGAAAACCGCTGTGTGATTGCCTGCAAAAATACGGACAGAATCTGTATTTTTACAGATAAGGGACAGATGCATCTGCTAAAAGTACAGGATCTGCCGTTTGGAAAATTTCGTGACAAGGGAGTACCGATTGATAATGTAAGCAATTATGACAGCAGCGGGGAAAAATTTATCTATCTGACTAATCTGGCGGCCATCAGAGGCAAAAAGCTGTTGTTCGGGACAAAGAAGGCAATGTTAAAGATGGTAGACGGCGCGGAGTTTGATGTTGCAAAGCGAACGACGGCGGCGACAAAGCTTTCAGACGGAGATGAAGTTGTGTTTTTGCGGGAAATCAATGGGGAAGAGACAATTGTGATGAAAACGGAAAAAGATTTTTTCCTGCGTATCGGCGTGGATACCATTCCGGAGAAGAAAAAAGGTGCAATCGGCGTTCGCGGTATGAAGCTTTCTGCAGGTGATTTTTTGTCTGATATTTATCTGGTCAGACAGGGGGAGACTGTAATTGTGCCGCATAAGGACAAAGAGCTGGTCGTTTCAAATATCAGAGTAGGGAACCGCGATACAAAAGGCGCAAAAAAATAAGTTATGGAAAGGGTATTTGTCAGTTGATGACATTTGAACAGGCAAGAGAATATATAAAAGAATTGGAAAAAAAGGGCAGTGTTTTCGGTCTTGACGGGATATGCCGTCTGATGGCACGACTGGGCGACGTCCAGGAGCGTCTTAAGATTGTACACATTGCAGGGACAAACGGAAAGGGCTCTGTCGGTACATTTTTGGCATCTGTGTTAAAGGAGGCGGGATATCGGGTTGGGCGTTATCTGTCGCCGGCCGTTTTTTCGCCTTTGGAGGTATGGCAGATTGACGGCGAATGGATCGCAAAGGAGGAGTATGCTTTCGTCTGTTCGAAAGTCAATGAGGCATGTGATCGGCTTCTTGCAGAGGAAAACATAGTTCCGACGGCTTTTGAGGTGGAGACGGCAATGGCGTTTGTCTGGTTTGAGCGGGAAAAGTGTGATTATGTGCTGCTGGAGACTGGGATGGGCGGAAGAATGGATGCGACCAACCTGATACGAAAACCGCTCTGTTCGGTAATCACATCGATCAGTATGGACCATATGCAGTTTTTAGGGAACACGCTTGCAGAGATTGCAGCGGAAAAGGCCGAAATTATAAAATGCCGGTGTCCGGTTATTACGATACGCCAAAATCCGCAGGTGATGTCAGTCATAGAGCAGAAAGCGAAAGCGTGTGAGTCAAAACTAATCGTTGCCGAGCCGGATTTTGCAGAAATCACGGCGCAGGATATCACAGAGATCCGTTACCGCTGTACGAGCGTGCAGGAAAGAGGCGAAACAGAGAGTCTGACCGGCGAGATTTCTCTTTCAACAGGAGCCGGCTATCAGATCGAAAATTCAATGCTTGCTATTGCGGTTTTGCAGGAAGTTTGGAAACTGCCGTTTGAGATTATACAAAACGGGATAAAAAAAGCGCGCTGGGCGGGCAGATTTGAGACGGTCTTAACAGCGCCGCTGTTTATTATAGACGGCGCGCACAATACCGGGGCCGCGGAAAAACTGCGGGAAACCGTTCAAAAGCATTTTACAAACAGAAAGATAACTTATATAATAGGAGTACTTGCGGATAAAGAGTACAGAAACATGCTGCGAATACTTCTGCCGTATGCCGCGCGCGTCTTTACGGTGACGCCCGGCCATAAAAGGGCATTATCGGCGGAGCAGTTAAAGCGGGAAGCAGAGTCTGTACTTTTCGAGCAAAACGAAAAGAAGCGAAACGGCCGTGTTGTATGCGGCGCGGGAGCGGCGGGGAAAGAAAGATCCCAAATGCCAGAGTCTGTGTGCGAGGCGGAGAATATAGAAGTGATTGCGTGTGAAACGCCGCGCGAGGCGGCGATGAAAGCGATTGCCGCAGCGAAATCTTCAAATTCCGGCCACAAAGAGGTAATACTGGCATTTGGTTCGCTTTCTTATCTTTGTGAGATCAGGCAGTATTGCCGGACTTTAGGGACGCTTTCTGCAGAGCGTCAGGTAAACCTGCCGCTCTGTGAAACAGGATGCGCACAGCCGCAAAAGGAAACATGCCGCTTTGCGGCTGCGGCTGGCGCGATGCTCACGGAAGATGAAAGATGCTGTGAGCATAAAATGGAGGATGGATTGCCATGAAAGACATTGAAAAGATAAAGCAGGGAGTGCGTCTTCTGATTGAGGGGATCGGGGAAGACCCACAGAGAGAAGGATTATTGGAGACACCGGAGCGGATTGCCCGTATGTATGAAGAAATCTTTGAAGGAATGGCATTCTGTGCAGAAGAGCCGCTTGCCAAAACATTTACCGTACAGGACAATGCGATGGTTCTGGAAAAAGATATTCGCTTTTATTCCATGTGCGAGCATCATTTTATGCCGTTTTACGGGATGGCGCATATCGCATATATTCCGGACGGCAAAGTGACAGGGCTTAGCAAACTGGCAAGGACAGTAGAAATTTATGCAAAGCGCCCGCAGCTGCAGGAGCGAATGACGGCGCAGATTGCGGATGCTTTGATGGAATATTTAAGACCGCTTGGCGCTATGGTTATGATTGAGGCGGAACATATGTGCATGACTATGCGGGGCGTAAAAAAACCGGGCAGCACGACGATGACCTATATCTGCAGAGGACAGTTTGCAACAGATCAGAAACTGCAGGAGCGTTTCTTTTCACTGGTGCAGAAAGGGTGAGAGGACAGATGGATCAGATTAAAATTACCGGGTTAAAGGTATTTGCACATCACGGTGTGTTTGAGGAGGAGACAAGAAACGGGCAGGATTTTTTTGTAAATGCAGCGCTGTATCTTGACTGCCGAAAGGCGGGGAAGTGCGACAGCCTTGCGGATTCTGTCGACTATGGGGAGGTCTGTCATTTTATGACTCAGTTTTTGCAGAATCACACCTACCGTCTGATTGAAGCCGCGGCGGAGCATCTGGCCACAGAACTGCTTCTTTCGCATGGCAGACTTTTTTTTGTTGAGATTGAGCTATTAAAACCGAATGCTCCCATTGGACTTCCGTTTGAGAATGTCTCTGTGTCGATCAGACGCGGATGGCATACGGTTTTTCTGTCTGTCGGTTCTAATATGGGAGACAGAGAGCGATTCATCCGGGATGGAATCAGGCGGCTTTGCAGCATTCCGCAGATACGGGATGTTGCAGTATCGGATCTGATAGAGACGGCGCCATATGGCGGCGTCTGCCAGCAGGATTTTCTAAACGGCGCGGTTCGGTTGGAAACGCTGTTTACGCCGCATGAACTGCTTGAGTGCCTGCATGCGGCGGAGGCAGAGGCGGGTAGGGTGCGTACAGTGCGCTGGGGGCCAAGAACGCTGGATCTTGATATTATTTTTTACGATAATCTGGTTTTTGAAGATGCAGATCTTATGATTCCGCATATTGATATGCAAAACCGCATGTTTGTGTTAGAACCGCTTTCGCAGCTTTGTGCGTATTACCGTCATCCGGTATTGGGCAAAACAGTCTCAGAGCTGCTGATGTCACTTAAGAAAACGGAGGATTATGATGAAAAAAGGATTTAAAATTTGGAACGTTCTCTATCCGATCGGAATTTATTATGTAATCTCAAGTCTTGCCTATTATCTTGTGGAAGGATTTTTCGGAGCTTCTGACGAAACATATATGCTGCGGCAGACTATCTGTTCTGCGCTGACTATCCCTTTTATCTATAAATTTTTCAGAGACGACAGAAAACGCCGGGAAAAGAATCCGCAATTTATGCCCGTGGTATTGCATGGAAAAGAACTTGTAATGGGGCATGTGCAGGCAGTTTTCCTTCTGGCGGCGCTTGGGATTTCTGTCAACAATATTCTGGCTATGACGCCGCTTGTCGAGATGTCCGAGGGGTTTTCGCGGGCAAACGCAGGTTTTTTCGGCGGCAAAATGATCTTTGAGCTGGTCGGTTCCTGCCTGATTATTCCGATTGCAGAGGAGCTTCTGTTTCGCGGCGTACTCTACCGTCGTATTAAGCTGCTGCTCTCAGACGAGACGCTGGAGAGAGAATATGAGCTTTCTGTTGTAACAGTTCCTGCGATTGTGTTATCGGCGCTTTTGTTTGGCGTGGTTCATGCGAATCTGGTTCAGTTTCTCTATGCGACTGTCTTAGGGCTGGCGCTTGCGTTTCTGTTAGAAAAGACGGGGTCTCTCACAGTCTGTATGATCGGGCATATCACGGCAAATCTGATTGCGGTGATCCGGCAGAATACGGGATTTCTGGCATTCGGTTATGAGCCGGGGCCGGCGGGTATTGCGCTTTCAGCCGTACTGCTCCTTGCTGCTTGTGCGCTGCTTTTTGTGATGATCAAAGAATTTCGCCTGAAACGAAACAGTTAATGCGAACTGCGTTCGCAATGCAGAAATGGAGATTTATATGAGAATCGGGAACAGAGAGTTTGATGTACAAAATCGGACTTACATAATGGGAATTTTAAATGTGACGCCAGATTCTTTTTCGGATGGCGGGCGTTATGAAAAGACGGATGATGCGTTGTTTCATGCGGAGCAGATGATAAAGGACGGCGCCGACCTGATTGATATCGGAGGAGAATCTACAAGACCCGGATATACGATGATCCCGGAGTGCAGGGAGGAAGAGCGCATTCTGCCTGTGATACGAGCAGTAAAAGAACGGTTTGATATTCCCGTTTCGGTGGATACCTATAAGGGAGCCGTGGCAAAGAGCGCCATCTGTGAGGGCGCCGATCTGATCAACGATATCTGGGGGTTAAAATATGATCAGAAGATGGCCGAAGTCATAGCGAAAACAGGGGTGACATGCTGTCTGATGCACAATCGGAATAATACGGAATATGCAAGTTTCTTTGCGGATTTGAAAAAGGATCTCGCCGGGTCTGTGGAACTGGCAAAGAAAGCGGGGATTGCCAGCGATAAAATTATTCTCGATCCCGGCGTTGGATTTGCAAAATCATACGAGCAGAATCTCGAAGTGATTCGTAGGCTTTTCGAATTGTCCTCTCTGGGCTTTCCCGTTTTGCTTGGAACATCCCGCAAATCGGTGATCGGTCTGACGCTTGATCTGCCCGCGTCAGAGCGGATGGAGGGGACAATCGCTACAACAGTGCTGGCTGTGGAGCGTGGATGTGCGTTTGTCCGCGTGCACGACGTAAAAGAAAATGCGAGAGCCGTGCGAATGACAGAGCAGATTTTAAAAAGGCGGTAATCCGGCTGTTTTTAGTTTTTCTGCGGCCTTTCTTCAGAGACGTCGGGGTGCAGAAAGGTATATTGAAGAATTTTAACATCGTTCGTATCGACGGTATTAAATACAATGTTTCCGCTTTCCAGATACCAGACGTCGTTGAAAGGGGCGGCGTCTGCAAATTGAGCGGTGTTGTATTCATAACCGCTCTTTCCAAGGGCATTTTCCGCCTCGCTGTGAAGTTTCTCATACACGGCATTCAGTTCTCCCGAATCAGAACATTGATACATCCATGAGATACAGACAAGTCTTTCGCTCTCATCAAACATGTACTTGACGGTTCCTTGTAATTCGTTATATTCTTTCGGAAAAGTATAAGTAGTTCCGCCATACACGGAGTCATAGGATTCCTGAGGGTCTCCTTCCAGATCCAGAATATCGTCCAGCGTATTTTCCCATGTAATTGTAGTAAAAGGACATGGATAGATTTTTTTCTGGCACCCGGATAACAGGCAGAAAATTACCGCCAGAGTAAGGTGCGCAATACAGAATCGGTGCAGTTTTTTCATCGTGAGTCTCCATTTCTGCACTGCTTTTACGTCGAAATACTTTGCGGCAGGCAGTGCGCAGCCGCAGAGCGCTGCTTTATGCACGGGCGAATGAACAAAATTAGCTGCTGGTGCAGCATGCGCCCGTTGCGGTGAATGGGGAAGAAGATCAATCCCTTACCCGATTCTTGTATTTTTTGTTCACAGAACAGGATAGCGCAGAATACGTCTGCGTATGGTCAGTATACAATAGTTGGGGAAATCTTGCAAGAGAGAAGGAAAGACCCATTATAAGAAAGACGGATATTTTTTTCTTGCCGTTTCAAAAAGAAAGGGGTATAATACTTTCGTCTGATTAATATGGTTCGAATGAAGAGGGAGGTTGGAGAATGCCGGCAACAATGCGTGATGTGAAAGACAAAACAGGCTTGTCTCTGGCTACGATTTCCAAATATCTGAATGGAGGAAACGTGCTTCCAGAAAACAAGATTCTGATTGAAAACGCAATTAAAGAACTAAACTATCAGGTGAATGAGATTGCGCGGGGGCTTGTGAAACAGCAGACCAAGATTGTGGGAGTTATGGTTCATGACATTGAGTGTTATTTTTCAGGAAAGCTTTTGCATTATATTGGGCGGGATCTCAGAAAATACGGATATGGAATGATGATCTGTGATTCCGGCAATGATGAAGAGGTGGAAGTGCAGAACCTGGAGTTTCTGGTCAGCCGAAAAGTAGACGGAATCATTGTGCTGCCGGTCAGTATGGACGGCGGTTTTATGAAACCGGCAAAACAGGCGGGCATCCCTATTGTTTTAGTAGACCGTACCGTACAGGATGAAGAAGTTGACTGCGTGGGAATTGACAATAAAACCGCGGCGTTCAAAGCGGTGGAGATTTTGATTAAAAATCATCATAAAGATATTGCAATAATTGCTTCGGATGTGGAATATACGGGCGTAGAGCGGATCAAAGGGTATAAAGAAGCTATGCGAAAAGCCGGGTTGGAGATTAACCAGGAATATATAAAAACAGGACGCCATTCTACGGAACTCGGGTATACGATGATGAAAGAGCTGATTAACAGCCCGCGTCGTCCGACGGCTGTACTGATGGCGAATTATGATACTATGTTGGGCGGGGTTTTAGCGGTCAATGAGTCTGAGCTGTCGTATCCGAAAGATATTTCGCTGATTGGTTTTGATTCCCTGCTGGTCAGCGGACTTGTTCAGCCGAGCTGGTATATGGTGATTCAGCCGATGGAGAAGATTTGTAAGAAAGCAGTAGAGTTGTTATTAAGACGAATTGAAAAGAAAAACGAGGAAGAGCCGGTTAAGATATGGTTCGGGACAAAAATGCAGAAAGGTGAATCTATCCGTGTAATGGAATGATGGAGTAAATGGAAATAATAGAAAAAGAAAGAGACAGAATGCAATGAATCGTTGTGCTTTTTGTCTCTTTTTGTTTTGGAAAAAATGATGATATAAATCAAATAATTTTCGCAGGAGATACATAGAGCGAACAAACAAAGCTTAGAGCGAAACGTTTTGCTTTCGGAATGACGCCGTTCTGGGGGAATGGACGGGAAAGTTTCGTAAAAATGGATAAAGGAGGAAGGAAAGTGGAGAAAATCAAACAAAATGCACTTGTAAAAAAGGTGGGATTTAACAGAATTGTCCTGGTCTGTGTAATGCTGTTGATGTATCTTGCATTCGGGGGGTTAACGGGGGGAAGCTTCTTTGGGCTGTCACGAATTACAAATACGTTGAATTATGCCTATTTCCTTGGTTTTCTTTCTTTGGGGGTTACGTTCGTAATTGCAACGGGAGGGATTGATTTCTCAATCGGCCCGGTTATGTTCTGCTGCGCGCTGGTATCGGGGTACAGCATGATTACATACGGTGTGCCGATGGTGTTAAGTCTGATTATGAGCGTCCTGATCGGCGTGTTGTTCGGCGTATTTAACGGATATCTTGTGGCGTATTGGAAAGTGCCTCCGTTTATCGTATCAATGGCGAGTATGAATATTGCCAAAGGTATTGCCGCCGTGTTTACAAAAACACAGTCTGTAAGCTGGCCGCAGTCGGCGACGTCGGACGGATGGTATCGAAATTTTGTAAGTATGAACGGTTTCCCGGTTGGACTTATTGTATTTCTGGCAGTGGCAGTAGTCTGTGCGATTGTGCTGAATCAGACAAAATGGGGTCGTTACATACTTTGTCTTGGAAGCAATGAAGAAGCTGTCCGCCTTTCCGGAGTCAATGTAAAAAAATGGAAAATGCTGGCATATGTGATCTGCGGAACGCTGGTCGGAATCGCTTCGATTTATTATGTGGCCGCGTTTACGACGGTGCAGCCGGGATATGGCGATCAGTACAACAATGAGGCAATTGCAGGATGCGTTATGGGCGGAACTTCCATGGCCGGCGGTCTGGCATCCATCAGCGGTACTGTGATTGGCGTTTTTATTATCTCTCTTCTACAGCAGGGGATACTTGCTTTAGGGTTTACCAAAGAGTATCAGTATATTATTACCGGTTTGATCGTTATAGCGGCAGTATATTCGGATGTTTCTGCAAGACGCAGAAAAAATTAGCATTGATTGTGTAGGAAGGAGAGATAAAATATGGGCGATATTATTCTGACAATGAAAGATATAGATAAATCTTTCCCGGGTGTTCATGCTCTGGATCATGTGAATCTGGAAATCAGAAAAGGCGAAGTTCTTGCGCTTATGGGTGAAAACGGAGCGGGTAAATCTACTCTTATGAAAGTGCTGACCGGTATTTATAAAAAAGATTCCGGCGTGATTACCTATGAAGGAAAAGAGGTTGAATTTAAGAATACAAGAGAAGCGCAGGATGCAGGTATTATCATTGTGCATCAGGAGCTGAATATGCTGGGGCATCTGTCGGTTGCACAGAACCTGTTTATTGGGAGAGAATTTAAAAAAGGAATCCGGATAGACGATAAAAAGATGAACGAAGAGGCCAAAAAGCTGTTTGACAGGCTGAATGTAGATATCGACCCTGCGGAGACAATGGCAAATCTGACGGTAGGTAAACAGCAGATGTGTGAAATTGCAAAAGCGGTTTCCTTTGACGCAAAGGTTATTATTTTTGACGAGCCGTCCGCTGCGCTTACAGAATCGGAAATTGAAGAGATGTTTAAGATCATCCGCGATTTGAAGAAAAGAGATATTGCCATGGTATATATCTCACACCGCATGGATGAAATTAAAGTGATTACAGATCGTGTAACGGTAATGCGCGATGGTACTTATGTGGGAACGCTGATTACGAAAGAGAGTACGAAAGAAGATATCATCAATATGATGGTGGGCCGCGTTATTTATGAAGATCCCAAGACGCAGAGCGCCGTTCCGAAGAACGCGCCGGTTGTTCTGAAAGTCGAACACTTAAAAGCCGGCAAGATGGTGCAGGATGTAAGTTTTGAGCTGAGAAAAGGCGAGATTCTGGGATTTTCCGGACTTATGGGAGCCGGACGAACAGAGACGGCAAGGGCTTTGTTCGGCGCTGACCCAAAAGAGAGCGGAAATATCTATGTTAACGGAACAAAAGTAGTAATTAACAGTCCGCAGGACGCGGTAAAATACGGGATCGGCTATCTCTCGGAAGACAGGAAGAGATACGGGATTGTAGTTCAGAAAACCGTAGCGGAAAATACAACGATGGCTTCGATGAAAAATTTTATGAATGGGATATTTATCAATAAAAAGAAAGAGAAAAACGTAGCCCAAAAGTATGTAGAAGCTCTTGCAACGAAGACGCCGGATGTAGATCAGCTGGTTGTTAACTTATCCGGAGGCAACCAGCAGAAAGTTGTAATTGCGAAATGGCTGACAAGAGACTGTGACATTCTGATTTTTGACGAGCCGACGAGAGGAATTGATGTAGGCGCGAAAAACGAGATTTATAAACTGATGAACAGGCTGGTAGCGGAGGGCAAATCCATTATTATGATTTCATCGGAAATGACGGAAATTCTGCGTATGAGCGATCGGATTGTAGTAATGTGCGAGGGGAAGAAAACAGGAGAACTTGATATTTCCGAGGCGAAACAGGAGAATATTATGAATCTTGCAACAAGAGAGATTGAGTAGAGGAGGGACAGACAGATGGTAAACAAAAAGGCTTTTGGCAGATTAAAAGGACGAGAGGCCATGGTATTTGGAATCATTGTTGCAATGGTGATCCTTTTTAGTTTTCTCAGTCCTACGTTTCGAACGTATCCGACTCTTGTAAGCGTGTTGGATAATTCGTACTATATTACACTTATGGTGCTTGGCGTAACGTTTCCATTAATTACGGGGGGCGTAGATTTATCCATAGGTACAGGACTTGTTTCTTATGCGTTGATCGGAGGATATCTGATTGTGCATCAGAATATGCCGGTTGGCGTTGGTATACTTGCATGTGTGGGAATGGGCGTACTGATTGGTATACTGAACGGAATTTTAGTTGCGGTGATGGATTTGCCGCCGTTTCTGGCCACACTTTGTACCTGTATGATAACGCGTGGTCTGGGGCCGGCGCTTTGCGGTGGGTTTGGAGTATCCTGGCCGTCGGCATTATCAGAAGCCGGACAGTTTCGCTACATTTTTAAATTTATATCGGGCAATGGAACTGTTGTGCCGATTGGAATTGTGCTTATGCTGGCGCTGGTTCTTATCATGTCATTTGTGCTGGAGCATACCAGAGTGGGAAGATATACAATAGCGATCGGGAGCAACAAGGAAGCGACAAAACTTGCCGGCGTCAATGTAAAGTTTTATCATATTCTGGCCTATGTGATTTCGGGTCTGTTTGCCGGACTCGCCGGCGTTGCATATGCCGCTACCTACGCTACCATTTATCCGGGTTCCGGAGCAGGCTTTGAATTAGATGCGATCGGCGGGGCGATTGTAGGCGGCGTTTCCGCATCCGGCGGCGTAGGTACGATTGTTGGAGCTTTTCTGGGTGTAATTGTAATCTGTCTGATGAAAGTGGGTCTGCCATTTATCGGGCTGCAGGCCAACTGGCAGCAGATCTTTACAGGCATTGTACTGATTGCGGCGGTATTGATCGACGTTATAAAAAAGAGGAAATAGGCAGTCGAAAGTATTTATTCCAGAAATATGTTGTTCGAAGCAGGACTTCATATAGAAAAAAATTAAAGGAGGAATAGGAAATGAAGAAAAAAGTGGTAGCGGTATTACTGAGCACGGTGATGGCACTCTCAATGGCAGGGTGCGGCGGAAGTGAGGAGAGCAGTTCTTCAGCACAGGGCGGAGGAGCCCAGGCGGAAGCAAACGCAGGCGGAGACGGAGGTTACACATTTGAGGTTCTTGTTAAGAGCTTCCAGTCTACCTACTGGCAGGCAGCTGTTCAGGGAATTGAGAAAGCATGCGGGGAATTGGGCGTAAAAGCTAATTCCAACGGGCCGGCAAATGAATCGGATATTGCGGATCAGATTCAGATGATTGATGATGCAATTGAGAAGAAGCCGGATGGAATCGGTTTGGCGGCATGTGATGCAAACTCTGTCATTGATTCGCTGGCAAAGGCTTCACAGGCGGGTATCCCGGTTGTATGTTTTGACACCGGGGTTGACGGAGCTCCGGAAGGCGCAGTTTATGCGACTGTAGCGACAGACAATACAGCGGCAGGCGCAGTAGCGGCGGAGAATATGTTCCCGGTAATCGAGGAAAAAATTAAAGCGGCTACAACAGATGCACCGGTTAGAATCGGCGAAGTAAATCAGGATGCTACAGGGTTAAATATCCAGCAGCGCGGCAAAGGATTTATTGATAAGATGATTGAACTTTGCAAAGGCGTTGATAAAAAAGTAGCGGTTGTAGGCAATGAATTTTATGTGAATGCGACAGAGGATAAGGTAGCCGAGGGTGAAGCTGAAGTTATCATCGAAGTAGGCGTTCCTGCACAGACGACAGTAGATCTGGCATCTACAGAAGCTCAGAAAATTATGTCCAAAAACGATACGATCGCAATTTTTGGTTCCAACCAGACTACTGCAGAAGGTGTGATCACTGCAAACCAGACATTAAATAAACTGTCTACAGATCCGGAAAAAGGAATTATTGGCGTAGGATTTGATGCAGGTACACCGCAGAAAGAAGCGATTATCAACGGACAGTTTATCGGTTCTGTGACACAGTCTCCGCTGATGATGGGGTATGAATGTATCCAGACACTGACAAAAATCGCAAAGGGCGAGACAGTATCGGATACGCCGATGGATGGTTACTGGTATAACAAAGATAATATGGAAGATGACAATATCAAACCAAACCTTTATGACTAACAGACAACTGACATAAAAATGGCGGGAGGGACCTATGCTGAATGATTTGGAAACTATGTTTGATAATATGACTGGAATGATGAAAAAGCTGAAAAAGAAATCATATGAAGAGAATATGAAGCAGTTTCTGAACAAAAATCAGCATTTTTTCCAGGAAATTACGGATTATCTGGATTTGGCGGAAGATAAAAAGAAAGCTGCCGGTGAAGTCGCAGGACTGTTTGCAGATACCGTTGAAAGAACTTTTGGCAAAGGAGCAAAACACAAAATTCCCTCCCGCACACAGGCAGATATTAACTTTTTTCTAATTTATTATGTGTTTCCGGCCATACTCAAAACAGAACATAAGGACTGCAGGCTGATTGCAGATAGTATCTGCGAAGAGTGGGAGAGGCGGTTTGCAGACAGTAAGATTGGATATACAGACTACGATTCTTTGTATCAATCATTCAGAGAAAAAATATTTGGAATTTTTTAGACGGGAAGAGAATGGAGGAGTCATGTGAAGCAGGAGAGAAAGCGTGTTCTGGCATTTGATTTTGGCGCGTCGAGCGGAAGAGCTATTCTTGCAGGAATAAAAGACGGGAAAATTGTTATGGAGGAAGTACATCGGTTTTCGAATGATCCCGTTATGGTTGGAAATACAATGTATTGGGATACATTGCGGCAGTTTTATGAGATTAAGCAGGGGATACTGAAAGCAAAACAAAAAGGAGGATTCGACAGCATAGGAATTGACACCTGGGGGGTTGATTTTGGATTGCTGGATGATCATGGGGAACTATTGGAAAATGCGGTGCATTACAGGGATGATCGAACACTTGGAATGCAGGAACAGGTATTTATGGCCATTCCCAAAGAAGAACTTTATCATTTGACAGGAAATCAGTTCGAGAATTTTAACACAGTCTTTCAGCTGTATTCTCTGGTACAGAAAAGACCCTGGATTTTAGAACGGGCGAAAAGTCTGCTTCTGACGCCGGATCTGTTTAATTATTTTCTGACCGGAGTGAAAAAAGCGGAGTATACGATGGCTACGACAACCCAGCTGATGGATGCGAAAAAACGGATATGGTCGGAGCGGATTTTAGAGGCGCTGTCCATTCCAAAGGAAATATTGCCTGATATTATACCAGGCGGAACAGTAGTTGGAGACATATCAAAGAAAATATGCGAAGAGCTTGGCATAAAACCGGCTAAAGTGATTGCAGTAGCAAGCCATGACACACAAAGCGCTGTTGTAGCGGTTCCGGCGAAAGAAGATGATTTTATCTTTATCAGCTGCGGAACATGGAGTCTGTTTGGGACAGAACTAAAAGAGCCGATTATCGGAGAAGAATCATTTGCCTGCAATGTCAGCAACGAAGGAGGATATGGAAACACGTTTACATTCCTTAAAAATATCATTGGATTATGGCTGGCGCAGGAGAGCAGGAGACGATGGATTCGCGAGGGCATGGAATATGGATTCGGGGAGCTTGAGGAGCTGGCAAAAAAGGCAGAGCCGTTTTTAAGCTTTATAGATCCGGATGCGCCGGAATTTAATACGGCCGGTGATATCCCGGAAAGAATTCGTGAATTTTGCAGACGTACCGAACAGAAAGTACCGGAAACGATCGGGGATATTATGTGCTGCATTAATCAAAGCCTGGCTTTGAAATATCGCTTTACATTAGAACAGATTGAAGCCTGTACCGGGAAAAATTTCTCTGTCATTCACATGATCGGAGGAGGGATTCAGAGCAGACTTCTTTGTCAGATGACTGCAAGCGCAAATAAGCGAAAAGTAACAGCCGGTCCGGTGGAAGCCACTGCACTTGGGAATATTGCGGTTCAGCTGATGACATTAGGAGAAATAAAAGACGTAGACGAAGCCCGCCGAATGATTGCAAATTCGGAACAGACCAATGTGTATATGCCAATGGATCTGGATAAATGGGATATCGCTTATGAAAAATTTAAAACAATGATTCAAAAATAAAGGAGGCATATGAAATGGCAGAAAAGAGATTGGTCGGAGGGCAGCCGGTCATTGGGATTCGTCCGACGATTGACGGCAGAAGAGGAGCGTTAAAGGTACGAGAGTCGCTGGAAGACCAGACGATGGGTATGGCGCAGGCTGCGAAAAAGTTATTTGAGGAAAATATCCGCTACGCAGACGGAGAGCCTGTAAAAGTTGTAATTGCTGATACGACGATCGGACGTGTGGGCGAAACAGCGGCCTGTGCTGAGAAATTTAAGCGGGAGGGCGTAGATATCACGCTTACCGTGACACCGTGCTGGTGTTATGGCGCTGAAACAATGGACATGGACCCAAATACAATTAAAGGCGTTTGGGGACTGAATGCCACGGAGCGGCCCGGCGCCGTATATCTTGCGTCCGTTCTTGCAACACATGCGCAGAAAGGCCTGCCAGCCTTTGGTATTTATGGACATGATGTACAGGATGCAGATGATAGCAGGATTCCGGAGGATGTAAAAACAAAATTATTGAGATTTGCACGTGCTGCAGTTGCAGCTGCATCCATGAGAGGAACGTCCTACTTACAGATCGGTTCGATTTGTATGGGGATTGGCGGCTCCATCATTGATTCTGATTTTATAGAATCCTACCTGGGGATGCGTGTGGAGTCGGTAGATGAAGTGGAAATCATCCGACGCATGACAGAGGGGATTTACGACGAAGCGGAGTTTAAAAAGGCGCTTGCATGGGCAAAAGAAAAATGTACGATTGGGTTTGACAAAAATCCGGAGCATCTTCAGAAATCAGAGCAGGAGAAAGAAGAGCAATTTGAGTTTGTCGTAAAAATGGCCGTCATCATCAAAGATCTTATGAGCGGAAATCAGAATCTGCCGGAGGGATGCGAGGAAGAGAAAGTTGGACATAATGCGATTGCAGCGGGCTTCCAGGGACAGAGACAGTGGACCGATTTTTATCCGAACGGAGACTTTGCAGAAGCAATTTTAAATAGTTCCTTTGACTGGAACGGTGCAAGAGAGCCCTATATTCTGGCTACGGAAAACGATGTGTTAAATGGCCTTGGCATGTTATTTATGAAGCTGCTGACAAACAAGGCTCAGATTTTTGCGGATGTACGTACATACTGGAGTACTGATGCGGTGAAACGTGTGACGGGATATGAGATTGAGGGAAAAGCAAAAGAAGCGGACGGCTTTATCCATCTGATCAATTCCGGCGCAGCCTGTCTTGATGCAAACGGTGAGGCAAAAGATGCAGAGGGCAACGCTGTGATGAAAGCATGGTATGATGTGACGGAAGAGGATCAGGATGCAATTTTAAAAGCAACTACCTGGAATGCTGCTGATACCGGATATTTTCGCGGCGGCGGGTATTCCTCCCGTTTTCTTACACAGGCTGAAATGCCGTGTACGATGATTCGCCTGAATCTGGTAAGGGGACTTGGACCGGTTCTTCAGATTGCCGAGGGATGGACTGTGAAATTACCGGCTGAAGTATCCGATGTGTTGTGGAAGCGGACGGATTATACATGGCCGTGCACATGGTTTGCACCGAGATGCACCGGAAAAGGCGCGTTTAAGACAGCATATGATGTTATGAATAACTGGGGAGCGAACCACGGCGCTATTTCTTACGGCCATATAGGCGCAGATCTGATTACAATGGCTTCGATCTTAAGAATCCCGGTCTGCATGCATAATGTGCCGGAAGAGGATATTTTCAGACCGGCTGCGTGGAATGCATTTGGAGCAGACAAAGAAGGACAGGACTACAGGGCGTGCGCTGCATATGGTCCGATGTATAAATAGGAGAGCGTATATGTTAAAAGGAATACCGCAAATATTATCGCCGGAATTGTTGAAAGTATTGTGTGAGATGGGGCACAGTGACAGGCTGGTTATTTCAGACGGGAATTTCCCGGCGGAGTCCATGGGAAAAAATGCAATTGTGATTCGCTGTGACGGACACGGGGTACCGGAACTTCTGGATGCGATTCTCAAAGTATTTCCATTGGATACCTATGTGGAGAAACCGGTAAGTTTAATGGAAGTTATGCCGAATGATCCGGTGGAGACGCCCATCTGGGACAAATATAAAGAAATTATCAAAGAACATGATAAGCGCGGCGCAGATGCAGTCGGAACGCTGGAACGTTTTGCATTTTATGAAGAAGCGAAACAGGTATACGCTGTCATTGCAACAAGTGAATCTGCACTCTACGCGAATATCATGCTGCAAAAAGGTGTTGTGACAGAATAAAACGATATTCGTTATTTCGGGTGATATATGCTCTAAATGATTTCTTAATCAAGAGATTTTCTCATGGTTAGTGATACATTTAGAGCATATTTTTTGGAAACAGGCATAATAAAAGACCATCGGCTGTCATTGCACCCATGGTCTTTTTTCTGCTTTGCTTTCAAATGACTGACGATTCTTTCGATCATTCTTAAGCTAATGTATTCACAAGTTTGGAAATACGGGATACTTTTCTCGAAGAGCTGTTTTTGTGATACACGCCTTTGGATGAAGCGCGTTCTATAGTAGCAACGGCATTTTTCAAAGCGCTCTCTGCAGCAGTCTTGTCCTTTGCGGCAACAGCAGATTCTACTCTTTTGATCGCCGTCTTCACTTCGCTCTTGACAGATTTGTTTCTTGCTGCCCTTGTTGCGGAAACAAGGATTCTCTTCTTTGCAGATTTAATATTAGCCAACTTTCACACCTCCGATTTTATGAAATGGTATTGTTCTTTCTGGTTTTACAAAAACATACTGGTATATTTTAGAATAATATTTGCAATATGTCAAGTGTTTTTAGATGATAACTCGATTTCTTCCGCGCTGTTTTCCGAGATAGAGTTTCTCATCGGCATTTCCAATCACTTTTTCGTAGTTGCTGTCCGCCATACCGGTGGCAATTCCCGAAGTGATTGTGATATGAATCAGTTTGCCGCCGGTTTCGATTGCCATGTTTTCAATGCGCACGCGCAGCGCTTCCATCAGCGGGTAAATTTTGTCCGGGGTGGTATTTGGAAAATATAAAATAAATTCCTCCCCGCCCCAGCGGACGGCAAGGTTTTCATTTTGCGCCGTTTCTTTCAGACAGGCCGCGACTTTTACCAGTACGGCATCCCCGGCTTCGTGCCCGTATGTATCGTTTACTTTCTTGAAAAAATCAATGTCTACCATCGCTATTACATATTGGCTTCGTTTGTTGTCGGGAATCAGCTCAATCTGCCGTTCAAGAAAACGTCGGTTGTAAAGACCGGTCAGAGCGTCATGGTTCATATTGTAGCGCAGCGAGTCCCATACGCTGTCCGTCTCTTTGGAATACAGGAAAGTTGCGGACAATACAACAGTCGTCGTGATCAGCAGATTGACCAGATAAAATGCAGTATCGTACGGCAGTGCAGGTTCCTGTAAATCAGGGAACTGCAAGTGAAAGATCTTAACGACGACTTCCAGAATAAAGACAGTCACAATGCCGAAAATCTGGTAGATGAAGCGTTTGTTTCCGTAAGTCGGGACCAGATAAAAAATGGCGGCCGCCAATCCTATAATGTAGAGGTGAAACCCAAATTCCGGTCCGAGAGCAAGTTCGCTCAATACGGAGAACAGGATAATTTCGAAATAGGTGGCAACCATGCTTTTTTCCGATGTGTCTCTTGCAATCAGCAGAAATCGAAGATAGAAGCAGCAGCTAAAACAGTTTAGCAGCGCCAGAAGCCATATGCCAAGCCTGTAAAAGACGACAGCAAAGACAGCATGGATCATAAAGCATACAGCCAGAAACAGCAGGTTTCTGTTTACAGTGACCCAATCAACAAATTTTAATATATTCGTTTTTAATCTATCCATTTGTTTTTCCAATCTTTACTTTAAGTGATAGAAGCTATCTTTATTATAGCAGAATTGGCGGTATACTTCAACATAAGAATTAACTCTCATAAGTGTTACAACGTTGTACCAATGGGAGGCAATCAGACGCTTTGTGTATAATATAGAATTGCATGGAGATAATATTCAGAAAAAGAGGCAGGAAACAAAGTCGGAAGAGGGGAAGTTATGTATCAGATTCGTACAGATTTGGCATTAGAGACACAGGAAAAGATGCAGGAAGACCATGTGCGTTTAAAGGGCGTACGTTTTTTTGAGGAGCGTGTAGATCAAAATCTGACAATTAGTACAGTAACGATAGAAACAGAGAACGGTGCAAAAATTATGGGACGTCCAAAGGGCACCTATATCACGATCGAAGCGAGCGAGATGGACGAGGAGGACGACGGATATCACCGCGAGATTTCAATTGAGCTGGCCAAAGTTATACGCAAGCTGCTTCCGGTGAAAAAGGAGGAGCTGTCAGTCCTGATTGTGGGGCTTGGCAATCGTGAAGTAACGCCGGATGCGCTTGGTCCCCGCGTTGTGGATAATTTATTGATTACGCGTCATATCATTAATGAATACGGCAAATATGCGTTTGGGAAAAACGAGGTAAACCGCATCAGCAGTATTGTACCAGGCGTTATGGCACAGACCGGAATGGAAAGCGTTGAGATACTTCACGGCATTATAAAAGAAACGAAACCGGAGCTTGTAGTTGCGATTGACGCGCTTGCGGCGCGCAGTACAAAAAGGCTGAACCGGACGATCCAGGTGACTGATACCGGAATCAATCCCGGCAGCGGTGTCGGAAACCATCGGCACGGACTCAATGAGAAGAGCCTTGGCGTACCGGTTATCTCGATTGGCGTTCCGACTGTAGTCGACGCGGCAACGATCGTAAATGATATGATGTATAATCTGGTGGATGCAATGCTTAAGAGCGGAGCGTTTAAAGAGCTGGGAGATTCGCTGGATAAATTAAATGACGGGGAGAAATACGAGCTGATTCAGGAATTGCTGACTCCGAATTTAAATACAATGTTCGTCACGCCAAAAGATATCGACGAGTCAGTAAAAAGGCTTAGTTTTACTGTATCTGAGGGACTTAATATTGCATTTGCAGACATGAACTGCGAACTTTCTTAGACGCATATATCCGGCAGTCTGCGCATAAATTTAAGTATGCGTGCAAGACGATATCAAAACAGAGTCAGACAGAAAAATAAATATACGGACAGGATGCTTATCCTTACTGCGCTGTTGGCCGCGCTGTATTTTGTGGACGGTTTTTCCGTAATCGAGCAGTTTTTCCCGGTAGGCATGTATCAGGAGAATCACGGTTCTTATCAGACTCAGGTCGAGAGCGAGCTGTCCTATGAGTTTATCCTTGCGAAAGAGGCGGCAGACGAAAATTATGTAGACGAAGAAACGGGAGAGCTGGTGCTTGCGGAGGGCGAAGCGCAGGGGGGGAGTGATCAGGCTGCGTCTTCGGAAAGTAGCGGCAGTACGGCGGATGAAAATTCTTTGCCAGGCAATACGTTTTTGGAAGAAGGGCTGTTTTTGTCAGAGCCAAATACGACAGAAGAGTCTGGTACAGGCTCTTCTTTTCGAGGGACGCCGGGGAAGACGGTAACGTATGCGAGAGAGAAATTAAATGATTTTGATTATCTGATCCAAAATTTTTATCAGGTAGATAATACGACGACAATCAACGGCAGCCAGCTGAATGCGGATGCGCTGCTGGGCAAAGATATGCGTTTGTCGCATGACGCGAGTACGCCGCAGATTTTAATCTATCACACACATTCGCAGGAGGGCTATGCGGATTCTATTCCGCAGGACGCGTCTACAACGGTAGTTGGGGTTGGAGATTATCTGACTAAGATACTGACGGAGCAGTACGGGTTAAATGTCATACATCATAAGGGCCAGTATGATGTGGGGGATCGGGATCATGCCTATTCTAATGCTGAGCCAGATTTAAAGAAAGTGTTAAGTGAAAACCCTTCGATTGAAGTTGTGATTGATCTGCACCGGGACGGCGTAAGAGAGGGGACGCGCCTTGTTACGGAGCAAAACGGTGTTTCCATGGCACAGGTTATGTTCTTTAACGGTTTAAGTCGCACAACAAAAACAGGAGATATAGATTATCTATACAATCCTTACATAGCAGAAAATCTGGCATTATCGTTTCAGGTACAGTTAAAGGCAGCCGAATATTATCCGGGTTTTACCAGACGGATCTATCTGAAAGGATACCGTTACAATATGCATTTCTGTCCAAAGACGATGCTGATTGAAGTGGGGGCGCAGACGAATACGGTTCAGGAAGCCATGAATGCCATGGCGCCGCTTGCAGATGTGTTGTATAAAGTTTTGACGGGCCCGATAACATGAAGAAAGCTGCTGGTTGTTCCGGCAGTTTCTGCTGCAGGAAAAGATAAAAACAAAGTGGGAATTATGAGCCGTCTTTCATAATGTCACAAAAATGGCATTGAAAAGAGGAATCTCAATGCCAGATTTATGAGTCGTATCTTTTTAAAAGAAAGAGATGATGCCCTTTTCTATGAATCCGATTTTACATAGTTTTGGGACACTCTCTTCTCTGCTCTGATCTGAATCACCGCGAAGCTGCATCATGGCGGTTGTTTACAGGTGCAGGTGGTATCTCTTCATCCATTCGTTGATCTGGATAAAATATGCCATCAGCTGCGGGCCGGCCATCAGCTGTCCGAACCATGGTTTGCCCAGTTCCTTGTGGGCTGTCATAAATTTTCTGGCTTTTTCTTTGTCCAAAAGCGCTGCGACAGGTGCATTTGGATCTTCAATGATTTTGGAGAAATGCAGGGTCAGCAGACGCTCATATTCCGGATGGTATGTTTTCGGATAGGGACTTTTTTTCCGATGCAGCAGTTCGTCTGGCAGAAGGTCTTTGCATGCGTCGCGCAGCAGAGTTTTTTCTACTCCGTTCTGGTATTTCATATGCCATGGCACATTGAACACATATTCCATAATGCGTCTGTCTGCAAACGGCACTCTTGCTTCCAGCCCTGAATACATACTGGTGCGGTCCATACGATCAAGAAGTGTCTGCATAAACCATTTAATATTCAGATATCCGACTGCGCGCCGTTTTTTTTCTTCCTGTGATTCTCCGCTTAACTGCGGGACGGCGTCTATGGTTTCTTTGTAGCGCGCATAAGAGTATTCTTTCAGATTCAGTTCTTTTACAAAATCTTCATTCAAAAACAAGGTGCGGGCTTCCATGTCTGCCGCCCATGGGAAACCGTTTCGGTTTAACAATTCATCACGGTAAAACCACGGATAGCCGCCAAATATTTCGTCTGCGCATTCGCCGGTTAATACAACCTTATTTTGTTTTGCGACAAGCGAGCAGAAATACAGCAGGGAAGCGTCGACATCGGTCATGCCGGGCAGATCTTTTGCATCGACTGCGGTAAATAACAGATCCACAAGCTTATCCTGACTGCATTCCAGATACGTATGATTTGTGTGAATGCGGTCGAGCATACGATTGACATACGGCAAATCGCGTTCCGGCTGAAATGAATTAGACTGAAAATAGATATCGTTTTCCGTAAAATCAAATGAGAACGTATTTAAAACCTCGTGATTTTGTTTCATAAAATCTGCGGCAATTGCAGTGACAATACTGGAATCAATCCCTCCGGATAGGAATGTGCAGACAGGAACGTCGGATACCATCTGGCGCGTTACGGCGTCGCGCACAAGAAACGAGACTTTTTCCACTGTCTGCGTGTAGGAATCCGTGTGTTCGGCTGCGGTCAGATCCCAGTAACAGAAATCTTTCCGGCTGTTGTTTTCAAACAGCATATAGTGGCCCGGCAGTACTTCGCGAAGTCCTGTGAAAACGCCGCATCCGCTGGTACGCGCGGGACCGACTCCGATAATTTCGCGCATGCTGTCAAGGTTGATCGAGGGGGTGACATTCGGATGGCAAAAAAGCGCTTTTGGTTCGGAACCAAAGACGATACCATGCTCTGAAACCGTGTAAAATAAAGGCTTGATACCTGCATGATCACGGCAGATCATAAGCCGGTTTTTTGCGCCGTCCCAGATTGCGAACGCATAGATGCCGTTGAGAGAGCGAACAAAGTCAGGACCGTTTTGCATGTAGGAATACAGGAGTACCTCCGTGTCGGAAGTTGTCTCAAATTGATAGCCGGCTGTTTTTAAGTCGGGTGTCAGTTCGTCCGTGTTATAAATTTCTCCATTATAGACAATGGCATATTCATAGCCTCCTGACGACCTTACCATCGGCTGAGAACCGTTTGCGATATCACGGATGCTTAACCTGGCATGAGCAAGGCCGGTATGTTCCCTTAGATAGATCCCGTTGTTGTCACGGCCGCGGTGCGCAATGGATTGATGCATTGCGGTCAGTATCTTTTCCCAATAAGGCTGTTTTTGTCTGTAATCTTCCCGAAAGCTCAGAAATCCGCAAATTCCACACATAAGCGAATCAGTCTCCTTCATTGTAATAAATAGTCTATATTATTATATGTAGAAATACAAAAAAGGACTTATATTTTTGGAAGAAATTTACGATATATAAAATAAAATTAAAAAAATTTATGAAAAGAGGGGGAGCGGCCATGAATGTAACAATAAACAGTTCGTTTGGGATGAACCAGGATGACAGGATGATCACACAGGCGGCTCAGAAATCCGGAGAAAAACAGGGCGCAAAAAACAAAAACGGAGCGCCCGGCGGCAGAAATCAGATTTTTGCCGGAGATACTATGATAGCGCTTAAAGATCCGATTGAGTTTCGGCGCAGACAGGCGCAGCAGCGGGCGATGAAAGTTGTAAGCGACGCCTGGGCAAACGATGCCAAAATAGACGAGAGCATGAACGAACGCCGCGCCCATTATAACGAGCAGGCAAAGATCCGGGATGATGCAAACCAAGAATTGTCCGGGATTAACAGACAGAAAGAGGAGCTGAAAGAACAGTTCGGGATTAAAGATGATTCCAAAGAACAGAAAGATCTGGAACTGCTTGAAAAGCGTCAGGATTATATGAGCCATGTTTCAACTGAATCGCCGACGCCAGAGGAGTGGGAACGCCTGGCAGAGATTGATAAAGAAGGGCTGACCGAGTATCAGAAGCGCGCCCTTTCGCTCAACGGTTATGCCGGCAAATGCAAGATTGACATGGAGGAGGCATCGCGGCAGATGCGCGGCGACGTCGGAAGTCTGCGAAGCATTCGTATTGAGCGTCTGAAAGCAGATCCAATGGTGGAGGCGGAAAAAACAAAAGAAAAGATCCTGGCGTCGGCAAATAAGGAAGTGATGGGAATGCTTGTCGACGAATCGTTAGACAATATTGACGAGAAAGCCGAGGAGGCGAAAGAGGAAGCGGAGAAGAAAGCCGAGGAGAAAGAAGAACAGGAAGATAAGATAGACGATATCAAAGAAAAGCAGGCGCTTGAGGAGGCGATGATTGAACGCACCAAAGAGGCGGTGGACGAGGCGAAAGCGGAGCAGCGAAAGAATGAAGCGCCGGAGGTGGAAATAGAAGATATGATGAATCTGACCGGTCCCAAAGAGCTTCCGAAAGAAGTAAATGATACACTGGAGAAAGTAAAAACCAGCATGAAACTTTTGGAGGCTGATCTGAAAGGAATCAAGGTGGACGAACAGGTCTGACAGTAAGACGTGCAAATGGAATTGCAAATAAATAACAGGGAGGTAACAGACAATGAGTTCTATTACACAGGTTGAAAACAATGCGGCTGCTTATGAGGCGCAGCGGGCAGAATCAACGGAGAAGAAAACAAAGATCAATGGCAGGACAATCGGGGAGCCGAAGCTGAGTGAGAAAGCGCAGAAGTATTATGAACAGCTGAAAAAAAAGTACTCCAACATGGATTTTATCCTTGTGAGCAAAGACAAGATTGATCAGGCCAAAGCACAGGCGGGCAGTTATGCCAATCCAAATCGTATGGTTGTCTTAATCGATGAGGAGAAGATCGAGAAAATGGCGGAGGACGAGGAGTACAGGAAAAAGTACGAATCCGTAATCAGCAACGCGGGCCAGAAGCTTCCGCAGCTGCAAAAGAGCCTTGCCGGCACAAATGCAAATGTAAAGACATTTGGCATGCAGGTCAACGATCATGGCAACGCATCATTTTTTGCAGTGATCGACAAATCATTGAAAGCGCAGAAAGACAGAATTGCACAGAAAGCGTCCGACAAAAAAGCGGCGCAGAAAGCAGCCGACAAGAAAGCGAAAGCAAAAAAGGCCGATGAAAAAGCGGCGCAGAAACTGGCGGAGAAAAAAGACGCAGAGAAAGCGAAAGACGAGGACACCGTGACGATCACAGCTTCATCTATTGAGGAGTTAATTCAAAAAATTAATGATTACAGTTATAATTACATGAGCGATAATGTGAGAACAGAATCGGAAAAAATGATAGGGCAGAGCATAGATTACCGCTGGTAATCGTATCAGAAAAAAACGGGGCCGCAGACTGGTCCCGTTTTTCCTGTCTTTTTCAGGTTGAATAATTTCCGGGGAACAGGTATAATAAATATAGAAAAAAGCGCGCCTGATTTGAGCCGCAGCTATACTGCGACATGGAGGTTAATGTGATAAGATGGGAATTGCTGCATTAAAGGAAGAACTTCGTGAAAAGATTATTACATATAAATATCATGTGTCCAGGGAGGATATCTGGGAAATATTGGATACCTATGACCGATATCTCGCTTTTTCCGATTCCAAAAATGAATTGGCGGAGGCGGCGTTTTTGCGCGGAGATGTTGCGTTCCACATGGGGCGCTATCATGAGACAGTCGAAGCTCTGACAAAGAGCCTCCAAATCGAAAAAACGCAGGAGTATGAACATCTGGAGGCGGACGCGCATAATCTGCTTGGAATGCTCTTTTATTTTCTTGGCTATGAAACAGTTGCACTTGACAGTTATCTCTCAGCGGTGCAGTCGGCAAGAAAAAAGAAGAATATTTTCGGAGAAGTATCGGCGCTGCTGAATATCGGGCTGTTATATGAAAATCTTCATGATTATAACAAAGCAATGCAGTATTATAACAGGGGCGCAGATGTGGCAGGCGGAGAATTTTCCGGGCCCAAAATATTGCTGTTGCTGCTCTGCATGATACAGCAGGCGCAGCTTTTATGTAAGACAAACCGTTATGAACTGGCGGTGAAAAAGAAGAGAGAAATAGATTCCTATTATCATATTGTGATGCAGGAAGAGCTGATCTTATCGGAGTGTATTCTGGAAGTATATCTTGCGGTACATGAAAGAGATGAGCAGCGGACGGACGAAATGATCCAGTCGATCCGCCATTTTCTGGAGTCGGATACCGATTATGTGGAACAGATTGATTTTTATATCGAATTTTGCAGATTTCTGCTGGATCAGGACCGAAAGGAAGATGCGCGCGTATTTATGGATCTGCTGCGCGAAAAGCTTGGCGTGACAGAGTTTTTACATCTGCGGATAAAAATGGAAGAACTTGAGATACGCTACCAGAAGCAGTATTGTGACAGACAGCGCTATTTGTCTTCGTGCGTCAGATATATGAATCTGGAGAAAGAGTATGCAAAGGCAATTAAAAATTTCCGCTGCCGTAATCTGTTAAATGTAGAGAATCTGCAGGAGGTAGAGAAAAGACGGCTGGAATTTGAGCTGCGCAGCAAATGTGATCTTGCGACTGGTCTTTTAAATAAGGAAGCGTTTAAAGAGGAAGTAGAGAGCTATCTGAATAAACGAAAACGCGATGTGATGGATTCCATGATCATGATTGATATTGATAATTTTAAATTGATTAACGACAGTTTCGGCCATCTGATTGGCGATGCCGTGATTGCCGGGCTCTCCGCCTTAATCAGGGATGCGTTTGGCAGAGATATTTGCGGCAGGTTCGGCGGCGACGAGTTTTTGATCTTTATCAGGGGCCCTGTTGAGATGGAAGAAGTGGAAACAGGTGTGGAGCGCCTGCGGGAGGAATTTCACAATCTGGCGTTTGGCAGAAACAAAGATGTGCATGTTACGCTCAGTATCGGCGTCTCGTACAATAATGGAGTCAATGCTTCTTATCATACGATGTTTTCATGTGCGGATGAGGCTTTGGCGAAAGCGAAAGAATATGGAAAGAACCGCGTTGCGTTTTTTGAGATCAAACGGGGAATGTTAAAATATGTCTAATGCAGAAAATATGGTAAACGGATTTGCATTCGCATCCGCCAGGGAAGCGGTGCGGGCAGCAAAAGAGACGGAGGGAATCCGCTATATCAGAGGAAAGATGAATATAGAAAACCCGTATGTCGTATTACAGATTTATAATAAGATGGTTTCCGAAAGTATGTTTGAGACGGTGGTTGGATATTCGTTTTTAAAGGAGCTGCAAAACATTCTGTATGAGTCGCCGGTAATCGCGGATGAGGATATCCTGCCGATTGCGGTAAAACATATAGTCGAACCTGTACAGGATCAGGATACGGAACATCCAAAAGGCACAATGAATCCGTCAGATACAGTAAATACGCCGGGCGGCAATCGGGGGGAGCAGCTGCGTCAATTGGAAGAAAAGACAAAAAAACTTTCCCAAAAAGTCACAGAAAATACACGGCAGAGGGATAAAATAGCCAATATCAACTATAAACAGCGGTTTCAGACGCTGTCTGTCGTATGTGCGGTGCTGGCGGTCTGCGTGATTGCAATGTTTGCACTCACAGCGACCGGGCGCAGTACAACGATTCTGAATTATGAAAATCAGGTGATTGACAAATATGAGGCCTGGGAGCAGGAGTTAAAACAGAGAGAAGCGGCTGTAGAGGAGAAGGAGAAGCAGTTTGGACAAGATTAAGATTTTGGTAGTGGATGATGAGGCCAGGATGCGAAAGCTGGTGAAAGACTTTTTGCTGCGTGAGGGCTACGAGGTGCTTGAGGCCGGCGACGGGGAAGAAGCGCTGGATATTTTTTATCGCGAAAAAAGTATCGCATTATTGATTCTGGATGTGATGATGCCAAAAATGAACGGATGGGAAGTATGCCGGGAGATACGTGAAAATTCCAAGGCGCCGATTATTATGCTGACAGCCAAAGGGGATGAGAGCGATGAACTGAACGGATTCGAGCTTGGCGTGGACGAGTATATCTCGAAACCGTTTTCTCCGAAGATACTGGTTGCCAGAGTCGGAGCGATTCTGCGCAGAAGCGGGAAAAAGCCAGGCGAGGAGGAGTTGCTCTGTAAGGGAGGCATTGTCGTCGATAAGACGGCCCATATGGTGAGTGTCGACGGCGAGCGCATTGATTTGAGTTTCAAAGAGTTTGAATTGTTGTCTTATTTCCTTGAAAACGAGGGCATTGCCCTTTCGCGTGAAAAGATACTGAATCATGTCTGGAATTATGATTATTTTGGGGATGCGAGAACAATTGACACGCATGTGAAAAAGCTGCGTGCCAAAATCGGTTCCAAAGGGGAGTATATTCACACAATCTGGGGGATGGGGTATAAATTTGATGTAAATGAATAGAACATAAATGCCATAACAGGATTGTCCTGACTTTAACACGGAGCGTCCTGTTATGGCTTTTTTTGCGTACACTATTGACAAATGGCTGCAACAGGATTATCATAATTCATATCATACAAGTATGGTATGAATTAAAAGATAAGATTCTGCACAGACTTTTGGCAGAAGATCAGGAAAGGTGAAAATTATGGCAGATAAGATTATTTATATGGACAATGCTGCGACGACGCCGGTCAGACCCGAAGTGCTTGCGGCAATGCTACCTTATTTTACGGAAAAATTCGGAAATCCGTCCAGTATCTACAGTATTTCCGCTGAGAATAAAAATGCCATTACCACAGCGAGAGAGATGATCGCCGGGACCATTGGTACAACGGCTGAGAACATCTACTTTACAGCGGGCGGTTCCGAGTCGGACAACTGGGCGCTTAAGGCGACTGCGGAGGCGTATGTCGGAAAAGGAAAACATATCATTACGACAAAGATTGAGCATCATGCCGTGCTGCATACCTGCGAGTATCTGGAAAAACATGGTTTTGAAGTTACTTACCTTGATGTGGACGAGAACGGAATGGTTGATTTAAAACAGCTTGAAGCGGCCATCCGTCCGGATACGATTTTAATCAGCGTGATGTTTGCAAACAATGAGATCGGTACGGTGGAACCGATTGAAAAAATCGGAGCAATCGCGAACGAGCATGGTGTTTTGTTTCACACGGATGCGGTACAGGCCTATACGAAAGAAAACATTGACGTGGAAGCGATGCACATTGATATGTTAAGCGCCAGCGGCCATAAAATCGGAGGCCCGAAAGGCGTTGGATTTTTATATATCAGAAAAGGCGTTAAGATTCGTTCACTGATACACGGTGGCGCACAGGAACGGCGCAGGAGAGCCGGTACGGAAAATGTGACGGGCATTATCGGGTTGGCAAAGGCTGCAGAGCTTGCGATTTTGGATCAGAAAGAAATTACGGAGAAAGAAAAGAAGATTCGCGATCATCTGATTGCGCGTATCGAAAAAGAGATTCCTTATGCAAGATTAAACGGGGACCGGGAGAAACGGCTTGCGAATAACGTAAATTTCAGTTTTCGCTTTATCGAGGGCGAATCCATGCTGATTATGCTGGACGGCAAAGGGATCTGCGCTTCCAGCGGTTCTGCCTGTACCTCCGGATCGCTGGACCCCTCTCATGTGCTGCTCGCGATCGGGCTTGCGCATGAGATTGCGCATGGTTCGCTTCGTCTGACGATCAGCGATAAGACAACGCAGGAGGAAGCAGATTTTGTAGTGGACAGCTTAAAAGAGATTGTAGAAAAACTGCGAAATATGTCTCCGCTGTACGAAGATTTTATCAAAAACAGCAAATAGAGGGAGTTTATACGCACAAAGCGAACGCGAACTGCGTTTGCAATGCAGAAAGGGAGAGTTTTATGTACAGTGAAAAAGTAATGGATCATTTTCAGAATCCGAGAAATGTCGGAGAGATCGAAGAGGCAAGCGGCGTCGGCACGGTCGGCAACGCGAAATGCGGCGATATCATGCGTATGTATCTGGATATTGACGATAACCAGGTAATCCGCGACTGCAAATTTAAGACGTTTGGCTGCGGAGCTGCAGTGGCGACAAGCAGTATGGCAACCGAGCTGGTAAAGGGCAAAACGGTAAATGAGGCGCTTAAGATTACAAATCAGGCGATTATGGAGGCGCTGGACGGACTTCCCCCCGTGAAAGTGCACTGTTCGCTGCTTGCGGAGGAGGCGATTCATGCCGCACTCTGGGATTATGCCGAGAAAAACGGAATCAAAATCGACGGCCTTGCAAAGCCAAAAGCCGATATCGGTGAAGAGGAAGAAGAGGAAGAGTATTAGTGAAAATAACGGCAAAGGGGAGGTATGCGATCCACATACTTTATAATCTGGCAGTAGATACGTGGGAAGCGCCGGTTTCCGTCAAGGAAATTGCTGCAAAAAGCGGGATTTCTGTCAAATATACGGAGCAGATTATCTCGGTTTTAAATAAAGCCGGTTATGTTGCAAGTGTTAGAGGTCATCGGGGAGGATATCGTCTGACAAGACCGAATGAGGAATATGTGATCGGCGATATCCTGCGCCTGACCGAGGGCACGCTCTCACCGGTTGAATGTCTGGCAAACGGGGAAAATCCCTGTCCAAAACAGGGGCATTGCGAGACAATACTGCTTTGGGAGAAAGTGGATCAGGCGATACGTGATGTTGTGGATTCAGTTACAATTGCAGATTTAATTTCGTGGAATTGTGATAAGTAAGAAAAGAAAATCGTTGGAGGAAAAAATGGAACTTGAAATTAGAAACATATGTAAGAATTTCGGCGAGAAAGAAGTATTAAAGGGCGTTTCTTTTGCAGCGTCATCGGGAAAAGCGTTTGGCCTGCTGGGAAGGAACGGCGCGGGCAAGACAACATCAATACGTATCATTATGAATGTATTTGCGCAGGATCAGGGAGAAATCTTTCTGGATGGAAAGCCGATTGATTATCATACCGTAAAACTGGGCTATCTGCCGGAGGAACGCGGTCTGTATCCAAAGAAAAAAATTATTGACCAGCTGTTGTATTTTGCGCAGTTAAACGGCATGAAACGCCAGGATGCGGTAACGTCTATTGATTACTGGCTTGAGCGTTTAAAGATGACGGAGCACAGGAATAAACGACTTGACACACTCTCAAAGGGAAATCAGCAAAAAATACAGCTAGTTACGGCTCTCGCGCATGATCCGCAGATTATTATTCTTGACGAACCGTTTTCGGGGCTTGATCCGGTCAATGCAATGCTGTTGAAAGACGTGGTAAAAGAGGAGATTTCAAATGGGAAGATCGTCCTTTTTTCCAGCCACCAGATGAATTATATTGAGGAGTTCTGCGATGGAATCGCGATTTTAAACGGCGGGCAGATTGTGCTCTGCGGCGATATCGTTGAGATTAAGCACAATTATGTGCGCGATAAGCTTGCTGTGCGTTCCGCAGATGTGAAAAAAATCATGCAGGATCAAAGGATTGGCGGGACGATGCAGGAAAACGGAGAATTACTGATTCAGCTTAAATCAGCAGAGGAAAAGAAAGAGATGATGAGGCTTCTCACACAAACCTTTGATATAGATGAGATACGGGTATATGAACCGTCACTGAATGATATTTTTGTCGAATATGCAGGGAAGCAGAATTAAGGAGGCAGCGCATAAGATTATGAAACAATTTGGTACAATTTTTCAGTTTGAAATGAAAAGCTACATAAAAAATAAAATATTTACCGGAGTGACGGCGGCGCTTGTCCTTGTGATTGCGGTTGTTATGTTCTTTCCGCGTATTACGGAAGCGTTTGGCGGCGGAAAAGAGGAAGACGCCTCCGGGGGAGCGGCTGCGTCGGCGGAAGCCGATAATCAGGCAGTGATTTTATTGTCGCTGTCAGGGATTGAAAATGCCGATTTGGTCGGGCAGTGTTTTAAACAGACATTTCCGGAGTATACCGTTACGGTCTCAGACAGTTCTCTTGATGAGATCAAAGATAAAATTGCGGCAGGGGAAGTGGAATGTGCGTTTGTGATGGACAGTCTGACTTCTTATACATACTATGTCAATAACCTGTCGATGTATGACCACAAAACGGCCGCGGCGGACGAGGCGTTAAGCAGTCTTTACCGTATGGATGCCATGATGAAAAACGGAATATCGGCGGAAGCGGCAGGCGAGATTCTTTCTGCGGAAATTACGCATGAGACAGAGAACATGGGCAAAGACCAGGCGAAGAATTTTGCGTATACTTATATTATGATTTTTGCATTGTATATGGTAATTTTGCTGTATGGACAGATGGTGGCTTCCAACGTTGCAACCGAAAAAAGTTCCAGAGCAATGGAGTTGCTGATTACCAGTGCAAAACCGGTCAGCATGATGTTTGGAAAAGTAATGGCCTCCTGTCTTGCAGGGTTTATCCAACTGATACTGGTCTTTGGATCGGCCGCGCTGTTTTACCAGCTGAATAAGTCTTACTGGAGCGGGATTGGAATGATTGCATCGGTGTTTAATATGCCGATACATCTGCTGGTATATATGCTGGTATTTTTTGTACTCGGATTTTTAATCTATGCATTCCTGTTTGGCGCAATCGGTTCTACTGTTTCAAAACTTGAGGATATCAATACGGCTGTTATGCCTCTGACCATGCTGTTTGTTGCAGGTTTTATGATTGTTATGTTCTCTATGACTTCCGGGGAAGTGGACAATATCGGGATGCTGATCTGTTCCTATGTTCCCTTTACTTCTCCGATGGCAATGTTTACGCGTATTGCAATGGGAACCGTACCGTTATACGAGGTTATCATTTCGATTGCAATTCTCGTGGCATCTGTGGTTGCAGTGGGCTATGCCGCGGCAAAGATTTACCGTATGGGCGTGCTGCTCTACGGAACGCCGCCAAAGCTGAAAGCAATTTTAAAAGCAGTCAGAGGGTAAAATTTGCGTTTTCCTGTTTTGTATCATAAGCGGTATTTCAGTACCAAAAGGTCTTGCACAAAAAGTGTTTCCATCACGATGTGATGGAAACCTTTTGGTACGATAAGTTTACAAATTGGGAAAACGAAGCCATAAAAGGATTGACAAATGACAGATTACTGTTTATATTTAGTTAATAAATTATTTACAGAATTAAGAAAAGGAATGGATGAAGAATCATGTCAGGTAGTATAAACAGTAAGGCGCAGATCTTTATAAAGGCTGTGTATGCCGGTTTTATGATCGGCATAGGCGGCGCGGTGAAGCTCTCGCTTGAGAATAATGTAATCGGTGCGCTGTTGTTTTCTTTTGGGTTGATGACGATTGTGACGCAGGGCTATAACCTGTATACCGGAAAGATTGGTTTTGTCAGCAGATGGAGAGAGCTGACGGATATGCTGATTATTATCGCAGGGAATTTTGTCGGGACATTTCTGATCGCGTTTCTCTGTAATACGGCGCATCTTCCGATTGACAGTCTGGCGCTTTCCAATAAAAAGCTTGACAATTCTGTCGTAAATATTTTTTTGCTGTCGATTCTGTGCGGCGTAATGATGTATCTGGCTATTGATAATTATAACAAAACAAAAAATATTGTGTATATCATTGCTCCGGTTATGATTTTTCTGCTGTCCGGTTTTGAGCATTCGATTGCATCCATGTTTTATTTTAACCTGGCAGGAATTTACAGTCTGAAGTCCATTGGCTATCTGCTTGTAATGCTGGTCGGAAACGGGATCGGCGCAAAACTGTTCGGTTTAAAATTTGTAAGAAAAAAGCCTGCATAGTATATTTTTTGGATAATCGGACGAAATACCGGCATACTATCATTAAAGTGCAAAATAGATGAAAGCAGCGAAAAATTGTGCGGAAATGAGGGATGACAATGGTAGAACACGATACAGTCCGGCTGCTCCGGGAGTGTGACGCGGGAATCAAAATGGGTTTGTCGGCAATTGAAGACGTTTTTGAATATGTCCACAGCGGCGGGCTTGCAAAGATTTTGACAGAATGCAGGGAAAAACATCAGAAATTAAAAGAAGAAATTCAAAAGCTTCTGGATCGTTTTCAGGAGGAGGGCAAAGATCCGAATCCGATGGCAAAGAGCATGTCATGGATTAAGACGAATATGAGACTGGTCATGCATGAATCCGACCAGACAATAGCAGACCTGATCACAGACGGCTGCAATATGGGCATAAAGTCTCTTCACAAATTTTTAAATCAGTATCAGACTGCTGACGAGAAGTCCAGAGATATTACAAAGCGGCTGATTAATCTGGAAGAAAAGCTCGCGGTCGATATCCGCGGGTATCTGTAAAACAGAACATACAAAGAACAGGCGAAAAAGGCAGTCGCAGATGGCGTACTGCCTTTTCCATTTGACGCAGCCACAAAAGAACGATAAAATGTGGCATAGGATAAATTTCAGGGAAAGGCGGCAGGAATTTTGGGAACAAAACAGCATACAATTGACGGCGTTATTCCGGGCAGCATCGCGGAGGAATTAGGGCTTTCGGCAGGGGATGTGCTGCTGTCAGTCAACGGCAGAGAAATTTCGGATGTGTTTGATTACCACTATCTGATCCATGACGAGGATCTGGTTGTACTGGTGCGAAAAAAGGACGGAGAGGAATGGGAACTTGAAATTGAAAAAGATTACGACGAGGATCTGGGGATCGAGTTTTCAAACGGTTTGATGGATGATTACAGATCCTGTCGGAATAAATGTATTTTCTGTTTTATTGATCAGCTGCCCAAAGGGATGCGGGAGACGCTGTATTTTAAGGATGATGATTCCAGGCTTTCTTTTTTGCAGGGCAATTATGTGACGCTGACGAATTTATCGGATCAGGATCTGGAGCGCATTATTGAGTATAAGCTGGCGCCGATTAATATTTCAGTGCACACGACAGACCCGGCTCTTCGAGTTATGATGTTAAACAACCGCTTCGCAGGCGATGCGCTGAAAAAAATAGACAGTCTTTTTTCGGCCGGGATTGAGATGAACGGACAGATCGTGCTCTGCCGCGGCGTCAATGACGGACAGAATCTGGAGCGCACTATTTCAGATCTGACCAGGTATATGCCCAAAATGCAAAGCGTCTCGGTTGTCCCGGTTGGATTATCAAAACACAGAGAGGGTCTGTATCCGCTGGAGCCTTTCACAAAACGCGATGCAAAGGAAGTGCTGGCTACGATTCATAAATGGCAGAAGATCTGCCTGGAGCGAGCAGGGATTCATTTTATTCATGCAAGCGACGAGTGGTATCTGCTTGCGGAGGAGCCGCTCCCAAAAGAAGAGAGCTATGACGGATATCTGCAGCTGGAGAACGGCGTGGGGATGCTGCGTCTTTTACTTGACGAGTTTGACGAAGCGTTTTTTGAGATAAAAAAAGAGCAGCTTTGCGTGTCGCCGCATACGGTTTCAATTGCAACGGGCCGGCTTGCGGCGCCGATTCTAAAACAGTTGTCTGCGCGATGCATGGAATGTTTTCCCGAAGTAACAATTCTGGTATATCCGATCCGGAATGATTTTTTCGGGGAGCAGATTACGGTATCCGGTCTTTTGATCGGACGAGATCTGATCGGGCAGTTGAGCGGGCACAATCTGGGGGAAAAATTGCTGCTGCCGTGCAACCTTTTGCGTGGAGATGAGGAAGTGCTCCTTGACGATGTAACTGTATCCGATTTGAAAACCGCTTTACAAGTGGATATAGATATTGTAAAATCAAGCGGACAAGATTTGCTGTATCGTATGCTTCAGATAGAAAGGGAAGAGGAAAAATATGAGTAAACCAGTTGTAGCCGTAGTCGGACGCCCGAATGTCGGAAAATCCACGTTATTTAATGCGCTTGCCGGAGAACGGATTTCCATTGTGCAGGATACGCCGGGTGTTACAAGGGATCGCATTTACGCCGATATTACATGGTTAAATTACAATTTTACACTGATTGACACCGGAGGGATTGAGCCGGACAGCAGCGATATTATTTTGTCGCAAATGCGCGAGCAGGCGGAAATTGCGATTGCAACTGCGGATGTAATTCTGTTTCTTACAGATGTCAGGCAGGGGCTTGTCGATGCCGACTCCAAAGTAGCGGATCTTTTGCGTCGTTCTAAAAAACCCGTTGTTCTGGTGGTAAATAAGGTGGACAGTTTTGAAAAATTTATGCCGGATGTCTATGAATTTTATAATCTCGGGATAGGAGAGCCGTTTGCGATCTCGGCGTCTTCAAGGCTGGGGCTTGGCGATATGCTCGACGAGGTAGTAAAGCATTTTTCGGCTCCGTCGGAGGAGGAAGAGGAGGACGATATTCCGAAAGTAGCCATTGTCGGGAAACCGAATGTCGGGAAATCTTCCCTGATTAATAAACTGGCAAAAGAGGAGCGGGTTATTGTCTCAGAGATTGCCGGGACAACAAGGGATGCCATTGATACGCAGATTCAATATAACGGTAGAGAGTATACGTTTATCGACACGGCGGGACTGCGGCGCAAAAATAAAATAAAAGAGGAGATTGAGCGCTACAGTATTATACGTGCCGTGACGGCGGTAGAGCGCGCCGACGTCTGTGTGATTGTGATTGACGCTACGGCAGGGGTGACGGAGCAGGACGCCAAAATAGCGGGGATTGCGCACGAACGTGGAAAAGGCATTATTATAGCGGTCAATAAATGGGACGCCATTGAAAAAGACGATAAGACAATCTACCGCCATACAGAGCGGATTCGGGATATTTTAAGTTTTATGCCGTATGCAGAGATTTTATTTATTTCTGCAAAGTCAGGTCAGCGGCTGCCAAAGCTCTTTGAACTGATTGATATTGTGATTGAGAACAATAGTATGCGTGTCGCGACCGGCGTGCTCAACGAGATTATTGCGGAGGCCGTCGCCATGCAGCAGCCGCCGTCCGATAAGGGAAAGCGGTTAAAGATTTACTATGCCACTCAGGCTGCGGTAAAGCCGCCGACTTTTGTGCTTTTTGTAAACGATAAGAATTTAATGCACTTTTCCTACATAAGATATCTGGAAAACAGGATACGTGAAACATTCGGTTTTCGTGGGACGGCATTGAAATTTATCATTCGTGAGAGAAAGGGTGAGAAAGCATGATGGCAGCCAGGGGGATAGCATTGGCAGTCGGATATCTGTTTGGACTGATTCAGACAGGGTATTTGTATGGAAGATCAAAAGGGATTGATATCAGGACGCAGGGGAGCGGGAATCCGGGGACAACAAATTCACTGCGCGTTCTTGGCCCCAAAGCAGGCGCGGTTACATTTTTGGGAGACCTGTTTAAAGCAATTTTCGCAGTGCTTTTTATTTATGTTCTGTTTCATGAGAAATATCCGGATTCTGTGGGCGTTCTGGAATTGTATGCCGGGTTTGGCGCTGTACTGGGGCATAATTTTCCGTTTTATCTGAAATTTCAGGGTGGGAAAGGCATCGCCTGCACTTCCGGTGTCATTCTTGCGGTCTGTCCGCTTGCAGCGCCGCTTTGCCTTGTGCTGTTTATTATCTCGGTAGCTGTCACAAGGTATGTTTCGCTTGGATCGGTGCTTGTGTTGCTTTCCTATCTGATTCAGGCGGTATTTCTCGGGCAGGCGGGTTATCTGCGTGTCGGTTCGGATTACAGAGCAGAATTTTATATTGTGAGCGCATGTTTTGCGGCGATGGGAATATGGCGGCACAGGGCAAACATTGTGCGGCTTTTAAACGGTACGGAAAATAAAATCGGGAAAAAGGAGGAATCATGATATGGCAAAGACAGCGGTAATCGGAGCGGGGAGCTGGGGGACGGCGTTAGCGCTTGTATTGCGCACAAACGGACATCAGGTTACAGTCTGGTCCCTGATGGATGACGAGATTGCAATGTTAAAGGAAAAACATGAGCATACGTTAAAACTGCCGGGCGTAAAGCTGCCGGAAGATATTGCATTTACAACAGATTTAAAGGAGGCGGCGTCAGGGAGCGACTATCTGATTCTTGCCGTACCGTCCGTATTTACCAGGAGTACCGCGAAGAGCATGGCCCCATATATCAAAGAAGGACAGGTCATTGTCTGTGTGGCAAAGGGGATTGAAGAAACGACGCTGATGACGCTTACCGATATTGTTGCACAGGAAATTCCTGCGGCCGAGATAGCCGTTATGTGCGGGCCGAGCCATGCGGAGGAGGTCGGAATTGGTTTGCCGACAACGGTAGTTGCTGGAGCGAAAAAGAAGCATATTGCCGAAGGAGTACAGGATATTTTTATGAATCAGGTCTTCCGCGTATACACAAGTCCGGACGTACTAGGGATGGAGCTTGGCGGGGCGTTAAAAAACGTCATTGCGCTTGCGGCCGGTATGGCGGACGGGTTAGGTTACGGAGATAATACAAAAGCGGCGTTGATTACGCGCGGGATTTTGGAGATTGGGCGGCTTGCATTAAAAATGGGGGCAAGTTACGAGACATTAAGCGGTTTAACCGGGATTGGGGATCTGATTGTGACCTGCGAGAGTAAACACAGCAGAAACCGCAGGGCCGGAATGCTGATCGGTCAGGGACTTACGATGCAGCAGGCCATGGATGAGGTAAAGATGGTTGTGGAAGGCGTTTATTCTGCAAAAGCGGCCATTGCGCTTTCTAAAAAATATGAAGTTGATATGCCGATTATTGAGGAGATCAATAAAGTTTTATTTGAGGATAAACCGGCGAAAGATGCGGTTGCGGATTTAATGCTGCGCGATAAGCGGACGGAGCACAGCAGCCTTGTCTGGAACGAAGATTAGAGTGGGAGAGGATACCAATGAAAATAGAGATCAAACGATTGTCAAAGACGGCGGTGTTTCCGTCAAGGGGAAGCGCGCAGGCGGCCGGATATGATCTGTGTGCCGATCTGAAAGAACCGCTTTCCATCCCGGCAGGCGAGACAGTTATGGTGGAAACGGGGTATTCCATTGCCATCCCGGACGGATATTTTGGCGGCGTATTTGCCAGAAGCGGTATTTCCACAAAGAAAGGTCTGCGCCCTGCCAATTGTACCGGCGTGATTGACTCTGATTACCGTGGACCGGTTGTGGTGCCGCTCTACAATGATTCTGATACGGAGCGTTTGATAATGCCTGGGGAGAGGGTCGCGCAGCTGATTATTCTGCCGTACCTTTCCGTGGATTTTTGTGAAGTGGAACAGTTGGATGAGACAGAGCGCGGAGAAAACGGATTTGGTTCCACCGGTAGATAAGCCGCTGCGAAAGGCATGGTTATAGAAATGGATCATTTTTTTCAATGGATGCAAAAGATAGAAATTGCGGACAGTCTGGCGGACAGTATCAGGCTGCTTCCTTTTTTATTTCTGACCTATCTTTTGATGGAGCTGTTAGAGCACAGTACAGGCGGTAAAGTAAAAAAGCGGATACGCACGGCCGGTACATACGGGCCGCTCTGGGGAAGTCTTTTGGGAATACTGCCGCAGTGCGGATTTTCGGCTTCGGCTTCCAGCTTGTATGCGGGGCGGGTGATTACAGTCGGCACGTTGTTTGCGGTTTATCTTTCTACATCGGACGAGATGCTACCTGTTTTGATTGCACAGTCTGCAGGGGGCTGGCTGATTGCAAAAATACTGGTTGTAAAGGTTGCGATTGCTATGATATCAGGATTCGCGGCAGAGTGGCTGTATCTTCATTTCTTCCATAAAAAAGAGAAAGAAATGGATATCCATACGATCTGTGAGGAGGAGCGCTGCAACTGTGAGGACGGTATTTTGCTTTCTGCGTTCAAACATACGATTAAAATTTTTCTTTATCTGCTTTTTATTTCCGTCGTATTAAACAGTGTTATTGCAGGGATTGGCGAGGAAACGGTCAAAAGTCTGTTTTTGGACGTACCTGTCCTTGGAGGACTGATTGCAGCTTTGGTCGGACTGATTCCAAACTGCGCTTCCTCCGTTGTGATTACCGAACTGTATCTTGGCGGCGTGATTACGGCCGGGGCAATGATGGCCGGGCTTCTTGTCAATGCGGGGATAGGACTTCTTGTCCTGTTTCGGTTGAACCGGGATGTGCGCCAGAACGCCGCCATTGTGGCGTCTCTTTATGGGATAGGCGTATTTTGGGGAGTTGTGATTGAAGTACTTGGGATTACCTTTTGATTGTAAATATATAAATAACAAAAAAAGGGCGGTCGCCCTTTTTTTGTTATTTTTTCATTGCCGCGCGTTTGCGCAGCGTCGGATCGAGAATGCGTTTTCGGATTCTTAAGCTTTGCGGCGTAACTTCGAGAAGTTCGTCAGCGTCAATAAAGTCGAGCGCCTGTTCCAAGCTTAAGATCTTAGGCGGTACAAGCGTCAGAGCCTCGTCAGCCGAGGATGATCTTGTGTTCGTCAGATGTTTTTTCTTACAGACATTCAGTTCGATATCCTCTGCGCGCGACGAGGAGCCGATGACCATACCGGCATAGACTTTTTCGCCCGGGCCGATAAAAAGCGTGCCGCGGTCCTGTGCGGAAAACAGGCCGTAGGTGACGGATTCGCCCGATTCGAAAGCGATCAGGGAGCCAAGTTTACGGTAGGAGATATCTCCGCGGTACGGCGCATATCCGTTAAAAACCGTATTGATGATGCCGTTTCCTTTGGTATCCGTCATAAATTCGCCGCGGTAGCCGATTAATCCGCGTGAAGGAATGGAAAATTCAAGTCGTGTATAACCGCCGGTGATCGGTTTCATATTGGTCATCTCACCTTTTCTCTGGCTCAGTTTTTCGATGACCGCTCCGGTAAATTCATCCGGCACATCGACATAGGCGAGTTCCATCGGTTCTGTTTTTTTGCCGTTTTCGTCTGTGTGGTAGAGCACTTCTGCTTTGCTGACGGCAAATTCATATCCTTCGCGACGCATATTTTCAATCAGTACGGATAAGTGAAGTTCGCCGCGCCCGGATACTTTCAGTGAATCCGGACTGTCTGTCTCCTCAACACGCAGGGAAACGTCCGTGTTCAGTTCGCGAAACAGCCTGTCTCTGATATGCCGGGAAGTGACATATTTTCCTTCCTGACCGGCAAGCGGGCTGTCGTTTACAATAAAGTTCATCGCAAGCGTCGGCTCTGAAATTTTCTGAAACGGAATGGCGGCCGGATTCTCCGGCGCGCAGATCGTGTCGCCTATATGAATATCGGCGATGCCTGAGATTGCCACGATAGAACCGATATGCGCTTCGGCGACTTCTATTTTGTCAAGTCCGTCAAATTCATATAATTTGCTGATGCGAACTTTTTTCTGTTTGTCAGGCTCGTGGTGGTTAATTACGACCGCCTCCTGATTGACTTTTAGGCATCCGTTGTCAACCTTTCCGATTCCAATACGTCCCACGTATTCATTGTAATCAATGGTACTGATTAAAACCTGTGTATTTTCATCAGGGTCGCCTTCCGGAGCCGGAATATAATCAATAATTGTCTCAAACAGCGGAACCATGTCTTTTCGGTTGTTAATCAGTTCACCGATTTCTCTGACTGCGTAGCCGCCTCTTGCGGATGCAAACAGGAACGGACAGTCAAGCTGTTCGTCGGATGCGTCCAGATCCATAAAGAGTTCAAGCACCTCGTCCACGACCTCGTTCGGACGCGCCTCCGGCCGGTCAACTTTGTTAACGCAGACGATTACTGGAAGCGTGAGTTCAAGCGCTTTCATCAGAACGAATTTTGTCTGGGGCATTACGCCTTCAAATGCGTCTACGACTAAAATCACGCCGTTTACCATTTTTAAGACACGTTCTACCTCGCCGCCAAAATCTGCATGGCCGGGTGTGTCGATTACGTTAATTTTTGTTCCTTTATAGGTAATTGCTGTATTTTTCGACAGAATTGTGATGCCGCGTTCCCGTTCAATATCGTTAGAGTCCATGACGCGCTCCCGGACTTCCTGATTTTCCCGGAATACTCCGCTTTGTTTTAGTAATTCGTCAACAAGCGTTGTTTTGCCATGGTCGACATGGGCGATAATGGCAATATTGCGGACATCTTCACGTTTCGTTTTCATATGGAATGACCAGACCTTTCTTTCTTAAAATAGAATAACAGCTGTTTGTCAGCGTTCTTATTCTATCATATTTTTTGGAATGTGCAAGGATTTCTTTCTTTGAGCCGCCTCATTTTTTAGAATAAGCGATATAAATTTACAAAATGGGGAAGTTCAGATTTCTTTTTTCTTTTCTTTCCATTTATATAGAAATTATGAAGAATTAATTAAAATAGCGCGATCGGATTATCTAGTCCTTGCTGATTTTGACGGATAAGAGTATAATGTACTAAAATGGACAGGAAAAAAATACGACAAAAATCGTCATTTCATTGATTTTGTTATCGACACATTTCATGAAAATTTGGATAAAAAACATGGTACAAATAGATGTGTCAGACGGGCTGCATGTAAGAGACAAGGGACATCCCAAAATAAATTACAAAAAAGAATATGCAGCCGTAAGAAGGGAGAAAATTCATGGCAGATAAAATTTTTGAAAACAACCAGGTATCTATTGTAGGAGAAATCGTATCGGATTTTCGATTCAGTCACGAAGTTTACGGGGAGGGATTTTACTATGTAGAAGTTGCAGTCAACCGTCTCAGCAACTATATGGACTACATACCGCTTATGGTTTCCGAGCGTCTAGTCAATGTTTCCGAGAGCTATATCGGGCAGTATGTCTGTGTGACGGGGCAGTTTCGCTCATACAACCGACATGAGGAAAAGAAAAACCGCCTTGTCCTCTCTGTCTTTGCGAGGGAAATCGAATTTGTGGATTCTCTGGACGAAGATGTCAAAAGCAATCAGATTTTTCTGGACGGCTATATCTGCAAGGAACCGATTTACCGCAAGACACCGCTTGGCAGGGAAATTGCCGATCTGTTGATCGCAGTGAACCGTTCCTATGGAAAGTCGGACTACATACCCTGTATCTGCTGGGGCAGGAATGCAAGATTTGCTTCCGGTTTTGAGGTGGGCGGCCATGTACAGGTCTGGGGGCGCATTCAGAGCCGTGAATATATAAAGAAACTGTCGGAGACGGAGACGGAAAAGCGCATCGCTTACGAAGTTTCGGTCAGTAAGATAGATTTTCTGGAAGAGGAATAAAGTTTTTGACCGGATACAAATGAGGGGGATTGTTATGAAAGCGAGAAAAACGTTCCTTGCAGTGCTGATTATTGTGATTGTACTTGTGTTATCCGGCGGTGCCGGGTGCGGAACAGGGGAGTTTAGCGCGTCGGCCGATTACTCTGATAAAAACAGCGCCGGCTATTCCGGTTCCGGGGGGATAAAACAGGACGACATAACGGAGGATGCCGCAGGAGAGGCGGCCGTATCGGAAAATAATACTGTGTCAGACGCCGTTCTTTCCGCCGCAGAGACTGCGGCGGATTTTGGCATGGATACTGATATGCTGGTCTATCACTGTGAAATCACCATCGACACGCTGGAATTTGATCAGTCGGTTGCCGATTTTAAAGCGTCGCTGGAATCTTCGGAGGGGTTTGTCGAAAAAGAAAGCTATTATGACAATTACCATAGCGGCGGGTATTATGTCGAAGAAGAGAAAAAGAACAGGACATACGAGGCAACGGTACGCGTACCGTCAGATCGTTACAGTGAGTTTCTTGACGGTGCAGAAAGTCTGGGCGATGTGCGCACGCAGAACGCATATGCGGAAAATGTCAGTCCGGAGTACACAGACCTGAAAACGGCGCTGGAAATTTATGAGGCAAAGGAAACGCGCTATATCAATCTGTTATCTACAATCACGGACGATCAGTATGCGCTTGAGGTGGAGCGTGAGCTGATGGACATTGAGATTGAGATTGCGAAGCTTAAGACAAGGATGAACCAGATTCGAACCGACGTGGCCTATTCGTATATCAATATGACAATACGCGAGGTCAGGGAATATGCGAAAATAAAAAGCGAGGACACGTTCGGCCAGAGGATGTTAAACAGGATTTCGGATTCGTGGCATCTCTTCCTGAATGTGGCGGAGGGTCTGCTTGTAATTTTTATTATGCTGTTTCCGTATCTTTTGATCGTTGTCATACTGCTGCTTTTGCTATTGTTTCTAAACAGACGTTACAAAAAGAAGGTGCAGAAGAGAAAACAACAGAATGATTGACAAAGGAAACTGATCGTGCTATGATAAATAGAATAATAATGATTGATAGAGGTTGCGTGCTTTATCAGTAGCTTTTTGGATGCGGCAGACGCAGGGGAAAGAGAGTGAAAGGAAAGTTCGCCGAAAGGGTATATTGCTGCAGATATATTGCTTGGGCATGAAGTGAAGAACTTTATGACTGTCATCACAGGAAATCCTGCAGAGGCAGGTGATTTGGATGGAGTGCTATCGGATTCTTAAAAGTACTGCGACAGCAGAAAAGAAATCAGACCGGCTCGCCAGAGCCGGTTTTTTGTCTTATAGAAAAGAACTTGTCACGCGAAAGCGTGAAAGTGTCTTCCCTATAAGACAAAAAACAATTATGCGCACGGATGCAGGAGGAATTAATTGCTTTGCAATATGCATCCGGCGCGGCAAAGCGTGCAAGCCAATCCCGCAAGATGGAGGGGAGGAAAGATTTGAGGTGGGCTTGCCCACTTTGTTCTGCATCAGAGCGCGATGAGAGAATGGAGGGGTAATATGGCAGTTTTTAAAGGCGCCGGCGTTGCGATTGTTACGCCGATGAAAGAGAACGAGGAAGTCAACTATGATAAACTGGAAGAACTGATACAATGGCAGATAAAAGAAGGGACCGACAGTATTATAATAGCCGGTACGACAGGCGAGAGTTCGACGCTGACAACAAAAGAACATGCGGATGTGATCAAAGCGGCTGTTGAATTTGCAAAAGATCAGGTACCGGTTATCGCCGGTACGGGATCAAACTGCACAAGGGAAGCGGTATATCTGTCGGCGGAGGCCGAAGAGGCTGGTGCAGCCGGCCTTTTAGCAGTGACTCCCTACTACAACAAAGCTACGCAGGGCGGGTTAAGGGAGTACTATACAAGGATTGCAGAGGCGGTTCATATTCCTGTGATCATGTACAATGTGCCCGGCAGGACGGGCTGCAATATCCAGCCGGAGACGGCGGCATATCTTTACAACAATGTTAAGAACATCGCCGGGATCAAAGAGGCGAGCGGAAATGTCGCGCAGGCCGCAAAAGTCATGCATCTGACGGACGGTAAGATTGCTCTCTATTCCGGTGAGGATGCAATCGTCGTGCCGCTTCTGTCGATTGGAGCGTCCGGTGTGATCTCCGTCTGGTCTAATATCGCGCCGCGCGATGTGCATCAGATGTGTGAGGATTATGCAAACGGGGATATGGAGAGCGCGGCAAAAATGCAGTTAAAAGCGCAGCCGTTGGCGGAGGCGCTCTTTTGCGAGGTCAATCCGATTCCGGTAAAAAAAGCGTTGAATCTGATGGGAAAAAATGTCGGGCCGCTGCGTTCCCCGCTGACGGAAATGACCGAACAGGGAACGGCAAAACTGGCGGAGGCAATGAAAAACTATGGGATACCGCTGGCATAAAGATACTGGCTGTAAGTGATCAGATTTCAGAGGAAGCAGAAAGGCATGGTAAAATTATGATAAAGGCAATATTGAGCGGCTGCAACGGAAAGATGGGACGTGTGATTACCGAAATCTGCGCATCAGATCCGGAAATAGAGATCGCGGCGGGGATTGATATTTATGACGGGATACCAAACACATATCCTGTTTTTTCTAATATTTCCATCTGTGATGTGAAAGCGGATGTCATCATTGATTTTTCGAATGCGAAAGCAGTCGATGACCTGCTTGTGTACAGTGTGGAAAAACAGACGCCGATTGTGCTGTGCACAACGGGCCTGACTGACAGGCAGACAGATAAAGTAAAAGACGCGGCGAGGGAGACGGCAGTTTTAAAGTCAGCGAATATGTCTCTGGGCATAAATCTTATGATGGAATTATTAAAGCAGGCGGCAGTGACACTGGCGCCTGCAGGATTTGATATGGAGATTGTGGAAAAGCATCACAATCAGAAACTGGACGCGCCGAGCGGTACGGCCCTTGCTCTGGCGGACTCGATGAATACAGCGCTTTCCAATGCATATGCATATACTTACGACAGGAGCAACGAGCGCAAAAAACGGGACAGGCATGAGATCGGCATATCGGCAGTGCGCGGCGGAAATATCGTAGGCCAGCATGAAGTGATTTTTGCCGGAATGGATGAAGTAATCACATTTGAACATACGGCGTATTCCCGCAATGTATTTGCGAAAGGCGCGGTCGAAGCGGCAAAGTTTCTGGCGGACAAACCGGCGGGCTTTTATGAGATGAGTGATGTAATCAAAGAGACAATTGCATAATGGAAGCGGCGGCGCCGGTATTTTGAGCCGCCGTGGATAAATTGCGGGTATGGGGGAAATAATTGTTATGGAGAAGACAGATTTACGCTATTTAAAGAGCCTGTCCAAACAGTATCCGACAGTGGCTGCAGCCGCTACGGAAATCATTAATCTGCAGGCAATCTTAAGCCTGCCGAAAGGTACGGAGCATTTTATTACCGATATTCATGGGGAATATGACCAGTTCCAGCATGTCATGCGAAACGGATCGGGAGCGATAAAGCGTAAAATCGAGGAGGAATTTGGTAATACGATAAGCGCTGCAGAGAAGAAAGCGATTGCCACGCTGATTTACTATCCGGAGCAAAAAATGGAGCAGGTATTGAAAGAGGAAGAAAACATGGAGGACTGGTACAAAGTGACACTGTACCGTCTGATTCGCATGTGTAAATCGGCATCCTCCAAATATACGCGCTCCAAAGTCAGAAAAGCTCTGCCAAAAGATTTCGCCTATGTCATAGAGGAGCTTCTGACCGGCCGTCCCGATGTATCTGACCAGGAGGCCTATTATAACGAGATTATCAATTCTGTGATTCGCACGCGCAGAGCAACGGAGCTGGTGATCGCATTTTGTAACCTGATACGGCGGCTGATTGTGGATCATCTGCATGTTGTCGGGGATATTTTTGACCGGGGACCCTATCCAAATCTTGTGATGGATACACTGATGATGCATCACTCGGTTGATATCCAGTGGGGGAATCATGACGTATACTGGATGGGCGCCGCTGCCGGCAGTCAGGCCTGTATCTGCAATGTAATCCGTATTTCTGCGAAATACGGCAACTTAAATCTTCTGGAGGACAGTTATGGAATAAATCTTGTCCCCCTGGCTCGTTTCGCCATGAACTGTTATGACAAAGATCCGTGTTCCTGCTTTAAGCTGGACTACAGAGAAGACGAGTATGACGTGCGCGATACGCTGCTGGATGAAAAAATGCACAAAGCGATTGCAGTCATGCAGTTTAAGCTGGAGGGGCAGCTGATCCGCAGGCATCCGGAGTTTAATATGGCGCCGCGTCTTCTGTTGGATAAAATTGATATTGAAAAGGGCACGGTTCGTATTGAAGGGCACGAGTATCCGCTGCGCGATACTCATTTTCCCACGATTAACTGGGATAATCCGTATGCGCTTTCGGCGGAGGAGGAAGAAGTGATGGAGCGTTTAACGCTCGCCTTTATCAACTGCGAAAAGCTGCAGCGTCATGTTCGGTTTCTGTTTACGCAGGGAAGCCTTTATAAAGTTCACAACGGAAACCTTCTCTACCATGGCTGTGTGCCGATGAACGAGGACGGCACATTTACCAAAGTTACGATCTATGGGAAAGAATATGCCGGGAAAGAACTGTACGACGTGCTGGAAAATTATGCGAGAAAAGGATATTATGCCATAGACAAAAAAGAAAAACAAAAGGGGCAGGATATTCTCTGGTTTATCTGGGAAAATCAAAATTCACCGGTTTTTGGCAAGGCAAAGATGACAACGTTTGAGCGCTATTTCGTTACGGACAAAAAAACGCATGAGGAGCCGAAAAATCCGTATTATCATCTGTTTGAAAATGAGGAGATTGTAAACCGCATTCTTGCCGAATTTGGGTTGGCGGGAGAGGAGTCGCATATTATAAACGGGCACATTCCGGTGGAGACAAAGCGAGGGGAATCCCCTGTAAAGTGTAACGGAAAGCTTCTCATTATCGACGGGGGATTTTCAAAAGCATACCAGTCTAAGACAGGAATTGCCGGTTATACACTGATTTACAATTCTTATGGTCTGATGCTGGCGGCGCATGAGCCGTTTGAGTCGGTTGAAAAAGCGGTCAGAGAAGAAAGCGATATTATTTCCCATATGGTATCGGTACAGCATGTCGTAAAGCGGAAAACGGTTGCGGATACAGATATGGGCAAAGGATTAAGGGAGTATATTAAAGATCTGGAAAGCCTGCTCCTTGCATACCGGGAAGGTGTTCTTGTAGAAAAAATTCATATAGAGGAGAACTTCTGATTATGTTAATTGGAAATCATTTAGCTGCTTCTAAGGGCTACGCCGCAATGGGAAAAAATGCGCTGGAGCTGGGCGCTAATACATTTGCATTTTTCACGCGCAACCCGCGCGGAGGCAAGGCAAAGAAAATGGACGAAGCCGATGTGGAGAAATTTCTGAATCTGGCGAAAGAGAACGGGTTTGGAAAAATTGTTGCACATGCGCCGTATACAATGAATTTGTGCGCGGCGAAAGAAGATATTCGCGCATTTTCCAAAAATATGTTTGTGGACGATATGCAGCGCATGGAGTACACACCCGGCAACTATTATAATTTCCATCCGGGATCTCATGTCGGACAGGGTGTCGAGGCGGGGATAGAAATGATCGCCGAAGTGATGAACGATGTGCTGACGCCCGAACAGAACACGACTGTGCTTCTTGAGACAATGGCGGGGAAAGGCAGTGAGGTCGGTGGTAAATTTGAGGAACTGCGCGCGATTCTGGATCGGATTCATCTTCCGGAAAAGGTCGGCGTCTGTTTTGACACCTGTCATGTCTGGGACGCCGGATATGATATTGCAGGTCATCTGGACGAAGTGCTCGCCGAATTTGACCGGGTGATCGGCCTGGACAGGCTGTATGCCGTTCATTTTAACGACAGTTTGAACGAACGCGGTTCCCACAAAGACCGTCATGCGAAAATCGGCGAAGGGCAGATCGGGGCAAAGGCATTGGAACGTGTCGTTAAACATCCGCTTTTGGCGGGGCGGCCATTTATCTTAGAGACGCCAAATGACGATGCCGGATATCAAAGAGAAATTGCGCTCGTAAGAGAATGGGCAGAGGCTTAAGCCAAAATAGATTCTAAGGTTCGGCAGGTTTTCTGGGCAGACGTATCTGTACGTCTGTCCCCTTGCCGAACGTGCTTTCATAGTGCAGTCCGTAGCGTTCCCCATACAACAGTTTTAAACGTTTGTGCGTATTGTATACCGCAATATTAGTCCCGGAGGAAGTTGTTTTGCGGGTCGATCCGGACAGGATTTGCGGCAGTTTTTCTCCGGGTATGCCGACTCCGTCATCCGAGACAAGCAAAACAAGCATATCTTCTTCCTCCCAGCCGGTGATTAAAATCGTGCCGGATTTCTCTTCTTTTTCCAGGATACCATGTAAAAGCGCATTTTCAACAATCGGCTGCAGCGTGAGTTTTGGAATGCCGCATCCGTACAGATGGTCGGGAAGGTCGATCACAAACTCAATTGCATTGTGGAAGCGCATATTCTGAAGATCCAGATAGATGGATACATGCTCCAGTTCATTTTCCACCGAACTGAAATTGTTTTTTCTGCTCAGTGTCAGCTTGTAAAAACGCGCCAGATTTTGAACCGCGTTGCTGACGTCGGCTGTCTTTCCCTCCAGAGCCATCCAGTTGATCATATCCATTGTATTATACAGAAAGTGGGGGTTGATCTGTGCCTGTAACGAATTAAATTCTGCAATGCGCAGGTCCTCTGCTGTTTTCTGCTGCTGCGCAATCAGAAAATTCATCCGTTCCGTCATATAGTTGAAAGTTTGGATCAATTCGCCGACTTCGTCGTGTATCACAGGATCGGGCAGCGCAACAGGCGGAGACTGGCGAATTTGTGACATCTGGCGGATGACAGAAGAAATGCGCGAGGTGACGGAGCGGGTCTGGCGCAGCGTAAAAAAAGCGGCTGCAAGCGTACAGGAAATACATAGGAAAGCAAGTTTTAATATGATGGAATTGCCTCTTTCTATCAGCGGTTGTTTCGGAAGCGCTGTCACGATGATCCATGCGGGACTTTTGATATAATAGTAGCCGACATACACTGTTTCACTTAAAATTTCGTGTTCCACAAAATTGTTTGTGGACATCAGAGAATCACAGATATCGTCATAGGAAAGACGGTAGATCGCGGCGAGATAGTCGTCTGTTGAGGAGATAACGGCTTCTCTGTCGTTGATGATATAAGATACGCTGCCGCGCGAAGTCGCCGCGTCCGACAATATCCTGTGAAACGATTCTGCAGAGTAATAGATGGCAGTATAGCAGGGATAGGAAGTTCCCTGATAGTAGAGCCAGGTTTCTGTGATCAGAGCGAGATCGCCAAGCTCTGTTTTCTCCCGGTTTCCGAGATAAAAGGATGGACAGTGCAGGACGGAAACGCTGCTTCCCTGAAAGATCCCGTACCAGTAAGTGCCTTTTGCGCGTGAAACGGGCAAAAATAAATCTTTTGCGGACGGATTTTCATAAAAAACGGACTGTCCCGGGATATCAAGATAGATTCGGACGGCGGTAACGGCGCTTTCAGCCGTTTTATTTTTTATCTGATCCGCAAAATCCAGGGCGTCTTTGGTTGCTGCAAGTTTTGCAAGAGAGGTACTGACAGGCTGATAAAAAAGAGTCTGATAGTAGCTTAGAGCGGTTACAAATTCATGAAAATCGATCACCTCATTTAACGTATCTTCTATTTTGGGTCCAATCTGCATCGTTGCATTCTGTTCGTTTCGAATTGTGTCGGCGATGACCATATCATAGAGGCGGTCGGAAAATAAAACCGCAATCGAAAGAAGCGGTATGCTGACCGCGAATAAAATGCAGAGTGTGAATTTTGTCTGAATCTTTAAATTGTCATAAGCATCTTTGGCCTTTTGGTACAGTTTCATTCTTTTAATACCTTTTCTCTGTATTCGGAAGGCGATAACCCCGTATATTTCCGGAAACTTTTGCCGAAATAATTTCCGTCGTTGTAGCCGACGGCAGCGGAGACGTCGCTGATTTTAAAACGCGGATCAAAGAGCAGCAGTTTTGCTTTTTCCATTCGAAATTCCGTTATGTACTGACTGAGCGTTGCGCCTGTTTCATTTTTAAAGAAAGTGCAGGTATAGGATGCGGACAGATGGACATATTCGCTGATGTCTTTGACCGACAGATCAGATTTGGCGTAATTGCGGTTGATATAGTCGCGTATCATATAAATTGTAGTATTTTCCGGGAGAGAGGCTTTGCGGTCGGAAATGAAAGCCTCGGTTTTGTCAACAAGCATGCTGTGCAGATTAAAAAACGAAAAACAGGTATCCATAAGATCGAGCAGGTTTTCCGGCGGGACATCGGGAAGCAATTTTTGTGACCTGCGCGCGCGGTACAGCGAGGAAAACAGATCGTAGTAAACGGCTTTGATCTGATTGGGAAGAAAATCCGTGGCATGAGCACAGGAGTCATAGAGTTCTGTTAAGGCAGTGATGACTGCAGTTTCGTCGGACTGTAAAAGTGAATTTTCATAGCGCTCGGCGGCGGTTTTCAGCCGGTCGTGGTCGAGGGGGGCGTATTCTTTTTTTACGGAATCGGTCAGAATGGCGTCCGGTTCAAAGAAAAAGCAGTTTTGTAAAAGGAGTACAGCCGATTCGTACGAATGGAATACATTTGTAATGCCGCATACAGATTCGCCAATGGCAATATAATGAGGGCCGTATGCCCCAAAGAGGCTGTGCAGTTTTTCCGCAATGACTGTGAGCGTGCTTTTGGAAGGCTCGCTGGAGCCGTATATATGATAAACGGTATGATAGAGACGCCGTTCCGTATAGACGGCATGCAGATGCATCGGGCGCAAATAAAGACACAGTTTTTGATGTATTTTTTCGTAATCGGCCGCATCCTGCAGTGGAAGTTCCGATTTTATGATAAAAGTAGTTACGCTTTTAAACTTATCGGTTCCATAATGTTCCTGGAAATGTACGCAGAGCGCGTCGATGGATTCTTTGCACGAGGGGTAGGGCATGGTGAGCTGGTAGGCGAGTTGTCTGGCGGCAAGGTTTGAGTGGGCCGCGTTTGCAGTTTTTTGTAGTTTCATTTTCTGGCAGCGCTCGACACAGTGCAGAATTGCGTTTTTGATTTCATTTGGTTCAATTGGCTTTTCAATATAATTGACTGCTTTTAGTTGTATGGCGGCTTTTAGATATTCTTTGTCGGAATAGCCGCTCATAAATACCGCACAGACATCGGGCAGATGTGATTCAATGCGTTCTAACATGGTAATTCCGTCCATGCGGGGCATCCGAACATCGCAGAGTATTATATCCGGTTTATGTAAAAGCGCCATGGACAGCCCGTTTACGCCGTCGTTTGCCTGGATGATTTCGTCAATGCCAAGCGATTTCCAGTCTAAGGCAGAGATCAGTCCACGTCTTGTCAGTTCCTCATCGTCTACGATTAATAGCTTCAATGTAATCACTCCCCCGTATTTTCTCTGTTGCTTTTACTTTCATCTTATCGTTTTGCGGAAAAAAAATCAAGAATGAAGAAAATGTTTTTATGCAATCTGTTGAAAAAATTTACCCCTCTTCCAAAAATATTACTCTTTTTGAACAAAATATCAAATGTTAACATAAGTTTATAACAGGAAGGAGGAAAAAAACGTGTCCCAATATGTATTGGAGTTAAAAGGAATTACTAAAATTTTCCCCGGCGTAAAAGCGTTGAACCGCGTACAGTTTCAGTTAAAGCCCGGCGAGGTGCATGCGCTGATGGGTGAGAACGGCGCCGGCAAATCGACTTTTATTAAAGTAATTACCGGTGTACATAAAGCAGAAGAAGGCGAAATGTTCTTAAACGGCACAAAAGTTGACTTTAAGGGGCCGCGCGACGCGCAGGCAGCAGGGATTGCCGCCGTATACCAGCATCCGACGTCGTATCCGGATCTGACTGTGACGGAGAACATCTTTATGAACCATGAGATCAAAAAAAATGGTCTGATCCGCTGGAAAGAGATGAATCATGAGGCAAAAAAGCTGCTTGACCAGCTGGACGCCGATTTTAAACCGACTGCTGAAATGGGATCGCTAAGCGTTGCGCAGCAGCAGATGGTGGAGATTGCAAAAGCGCTTTCCACACAGGCAAAGATCGTTATTTTAGATGAACCGACTGCTGCGCTTACGGCGAATGAATCCGAAAAACTTTATCGAATTGTCGATAAACTAAGAGACGACGGCGTGTCCATAATCTTTATTTCACATCGTTTTGAGGATATGTATCGTCTGGCGACAAGAGTAACGGTATTTCGTGATTCTCAGTATATCGGCACCTATAAAGTAGACGAGATCACAAACGCGGAGCTGATCAAACAGATGGTAGGACGTGAGATTACTGACCTGTTTCCGAAGCCGGATGTGACAGTCGGCGCAGAGGTGCTTAAAATTGAAAATTTTTCCAGAACCGGATATTATAAAAACGTATCCCTGCATGTGCGCGCAGGCGAGATTGTGGGACTGACAGGTCTTGTCGGAGCCGGCCGCACCGAGGTCGTAGAAAGTGTCTGCGGAATTACAAAAGCAGATTCCGGAAAAGTATATTTAAACGGCAGCGAGATTCGCATTAAAAATCCGACGGATGCAAAAAATCTGGGAATCGTTCTGCTTCCGGAGGACAGGCAGAAAGCAGGACTGATTCTTGAATGGGGACTTGGGCGAAACGTTACGCTTCCTATTCTCAGGAAATTTGTAAAAAACGGCATGATCAACGAGAATGAGGAGCGAAGTCTCTCAAAACGCCTGTTGGAAGAAGTCGATACAAAGGCAGTAACGATCTTTGATCCGGCCAGTTCGCTTTCCGGCGGCAACCAGCAGAAAGTTGTCGTGGCAAAAGCGCTCGCACAGGACAATATGAAGGTCGTGATTATGGATGAGCCGACAAAGGGCGTCGATGTAGGCGCGAAAGCCGAGATTTATGCGATTATGGGAGAATTGGCAAAGCAGGGGTTTGCGATTATTATGATTTCCTCCGAGATGCCGGAAATTCTTGGAATGAGCGACCGGATTTATGTGATGTGCAACGGCAGCGTAACCGGCGAGTTAAAGCGCGACGAAGCAACGCAGGAGAAGATTCTGGAATACGCGATGGAAAAGAATGCCAAAGAAAAAAGAACTGTAAATAAGGAGGGCGTGAACTGATGGAAAAGAAATCCGTATGGAAGAAAATCACAAGCTCCAGGGAAACAAGTCTTGTTATTGTACTTCTGGTACTGGTTGCTTTGATCTCAATCAAAAACCCGTCGTTTTTGGGAATGCAGAATATTCTGGAAATTTTAAAAAATAACTCGGTCATTATGATTATGGCGCTTGGAATGCTCTGTGTGCTCCTGATCGGAGGAATTGATATCTCGATCACATCTTCGCTGGCTTTTGCCGGGATGACGGTCGGGATGCTGTTTAAAAACGGTGTGATTCACAGCACGCTGCTCGGTTTTGTGATTGCGATGGCAATCGGTGCAGTCTGCGGGCTTGTCACCGGACTGATTATTGCGAAAGGCAATGTCACGCCGATTATTGCAACGATGGGATTTATGTATATTTACAGAGGATTTGCCTATCTGGTCGCAAACAGCCAGTGGGCAGGCGCGGACGCACTGGGAGATTTTAAGAATTTCGCGCTGGAATCTTATCTGGGACTTGGGTTTTTAAACAATGTACTTTTCATCGTATTGATCTGTTATATCGTTTTCTTTGTTATATTAAAATGGACGAAGTTTGGGCGAAACATCTATGCCGTCGGAAGCAACGCGGAGGCGGCGCAGATCTCCGGTATCAATGTAGCCCGCGTAAAACTTTCCGTCTACACGATGATGGGATTTCTGGCAGGACTCTGCGGAGCGCTTGCCGTTACGATCTATGCTTCGGCGCAGCCGAATATGCAGCAGGGCAAAGAAATGGATGTGATCGCCGCGTGTGTTATTGGCGGTGTCAGCATGAACGGCGGACGCGGTTCCGTAGGCGGAGCGCTTCTCGGCGCACTGATTTTATCCGTAATTGCAAAAGCGCTTCCGTTGGTCGGGATTGATGCGCTTGCGCAGAATACGGTAAAAGGTTTTATTATAATCGTTGTTATTGTATTGAATGTCGTTACGCAGCGTATGATGGATAAGAGCAATCTGGAAAGAAGGGAGATGTAATCATGGCAGGAAAATCAGGGAGGACGATAGAAGCCACACCGCAGGACGTGTGGAAGAAAAGAATTTTCAGCTGGGAAGGAATGCTGGTTGTCCTGTTTTTATTTATCAATATCTTCTGCAGATGTATATCTCCAAATTATACGGTGGCAAATGTACTGCGTGAAATGCCAAAATATTTAAGCGAGATCTTTTTGCTGCTTCCAATGGCGTATATCCTGATGCTTGGGGAAATCGACATTTCCGTTGGTTCCACAGTCTGTCTTGCCGCTACGGTTGCGTGCATGGCGACAAATGCGAACGTGCCGTTTGTCGGTGTCATCTTAATCACGATATTGACCGGCGCGGTGTGCGGTATGGTAAACGGGTTTATCCTGTTAAAGTTTCCGGAGCTGCCGTCTATGATCGTTACACTCGGTACACAGATTGTATTTCGGGGCATTGCGGAGATTATGCTGGGAAGCGGAGGGTCCGTATCGGTAACAAACACGGCGGGATTTCGGGCGCTTTCCGGTGAGATCGGACCGTTTCCCTATGTATTCTTTCTTGTTTTAATCTGTGGCGCCATATTCGTCGTTTTGTCAGTCAAGACGACATTTGGGCGAAGCCTTTATGCAATCGGCAGCAACAGCAGGACGTCATTTTACTCCGGAATCAAGGTCGGTAAAATCCGTTTTCTGGTATTTACGCTGATGGGTACATTTGCAGGTATCGCCGCGCTGTTTTTGACATCCGAATTATACGGGGCAAATACAACGACCGGAAACGGTTTTGAGATGGATGCGATTGCAATGGCAGTTTTTGGCGGTATTTCCACTGCAGGAGGCAAAGGAAAAATGATCGGCGGCCTGATCTCCGCATTTATTATCGTCTGCTTAAGAATCGGCCTTGGGCAGATCAATATGAATCCGCAGGTAGTATTAATTATCCTTGGAGCGCTGTTAATCTGCGCTGTTTTAATTCCGAATATCTCGGCAGGCCTCGGATTAAAGAAAAGAAAAAAAATATAGGTATCAAGCGGGTTTTTCTGATAACCTGTCAGATATAAAAATCATCATAAGGGAGGAAAAAAAGATGAGGAAAAAAGTTTTTAGCGTATTATTATGCGCGGCAATGGCAACCAGCATGTTAGCAGGGTGCGGTGACAACAGTGAGCCGGCGTCAAACGGCGGGACAACAGACGATGCAAATGCAAATAATGATGCGGCAGGCGGTTCTGACGACGCGGACGCTGATGATGCGGCGGGCGGTTCCGACGATGCGGCAGGCGGCGGCGCAGCAGGGAAGAAATTTGCACTGGTAACAAAATCTGCCGGGAATCCTTATAATGAAAAAGAGGCGGAAGGATTTGAGGATGTCATTAATTCTCTGGGCGGCGAGTGCATTATCAAACATCCGGTAGCCGCTACGGCGGACGCGCAGGTATCCGAGATTCAGTCATTGATTTCACAGGGCGTTGACAGTATCTGTGTTGCGGCAAATGATGAAAACGCATTGCAGGCGGCATTGGAAGATGCAATGGCGGCCGGAATTAAGGTATCCTGTCTGGATTCCAAGACAAATGCGGCAAGCCGTATGACATTTGCAAATCAGGCCGGTACGACGGAAATTGGCCAGGCGCTTATGGATGCTGTTTATGATATTGCAGGCGGCGAAGGCGAGTGGGCAATTCTCTCTGCAACATCGCAGGCAACAAACCAGAATGCATGGATTGAAGCGATGAAATCCATTATGGAATCTGATTCCAAATATGCAAACTTAAATCTGGTTGAAGTTGCATATGGCGACGATGAGCCGCAGAAATCAACGGATCAGACACAGGCGTTACTGTCTAAATATCCGAATTTGAAAGTTATCTGTGCTCCGACGACAGTTGGTATTGCAGCTGCAGCTAAAGTTCTTCAGGACCAGAGTTCTTCCGTAAAACTGACAGGTCTTGGACTTCCGTCCGAGATGGCTGCCTACATTGGCGATGATGATGCACATTCCTGCCCGTATATGTTCCTTTGGAATCCGATTGACGTAGGACGTCTTGGGGCATACATTTCCGCAGCGCTGGTGGACGGAACGATTACAGGCGCAGCAGGAGAAACCTTTACTGCAGCCGGTATGGACAACAGTGAGTACACAATCGTAGACGCAGGAGACGGCGGTACGGAAGTAATCCTTGGCGCGCCGTTCAAATTTGATCCGAGCAACATTGGCGATTGGAAAGACGTTTATTAAAATTATGAAATACAAGTATGTTTTTCGGCGAAAAAAAGCTTGCAATTCCGCAGAGAAAGTGATATCTTTTTAATATAGCAGAGAGACAGTTAGATTGAGAGAGGACTTGTTCCTCTCTCAATTCACGTTAAAAAGCAAACATTTGCGCGGAAAGAAGGGATACAATGTCAAAGCGTGAGATTTATGAAAAGCGCACCGAAAGATATATCCTGCCGATTTTAGAACGGATGCAGTTTGAACTGGTGGATATCGAATATGTAAAAGAGGGCGGCACATGGTATTTAAGGGCTTACATTGATAAAGAGGGCGGCATTACAGTCAATGACTGTGAGACTGTCGCCAGGGAAATGAACGGGATATTGGACAGAGAAGATTATATCGAGGACTCCTATGTGTTTGAAGTCAGCTCTCCCGGACTTTTGCGGCCGCTGAAAAAAGAAAAAGATTTTGTCCGCAGCATGGGAAAAAAAATTGAGATACGTACTTACCGCGCAATTGAGGGCGAAAAGGAATTTTATGGTATTTTGTCTGCATATGATGAAAACAGTGTAACGATTGAACAGGAGGACGGGACGGCGCGTACCTTTCAAAAAGAAGAGACTGCACTGATACGTCTGGCATTTGAGATTTAGATGAGCGGATCAATATATAGAAAGAAAACGGAGGAAAAGAAAAGACATGAGCAGTAATAACGAGTTGTTGGAGGCGCTGACAATTCTTGAGCAGGAGAAAAATATCAGTAAAGAGACGTTGTTAGAGGCAATTGAAAACTCATTGGTGACGGCATGCAAAAACCATTTCGGCAAATCAGAAAATGTCAGGGTGACGATCAATCCAAAGACATGCGAATATCATGTATTTCAGGAAAAGACAGTTGTGGAGCAGGTGGAGGACCCGGTGGAGGAAATCAGCCTGATCAACGCGAAAATGATAGATTCCAAATATGAACCGGGAGATATAGTAAACATAGAAGTAAAATCCAAAGAGTTTGGACGAATCGCGACGCAGAACGCAAAAAATATTATTTTGCAGAAGATCCGGGAGGAAGAGCGAAAAGTATTGTTTGATCAGTATTACAGCAAGGAGAAAGATGTTGTGACAGGCGTTGTGCAGCGCTATGTCGGCAGAAATGTCAGCATCAACCTTGGGAAAGTGGACGCAATGTTAACGGACAATGAGCAGGTTCGCGGGGAGGTATTCCAGCCTACAGAGCGTATCAAGGTATATGTACTTGAGGTCAAATCCACTTCAAAGGGGCCGAAAGTTTTAGTATCAAGGACACATCCTGAACTGGTAAAGCGTTTGTTTGAATCTGAAGTGACGGAGGTAAAGGAAGGAATCGTCGAGATTCGTGCAATCGCCAGGGAGGCCGGAAGCCGTACCAAAATAGCGGTATACTCAAACGATCCTAATGTCGATCCGGTCGGGGCCTGCGTCGGGATGAACGGCGCGCGTGTCAACGCGATTGTCAGCGAGCTGCGCGGGGAGAAGATTGATATTATCAACTGGAACGAAAATCCGGCAATGATGATTGAAAATGCGCTTAGTCCTGCGAAAGTCATCTCGGTCATTGCCGACGCTGAGGAGAAGTCAGCAAAAGTTGTTGTGCCGGATTACCAGCTGTCGCTTGCGATTGGAAAGGAAGGACAGAACGCGAGGCTTGCGGCGCGTCTGACCGGGTTTAAGATTGATATTAAGAGCGAAACGCAGGCGAGAGAATCCGGGGATTTCCTTGACTATGAGAATGAGTATGAGGACGAAGAATATTATGACGACGGCGAGTATGAGGGAGAAGAGTATGAAGACGCAGAATACGCAAATGAAGAATATGCGGACGGCGAATATGCAAATGAAGAATATGCAGACGCAGAATATGCAAATGAAGATTATGCACACAGCGATGATACAGGGGCAGAATATATAGACGTAGAATTTACAAACGAGGAGACGGAAAGCGACGGAGGTTCGGAAGATGAAATACCGGAGGCGGACAGTGTCAATGGCAGTTATCTGGACGAGGGATTTTTGTATGGAGGAAGCTGTGACAGTGAAGATTCTGACGAAGACGTCCTTACAGACGGAGGCAGTGAGAAGTAAGAGGTAAACTATGGCAAATAAAAAAATTCCCATGCGCCAGTGTGTGGGATGTCGGGAAATGAAAGCCAAAAGAGAGATGGTCCGCGTCATAAAGACCGTATCAGATGATGGAACAGAGACGAATATCACTTTGGATACGACAGGGAGAAAAAACGGCAGAGGGGCATATATCTGCCCGAATCTTATGTGTTTCAATGCAGCAGTAAAAAATAAAGGACTGGAACGATCATTTAAAATGCCAATTCCAAAGGAAGTATATGAGTTGTTGAAAAAGGAGATGGAGGAACTTGAAACAGGATAAAGTTTTAGCGATGCTTGGGCTTGCGGCAAAGGCAGGCAGAGTGGCAAGTGGAGAGTTCTCGACGGAGAAGGCGGTGAAAGAGAAAAAAGCATATCTTGTCATAGTGGCGGAGGATGCATCTTCCAACACAAAGAAGATGTTTGGCAATATGACGCAATTTCGCAAAGTGCCGTACTATTGCTACTCAAATAAAGAGGGGCTTGGACATTCCATCGGAAAGGATTACAGGGCGTCCCTGGCGGTGACGGATGAACAGTTAGCCCGTTTAATTGAAGAGAAACTAAAACAGATCGAAACAACTGAATAATGGAGGAATGAAAATATATGGCAAAAATGAGAGTTCATGAATTGGCAAAAGAGTTAGGGTTGGATAATAAAAAGATATTGGAGTTTTTAAAAGAGCATCATATTGAAGTGAAATCACACAGCAGCAATATAGAAGATGAAGCGCAGAATCTGGTGCGCAGAGAACTTGCCGGGGCGTCTTCAAAAAGTGTTCGGACGGAAAAAGAGACGGATCGTGCAAAACAGCCTGGCGTTACAGCGGAGCGTGATACAGTTTCTGCCGGTCAGGCGAAGCAACCGGTAAAGGAGTCTGCCGGCGGCAGTGAAAAAGAAAACCGGGCGCCGGAGCAGACGGCGGCAGCCGCCAGCGGTAAGACAAATCAGGCGGCACAAGGCGGCGCAAAGAGCGCCGTGTCAGGCAAAACGGATGAACGAAATACGCCTGGAAATGCTGATGCGGGAAACGTTTTGGCAAAACAGCCGGCAAAAGACTCGTCCGCGTCATTGCCCGCAGGCCAGAAAGCGCAGCAGTCTGCACAAAAGCAGCCGGCAGCTGCGAAAGGCGGCGCTAAAGAAGCACAGAAGACAGATGCGGCTCGTCCGAAGAAAAAATCAAGTATAACAGCGGTCTATCATGCGCAATATAGTAGTAACAAGCAGGGCGGCAAAAAAACTGACCGCCAGCGTACAAATAACGCAGGAGGACGTCCTGCCGGTACAAATAACGGAGGCGGCCATATGCGCCGTCCGGGAAACAGTCAGGCGAAACAGCCTGCGGCTCGTCCGGCAAGGCCGATGAGCGATATTGATATGCGAAAAGCATTTGACCGTGCAATCAATCCGGAGGCGGCCGCAGCGGCAGAGGAGGCGGAGCGTCTAGCTGAGTTAAGGCGTATTGAGGAAGCAAAGAAACGTGAGGAAGAAAAACGGTTAAAAGCAGCGGAGGAGGCAAAAAAAGCGGAGGAAAAACCGGCTCCGAAAGTATATCAGAATATTTATGACCAGATGGGAGCGCCGCGTCCCGGCTCCGGAGAACAAAAGAGCGCCGGAGGCGGACGCCGCGGATCAGACGACGATCGCAGGAATGGATCGGACCGCAGGGGCGGAAACGGCGCACGAAAGAATACGGAACGCCGCGGACAGAACGCGGGCGGAAACGGACAGCCGCGCCAGTTTGGCGACGACCGCAGGAACAATCAGGATCGTTCGGGGCGGCAGGGGCAGAATCGCTTTGGCGCAAACAGGGACGCAAAAGCCGACGGAGGAAAGGCTTATCCAAACGGCAGACGCGGGCAGAACGGCGCTTCCGGAGAACGTGCAAACGGAAGAAACGGAGCGTTCCGCGGCAATCAGCAGGGCGGTTCAGGCAGGCTTGACCGTGAGATCGACCGTTTTAACAAGGAGACGGCAGGGGCAGCGTCGGAAGAACTGCGCAGCAAAGAATCCAGAGAGCGTGAAAAGGACAGGAACCGCAGCAGCCGTCAGAAAAACGAATACGATGCACTTGGCAGCAAGAGGCAGGAGCGTTTTACAAATCTGGAAAAGAACGGCGGAAAGAAGAAACCAACACCGCAGCAGAAACCGAAGCAGGAGGAGGAAGTGATTCATACGCTGATACTTCCGGAAAAACTGACGATTCGCGATTTGGCCGACAAAATGAAGATTGCGCCTGCGGCGGTTGTAAAGAAGCTGTTTTTAAAAGGAACGATGGTCACGGTAAATCAGGAAGTGGATTATGCCACAGCGGAAGAGATTGCGCTTGAATTTAACTGCATCTGTGAGCCGGAGGTAAAAGTGGATGTCATCGCAGAGCTTCTGAAAGAGGAAGAAGATCCGCAGGAGACACTTCAGATGCGTCCGCCGGTGGTCTGCGTAATGGGTCATGTAGATCACGGAAAAACATCGCTGCTTGACGCGATTCGCTCTACGCGCGTAACTGACAAAGAGGCAGGAGGAATTACACAGCATATCGGCGCATCTGTCGTATCCATTAACAATCAAAATATCACATTTTTGGATACGCCAGGACACGAGGCATTTACTGCGATGCGTATGCGCGGGGCAAATTCCACGGATATTGCGATACTTGTAGTTGCGGCGGATGACGGCGTAATGCCGCAGACTGTGGAAGCGATCAATCACGCAAAGGCAGCCGGTGTTGAGATAATTGTTGCAATCAATAAGATTGATAAGCCGAGTGCGAATATTGAACGTGTCAAACAGGAGCTGTCCGAATATGAACTGATTCCTGAGGATTGGGGCGGAAGTACCGTATTTTGCCCGGTTTCCGCGCATACAAAAGAGGGCATTGACAATCTGTTGGAAATGATTCTTCTGACAGCGGAGGTGCTGGAGTTAAAGGCGAATCCAAAACGAAATGCAAGAGGGCTCGTGATCGAGGCGCAGCTTGATAAAGGGCGCGGAGCCGTTGCAACCGTGCTGGTGCAGAAAGGTACATTAAAAGTCGGTCAGCCGATTGCCTGCGGCAGCTGTTACGGAAAAGTGCGCGCGATGATCGACGATCAGGGAAGACGTGTCAAAGAAGCGGGACCGTCGATGCCGGTTGAAATTTTAGGACTTTCCGCTGTGCCGGAAGCAGGAGAAACTTTTGTTTCGCCTGATACCGAGAAAGGCGCAAGAGCGTTCGCCGAGACTTATGTTTCCGAGAGCAAGAACCGCCTGATTGAGGATACAAAATCAAAAATGTCGCTTGACGATCTGTTCTCGCAGATTCAGTCCGGTAATGTCAAAGAGCTGGATATTATTGTCAAGGCAGACGTGCAGGGGTCGGTCGAGGCTGTGCGGCAGAGCATCGTAAAACTCTCAAACGACGAAGTGGTCGTAAAAGTGATTCACGGAGGCGTAGGTGCGATCAACGAATCGGATGTAAGCCTTGCATCAGCATCAAATGCGATTATTATCGGATTTAATGTAAGGCCGGATACAACGGCCAAAGTAACGGCGGAAAAAGAAAATGTGGATATCCGCCTTTATAAAGTAATTTACAATGCGATTGAAGATGTCGAAGCGGCGATGAAAGGCATGTTAGATCCTGTCTTTGAAGAGAAAGTACTTGGCCATGCGGAAGTACGCCAGATTTTCAAATCTTCCGATGTCGGCAATATTGCCGGTTCCTACGTTTTGGACGGCGTTTTCCAGAGAGGATGCAAAATCAGGATTTCAAGAGAGGGTACGCAGATATTTGAGGGAAATCTTGCATCGTTAAAACGATTCAAGGATGATGTAAAAGAAGTAAGAGCAGGCTATGAGTGCGGCCTCGTATTCGAAGGTTTCAGCGATATCAAAGAATTTGATATTGTCGAAGCCTATACGATGGTGGAGGTGCCGCGCTAAGCTTTTGGAAAGGTGATTCATGAGAAAAAACAGTATAAAAAATACCCGTATCAACGGGGAAGTGCAGCGGAGGCTTTCGGAGATTATAAGAGCGGGAATCAAAGATCCGCGTATTGCGCCGATGACAAGCGTGGTGTCCGTGGAAGTTGCGCCGGACTTAAAGACCTGCAAGGCATATATCAGTGTCCTTGGGGATGAAGAGTCTCAAAAAAATACGCTGAAAGGCTTAAAGAGCGCGGAAGGGTATATACGCCGGGAGCTGGCGAGAACAGTGAATCTGCGCAACACACCTGAGATTACGTTTGTCATGGACCAGTCGATTGAATACGGCGTAATGATGTCGAAAAAGATTGATGATGTAATAAAGGAGATCAAAGAGTAAGCATGGGAGTTAATGCGAACTGTGTTCGCAATGCAGAAATGAGGATTTTATGACAAATCTGGATGAGTTTTTAGCGGAGGCGAGCTCTGCGGCGATCGCAGGCCATATCCGGCCTGACGGGGACTGCGTCGGTTCCTGTCTGGCGGTCTACAACTATATCAGAACTTATTATCCGGATATTGAGGTAAGTCTTTATCTGGAACCGATTCCGAATATTTTTAAATTTATGAAGTCTGCAGACCAGATTAAAAATGAATGTAGTAAAGAGCGGGCATACGATCTGTTTTTTGTACTTGACTGCGGCGACGCCGGAAGGCTTGGGGATGCGGTTAAATATTTTCATACGGCAAAAAAGACGGTCTGTATCGACCATCATATCAGCAATGTAAGTTTTGCCGATGAAAACTATATTTTTCCGCAGGCAAGCTCCACTTCTGAGCTGGTCTTTGAGCTGCTGCCCAAAGAGAGGATTACAAAGGAAATTGCGGAGTGCATCTATACAGGAATCGTTCATGACACCGGTGTGTTCCAGTATTCCTGTACATCCAGAAAGACGATGGAGGCGGCTTCCTGCCTGATGGAGCGGGGAATCAATTTTACAAAGATCATTGATGAGACATACTATGCAAAAACATTTGAACAGAACCGGATTTTGGGACTTGCCCTGTTAAAGGCAAAATTGTATGCGGACGGCCGTATTATCTCAAGTGTTATTACAAAAAGAGAGATGGATGATTATCAGGTGCTGCCAAAACATCTTGACGGGATTGTCAATCAGCTGCGCATTACCAAAGGCGTGGAAGCCGCCGTCTTTCTATATGAGACGGAAAGAGCAGAGTATAAAGTCAGTATGCGTTCGGTTTCGTTTGTCGATGTTGCGCGGATTGCCGTCGCATTTGGCGGAGGGGGCCATGTGCGGGCAGCCGGATATTCGGTGACGGGCGAGAGTGACGCGATTATAGAGCAGGCGGTCAGAGAGATTGAACAGCAGATTATGAAGCAGGCGCAGTAAGGAAGCAGACAGATGATCAATGGGATTCTCAATATATATAAAGAAAAGGGATATACCTCGTTTGATGTTGTTGCAAAATTACGGGGAATACTGAAAACAAAAAAAATTGGTCATACAGGGACGCTCGATCCGGATGCGGAAGGGGTGCTGCCTGTATGTGTTGGAAAAGCCACAAAGGTATGCGCGCTTTTGACGGAAAAAGACAAGGAATATGAGGCGGTTATGCTGCTTGGCGTGACGACGGATACGCAGGATATTACAGGAACCGTTTTAGACAGAAAGAGCGTTTCTATGCCAAAAGAGACTGTTCTGGAAACAATTATGGGATTTGTCGGGGAATCGATGCAGATTCCGCCCATGTATTCCGCATTAAAAGTGAACGGCAGAAAACTCTGTGATCTTGCGCGCGAGGGAATTACGGTTGAGCGGAAACCAAGACGTATTACAATTGATTCGATACGAATCACAGAACTGGCGCTGCCGCGGGTGCGCATGGCTGTGCATTGCTCCAAAGGGACGTATATACGCACGCTCTGTCATGATATCGGGCAGAAGCTCATGTGCGGGGCCTGTATGGAATCGCTTGTGCGGACAAGAGTTTCTTCATTCGTCATAGAGGATGCGCTGCGGCTGTCAGAGATTGAGCGGCTGGTTGCCAGTGAGGCGAAAGAGATTCCGCCGGCAGACTGGAATGCAGGGATGTTTTCATTTATAGAGGCGGTTGATACCGTCTTTTTGGCGTATGAAAAAGCAGTTGTCGCTCCAGAATACGAAAAATTGCTGTACAATGGCAACCGTCTTTTTGAGTCATGTTTTGCAGGGATTAAAAAATCTTGCGGCAGAGGCGGCTTAATCCGCGTTTATGACACAAAAGGGGAGTTTGCCGGTATTTACCAGTATATACCGGAGTCAAATGATTACAGGCCTTTAAAAATGTTTCTATAATGGGATTACAACTATATGAAATATATTACAGATATTACAAATTTATACATAAAAGAAAAGACGGCCATCTCTCTGGGCAAGTTTGACGGATTTCACCGGGGCCACAATATGCTGATGGAGCAGTTGATGAAAAAAAAGGGGGAGGGGTATCAAGCTGTCATATTTACTTTTGATATTCCGCCCCGCCGCAGTGTTTCTCATGTGCAGGCCAAGGTATTAACAACAAATCAGGAAAAACGTCATTTATTTGAGCAGGCCGGCGCCGACTATCTGATTGAGTGCCCGTTTACACCGGAAATTATGTGTATGGAGCCGCAGGATTTTATACGGATGCTGGTGGACAGGCTTTGCATTGGCTGCGTTGTAGTAGGCGAGGACTTTTATTTCGGGCACAACAGACGCGGAGATTATCGGTTGCTGCAGGAGTTTGGGCGGCGGTATCAATATGAAACAGTTGTCTTAAAAAAAATAAAAGAAGAAGCGAGAGATATCAGCAGCACATTTGTGCGGGAAGAGATTGAAAAAGGAAATATCGGGATGGCAAATCGTCTGCTCGGATACCGTTATTTCCTGACAGGCTATGTCAGACATGGAAACAGGATCGGCAGGACAATCGGGATTCCAACGATCAATCAGATTCCGCCGGAAGAAAAACTGCTTCCTCCAAACGGCGTCTATGTGACAGAAGTGTGCATTGATGATAAAAAATATCGCGGAATCACAAACATTGGATGTAAACCAACGGTAGGTGAGAAAAATCCGATTGGCGTTGAGACGCACCTGCTGGATTTTGGCGCAGATGTCTATGACCGGGAAGTGACTGTGGAATTTTTAAAGCGGGTGCGCCCCGAACAGAAATTTGATTCGATTGAGGCGCTGAGACGGCAGATGCTCTCCGATATCAATTATGGACGCGCTTATTCTAGTTAAATTCTTCTTAAAATGGCGTATTTCAGTGGAAAACTACTGTAAAATAGTGGTAACAGAGTAAATAATGCATTTTTCTGTCCGTAAAAGCAATGATATATTACACAAATATTACAAAATTGTGTTGACAATGTAAAATGTGACTGGTATACTACCTGTGGATAGAAGTAGTGATAGAAACAGATTACAGAGAAAGGCATGGTTTTTTTATGAGACTGAAATTGATGAAAGCAGCAGGCGTATTACTTTCCGGTGTACTTATATTTTCCGCAGCAGACATAAACGGGACAGGCTCTGCTATTGTAAACGCAGCGCCAAACGACATTGTGGCCGGAGTTTCCGCAGACCTGATTTCTAATATGGTTCCGTCAGAAGATTCAATTGCGGTAGCCGGAGTTACCGGTGAAGTTTCCGGGTATCTTGAGGCAGGCGACGCGCGCGTTGCGGATACGGGCGTCCAGATGACAGCTTCGGGGCAGGATACCATGACGGCATACGGATATACGAATTTGGGCGTTGCCAAAGTGGACGGCAATTTAAATGTCAGGGAGACAGCGGATATTGAGGGCGAGATTGTCGGAAAAATGCCAAACGAGGCGGGATGTGAAATCCTTTCTGTGGAGGGCGAGTGGACAAAAATTAAATCGGGTGAAGTGGAAGGATATGTCAAATCCGAGTACTTATTGAGCGGGACAGACGCAGTTGAGATGGCGGAAACGGTTAAGCAGACGATCGCGACAGTTAATACGACGACGCTTTACGTCCGCGAACAGCCAAATACGGAATGTACCATTGTAACTATGATGCCGATGGGCGAGGAACTGGAAGTGATTGAGGAGATGGACGGATGGGTTAAGATCAATGTCGACAGTGACGAGGGTTATGTCAGTTCCGATTACGTGGAGATTTCGACCGAGTTAAAAAAAGCGATGACAATGACGGAAGTGCGCTATGGACAGGGCGTGTCGGATGTGCGCGTATCTCTCGTGCAGTTTGCGACGCAGTTTGTCGGCAATCCTTATGTATGGGGCGGGACAAGCCTGACCAGGGGAGCGGACTGCTCCGGATTTGTGCTGAGCGTATATGCAAATTACGGAATTTCACTGCCGCACTCATCAAGAGCACAGGCGGGCTGCGGCAGAAGCATTTCAGCTTCGGAAGCAAGGCCGGGCGACCTGTTCTTCTATGGCAACGGAAGAGGAATCAATCATGTTGCAATTTATATCGGTAACGGACAGGTTGTACATGCAAGTTCTGAGAGGACCGGAATCAAAATTTCAGGCGCATATTACAGAACGCCGGTCAAAGTGGTACGTATCTTAAGCGATTAATGAGGCGCTTAAAAATAACAAAAAATGCAATTTTTCATTTACAACTGGAAAAATGTGTGTTATCATCTGCTAGTGTGAGTTTAGCCCGTATTCGGTAAATGGACACTCCGACCTTTACGGAATATCACTCGCAGCAGTAGGGGCGGTTTATAAATTAATAAGGAGGATCATAAAAATGATCGCAAAGGAAAAGAAACAGGCTATTATCGAACAATACGGAAGAACGGCAAACGATACCGGTTCGCCGGAAGTGCAGATTGCTATCTTAACGGCTCGTATTGAGGAACTGAATGCACATTTATCAGAGAACCCGCATGATTTTCATTCCAGAAGGGGGCTTCTGAAAATGGTAGGACAGAGAAGAGGACTGCTGGCATATTTAAAGAAATCGGATATCGAAAGATATCGTTCTTTGATTGAGCGCTTAGGTCTTAGAAAATAGGCTTGTAACGATAGAGCGGAGTGGATACCCCGCTCTATTTTATGTATGCATACGGACGCGGAAAGGAAAAAGCAGCCGGGAGGGCTGCCAGCGACCGGCGCTTCGAGCAGGGAAGAAAAGGATTCCCTGCCCGATTACAGAGGGGCGTGAAAACAGTAATTTTCCATGTCCGGTCAATTGTTTGTGATAAAGGAGAATAGACATGTACAAGAGTTTTTCAATGGAGCTTGCGGGCAGAACGCTTTCGGTAGATATCGGGAGAGTCTGTGCGCAGGCGAACGGAGCGGCATTGCTGCAATATGGCGAGACAACCGTATTGTCTACTGTTACGGCTTCTGAGAAGCCGAGAGAGGGCATAGATTTCTTTCCGCTTAGCGTAGAATTTGAAGAGAAAATGTATGCGGTAGGCAAAATTCCGGGCGGGTTCAATAAACGCGAAGGCAAGGCGTCCGAGAATGCCATTTTAACGTCGCGCGTGATTGACCGCCCGATGAGACCGCTGTTTCCGAAAGATTACAGAAATGATGTTACGATTACAAATATGGTTATGTCGGTAGATCCGGAATGCCGTCCTGAAGTAGTCGGCATGATTGGTTCCGCGCTTGTGACCACGATTTCGGATATTCCGTTTGCGGGTCCGTGCGCGACAACACAGATGGGAATGATTGACGGTGAGTTTGTCGTAAATCCGTCGCAGCAGCAGTGGGATGAGGGTGATCTGCAGCTTACCGTTGCATCGACGGAAGAAAAAGTGATTATGATCGAAGCCGGGGCAAATGAGATTCCGGAGCCAAAGATGCTTGAGGCAATCTATAAATGTCATGATATCAATCAGACGATTATCGCATTTATCAATCAGATTGCGGCTGAGGTCGGCAAGCCGAAACACGAGTATACAAAGTTTGTCATCCCGGAGGAGATGTTCGCCGCAATCAGGGAGATTGTGACGCCGGAGCAGATGGAGGAGGCCGTATTCACGGACGAAAAACAGCAGCGCGAGGAAAATATCCGTCAGATTACCGAGAAACTGGAGGAAGCGTTTGCAGACAATGAGGAGTGGCTCGCACTTCTTAACGAGGCGGTCTACCAGTACCAGAAGAAGACGGTGCGAAAAATGATTTTAAAAGACCGCAAACGTCCGGACGGACGCGCGATCGATCAGATTCGTCCGCTTGCAGCCGAAGTAGATCTGATTCCGCGTGTGCATGGCTCTGCGATGTTTACGCGAGGCCAGACGCAGATCTGCAATGTCGTAACGCTTGCTCCGCTTTCGGAGGTACAGAAAATTGACGGTCTGGATGAAAATATAACGACAAAGAGATATCTGCATCAATATAATTTCCCGTCTTATTCTGTGGGCGAGACAAAAGTATCGCGGGGGCCGGGAAGACGTGAGATCGGACATGGCGCACTGGCAGAGAAAGCGCTGACGGCAGTGCTCCCGTCAGAGGAAGAGTTTCCGTATGCGATACGTTCCGTATCGGAGACATTTGAGTCGAACGGTTCCACATCCATGGCGTCCACCTGCGCATCCTGTATGTCGCTGATGGCGGCAGGCGTCCCGATCAAATCTATGGTTGCGGGTATTTCATGCGGTCTTGTCACAGGAGATACCGACGACGATTATATCGTTTTGACCGATATCCAGGGCCTTGAAGATTTCTTTGGCGATATGGACTTTAAAGTGACAGGAACTCATAAGGGAATTACCGCAATCCAGATGGATATCAAGATTCACGGGCTGACCAGGCCGATTGTGGAGGAAGCGATCAGACGGACGCGGGAAGCAAGGCTTTATATCATGGATGAAGTTATGTCCAAAGCGATTGACGCGCCGAGAAAAGAAGTTGGCAAGTATGCGCCGAAGATTATTCAGGTGCAGATCGACCCGGCAAAGATCGGCGATGTGGTTGGCCAGAGAGGTAAGACGATCAACGAAATTATTGAGCGCACAGGCGTAAAAATTGATATCACGGACGACGGTTCTGTTTCCATTTGCGGTACGGATGCTGAAATGATGGAGAAAGCGGCCGAGATGGTGCGTATCATCATCACGGATTTTGAAGCCGGCCAGATTCTGACCGGAACCGTTGTAAGCATCAAGGAATTTGGCGCATTTTTGGAATTTGCGCCGGGAAAAGAAGGAATGGTGCATATTTCGAAAATAGCAAGAGAGCGTATCAACCGTGTTGAGGATGTACTTACGCTCGGCGATAAAGTAAAAGTTGTCTGCCTTGGAAAGGACAAGATGGGCAGGATTAGTTTTTCAATCAAAGATCTGCCGAAAAACTGAAAAAAACTTGCAAACAGAATGCGTTTATGATACAATGCAAAACGGTACAGCGTCAGAAGCAGCAGATGCTTTTTCTGATGTAAAAATACACATGTACTGACTGCCGGATCAGGTGCCGTACCGGTCATTCCGGGAGGGTGAAGTGCATGGAAGAATAACCATGGAGGTAGAAAAATGAGTGTTATTTCAATGAAGCAGCTTTTGGAAGCAGGCGTCCATTTCGGACATCAGACGAGAAGATGGAACCCGAAAATGGCTCCGTACATCTACACGGAGAGAAACGGGATTTATATCATTGACCTGCAGAAATCTGTCGGCAAAGTGGACGAAGCGTACAAGGCCGTATCCGATATTACGGCGGAGGGCGGTACAATCCTTTTTGTCGGTACCAAAAAACAGGCGCAGGACGCGATCAAAGCGGAAGCAGAGCGCTGCGGCATGTTCTATGTCAACGAGAGATGGCTTGGCGGTATGCTGACCAACTTTAAGACGATCCGCAGCCGTATTGCAAGATTAAAAGAAATCGAGACAATGGCGACAGACGGTACATTTGAAGTGCTGCCGAAAAAAGAAGTGATCGCATTGCGGAAAGAATGGGAAAAATTAGAGAGAAACCTTGGCGGTATCAAAGAGATGACAAGGATTCCGGACGCCATTTTTGTGGTAGATCCCAAAAAAGAGAGAATCTGTATTCAGGAAGCGCATGCCCTTGGCATCACACTGATCGGAATCGCCGATACCAACTGTGATCCGGAGGAGCTTGACTATGTAATTCCGGGAAATGATGATGCGATCAGAGCCGTAAAATTGATTGTTTCCAAAATGGCCGACGCCGTAATCGAGGCAAATCAGGGCGCCGAGATGACGCCGGAGGAAGCGGAGTCTGCAGAGTCCGAGAGTGAAATGGCAGAAGAGGCACAGGCTTAATACTGTATTTTTGGATAGATAGGAGTGTAAAAAATGGCTATTACAGCAGCTATGGTAAAAGAACTGCGCGATCTGACAGGCGCAGGCATGATGGATTGCAAAAAAGCATTAAATGAGACAGACGGCAATATGGACGAGGCCGTTGAGTATTTAAGAAAGAACGGACAGGCAAAGGCGGAGAAGAAAGCGAGCAGAATTGCAGCGGAGGGTTTATGTGCGGTGGCTGTTTCCGGCGATACGACAGCAGCTGTTGTTGAAGTTAATTCCGAGACTGACTTTGTCGCAAAGAACGAGACGTTCCAGACTTTTGTAAAGGCAGTTGCAAATCAGGCAGTCGCTTCTTCTGCGGCTGACATGGATGCTTTTATGGAAGAGGCCTGGAACGAGGATGCATCTAAGACAGTTAAAGATGCCCTGGTTGAAAAAGTAGCAGTGATCGGCGAGAATTTAAAAATCCGCAGATTCGAAAAGGTTGCAGCTGAGAACGGGTTTGTATCCACTTACATTCATGGCGGTGGAAGGATTGGCGTTATTGTAGAAGCCAAAACCGACGTTGTCAATGATGAAGTAAAACAGGCGATCTACAATATTGCAATGCAGATTGCCGCATTAAATCCGAAATATGTCTCCAGGAGCGAAGTAAGCGAAGAGTATATCGCGCACGAGAAAGAGATTCTTCTGGCACAGATTAAGAATGATCCGAAAGAGTCGCAGAAGCCGGAGAAAGTTATCAACGGTATGGTAGAGGGACGTATCAGTAAGGAATTAAAAGAGATCTGTCTCGTCGACCAGGTATACGTAAAAGCAGAAGACGGGAAACAGACAGTCGGAAAATATTTGGAGCAGGTTTCCAAAGAGATTGGCGCTTCCGTATCGGTAAACCGTTTTGTACGCTTTGAGACAGGCGAAGGTCTTGAGAAAAAGCAGGAAGATTTCGCGGCTGAGGTTGCGGCGCAGATGAATCAGTAAACTTCTGAGAAGAATTGATTTACGAACCCCTGAAAATCCCATAGAATGGGCATTTTCAGGGGTTTTTTGCGTTCTTGGGAGAGGTTCATAACTTATCGTAAATTACCGTATTTTGAGTGCCGATTTGGGGGATTTTTGGGGGAAGAGTTGGGGGAAGGGGTATCCCCCAAATGGCGTGTGAAAGTTTGCCTCGTTCTTTTCGTAAAAGGGGAGAAGTTTGCTTGGTGTTTCTGGACGTAGATTTACATGGATTTTCTCTAAATGGTATTAGGGTGCGTAAG
>CAMUGE010000002.1 GCA_947088345.1 uncultured Roseburia sp.
AAACCACAGACGCGAAATATCGACACCGCAAAAAACGGTTACAGAAAGCAGATAAAATCCCAGCGTCAGCTTATACAATGACAAATACAGGCTGTCTCTGCTCATTTTAATGCAGAATATTCCTACTACGGGAATGGACAATAGCCCCGCAAACCGGACAAAACTCCCATCATCCAACAGATACCAGAAACTATAACCGGTTGTGACAAACATCCAGAACAGAATGCAGCCCATAACCTTTTTGCACAGGGACGCCGCAGGATGTTCCAATAACATAAAAACCGTCATCATCAGACCTGCGCCGAGCCCATTGCGCAAAAAAGAAACCCAGAATGAACCTCCCAGCATTTTCCCACTCCTTGTATAATTTATTTAGGTTGTTCACGGGATACCTATAAACCCTCAGACCTTCAAAACTTATTATGACAAAAAGAATGCGGAAAGCCGGACGCATTACAATGCCCCTGGGCACGGCGCCAGCAAACTTGTCAGGGTCATCTAGACGATGCTCACTGACGGAGTCAAATTCAACCTCGATTAAGAGGTCTGTATACCAATATCGGTAGACTTTGAAAACCATAGCCGGTCTCCTTAACCGTTTTCATTTTGCTCATATAGTTTAACTATATCAGTTAAATTTAAGAAAGCAATCCATTTGGTATGCTTCGCAGTTTTTAAGGAACAGACTGTATGATGTCCGTAAGAAGCTTGTAAGTGTTCACTATGCCGCGCTTGCTTCCGTAAATAAGATAACAGTCTGCACCTTATACTTTCATCCAGTTCAGCTTCACGCTGGTTTTCGTCACTTTGGACGCTTTCGCCTTAAGCCGGGTCTGCATAGACAATACATAAGGGGCGCCTGTTCGACGCCCCCACTCTATCTTTCTATCTCTATTCTTCTGTCCCAAGGCTTTCTTTATATCGCTGCAGTATGAGCTGCTGAATCCTCTCTCTGGTGAGAGAATTGATAGGGTGTGCAATATCCCGGTATTCACCGTCTGCCGTCCTGCGGCTGGGCATTGCAATAAACAATCCCTTTTCGCCCTCGATGACTTTGATGTCATGTACGACAAACTCCTCGTCTATCGTTATGGATACTACAGCTTTCATCTTACCTTCCTTATCAATCTTTCTGATTCTTACATCTGTAATCTGCATATCCTATGTTCCTCCCCTAGTCCATAAAATATTATTATTTATCATAAGGATGACAATAAACATCACTTATAACATGTACCTTTCATTGTTTTCAAATACAATTTTAATCGCTTTATCCCCGCAGTAATATGTATTTGCTTTTAAAGTATCCCGGCTTTCAACAATACAGTTCTCAATATGGGTATTATCTCCGATATAAACGTCATTTAAAATCACAGAATTTTTAATAACACAATTTTTACCGACAAATACCTTTTTAAACAATACGGAATTTTCTACCTTACTGTTGATAATACAACCGCTTGCAATCAGACTGTTTCTCACATCAGATCCCGAATTATATTTCGCTGGCGGCAGATCGTCAACTTTTGAACAGATCCGCGGCTCCTCCCGAAAGAAATATTTCCTCACATCCGGTTTTAAAAAATCCATATTGGTCTGATAGTAGGAATCCACAGTTGCAATATTATTCCAATAGTCCGAAAACTTATATCCATAAATACGCTTCATATTCTTATAGCGAATCAGGATATCCGTAACAAAATCCCAGCGGTCTTCTGCAGCGCTCCGCTCCAGCATTTCAATCAACTGTCGGCGCCTCATAATATAAATACCGGTAGAAATCGTACTGGATCGGGATACCATCGGTTTTTCTTCAAATTCAATCACCCTTGCATCCTCATTCATACGTATCACACCGAAACGGCTGATGTCAGTCTCCGGCGCCATATCTTTACAGACAACCGTAATATCGGCCTTCTTTTCGATATGATAATCCAGCACCTTGTTAAAGTCAATCTTGTAGACGCAATCCCCGCTGGAAATAATCACATACGGCTCATGACACCGTTTTAAAAAAGAAATATTTTGATACATAGCATCTGCCGTACCCCGATACCACCAACTGTTATCCGCAGTCACTGTGGGATTAAATACAAACAGCCCGCCGTGCTTCCTTCCAAAATCCCACCATTTTGACGAACTTAAGTGCTCGTTCAGAGAACGCGCGTTGTACTGTGTCAGCACTGCCACTGTCTGAATATGGGAATTACTCATATTGCTCAGCGCAAAATCGATACAGCGGTAACTTCCGCCCACCGGCATAGCTGCAATCGCCCGTTTATTTGACAGCTCCTGCATTCTGCTGTTGTTGCCTCCTGCAAGAATTATTCCTATCGCTTTCATAGTGAGTCACCTGCCTTAATTATTACTTCGCCGCTTTTTAAGCAGCCGTCCGGGTAATCCGCTGCCTCGGTCACACCCACAATCGCCGTATTTTTGCCGACGGTTACTCTTTCCGGAATGACAGAATCCTCCCCGATTGTCACAAGGCCAAACGAATATATTTCCGCATTCAACCGGTTTGGCGCTTCCTCACCTGTTCCCAGCGTAACGCCGCTGCCAATCTGACAGTTCCTTGCAATAATTGATTTATTGATTGTGACATGATCCTCAATTTTAGTGTTTTTCATAATGATGGAATCACGCACTACCGTACCGTTTCCGATCACAACACCTGATCCGATGACGGAATTGTAAACCTGTCCATATATTTCGGACCCTTCCCCGATGATGCTGCGCTCTACAACAGAGTCGGACGAAAGATACTGCGGAGCAATAATATCGCTCTTTGTATAAATCTTCCAGTATTCCTCATAAAGGTTAAATACCGGAATCAGATCAATCAGCTCCATATTGGCCTCCCAATAGGAACCGAGAGTGCCGACGTCTTTCCAGTACCCGTTATATTCATAGGCATACATCTTCTGTCCCTTATCATGGCAGTATGGTATAATATGCTTTCCGAAATCACAGCCGCTTTGATCTTTCATTGCGCAGAGCGCTTCCTTTAAGACGCTCCAGTTAAATATGTAGATCCCCATAGACGCAAGATTACTTCTGGGATGTTCCGGTTTTTCTTCAAACTCCTGTATTTTCCGATCTCTGTCTGCGATTACAATGCCAAACCGGCTCGCCTCCTCCATCGGAACCGGCATCGCGGCAATCGTTACATCCGCCTGTTTTTCTTTGTGAAAATCCAGCATAACCTCATAATCCATCTTATAGATATGATCGCCCGACAAAATAAGGACATATTCGGGATTATAATTTTCAATATAGGTTATATTCTGATAGATCGCGTTCGCCGTTCCAGTATACCACTCGCTGTTATCGCTCTTTTCGTATGGCGGCAGTACGGTAACGCCGCCACTGTTCCTGTCCAAATCCCATGGAATGCCGATCCCTATATGGGAATTGAGCCTAAGCGGCTGATATTGTGTCAGAACACCTACCGTATCAATCCCTGAATTAATACAATTGCTAAGAGGAAAATCAATAATACTGTATTTCCCGCCGAATGCAACCGCCGGCTTTGCAACTTTTGCAGTAAGGACGCCAAGACGGCTGCCCTGCCCGCCTGCCAGCAGCATTGCAATCATTTCTTTTTGAACCATTTCCATCACCTCTTATCATAATCAATCTGTGTTTATTCGTATTTTATTATATCATATTATTCCACCTTGTACAGCACATTTCATAAAAATCTTGTTTGAATCGTTCTATTTTCAGCAAATTATACAATATTTTGCGCAAAATGTATCCATATTGACAACATTTCCGTTTTTTCCTATTCACAACTCTGCAGCTACTTCTCTGATTCGTGTTGTAATGTCGAAAATATTTTTTCAAAAACAATATGCAAAAGAACGATATCATTGTATAATAACAGTGGGCCGACTGGCCCGCACTACAATCTCAGAAAGGACTCTCTACCACCATCATGTATAAAATCAACTTCAACCATCCGATCCATATTCATTTTATCGGCATTGGCGGAATCAGCATGAGTGGCCTCGCCGAAATTTTATTAGCGGAAAATTTTATAATTTCCGGTTCCGACTCAAACAAAACCGGACTGACTGAACATTTAGAAAAAATCGGCGCCACTTTCTTTCACGGCCATGATGCCTCGCATATTACAGCTGATATTGATCTTATCGTCTATACCGCCGCGATCCATGAAGATAACCCGGAATATATACAAGCAACGGAACTTTCCATTCCAATGATCAGCCGCGCCCAACTGTTAGGCCAGATTATGGATAACTACAAAAATTCCGTCGCAGTGTCCGGCACACACGGAAAGACAACGACAACCTCAATGATTTCACAGATACTGCTTGCTGCAGACTGCGATCCTACAATCACGGTTGGAGGTATGTTAAAAGCATTAAACGGCAATTTAAGGGTCGGAAAATCAGATTTGTTTGTCTCGGAAGCCTGCGAATATACAAACAGTTTTCTTCACTTTTATCCAAAATACAGTATTATTTTAAATATCGAGGCGGAACATCTTGATTTCTTTAAAGATCTAAATCAGATACGCGATTCCTTTCAACAATTTGCCTGCCACACAAAAGATGACGGAACCGTTTTTGTAAACGGCGATATAACGGATTATCCGGAACTGTTAGAGGGTATTAAATCCAACATCATTACATTCGGCCTGTCAGACGGCTGCGATTTTCACCCCGCTGCTATCACATTCGACATAAAAGCTTGCGCATCCTTTCGCGCAATGTATCGAAACGAGCCGCTCTTTGAAATAAAACTGAATGTACCAGGCATGCATAACGTCACAAATGCACTTGCCGCGATCGCGCTTGCTGTAAGTTTAAAGATTCCCGCCGCCGATATTCAAAAAGGTCTCTTCTCTTTTACCGGCGCTGACAGACGCTTTCAATATAAAGGGGAGAAAAACGGCGTTACCGTGATCGACGATTACGCGCACCACCCGACTGAAATAGAAGCAACGCTAACAGCGGCAAAAAAATTTCCGCATAAACGCCTTGTGCTTGTATTCCAGCCCCATACATATTCCCGGACAAAAGCGTTTTTGCCGGAATTTGCCAGAGTACTCTCGCAGGCAGATCTGATTGTACTCGCAGACATTTATGCTGCGCGTGAAAAGAACACATATGGCATCCACTCACGCGATCTTCTGGAAGAATTGGAGAAATCGGGAAAAGAATGCTTTTATTTTCCGTCTTTTAAAGAAATCGAAACATATCTGGAAAAAAATTGTATGCACGGAGATTTGTTGATAACTATGGGCGCCGGGGATATTGTAAATATTGGAGAACACTTTCTCGAACACTGACTTACCCACATTATCCACATTCGAATGGAATGTACTTTCAACTTTGGAATGTGGATTTTTTTCCCCGTATTTACAGCCGCAAATATATTTATCCACATTATCCACATTTTAGCAGCGCCTGTCGATGGCGAAAAAGTTCCTCTTCTCAATTTGAAAATCGTATGCTATAATTTCTGCGAAAAGAAAGACATTGGTTTTAAGGGGAGGACACAGGGGAGTTATGGCTAAAATCACATTACACAGCGACAATATAGATTCCGCCACGAGTGTATCAAATCTGTTTATTGACGAATATATGGCAGACGCAAACGGAGAATTTGTTAAAATCTATCTGTATCTGCTCCGCTTACTAAACCGGATCGATACGGCATTTTCCATATCTTCCATTGCGGACAAGTTTAACCATACGGAAAAGGACGTTCAGCGCGCCTTAAATTATTGGGAGCGAATGCATTTGCTTCGTATGGAATATGATGAATCGGAACATCTGACCGGCATCTGCATGCTGAATTTTACAAAAGACACACAACAGCAGGGATTTACGATTACGATACCCTCCGATACTCCGCAGGAATCATCCAGAGGCGTTCCGCCCGAAATAAGCTCGGCGAACGGCTCGCCGAAAATGTTTTCAGATGCCCGGCCAGAGTATCCACCGGTATCTGACGCTATCGCTTCGCAGGAAGTCCCCATTGCGGAACGAAAAGAATACAGTGCGGACGATATTTCAAACTTCCGTCAGGAAGACTGCGTAGCTGAACTTATCTTTATCACAGAGCGTTATCTTGGCCGCACGTTAAATCCAACCGATATCAATACGATTCTCTATCTGTATGACGGAATTAAATTCTCCGCAGACCTGATTGAGTATCTGATCGAATATTGTGTCTCAAAAGGACACACCAGCATCCGCTATATCGAAAAGACAGGACTTGCATGGGCAAAAGACAATATCCACACGGTGGAGGAGGCGAAACGATCCGCCGGCATACATAATCAGACTGCAGCCATTGTTCAGAAAGCCTTTGGCATCAAAGGACGCAGCCTTGTTTCAACCGAAACGGAATTTATACGCAAATGGAAAAATACCTACGGGTTTTCCAACGAACTGATTCAGAATGCATGCGGCCGCACGATAACCGCAACGCATCAGCCGAGCTTTGAATATACGGATCGAATCCTGTCTGACTGGTATCGACACAAAGTAAAAAACCAGGACGATATTGCAAAACTCGACCACGCCTACCAGCACAGAAAAAAACCGGCTGTTTCCGCAGCGCCGATCATCGCGAAAAACCGCTTTAACAATTTTAAACAGCGCACTTACGACTACGACCAGCTTGAAAAAATGCTGCTGACTACAGACGCGCGCTAACCGGATTAAGGAGAAACCATGCCTTTGACAAACATGCAATATGATGCCATTATGCGGGAATATGACGCCCGCCAGGCAAGAAACAGCCGTGAACGGCAAAATCGTCTGCAGGAGGCTTACCGTAAAATACCGGCCCTAAAGGAAATTGACGATGCAATTGCCTCCTGCTCCGTCTCGCAGGCAAAAAAATTATTTGATGGCGATCAGAATGCGATGCCCCGGTTCAGACAACAATTAAATGAATACCGCAGCAAAAAAAAATCACTGCTTGCCGCGTCCGGTCTGCCAGACGATTTCTTTACCCCGTCTTACACCTGCGCCGACTGCAGAGACACCGGATTTCTCAATGGTTCCCGCTGTCACTGCTTTACACAGGCTGCCATTGATCTGGTTTATACGCAGTCAAATATTCGCGACGTCCTGGATATCGAAAATTTCAGCGCCTTTTCATTCGAATACTATTCGGACGCCAAAATAAACCCTGCAACCGGGCAATCCTCTCTGGCCACCGCGAAGGAAGCCGTCGCAAAATGCCTTGATTTTATTAAATATTTTGATACGGAGTTTGCAAACCTTTATCTATATGGAGACACCGGAACCGGCAAAACTTATCTGTCCAACTGCATCGCCAGGGAACTTTTAGACAGCGGACATTCCGTTATCTACTTTACAGCGTTCCAATTATTTGATATATTAAGCAGGGGTGTTTTTGACAAAGAAGCGAACGCCATAGCCATACATAAAAATATTTTTGATTGCGATCTTTTGATCATCGACGATCTTGGAACCGAGCTTTCCAACACATTTACAACTTCTCAGCTGTTTTTGTGTTTAAACGAACGAATACTTCGAAAAAAATCTTCCATTATCTCCACCAATCTGGGCGTAAGCCAGCTGGCGGATCTTTATTCGGAGCGTGTATTATCACGCATTGTGAGCAATTACACATTATTGAAGTTATTTGGCGACGATATACGCATTTTAAAGCGCCGCCGTTAGCAGGCAACCCAAAAACGGCGCTGTGCTTTTTATATAACATAACCCCAACACCTATCCAAACGATTACGGAGGACAATTATTCATGCCAAACGATGAAAGAAACTTAGAAACTCTTCCTGACGGATTCCTGGGACTGATTCCGCTCGAAAGCTGCCGGGAACTGGGACAAAAAGTAGATCAGTATCTTGTCGGCTGGAGACAGAAACGGCAGCATATGCACAAGCATGACTTTGCCTTTAAAAACTATGTCATGGATTCTTACCTGATTGAAACTGCAGTCCCGCGTTTTGGCACAGGCGAGGCAAAGGGAATTATCAAACAGTCGGTACGCGGCCATGATCTGTACCTTATGGTGGATGTGACAAATTACAGTTTGACCTATACTGTATGCGGCAACGAAAACCATATGTCGCCGGACGACCACTTCGCCGATTTGAAGCGTATTATCGCTGCCGTAGGGGGCAAGGCAAGACGTATTACTGTTATTATTCCGTTTTTGTATGAAAGCCGCCAGCACAGACGAACGGCGCGCGAATCGCTGGACTGCGCACTTGCTCTGCAGGAATTGATCGCAATGGGGGTCGACAATATTATCACATTTGACGCGCACGACCCGCGTGTGCAGAATGCAATTCCATTAAAAAGTTTCGAGACGGTACAGCCGGTCTACCAGTTTATCAAAGGCATTCTAAACAATGTCAAAGACCTGCAGATTGATTCGGAACATATGATGATTATCAGCCCGGATGAGGGCGGTACGAATCGTGCTATTTATCTTGCCAATGTACTCGGCCTTGATATGGGTATGTTTTACAAACGGCGTGATTTCAGCAAGATTGTGGACGGCAGAAATCCGATTGTTGCACACGAATTTTTAGGTTCCTCCGTAGAAGGGAAAGATGTGATAATTATAGACGATATGATCTCCTCCGGAGAGAGTATGATTGATGTTGCAACAGAGTTAAAAAAGAGAAAAGCAAAACGCATATTTGTCGTCGCTACATTTGGACTCTTTACGAATGGTCTTGACTGTTTTGATCTGGCAGTAGAAGACGGCATTATCTATAAAGTCGTTACAACAAACCTGACATACCAAACGCCGGAACTGCTCTCGAAACCGTATTACATCAACTGTGACATGAGTAAATATATCGCCTATATTATTGACACATTAAACCACGATTCGTCCATCAGCGACCTTCTCAATCCTTATGACAGAATCCATCGATTTGTGTCCAGATATAAAGAAGAGCAGGAACAGAAACGTCCGCTTCGATTCTTCTCAAAATAAATAAGTCGCAGGAAGCTGCTCTTAAACAATTGCAGCTTCTTGCAAAAATGCTGTGAATAGAAAAAGAACTGTCCGCTACGGCAGTTCTTTTTTGATGTACACTATTAAAATAAATCAACTTTCCCGGCAAATTTCTGATTGATTACATAATAAGCTGCGCTCTCTTCCGGCTTCAAATATACCTGAAGTGATTTAATGGACGATACTCTGTGGCCTGCTGCAATATACTGCTGCCTTGCCTGCTCTAATGCATCTTCCAACATGGTTTCTTTGCCCTGGAACTGGATGAAAATGTCTGGTTTAACCTGTTCTTTTACTGTTTTCTTCTGGGTTTTGGCTGTTTTCTTTGCCGCTGTCTCTTTTACTTCCGTTGATTTTGCCGCTTTGGCAGGTGTTGTCTTGGCTGCTTTGGTGTCATTCGATTTTGTAGTGTCTTTCGCATCCACTGCCACTTTTTCTTCCGTTGCCGTTGCTTTTTCTCCTCGCATAAAGGACCTCCTAATAAACTAATTACAAACTAAAAACTTTTCCATCGCTACCAATGCTTCCTGCTCATCGCTTCCGTTGACTACAATATTTACTGACATTCCTTTTGAAAGATTGAATGCCATAATCCCCATGATACTTTTTGCATTAATTCTGCGATTATCGCTTTCGAGCGTAATATCGCTGTCAAAACGACATGCCATCTGAACCAGCTCTGCAATCGGGTTATTGTGACCTTCCGAAACATTTGAAACGATAACTTCTTTCTTGCTCATATTCTTCCACTTCCTTCTATACAGACAAAAATCACCTATCAAAATATACTCTATTACACAAGTTTTTGCAATAGTAACTACGAAAAACTGGTAAATTGAACAAATATTTTCTGCTGAAAAATAATTTTTGTGCATTTTTTTCAGATTGTAGTGTATGCAAGATATATATTTCCCGCATTCTTAAAATCTTCCCTTGCCTGGTCCACATTTTTCCGATAGATTCCGCGCACAGGCTCATAGACTATAATCGTATTTGCATCATATCCAACGATCAGCAGAGCCTCGTTTGTTCCTGACATCGCAAAAACAGGCGTGCCGCAGCTTACATAATATAGTACTTCCTCAACGTCGCAGCCGGACAGATCAAAAACAGTGGCCTCTTTCATCGTATTGTTTAAAATTGACTTGGGAGTCTCCCCTCCTTCGATCATCGCCGCTGCGTTTATGTTGATTCCTTCATTCTGCAGCATTGCATTAATACACCGCGCCACACTGCCCGGCGTTTTATCCGCCTCCTCGTCATCCGGGTTCATCACCTGTGTCTGTGCCGATTTCCTGGATCGTTTCCAGACATACGCCATATCGCTATTTAAAACGACTCCCATATTTTCATTTGCCGCATGAATCGCATCCTCTACCTGATTTGTCATGCACACGACGTCTCCTTTTACATAGACATAATAGCGGTGCATAGTCTCCTCAGACGCAAGCGCAACCGATCGGTCTTCTTCAAGCAGCGTTTCTTTCGGAGTAAGAAGTTTCTGGGCCTTTTGCACAGATTCATTCGGAAGAACAATCTGCCACACAGTCTGCTTATCTCCGTCCTCCCGCGTATCCGCAAAGACAAGACGGGCGCCCTCCCCTTCTCTGTTCATAATCATATCTTCGTCGGCCGCCACATAAGTGATCCCATTGAATACTATGCGCTCAAGATACATCGTATAATCCTCTATCCGTATATCCGATACATAATAGTCATTCTTCTCATATGTCTTCAATGTTTTCGGCTGCTTCTGCGTAAGATCCGCAATGCAAACCTGATGCATCGGAAAAATCTCATTGCCTGCCGCATCATTTAAAATCCTGTTCCTGTCTGCTATGCCATAAACAAAGTCCTCTTTCATAAAGCCAAGGGGCTTTAACACCTCTTCGCCGGATGCGCTTATCTCGCTTTTTGTCCCATCTGAAAGATTTAAAATATGGATCGCTGCATCTGTCTCCTCCTTAGTCCAGGCTACAAAACAATTTGATTCAGAGACAACAAATCTTCCGTCATCCAGATTTTTTACAAGTTCATTCACCTCGCGCGTATCAAGTTTGATTCCGTAGATACTGCCGCCAACCATAAGAAACAATTCGCCTGCGTCATTTACATACATCAGCTGTCCCATTTCGGCACGCATCACCTCAAATGACTGCGCAGAGGGAATAAAAGCCTCCTCCTCGTTCGTATTGGAAGCGCTGTCATAATGATAAACCGCAACCCCGACCTGTCCTTCATGAATGCCGCGGTTCATATATCCGTATACCAGAAAATCTATACTTCCCGTTTCATCCACACGCATAATCCGAATATCATGCTCCCCATAATTTTCCCGGTCGTCAATACCCTCATATCCGCGAAAGCTAAATACTTTTGCCAATGTATTTGCATCCTGATGAAAACACCATAACGCTCCCTGCTGTACAAAGGCTACAGAATTACCCGCCTCATTTGCTTTATATTCAATGTCAGCCGAACGTATTCCCAAATCTATTTTATTTTCATGAATATTTACATTTTCTCCCCGGAAAATCTGTTCCACAGTACGCTCAAAATTCAAAAGATAAGTTCGGCTCTCCGTGTAACGTATCCGATAATATTCCTCCACATTAAAATATTCACTTTCTCCCTGCTCATTGACGCTGGCTATGGCATATTCAAGAACAATCACATTGTACGTATCCGTAATCTCCTTGATTGACGGAACCGGGTCTGTCAGCCGCTCTACGGCAAGATCTGCCCATCCGATCTGTTTTAGGGATGAATGCAGTGAAGTAAAGTGAAGCGTAGTGTTGTCCTCGGTCATCTTTTCCATATAAGTAGCAAGCGTTCCAACCGTCTCCGGGTTAAATGTCGTGTCATTATAATTTAAAGTAAATTCCACACATTCCTCAACGTGACTCCCCTCAGATTCCATAATACGCGTATAGTAGTAGATCGTCTGCGTTCCACAGGAAAGTTTGATTAAAAGCAGATATTCGGTATTCTTCTCAATTAAATTCTGTATGGTAAGATCCGCCGAGATTTGCCCTTTTGTCTCCGTATAGTGTTCCACCTCCGCATCCGCAATCAATCGCTTTGCATCAAGACTGCGAATCTCATACGAAATTCCGCTGACAGCCATATGATAAGTACGTATGATAATCGGCAGTATCCTGTCGCTTTCGATCGGCGTAATAGCATCTCTCATATATGCGGCGTCCATCTGTGTGATATACCCATGTAATTCATTGATCTGTGTCCCGTTATGAAACAGCGAAATTACCGGAAGTTTTGCCTCCGTCATTTCTGTCGTCAGATCTTCATTAGCATAATTCATCATATTTCCAAATATCAGAACCGAGCCAAAAAAAACAAGAATCAGCACGGCCGCTTTTATAACACCTTTAGACAAACTTTTAACCTATCCTTTCAAACAAAAATAGCTATCGCAAGACACGATAGCTATATTGTATGCATTTTTGTAAAAAACTGCAATCATTTTTGAAAAAATTTCTATAACAAACTTTTTACCACCATCTTCTGCAGCGACGGTGTCTACACCTTCTTTTATACATCTCATTGTTCAGCAATACGCCGATCAGACTCCGGAATGGATCTCGCTGCGGCGGACGGCCATGCGGCGGACCATACGGCGGCGGACCTCCCGGACCTCCATGCGGCGGACGGCCGGGCGGCGGGCCATACGGCGGCCGTCTCATCTCTTCTGCTTCCACACCCGCCCCTGATTGTTCCTCCTGATCGGCCATATTTTGATAAATCCGGTCAACGACCGTCTCAAGCATCAGTCGATCCGGATATTCATCAAACATCAAACTTCCCTCATATTCCATTTTATCGCATTCGTCTTCCACATATTCCAGTATTTTCCCGACTTCCCTTGGATAGAGTTCTTTCATGCGATCCATATCTTTTTCATATTCCAACTCTGTCAGATATAAATTCTGCATGGGGTAACTCATATAAAACGGCATTTTCGGTACGTCAAACTGAGGATAAAAAAGCTGTTCCTGTTTATAATCCACTCTGTCTCTCCTCAAAACCACTTCACTTTTATCGTATGCCGCCCTGCAAAAAAGGTTACTCTTACACAAGTTCCGCTATTCTGGTCACCCCGACGTATATTTCCGAGATTTTATACCAGGTACTGTAATCGATGACTCCTGTCACCGGAAGGCCAAAAATTGCCTGAAACTTTTCGACCGCCTCCCTTGTTGCAGGGCCGTAGATGCCGTCCGGCGTTATCGTCGGAATCGCCGGATAGTTGCGGGAGATACGCGCAAGCTGTTCCTGCACCTGCATGACCTTTTCTCCGGTGGAGCCGATGGTCAGGTCAACTCTCGGCCACGAAGCCGGAATGCCGGAGATTTCCTCCGCCGTATTAATATACATATTGCTGCCATAATAATAGCGCAGAATCTCAATTGCGCTATAGTTTTGATCACCAAGATATTTACTGCCCCACTGGCTTAACCAGTTGCTGCAGGTCACGCGCTGACCGTCACAGTATTGCGTTAAAATAGGCTGTCTGACATTCGGCCTGGAGAGATAATTCTGGAACATCTCATCCACGATACGGGAAATATTGCGGAAAATGTTTCTGCCATAGGAAAACTTCTGGTCAAACGCCGTGGACGTCGTAATTGTAAATGTGTATCCTTTATTCCGATACCACTCCGTATAGACGCGATTCATCGTAAACGACATGATTGCCAGAATATTCGCACGCAGCGTGGCATCCGGCCATGTCGCATAAATCTCGCTGGAAGCGACATTTTTGATGTAATCGCGATATCGCACATAATAGTTATCAGCCGTAGAATCAGACGGCGCGCCATCATGTACAATCACATACTCCGGCACTACAACACGGCTTAGAACAATTTCTCCTGACTCACTGACCGGCTTAATTTCGGACTCGGCTATTTTAGGCGGAAAATTGCCAAATAGCGTATTGACCGGAATCACGATCGTATCAATCGGATTGCCTGGCGCATTCTCCTGACTCATACGCACATCCTGCAGTGAAACTTCACCGGACAGCAGCTGAATACCCGAAACAGTAACCGGGCGAAATCCGTCCGCCGTTACAGTAACCGTGTACTGCGAAAACGGCTGCGATTCGCTTGGTTCCATCGAATACTCGAGCGGAGGAGTCGGCAGCACAACCTCCTCGGACATACCCGAAGAATCGCTCTGTACTTCCTCTATGGGACTATCCGGATCACCGGAATAAGAAATTCGGATCTTAGCATTTTCAATTGGTATATTTCCGTCGCGCGAAAGCACCTGTACTTTCAATTCTCCTTCGTCTACGCTGTCATTCTGCGCATATCTGATATTTCGCATACCTGTCTGTTTTACCTCGAAGCTGATCTATTCCTGACTATTGTATGCAGTTAACAGACAGATTGTTCCAATTACGAGACAAATTTATGAGACAGTTATCCTTACGATATTACACGAGCGCCATCTCTTTGTACGCAATATTGAGAATTATGCATACCCCAAAATGCGTCTTTGGAGCAATTTTTGTATATCAGGCGTAACAGCGAAGACGAAAGCTGTTTTGTTATATTTTATTCGACTGTAACAACTTTTGCAAGATTTCTTGGCTTATCCACATCAAATCCCTTATCCGACGAGACGTAATAGGCAAGCAGCTGCAGCGCTGCAGATGCAGGCATTACCATAAATGCGTCCTGCATATCCGGCAGCAGAAACGTCCGGTAATCCTCGTTTACACTGCCAGCAAGCGATTTTTTGATAAAAAGAACGATATCAGCCCCTCGCGCGCGCACTTCTCTGATATTTGACATCTCTTTGGACATCAGCTTCTCCTGCGTCACGGAAGCAATCACAGGTGTATTCTGCGTAATCAGTGCAATCGGACCATGCTTTAATTCCCCGGATGCATAGGCCTCGGAATGAATATAGGATACTTCCTTTAATTTCAGCGATCCCTCCTGTAATATGGAATAATCAAGCCCACGGCCGATCATAAACAGATCTTTTGCATCCAGTACGTTATTTGCAAGCAGATGAATATCCCGTCTTTCTGCCAGAACCTTTTCCACTGCTTCCGGCGTTCTCTGCAATTCACGAATAAAGCTCTGCGTCTCCTCCGTAGTAAATACGTCTCGGCAATGAGCCATTTTTGCGACGATCAGATAGAGAACAGCAAGCTGCGTCGTATACGCTTTTGTACTCGCAACCGCAATCTCCGGCCCCGCGTTTGTAAACAGCACATAGTCGCTTTCACGCGCAATCGAGGAACCCTTTACATTGAGGATAGACAGACACTTTGCGCCTCTTAATCTGGCATATTTGACCGCTTCTAACGTATCAATCGTCTCCCCGGACTGTGAAATCGCAATTACGAGCGTTTTCTCGTCCAGTACCGGATCAGAATACATAAACTCGGAGGCCATCTCAACATCAATATGCATATGGAGGATAGACTTGACAAGGGCCTGCGCCACCAGACCGGAATGCATTGCCGTCCCACAGGCAACGATCGTCACACGCTCGCAGTCCGTAAACAGCGAATCCGGCACCCCTTCCCTTGTAAAATCAGGCATACCTCCTGCAACACGGCACTCTATTGTGCGCTCTATTGCTTTCGGCTGTTCCATAATCTCTTTTTCCATGTAAAACGGATAACCGTTTTTGCCCGCACTGTTTAACTCCCAGTCTGCCGAGAGAAATTCCGGTTTCTTTTCATTTCCTTCCAGATCAAACAGCATAACCCGATCCCTGTGCAGCTCCAATATATGATACTCAGGCACAACAAAATAACGATTTGTAAAACGGCAGAGCGCTGTCAGATCAGAGGCAAGCATGGCTCCTTCCTCACAGACTGTAGCCACAACAGGGCTGACATTTCTGGTCGAATAAATCACGCCCGGCCGATCCGCAAAAAGAACAACAAGCGCAAATGTTCCTTTTAATTTGGAGACTGTCTTTTTGATCGCGTCATGCGGATTCCCATCGTAATAATGGTTTAAAAGTGCAGCTACAACCTCGCTGTCTGTCTCCGACTTAAGCTGTTCTCCAAGATCGTAATGCGCTGCCAGTTCCCTGAAATTTTCTATAATTCCGTTATGAACAAGCGTCACTTCACCCACACAATGAGGATGTGCATTTGCATCACTGACGCCCCCGTGTGTCGCCCATCTCGTATGTCCAATACCGCAGCCCTCTGCCTGCTCCGTAAAAAATTTTTCTGATTCGCAGATCACACGCAGATCACTGACACGCCCGGCACATTTTATAACATGCGGCCCCTCATGCCCTTCCACTGCTATCCCGGCGCTGTCGTACCCTCTGTACTCCAGCAAGTCAAGCGAATCTAACAGTACGTCTTTTACATTTTCCTCACCCGTATAACCGATAATTCCGCACATATATTTTCCTCATTTCTTAATTTTATTCTTAGCCGTCCAAACCCGAACGCGGCTTTGTTTCCTCTCCCTGTAAAAGCACACGCTCTGCAATTTTAACCGCATCCTGAATACAGTCTGTACATTCCCGCAAAACTACGCCCGTTTCCACTCCCTTTAATTCTTTACAAATCATAGAATGATTCTGCTCTATAAACGATTTTGTTATTGTTCTGCTTAATTTTAACGTAGAGGCGCCGGAATCGGGATGCTCCAGATTTCTGGAACTGTTTTTGTACCCTGCCGCCATAACGGCGCCCACAACGGCGCCGCACACGGAACTCATATCGCCCATCCCGACTCCAAATCCCTCGCAAATCGCAAACAGCTCTTCCTCCGGCAGCTCCAATACATCTGCAAAACTGCAGATCACTGCCTGCGCACAGTTATATCCTTTTTTTCGCAGCAAAAGCGCTTTCTCACTTCTCTCCATAATTTCACTCCATTCTCGGTCTCTCCATATAACAAAAATAGAAAAAAGCATCCTGTAAGGGTGCTTATTTCCAAAAATCTATGATGTCTTGTATCTTTTTGTATGATATTTCAGCAAACCTGCACTGTCCATCCGTATTTGTCCTCTAACTTGCCCCACTGGATGCCTGTCAGTGTATCGTACAGCCTGTGTGTCAGCTCGCCTGTCTTAAAATCATTGATTGTGACTACATCGTCCCTGTAGCGCAGTTCTCCAACCGGTGAAATAACTGCTGCCGTACCGGTGCCAAATACTTCCTCCAGCGCACCGTCATGACCTGCTTTCATCAGATCATCAATAGAGAGTCTCGTCTCATTCACCTTGTATCCCCAGTCTTTGAGCAGCCGTATCATAGAATCCCTTGTCACGCCCGCCAGAACGGTTCCTTCAATCGGCGCCGTATAAATTTCTCCCGCAATTTTAAACATAATATTCATGGTTCCGACTTCTTCCACGTACTTGCGATGCTCGCCGTCAAGCCATAATACCTGGGAATAGCCCATTTTTTCTGCTTTCACCTGGCCTAAAATAGAACCTGCATAATTGCCGCCGCATTTTGTAAAACCTGTACCGCCTTTAACCGCGCGTACAAGCTCGTCTTCCACTAAAATTTTGACCGGATTAATCCCCTCCGCATAATATGCTCCGACCGGACAGCAGATCACCATAAAACGGTATGCTGTCGCCATATGCACGCCAAGCGCAGACTCGGTAGCAAACATAAACGGCCTGATATAAAGAGACGTTTCCGGCTCTGACGGTACCCAGTCCGCTTCTGTCTTAACAAGCGTTTTTACTGCCTCAACAAACATATCGACCGGAAATTCCGGCATACAAAGTCTTGCGTTGGAGGTAATCATCCGCTTTGCATTCATATCCGGACGGAACAGCTGAATCCTGCCATCGGCCGTGCGGTATGCCTTTAATCCTTCGAATGTTTCCTGCGCATAGTGCAGCGTCACACAGGCAGGATCTAATGTAATCTGCCCGTAAGGCACGATCCTCGCATCTTTCCAGCCCTCTTCTCTCGTCCAGTCCATCAAAAACATATAGTCTGTCATGTATTTGCCGAATCCGAGATTTTTCTGATCCGGCTTTTCTTTCAGCTGCTCTCTTTTCTCAAACCTGATCTCCATGATCCTTTCATCCCTTTCTTCTCATTCGCCATAGGAACGGCAATCCCTTTTGGATTACGTTTTCTGAACCTATTATGATACTTTAGTTCTGCGCTGTCAAGTACGTATTGGCAGGGAAACGTCCTATAAAAAGTTTTTTATTCCGTCACAGATCCGCTTCGCGACGGCGGGATTGTTCATCGTATAAAGGTGTATGCCGTCCACATCATTTGCAAGCAGCTCGATAATCTGATTGATCGAATACGCAATTCCGGCGTCAAACATGGCTTCCTTATTGCCGCCGTATTTTTGCATAATCTTTTGCAGCTGAACCGGAACAGACGCGCCGCACATCGTTACCATGCGGTTGATCGAAGCTGCATTGATAACCGGCATAATACCAGGCGTAACCGGCACATCAATGCCCGCGATCTGACAGTCCTCCGCAAAACTGTAATAAATACGGTTATCAAAAAACAACTGCGAAAGAAGTACAGACGCGCCGGCCGCCACCTTTTGTTTCAGATACTGCATTTCCTCCACACGTCCGGACGACTCGGGATGGCACTCCGGATAACAGGCTCCGGCAATACAAAAATCTCCTTTTTGCTTTAAACAGGAAATCAGTTCGTCGGCATGGCGAAAATCGTTTTTTTCCGGTATATTGGGATTTTTATCTCCACGCAGGGCGAGGATGTTCTCAATTCCCTCGTCCTGCAGTTTTTTTGAGAAAAGCTCTATCTCCTGTCTGTCATAACAGATACAGGTCAGATGCACGACAGGTTCAACATGATACTCCTCTTTTATTTTTTTTGCCAGTTCAATTGTTTTATTGTGATTCGAACTGCCCCCGGCTCCGAACGTAACGCTGATAAAGTCAGGCTTGAGTTCGCACAGCTGCTCCAGCGTCCTGTCAATGTGTTTTAATTCCTCGTCCTTTTTCGGTGGAAATATCTCAAAAGAGATCACATTCTTTTTTGTTTCGTGCATCTTTGTTATCTTCATTTGCCTCTCCTATTTTTTTGTAATCTTTACTTTTTTGCCCTGCCCTTTTTTTGCTAATTTTTTCTGATATGTTTTTAACTTATCCGAGGGAACTACAATCTTTGCAGACGACTTAATCCCCTTAAATGCATTCTTCCCTACCGTCGAAAGTTTTTTAGATGCAATGGTAATCGTCTTTAATTTGCCGCAGTTGTAGAACGCTTTGCTGCCGATCGACTTTAACGCTGATTTTTTCGACTTGCCGGTCTTTATGGTAAGAAGCGCCTTGTCTCCGTAAAATGCATTGTTTCCTATAGACGCCACACTGTCAGGCAGCACAATATTCTTAAGAGACGCGCAGTTTTTAAATGCGCTCGCCCCAATTGTTTTTAACACTTTCGTTGAAAATGTCACGGTCTGCAGTTTTTTGTCGTTTAAGAACGCGCTGGAACCGATTGAAGCCACTTTCTTCCCGATTTTTACCTTTTTCAGTTTGGTGCAGCCCTCAAATGCCCTGGCCGGGATTTTAGTGATATTATCCCCAATTGTAATGGAAGTAACCGCCGTATTTTTGCGGAATGCAGCAGCCGAAAAAGACGTCACCTCGTAGGTAATTCCATCCGTACCTGTAATAACAGACGGAATTATAATCGTCTCCTGCTTCGGATCTAATGACTTTTCATAGACAACGGATTTGCCCTGCTGCGAAACCTTATACTGCGCTTTGCTTCCGTCTTTTGGCGTTACAATCTGTCCTGCCAAAGTCCCCTGCGCTCCGTTTCCGCTGCCGTCTCCCGGATTTCCGCCCGGATTATTGCCGTCCCCCGGATTTCCGCCCGGATTATTGCCGTCTCCCGGATTTCCGCCCGGATTATTGCCGTCCCCCGGATTTCCGCCCGGATTATTGCCGTCTCCCGGATTTCCGCCCGGATTGGTTCCGTCTCCCGGATTATCTCCTCCCGGATTGGCGGTGCTTGCTTTTACCGTAATCTCACATTTACCTGTTACGGTCACATCCACTGCAGATACCGCAAAAATATCGGTTTTTCCTTCTGCAATTGCCGTCACTGTTCCGGTACTGTCTACAAACGCCGCAGCCGGATTTGTGGAAGACCACAAAACGTTTTGATCTGATATTGTATTGGATAAAACCTGATATTGAAGCTTCAAAGTATCGCCGGCAGCCAATTCTGCTTCCTGCGGCGTTATCAAAATACTTCCCGCAGAAGTCTGATCGACAATCAGAATTTCTTTTGTGTCAGACGCTTTGTCATTCTCTTTGGAAACCGCGGTAATCGTTACATTTCCTGCTTCTTTTGCCTTTAAGAGCCACTTGCCGGCGCCGTTCTCCGTAATCTCGGCTTTTCGGGGATCGGATACGCTCCACACAACTTCCCGATTCGACGCGCCGGAAGGAGTTACTGTAACGGCCAGCTCCATCGTCTCTCCTGCCACAATCGTGTCAGAGGAAGCTGTAATCTGAATACCGGTCACTTTTGTACTCGCATTTACCGTAACTCTCGCAAAATTGTTCACACCGCTGCCATCCGCAGCCGTCGCGGTAATCTGCGCTGTTCCGTTCGACACTGCCGTTATGACGCCATTCTTTACAGTTGCGACAGATGTGTCGTCCGAAGACCATACTACCTCTTTATTCGATGCATTGTCCGGCGTCACAACCGGCTTTATTACCGCAGTCTGCCCAATTTCCGTAAGTATTACTTCCGCCGGGGAAAGTTCAATACTCTGTACCGGTACTTTCTCAGCAATCGCAACTGTCACCAGACAATCTGCTTTCATTCCATTTACAGAAGTTGCCGTTATTTTAGTCGTCCCGTTTTTGCCGGTCGGCGTGACAACGCCGTTGTTTACAGCGGCAACGGTCACATCAGAGGAAGTCCATGTCAGACTTTTATCATCCGCATTTACGGGATCGACTGTTGCAAAAATTGTCTTCGGCTCCGTGGAATCAAACGTCAGTTCGGACTTATCCATGATAACGTTTTTCACCGCAACCGCTCCTGTCGAAGCTTCCTGCACTTTTCGAATAATAATCGCTGCAAGCCGTCCTGTTCTATCATCAAACGTAAAATTCATCTGTCCGTCCGACACGGTGACATCATATGTTTTTAACGAGTATGATCCGCCTTTATTACTTACATCCATGGGTACGTCCTCGATTGTTCCGCGCACCCGGTTTGTTCCGCCGCTGCCGGAACTGCTGACAACAGACACCTGATACTCGCCGTTTTCGACATCAGCCGCAAACTTCTGATTTTCCACAAGCGCCAGATCGGTGTACACGCTCTGCGGCAGCACGCCCTCCTGCAAAAATCCCTCGCTGCGCCCGGCTGTCTTTGCCTGCGCATCCTCAAATCCCCATTTCCGGTCCGCCGTGTAGGAAATGTGCATCTGTTCGTTTGTATAGTTTCCATCCCTGTTTGAACGCACTTCCGTCCAACCGTCTGTCGCGCCGGCCGCTTCAATGCCGAAATCAAAGCGCCATACCGCAGGATATACAATGTCAAGGGACGCCTGTTTCATTCCGTCATACCCTTCTACCGTATATCCGACCGAAACATTTCCGATTTTTGACGTGTCGACGGACTGTCCCAGCCAATTAACAGGTAATTCATCTGTTTTGCCGCTCGCATAGACGACATGCGCCGTTGCCGGAAACTCTGTTTCCTGATTCAGTTCTGTCTCCAGATAAAAATTCTCCACTTCTGCAACATAATCGGGCACTACAGATACGATCGCAGTCACCGGATCTTTCCAGCCCTGCACATAGGCTGTCGCCGTATAATCGCCGATCTTTGTAAGATCCACCTGATCGGCATTCCATGTCACCTGCGCCTGCACCGTCTCCCCCGCCTGATTCACAACAGCTACCGTTTTATCCAGCAAATCGGCAACTGTCTGCCCTTTTTTAAGCGGCGTATTCAAAAACAGCTTTGCTTTGATTTCCAATACGTCCGCAATCTTAACCGCAGTCAGAACATTTAACGGCCGTGACAGATAAGAAGTCTTTCCGTCTACAACTGCTGCAATCTTATAATTATAACAGCTGTTTTCTTTTAATCCGTTACTGTCTTCATATCGGTAATAAAATTCGGGATTCGGGGCAACCTGCCGGATTTCCGCCTGTTTCCCCTTAACAGACACATTGTCAATAAATACGCCGCCGTATGTTCTGCCGGCCGAAATGAAGATGCTTCCTAACGCATGAAGCGCCGTACTCTCGTCGATAAAATCGACCGTTCCTTCATAAATTACGCTCTGATCCGATTTTCTGGTCAGCTTCACCTGCACCTTTCTGCCGGTAAAATCCAGCTTTGCATCCAGATGCATCCATCCGGTCGTATCGCGCTTTAATCCCTTTCCGCCGGACTCTTCATTATCTTTACTTGTATGAATATTCGCCTTTTCGGTAATATTATTGCCGTTTAATTGAATGCTTTCCCAGTAGCCGTTTCCGGAAGCCTTTGCCGAGATTGTCATAATTCGGCTGTGCCCGGTAACATAGGCGCTGTGGGACGGCATACCGAGCAATGCAAATGTAGACGATTTGCCGCTGCTGCAGCCGTCCATCCTCAGGTCTAAAGACACTGCCACATCCTTGCTGAAATTATATCCGGTCAGATCGGCCTGAGCGCCCGTATCGCCGCCGCCGCAGCCTACGCCGTAAATATGGCCGCTTGTATTCTGATTCTTTGTCGCCGTATCTTTCTCCAGAAATTCATACTGTTTATGATCCAGATTGACCAGCTGAAACGAGTTTTTCGCCCCCTCAAAATCCTCTGTATAAACCGTCTCCTCCTGTTCCTGCCGGTTATCCTGCAATGCTGCAGCAGCCGCTTTCTTTTCCAGTTCTTCCGGCAAAACTGTATCAAGCAGGCTGTAATTGCCGTCGTTATTGTCGCGGTAAATCTCATATGCAGTCACGTCATGGCCGTATACGCCGTCGCTTGCCGGCGTAAACAAAATTGACGCTTTCTCCGGTTCCGCTTTCTCCAGGGAAAGCTGCGCCGTCACAAGCCCCTCCGAGAGCAGATAGCTTAAATTGGCCGGCTGGTTATATCCGTTATTCTGCCATGCAACGCCTTCGCGATAAGTACGGTTTTCCAGAAGACACGGAACGGTATATTCTGTCTCAATCGTCGTTGTATAGATTCGGATCGTATCTGCTTTTGTCCCGTCCGCATCATTTACTCTGGAGATAATTTCCTCGCGCCAGTCGCCTAATATATCCGCTGCAAGACCGACATTGGCTTTCGACCCGTTATTTGTCCAGATCTCGGCGGAGGACAACAGAGGTTCGCTCTGCTCCTTTTCATAGTCCCACTTATCAATATAAAGCGTCGTGGGATTTGGCTTTTCATATCCGCCGTCCAGCGTCTCGCTCAAAAGATCGGCGTCCCAGAATATCGTAAAATTCTGTGCCGGCGTGCTGTCCGCCAGCTTGACCGGATTATCCAAGGCAGACCATGCCGAATACACATTGCCTTTTCCGCCGTCCGGCGCATAGCCAGCCCACCACTCGCCGCCTTCCGAAGTCGGATCAATATCAGCCGCCGCGCCGCGCCCTGTATCTTTCCCGACAAAATAGCCCATCAGGATCTCGCCTGTTTTGGCATCGTGCACCTCCACGTGGTATTCTACGCCGTCATGCTCATGCACATCCATAACCTCAAGTCCGTCGTTCCATGGAATCCAGTCGGAAACATGCATCGCATCCCCATGTTCCAGTCCTGTGGTATACAAAACGCTTCCGTCGTCATCTACGGTAAGCCCGGAAAAAACAATCTCGTCTTTCCCGTCACCGTCCACATCATTGATCGACAGTCCGTGATTCCCCTGCCCTGTATAGCGGTCGCCGTTTGGATAGGTATCGGTATCGAAATGCCAGTAAACGTCAAGCGTATCCCCGATTTCATCGCCGTTCATATCTTTCATATAATAGGCGGCCATGGAAGTTCTTCCATAGTATCCTCTTGTAAATACTGCAAACGGATGCACTCCGTCCAAATATGCCGTGCCGGACAGATAGCGCTCTACACGATTTCCAAAACCGTCGCCCCAGCTCATGATATCGCCGCGTTCCGACAAAAATGTTGTATCATCCGCCGCTTTTGTGCCGTCCTCCGCGTTAAATACAGAAAAATATTCCGGCCCCTCGACGATCCTGCCGATATGAATTTTTCCGTCCGGCAGTTTCTCATCCGCAGAAGTACGGTAATCGTGTTTGTCCTTTGTCTGCTGTGTCTGTACAGGAAGGGCGGACGCGCTGCAGGCGCCCACATACGCTGCCTCTTCCAATGTCTGATCGGTTCCGTCCGTACTGCGGTAGGCTGTCGTGCCGTCCGCTGTTTTCAGCGCGATTTCCGCCTTTCCGTCCCCGTCGTAATCCCAAACCTGAAACTGCGTATAATGTGCGCCCGAACGTATATTAATGCCAACATCTATACGCGACAGCAGCTTTACGGTTCCCGCACTAAAATCAATTTTGTAACTGTCAATAAAAGTCGTGCCGGTATAACCGTCAGAAGAATTGTCACTGGCATTGTCAGGATACCACTTAACAACCAAATCCAGCGAACCGTCGCCGTCCAGATCGCCTGCCGACATATCGTTTGCCGTATACTTACAGACGCTTCCGTCCGGCATTTTCTGATCTTTGGGAGGATACAGCTTAAAATCCTTATAGCGGTCTCCCCAGACTTTTGTGTCATCGCAATTTAACCGCAGCGCATCGTCGTTGCTTCCGACTACTCGATAAGTACTGTCTGCCGTACCATCCGGATCTATGTAATTGGTCTTTGTAATGCTATCTGCGACTTTCGTACCGTCACGGAATATTGAAAATGTGGTCGTCATCGGTTCAGCCGCGCCGTTCGCATAGTCGTCTGCATAACTGCGCCAGCTCAGGTATACGCCGCTGCCCTCTGCGCCAATATAAGTCGAGGCGCCTTTTTTTCCGGCCAGATTTACAGCGACTAATGCCCTGTCCGTATAAGTTTCGCTTTTTCCGGTCGCCTGCCCTGCCGAATCCTGTGCTGCGAAAACCTGTGTACTTGCCGGAAACAGGCTTGTCGCCGCAAGCGACAGGGACAAGAAAACTGATAGTAGTTTTTTCCTCATTTTTTACCCCTCTCCAAAACTTTTTCTGCATTATTTCCTGGTAGCATTTTTTTCCATGCCAGTATAACATTGAATAATTTATTAATCAACAAGAAAATTTTATTTTCTTTATAAAAAGCATTGACAAATATTTATTACTGTGATATTCTTCTTTTGTTGTTAATTTACATAGTGTTATTGTTTTGCGGGTGTAGTTCAATGGTAGAACACCAGCCTTCCAAGCTGGATACGTGGGTTCGATTCCCATCACCCGCTTTCACAAAAAGAGCCGTATGTCCTGTGATTTAGAAATCAGGGCGCACGGCTTTTTTCTGTTCTTTCTGCTGCTATTAATCTAAGAATCGCCGCAAATACAATAAAAATACTTTGCAGTCCCCCCGCCTTTTATCTGTAATCGGAAAATTCACGGTTAAACGCATACGAATGATTTCTCAGATTTAACCAGGCGGCAGTCTCTTGCAATTCTGCTGTATTTTTGTTATGATTAAATTTATCGAATTTATTTGTGCCTGGAAAGGAGATTGCTATGAAATGCAAATCCAGACTTCTGCCCACGCTTTGTACGGCATTGTTTCTAAACGGCTGCGGCGCAAAAACGGGCGTCCCTCAGGAAAGTCCTCCGGACACCGGCGTTTTGGCGACATATCATACGGAATCATCGGACACCGGTCAGTCAGAACCGAAAGATGCGGATATGCCGGATGCCGCTGCCCCGTCCGCAAAAAGCAGTGATGTAACTGGCGATACTTTACCCCAAAGTATCGGCGCTGACGAAAGACAGCTCTCCGTTACCTACGATTATAAAAGAAATGACAGTGATTCGGCGCCAGACGGCACGATTTTTCTGACGTCTTCTTATATGGAACCAAAATTCCATCTTGATCCCAATGCACCGGCGGCTCAGATTGTCAAAAATGAATTTGACCGTATACGGGCATCTTATGAAACAGATTACGAGACCGCGCTTTCCGATGCAAAATCATTTCGAGAGGAACTTGGCGCAGATGCGTTTTTCTCTTTTGGCCTTGATTACCAGTTTCATAATATACGTGACGACGGCAGACTTTTATCGATTCGATCCGATATTTATACCAATTATGGCGGCCCGCACGGAAATATGTACTACAGTGGAATTAATTTCGACCTGACCGATGCAAAAAAACTGACGCTTTCTGATATTGCATCTGACAAAGACGCTTTATTGCAAAGCGCGCACAATTATATTGCGGCACAGCTGCAGCTTCCCCGCTATCAGGAAAATTTATACGACTCAGTAACCATGGATGAGATTCTGAATACGATTGACAGTTCCGTTTTAACCGACGACAAATGGTATTTTACCAAAAGCGGCATTACCTTTATCGCAAACACCTATGAAATCGGCCCGCATGCCGCCGGGGCACAGTTTTTTCAGATTCCGTTTGAAAAGCTAAACGGACTGAACCGGAAATATACTTTTTCGGGAGCCTATATGCTTCCTGTGCTGACCGGCACGAGCGAGACAAAAGATTTAAACAGCGACGGAACTGATGATTGCATATTTTTTGACAATCCTGTGACAGAGGACGGCGAAATAACCTGCACGCTAAAAATAAATGATATGGATTACACCGATACCCTGCAATTAGCAACTGTTGATCTTCACAGCGGCGTTTCCGTTTATGGGGCAAACTGCTACTATCTGGTCGACCTTGACGAATCTGATGCATTTACAGAAATTGCCCTCGCCAATTATGGGGAAAATGATTACTTTACAACGCATTTTTTCCGCTATGACGGTTCCGCGCTTACGTACCTTGGCACTATTTATGACGTACCCGAAAGTTTTTCCACCGAATTTTACGGCGACGGAACACTATCCGCCACAGCGCCTCTAAATCTGTTGGAGACAAGACGCATTACGATGCGGTACGGCCTTACGGAATCCGGCGTCCAGCCAATCCCGCAGGACTGGTATACCCCCCATATCAACGAATACGCAGCGGACTACAACTCGCATAAAATTTTAAAAGACGTTACCGTGCACACCAAAAACTCTCTTGATTCGGATACGGTGATACTTACCTCCTTGGACGGTCCTGTACGTTTTCCCGCAACAGACAACGATCACTGGTATATGGTAGAAACAAAAGACAAGACAATCTACTACCTGTACCTGACCGATTTCTCTACAACGGAAGACGGTCAACTGACTACTGACGTTTTTGAAAATCTGCTGCTGGCCGGTTAAAAAGCAAAAGAAAGATTGGAGACATTTTATGGAAAAGAAAACAGATTTCCGCTCACTCTCAACAAAAGCAAAAATAGACTATGTCTGGGATTATTACCGCTGGCCGTTTATTATTATCGGCGCAGTCATTATTGTAGTCGCAACATTCGCCTATGAATTTGCTTCATATGAAGCTCCACTATTAAATGTAGTTATGATAAATTGCAACAAGGCAGTTGATACGACTGCAGAGGGCTATTATGACTTTCTGGATGAGATAAGCCACCCCCATTCTGACAGCGCTGTCTCACTGACTTCTACCTTGAATTTTGACGAAAACAATCTCTCCACAACGATGTATGACCGCCAGACACTGACTACGCTTTTATATGCCGGCGATACTGATTTGTTTCTGGGTACCGGAGACGTCTATCTTCAGTATGTCAGTCAGGGCGTGCTTTCGGATCTGACGAAACTTCTCACACCGGAAACACTGAAAGCCTATGAAGATTCACTGCTCTACTGTACGGACGAGGAGACAAATGAGACGTATCCGTGTGCAATCGAATTAAAGGACAATAAATGGGTAAAAAAATATAATTATTATGACAGCTGTTATTTCGGCATCCCATGGAGGGCACCAAATACAGAACTTGCAACAGAGTTTGCAGAATATCTGTTGAACTACGAAAACAAAACCGACTAATTCCTGCCGCAGAACGGCATATGGACATTTTCTCCGTATGCCGTTTTCTTTGTCTCAAACATCATACGCCGTGATCTGCGGTAGCTCTATCGCATTTTTCACTTATCTGATCCCACAAAGATTTTCCGCCCTGTCGCTTATCTGCCAAAAAGTGTCGCTTATGTAAAAATGATTGCATTTTGAAATCTCACCTGCTAAAGTAAAACAAAACGATACGAAGAATACAGGCCGCAGCAGAGCCGACATATACGGACGAAAGGAAACTGTCTTATGAAATATACAATCAGGCGTATCCCTGAAGGAGAAGACGAGCTGATCCTACAATACCGAAACGTCACACCCGAGGTAGAACACATCCTCTGTTTTTTCAACAGAGAGCAGTCAAAGTTAATCGGATGGCAGGACAAGACAAAGATTGTCATTCATTTTAGCGATATCCTGTATCTGGAAAGCGTGGACGGAAAAACATTTGCCTGTACCAATGACGCCGTACTGCGCGTTGACTATACGCTGGCCCGACTGGAACAGCTGCTATGCGGAATCAATTTTTTCCGCTGCAGCAAATCCATTATATTAAATATAGATAAAATAAAATGTCTGCGAAGCCTGCCGTCAAATCGAATTGACGCTACGCTGATCAGCGACGAACATATTTTAATATCGAGAACATATGCGTCGGATTTTCGAAAACGATTGAAAGGAGGCGCCGCCTTTGAATAAGCAGAGCAAAAAACTGTCCGCCTGGGAACATTATATTGCAAAAGAGATTGGCATAGAATTTAAATCCTGTCTTTATTTTTTTTGTATTCTCTTTTTCTACTGTGTATACCGGCTGCTGCATGGAAACGATACCGCACAGATTATGCATATGACGCAGATGATCTGTGTGGCCTATGCCATGGGCTATATCCAAATGTACTTTCTTGCCAATTTCGACGAAGCTGAAAAATTACGAATAAAAGAACTGGTGTGCATCACATTCTGTTCCGCTGCCTATGCTCTGTTTTCATTGCTGTTTAAGTGGTTTGACCGTTCGGCCGCAGCAGCAACCCTGTTCGCCTTTTATATGACGCTTGTTTATCTCTGCGCGTTTTTTGTCTATAAGTCGAAGCGAGAAATGGACAGCAAACGATTAAATGAAGACTTAAAATATTTTCAGGAAAGGAGTCAACACAATGTATGCAATAGAAATTGATCGTCTCACAAAATATTACGGAAAACAGAAAGGAGTTGAAAATATAAGTTTTCAGGTAGAAACAGGAGATATCTTTGGCTTTCTTGGGCCGAATGGCTCCGGCAAATCCACAACGATACGCTCGATGCTTGGCCTTATACATTTTCAGCATGGCGCGATACGGATTTTTGGAAAAGACCTGACTAAACAAAAAGAAGAAATTCTTCGTGAAATTGGCTATATGCCATCGGAAGCAATGTTTTATCCGAACATGAAAGGAAAAGATGTCATAAAGCTCGCCGCAAAGATACGCAAACTAGATTGTACAAATGAAGCACAAAAATTATGTGAACGCCTTAAAGTGAATCCTGACAGAAAAATCAGTGATCTCTCCCTTGGCAACCGAAAAAAAATCAGTATTGTATGCGCAATGCAGCACAAACCCAAACTATTTCTGTTTGATGAGCCGACAAGCGGCCTCGACCCGCTGATGCAGTCAGAATTTTTTCGACTGATTGAGGAATATGTAGCCGCCGGAGCAACCTGTATGCTCTCGACACATGTTCTCTCAGAAGTTAAACAATACTGCCGACACGCTGCCGTAATGAAAAACGGACATCTGCTGTGCACTGCTTCTGTGGCAGATCTCACGAAAACAAACGCCAAACGAATCTCCGTCACACGAAATCAAAAACAGGAAATCTTTCTGTTTCAAGGTAATATCAACGATCTGCTGCAGGATCTTGCGAGATCAGATATAACAGATATCCTGATTGAAGAACCGTCGCTTGACGAAACATTTATGCATTTTTACCAATCATAATGGAGGCCTCTATGTTACCGATATACAAACATGAAATGAAATTTTATCTGAAAACGCTGCTTGTCTGGTTTGTGTGCACCGCTGCCCTTGGAGCAGCCTGCATTCTTCTTTTCTCCAATTTAAAGGAAAGCATGACAGATATCGCCGAAAATTTTGCATCCATGGGCTCATTTTCAGATGCTTTTGGCATGAGCGGCCTTAGTATTGCCACACTCCCCGGGTTTTATGCAACGGAAATCGGCACGATACATGCGCTTGGCGGCGCGATGTTTGCAGCCGTCATTGGCACAGATCTGCTCGCAAAGGAGGAAAACGGCCATACGAGCGAATTTCTGTTTACACTGCCGACAACACGCAGAAAAGTTTTGTCAGCAAAATGGTGTGCTGCCGCCGGTATCATTGTTCTCTTTTCCCTGTTATGTGTGACCGTTTACTTTGCCTGCATCCATATCATCGGAGAAGAAATGCACTGGAAATCATTCTTTTTCTTTCATTTTATGCAGCTGCTGATGAATCTGGAGATTGCCGCAGTTTGTTTTTGCATTTCTGCAGTCCTGAAAAAAAACAAACCGGGTCTGGGAATCGGCATTGTTCTTGTGTTTTATGCATTTGATCTGATTGCCAGAGTGCTTCCCGATCTGTCGGATCTGAAGTGGATCAGCCCGTTTTCGTATGCAAATGCAGCCGATATATTTCAGAACACTTCAACGGATCTGACAGCTGTTTTTGGGGGGATTGCACTTGGCATCTGCTGTCTCCTCGCTTCATATGCTCTATATGAAAGGAAAGATCTGGCCGTATAAGAATCAGTCAAACATAATCTCCTCTACGGTTACAAATACATACCCCTTCCCCTGCAGCTCATCTATAATCGCAAAAGCCGCGTTTACAGACGATTCGGACGCATCGTGCAGCAATATAATATCGTTTTCCTGTACTTTCGAGATCACGCGCTGCGCGATAACTCCGGAATTATCTGTCTTCCAATCCAACGGGTCAACATCCCACAAAACTTCAATCATAGTAGTCTCATAGTCCAGATTACTTTTCCAACACCCAAACGGCGGACGTATGTATTCGGGATATTCTCCAGTCAGCTCATAAATTGCCGTATTCGTTTTATTTACCTGCTCTTTTGCAGCGGTATCATTTAAATTGCAAAGGTTCACATGTTCATACGAGTGTGTGCCAATCACATGACCGTCCTCATGTATCTTTTTTACAATGTCCGGGTACTTCTCTATTTCTTTCCCGAGCAGAAAAAATGTGGCTTTTACACCGCGTTCTTTCAGTCCGGTGAGCAGCTTCTCCGTATAGTCCGGGTTTGGGCCGTCGTCAAACGTAATGGCAACTTTTTTTATCTCCTGTGGGCCTGCCTGCTGCATATTGCCGACTGTGACAGCGGATGCGGCATATTTATTGTGACACAAAATAACAGCAAGCGTAAAAATCAGGAGGATTCCGGACAGGAAAAGAATATATTGCAGCGTAAAAACTTTTGTTTTCCATGGTTTCTGCACCAAAAGTACTCCTGTGATCATTCGTTGCTTTATTATATGCAGTTGCGTTCGGAAAAACAACAAAAATTTCCACTCTCTTTTCCATTTTGGCCCAACTTACTTTATTTTCTCCGCAGTGCAACTCTTCCCGCAGCGCGTATTATTTTTAACGGAAAGCGAATCATTTTCATCTTCCCAACAACGCGAATTATCCTGTGAAATAAGAACGGTACCGGAGCGTCTCCAGTTACTTTGCTCCGATACCGTTTTCTTTTTACAATACAATACTCAAAAGCCCATGCTTTTAGTTAGCGTCGCTGCTTTCCGAATGTATTTTTTCTAATTCACCTAAAATATAAGTACCAATCTGAACGCCAAGATACTGAGTGTAATGGTTATGATCCGGATACCAGCTCTTTACCATATCTAATACAGATGTAAACTCTGTACTGTTTGCTGCATTATAATCATTCACATCATCCATGGTAAGGCTATTCATCCAATCCTGACCCCATGCGCCTACATCAATTACACTTAACCCTTTATCTGTTGCGATTTTCTTCAGATCAGCATTGTGCGCTGCTCCATCGCCACGATTCGTTGTAAATTTGCCTGTAGCTGCATCATAAGAATTTACTCTGTCACTGAATCCGATTGGCGTTGCTGTAAGGATCACAGGAATCCCGCCTCTTTGAATGATTCCGTCTACATAATATTTCTCCAATAAGGTCATATAAGATCCCGGTTCACCCGCTTCTTTTGAATTAATACCCATATTGACTGTCACATAGTCACCCGGACATACTGCCAGTAAAACAGTCTCTACTCTTCCCTCATTATAATAGTTTACAGAATCGCGTCCTGCCATACCATTATTTGAGAAAGCGCCAAATGATGCCGGAAGCGCTACATCTTTATCGGCCACACAGTTGCCCCATGATTTTGCACCGCTTGCCGTATTGTTTGTAGTAGAATCACCGATCGCATATACCGACGGTTTTGCCTGCGCAACCTTTTTCGCCATCTGTGTAATTGTCAGAGATTTCAATACGCTCGACGCATCAAATGTCAAATCCAGTACGCCGTCGCAAACTGCAACTGAGAAACTGCCGCCTTTTTTTGTTATACCTGTACTTGCCGGGATTCCATCCACAATTTCAGATTTTATCTCTGCAGAAGTTGTATCAAGCGTCACAAGATAATTTCCGTTCGGAACATCCGCCTTAAACTGATATTTGTTAGTACTGGTAACATTGTCTTCACCTGCAGTTAATCCTGTTGTATTTGTAAACCCATATCCAAGCTTTTCCGTATACTGTGAGTCTGCAGTTACCTGTGTGTAGCCCTCCTGCGGATCACCTGTACCAAATGCAAATGACAATCCATGAATATTTACTTTTACTTTATTGGAAAGCTTTTCTACATTCGTTGCTTTTACATAAACAATTGCAGGTGAAGCGCCTGCCGCAACCGTAAGCTTACCGTCTTCTGCCAATGTCACGCCTTTTACGGTTGTCTCCGTCACGCCGTCTTTTGCAAGAAGCGTATATTCGATCGCCTCGTCCGGTGTAATAACTAAGCCGTCCTTATTTCGTGTTTCTGCCTTAAATTCACATACTTTGCTCTCTTCTCCCTCAAACGGAATATCAATTGAGGAAACCGACTTTGTAAACGCCACTACGTTTGCTGACGTTGTGAGCAGAATTTCTTTCTCAGCAGTTTTTCCGTCTTTCGCAGCAACTACAGTAACTGTTCCGGCTGCGCCTGCGCTTACTTTCAGCTGCGCCGTCTGTGTGCCTGTAGATACAAGCTCCACCCCGGCATATTCATCTGACAGCGACCAGTTTACTTCTCCGGTCACTTTCACTCCGGTTTCACTGGTCAGATTTGCAGTCAAATCCATAGTAGACGCCGGGTCCGTTTCCGCATCAGGTACCTTTATTACTTCCGCGTCAGAAGCAATCGAAATCGAAGATACAACCGGTTTGTATGCCTCAAAGCTATTCAGATACATTGGCCATGTGCCCATAAAACAGAAATAAACCTGAGATGCATCCGGATTTGTCATATCAATTTCTTCTGTTTCGCCAATCTTTTCTCCGTCCGGCCCATATACGGTTATCGTGTATTTATTGATACTCGGGTCAGCTGAAACCACATAGCGATTCCATGCCGATGCATCAATACCGCTGATCGTCTGTGTGCCTGCTGTCAATGCACCGGAACCTACTGAAGCGGTCCATTCCGGACTGTTATTTCCATTATTGGGCGTATTTGCATACACGCCAAATCCCATACCCGCCGGGAATTTTGCTGTAAAATCAATGACATACTGATCTGTCTGATCTGCCCACTGGTATACGCCAACCGTTGAACCGCCGCCGCCGTTGGAAGCAAACTCCAAAGATTTTGTTCCGTCTTCCTCTTTTACAAGCTTTAATGTCCTGGCTCCGTTGGAACCATAAATCGACCATCCGTTTAATACAATATCTTTATCTTTGATTCCATTTGCCGTTGCCTCATATCCCACCAATGAATCTTTATAATCATTCATGTTAACCGGATATCCGGCCTGCGGCGCCAGCTGCGTTTCTTTCTGATTACCTGCGCCAAGAACAGCAAACGGCGTGCGAATCGTAAACTGATCCTCTCCATAAGCAACTTCTGCCTGTACATAACCAATCCAGTTTGAAACACCGTTTCTTACATTAAAGTATGCTGTAGTGCCGTCTGCAGGAACTCCGTCCGTACCTTCTCCTGTTCCCGCTTCTTTTGTCAGTGAAATATATCCGTCTTCATTATCAAGACCTACTGTCGTCCATTTTACAGTAACTTTATCGCTCAGATCATTGCCGAGACTTCCGTTTGCTTTGACAGTAATTGGCAAATGTTCCGGTTCACCCTCCGCCGGCTGGGCAATCGTCCGATTTAACGAAGAAGTAAACGCCGCGCTTACCAGTGTCTCTTCCGGAAGTTCACCAAACTCATCCGTATCTTCCACTGCTCTTACGGCAATATTATCCACTGATTCTACCGGCTTATATCTACCGGCGCGCATATACAGACCTGCTACATTTCCATCTCCATTATAAGATACGATATGTTTATCCAAAATAACGTCTGTCTGGCTGGTAATTGTCACAGACATCAGCTTCTGCCCTTTATCTACAAATAGTTTGTAATGACACCATTCCGCCGAAGGAATCGTCACTGATACAACATCATTCAGTGTGTATTCTGTGGAGCCGCCTTTTCCGTTATCCAATTTCAACAGATAATTTGTTCCGGCGCCATCATTCATCGTTCCGCCTGCATAAGTAAATCCGGCGCCTTTTACAACTAACTGCGTATTCTGGTTATCACCCGGTTTCACTGCGGCATCAAATTCAACGATATATTTTTCCTGTGCCGAAACATCCACAGCGGCAAAATCCATGACCGCTCCGCGGGCATTTGCGTTTGTTTCAGAAAAATCAAATGACAGATAATTACTGTGTTCCGTATCGTTTAATATTTTCAGCTGATCTGGCGCGTTTGCAGACGTTGCAACGGTTGTTGCGTCCGTAATACCCGCAAATGTCTGCCAGTAATAATAATCGTCATGTTTTATACTGTCAGGATCGACAGCCGGTGCAAATTCCACCGTAATTTCAGCCGCGGCTGTCTTTCCGCCCGCAGCTGCGGTGATTGTTGCCTTGCCTTCCGCCACCGCTGTTACAACGCCGTCTGCTACTGTTGCAACCGCTTCATTATCGGATGTCCATGCAACTGTCTTGTCTGTTGCATTTTCCGGCAGTACAGTTGCTGTTAATTTCACTGTCTGGCCTGCTTTTGTTAATTTCGCCGATGTTTTATCTAATGCAACGCTCTCAACTTCAACTAACGTTCCCGCCTCAACTACAGTAATAGACGCCGTCGCCGATTTTCCGCCTGCGGTCGCCGTAATTGTTGCAGTTCCGACTGACACTGCTGTTACAACACCGTCTGCTACTGTCGCAACCGCTTCATTATCGGATGTCCACGTAACTGTCTTATCTGTTGCGTTTTCCGGAAGTACGGACGCTGTTAACGTCACCGTTTTTCCTACCTCTGCAGTTGCCGACTCAGGCGCCAGCTGAACGCTCTCAACCGCAACCGGATCTGTTGGCTTTTCCGGATCTGTCGGCACAGACGCCGTAACCGTGATCGTCGCCGCAGCTGTCTTATCCCCTGCTTTTGCTGTGATCACCGCTGTTCCGGCTGCTTTTGCAGTCACAACACCATTTGCAGCCACCTCTGCCACGGCTGCCTGATCCGAAGACCATGTCACCGTTTTATCCGTTGCATTTTCCGGCAATACCACTGCTGTAAGCGCTACTGTTTTCCCAACTTCAACTGACGCTGCCGCCGGTGTTACAGTCACGCTTTGAACAGGAATGATATCCGGTGTCACACTTCCGCTCTTCTCGGTAACAGTAACTTTACAGGTAGCCTTCTTCGCGTTATCCAATGTCTGGACTGTGATCACTGCCGTTCCGGCTGCAACTGCTTTTACATTACCTTTTGCATCTACTGTTGCAACACTCTCTTTTGAGGAAGACCAGCTTACCAGTTTGGATGTCGCGTTACCAGGCGCAACAGCCGGCGTCAGTGAAGCATTTCCGCCGATCTCAAGGTTTAATTCCGAATGATTAAGGGTTACGCCTGTAACCGGCACGGATGGAACAATTACATTCAGCTTTAAAGACAATGTTTTGATTCCCGCTGTCTTTTTACTCTTAATTGTCAGCGTCGTCTTACCCGCTTTTACACCTTTCAGCTTGCCTTTTTTATCTATGGTAGCTGTTTTTTTATTCTTAATCGAATATGTATACCCTGATACTTTAGCGCCCTCCGGCAATACGGATGGCTTCACTGTAATCGTTTTCTTTACATCTACAACCAGTGTCTTATCTACAGCATTTTTTACTACGATTGATTTCGCCTTTGGAGCAGTAACGGTTACATTACATACTGCTTTCACCGATTTCTTTGCCGTAGACGTAACTGTAATCTTTGCTTTTCCAGCTCTTACACCTGTAACTACGCCTTTATTTGTAACTGTGGCAACTTTCTTGTTATTGGACTTAAATGTTACTTTTTTCGACGCAGTCTTAGGCGTTACCGATTTTACTTTCAGCGTAAATTTTTTCCCCACCTCAACTGACTTCTTCGCAGCGTTGAGTGTAATCTTTGTCGGCGCTTTTGCTGCGGCCTGAATTTCTGTAGCAGGTGTCATTGTGATACTGCCAACAGCCATTAATGCAGCAAGTCCAAGTGCCAATGATTTTTTGAATCTTTGAAATTGCATTTTATTCTCCTTTCACAAACCATTGTCTGCCATGCAGAAAACAACATGGCTTATCCCTCTTTTTACATATGCCTCCTTTCTGAGTTGTCTGTCTTTTCCTGTATCTTAATATAGATACTTTACTTTAAGAATAGCATATTTCAATAAAATTTACTATATATTTTTCATAAATAAAACAATATTATTTGAAATTATTTATGGAAATTATATCCTTTTTCCAAAATTTTTTAAAATATTTTGTCTGTTCCTCCAACAAACGGGGCGGCGCACCAAAATGCGCCGCCCCGTTTCGGGTAATGCTCAAAGAAGACAAAAACTATGATTCGATTCCTTTACTTTTATTTGCCTTTCTTATATGTCGCTTTCTTATTCTGACCTTTGTTTTTAAATGTTTTCTTCTTATAAGCATCAAATTTCTTCTTCGGGAATGTAAATTTCGCATTTTTAGCAGTATTCTTAAATGCATTCTTCCCTACTGTTTTAATTTTTGTGCTCTTCACCGTAATTGTTTTTAATTTGGAGCATCCGCTGAATGCCTCGTTATCAATCTTCGTCACGCCTGCGCCAATTGTAACGGTTTTTAATTTCGTGCTCTTTGCAAATGCTTTCTTACCGATGGTTGTCACATTCTTACCGATCGTAAGTGATTCAATCTTGGTTTTTTTAATGGATTTGCATGCATTTGCCGCAATTGCCGTAACCTTAAAATTCACTTTCTTATAAGGTACGGTATCAGGCACTACCGCTTTCTTTACATTCGGCGCCACTGTCATAGTAACGGCTGCTTTCTTGCCGATCGCCGTGATCTTGTAGGTAGCATTCTTGTATTTAAATGTTTCGTTCTTTTTCGGTGTCTGATCTGCCGGAGGCGTTACCGGTTTCTGATCTGCCGCACGCTGTGCCGCCACATCGGTTTTCAGTTTTGCGATTACCGCATCAACTGCCGCCTGATTGTCCGCAAGAGACTTGCCTGCATCAAATGCAATTGCATTGATCGCATTCTTTGCATTCTCAATCAGGGCCGTTACAGCTGCAGAATCACCCGTTACCGCCAATGCTGCTGCCTCCTGCACTTTCTGAGCTTTATAATTTGCAAATATTTCTGCGTCCGTGTTTGACGGATTACCGGAATTTTTCAGGTTCTCAATATCCGTTTTCAGTTTTGCGATAATTGCGTCGACTGCCTGTTTGCTGGAAGCTAAGTCCGTACCGAATGCTACTGCGTTGATCGCATTTTTCGCCTGTGTAATCAGCGCGTCCGCTCCTGCCGGGGCTCCTGCCGCCATGGCGTCCGCTGCTGCACACTGGTCTTTCTTGTACTGTTCAAACGCCGCAAGATCCGGATTCTCAGGATTTGGCGTACTTGGTTCCAAATTCTCTTTTGCAAGAGTCAATGCGTCAAAAGCGCTCTTGATTGCTTCATCTGTCGCATTTTCATCAGCAAGTACGTCTTCCGCATTCTTACGGGCCGCTGCAAAGTCCGCCCAGGTTTCCGCTGTATACTCGCTTTCCTCGTAATCTTTCACTTCATCATACAATGCCTGTAAAGCAGCTTTGTCTGCCGGCGTGATATCTTCGCCTTCTTTTGTGATGGCAACGGTTGCCCCATCTACCGGATTTCCGTCTTTGTCTTTTACTGTAAATGTAACGAGACCTATATCGCTTGCTTTCTGCTCCACCTTAAGATTATCAATGGAAGCTTTTGTCAACGGCGCATAGAACTGCATCCCTGTAAATCCTGTTGCTGTCAGCTCTTCTATTGTCGATACCAGTACTCTGCCGGCTGCATCTGTTACAAGGATATACTGTTTGCTGTTTGCTTTATCAATAATAGCCCTGAACTTCACATTTGTCATATCTTTCAGCTCCGGAATCTCGCCAAAACCTAAGATTTCATTGCTGAACGGTTTGTAATTAGCGCCTGTCTCAACGCCACGGCTGTAAGAAAAGACATCCATACTGAGTTCAAAAAGACTGCCGGCTGCAATACTGTCGGCCGTCGGAATATTTGCGCTCTCTGCAAACTCAAACTTAACGCCCCTGCCTGCAGTTGCAAACGCATCTTCGTCAATGGAGAGATACTTATTGTCGTCTGCCGCCGCAACGCTTGCTTTGCACGCCATACCGGATTTCCTGTTTCCCGCGTTAAATATTAAACTGCCTAATGTGACAGAATCGGGAGCATTCTCTGTACCGGCCGCGATAATCTCCTGCGTTTCGTAGCTGTCAAATGTCTCGTCTACATATACCTGCGCGTCGGCTGCTTTTACTGTCTCATCCACAGATACGCCGGATTTGGATACAGAAAGCTGCTTTGCTTTTACTGATGCCGTTGCCTCCGGTGTGGCTGCTGCCTGGCAGGTAATCTCTGTTCCGGCCTCATCTGTAAATTTATAGCTGTATTCGGTATTTACAATCTCGCCAAAACCTAAATCAATCAATCCGCCTGCAACAATGGATGCCCACTTATTGGCGCCGCGGAACGAAGAGTGAAGTGTATCGTCTTTATTATCCTCCGTATGTGCCGCCGGCATATTATAAGTCGGGAAAATAACTGTATTTTTAATTGTCTCATCCGTACCGTATGTCTGATTCAGGAATGTGTAGCTTCTCTTTGAAAGATCAAGATATGGCGTATTGGTATCTGCTGCAACCTTGGCCATATCGGCTGTTCTTGCCACACTTTCCTTATAATCATGCGCCGATGCGTTCGGAGATACCAGTACTACATCAACGCCAAGCGCTTTCGCCTTTGTGGCCATTTCTGTCACTGCAGGTATCATATGTTCTTTGTCACGGTTTGCATCATTGTACCCGCTCTCCAATACAAAAAGATCACCCGGCTGCGCGCTTCCCAGAATCAGAGAGAACGCTGTATCAAGCAGTCCTTTTGCCGTAACGCCGCTGTTTGCAAGATCAACTACATCTACATTCTTCATATAACTTTGAAGAACCTGACCCCAGCCGGTACGCTTTTTATTGTTGTCTGCGCTTCCGCCATTATAATAAATTGCTACCAGCGAATCGCCGAGAACATATACCTTTTGCGTTCTGTTTACGATGGACGGAGCTTTTGTCAGGCGCACTTTCATCTTAACCGCACTGTCGCCGGCTGCGCTGTCATCCGTCGTGATATTAACATTTCCTTTAATCACGATATCTTTTACATCAATTGTATTTGGCGTAGTACCATTCTGAAGGAAATTGTTGACTATCATCTGATCGTTCGCATAAACGTCGTAACGATTATTTGTTCCATTATCTGTTATTGTAAAATTATAGGTATCGTCCGGCACAGCAATCGAAAAACCTTTGCCCTCTCCCCGTTTGCCCGGGGCATTAACCTCATATTCATAGACCGGAGCAATCTCCACTTTATCAGCGCCCTGCGCACTGACCGTATCCGGAACTGCTTCTTTAAATTCTGAAGTTACAACGGTTCCGTCTGCCTTTGCCGTCGTTACCTGATAGCCGACAATATTGGTATTTGTAATCAGATTCGCCTTATCTTCTGCGGTAATGGCTGCGCTTCCGTTCGTCACATCCTTAACCAGATAATAATCCGCAACTGTAACCTCAACAGACTTTTCGGATTTTACCGTTCCGTTTGTGACTTCTACTTTCAGCGTTGCTTTTCCCGCTTTTACTGCTGTAGCCGTCGCCTCGCCCGGAGACAGCTCAGCGCTTTTTTCTACTGATATTACCTGTGTATCGCTGGAAGTCCATGTCGCTGCGGACAGTAATTCATCCGGCAATTGATCCCCAAATTGATCCATTGCACTTGCAATTCCATAAACTTTCTCATCTCCGGTCTGCATTGCGCCAGCGCCGGAAATTACAAGATCCACATTCTGAAAATCAGCAACTGTGATTTCAAATGACGCTTTCTTTTCCGCATTTTCTTCACTTACTACATGAATCGTATATACGCCCGATTCTGCCGCGTCCGTAACAGAAAGAATGCCATCCTCAATCGTTACACCGTCAGCTGCCTGCTGTGTATCGTTGGATACGACAGACCACTCAAATGCTTCTCCCGCTGAGACAACAGACTGACTGAGTGTATATTCTTTTGTCACCGTCACACCAGAGACTTTCGCAAATGCATTCTGTCCCACAATCTCCAGATAATTTGCATTTACTTTAGATACAAATATATCATTTACTTTTACAGCGCCGTAAGTTCTGTAATGGCCAAACTGAAAACCGGTCAGCTGATCTGCGTTTACTGTAAATGGCAGCAACACTTCGTTCGCTCCCTCATAATCAGCAGAAACCTTAATCTGATGATTGATTTTATCAATAATAAATGTTACAGAAACCGGTTTTGTCTTATCATAATTTTCCAACAGCAATCCGGAATTAGCACAAACCGTCTCTACAAGATCGCCGCTCTGATTCATTGCCGTATTGCTGTTCCAGCCAGTCCAGGCATATAGTTTATTATCCCCGCGCAGCTGTAAACCTGCAAGTTTCGCCGAGCCAGATATGATTGCTAATGAAACCTGTCCATCCGTACCGGTCGGAAACTGCACTCCGACTGCAACACTGGATAAATCCGGTAAGTCTATGGCAGATTCCAGATTCACAGAACCACCTCTGTTCGTACCTCCTCCCGGCTGTTCCCAGTTCACGGATGCATAATCAACCACATCGCTTGTGCCGACTTTAAGCGTCTTAACGCCCTCGGCGCTCTCCCCGTTTGCTGTCGCCTTACATACAACATCAAAATCCGTGATTTTATTCTCTGACGCATAATCGGATGTAACCGAAACGATTCCGTTTGCATCGATCGTTACGGCCGCATCGGCCGTTGTCGTTCCCGCAGGATATATGCTCCATTCAGCCGTATATGCATCCGCATTCATTTCCATATCAAACTGATCCGCAACGGAAGCTGTAAACGCTGCTGTTGTCGCTGCATCCGCTCCACGCTCAGGAGCCGAAACAAGAGCAACTCCACCGCCGATCGTTACCTTTCCCGGTGTCGCTGTATACTCTTTTTTTGAAATCTGAAACTCTTCCGTTTTGTCGGCGCCTGCTACCGTAAGCTGCGATTTTGCACTGTCATCGCCTCCTGCGGTATGCTCATATCCTAATTTCGAAACTTCAACATCATATGTACCATCCGGAAGTACAACCTGCGCCTGACCGTTTGCATCAGTCACTGCCGTATATACGTCCACGGTGGCTGCATTGACACTGACATACGAGCCGGACAGCGACGATACAAAAAGCGCTGCTGCTGTCAAAAATGACAGAACTTTTTTCTTCTTTCTCATTTCTCTCTCTTTTCCTTTCTTAGATTGGTTTTGCTGCTGCTTTTTTGCTGTCGTCAAATACCTGACGGCAAAAAACATTTCCCTCCTTTCAACAATTTCACAACAGTTATCTGTATCCCAAAGGATACCCTGTTATAAAAATAACATATTTCAAATCTTTTTTCCATAGATTTTTGTGAAATTTTTATATTATAAGGATTATTCTTTTTAATTTCTGTAAAAACAAGACGCTCTATTGATGAAAAGAGGTCTGTAAGACTGCTTACCAAAACACCATATTGTATGAATAAATTGCGCAAAAATGTATGTTTTTGTTATGGTCATTTTTTTAATCATAGTCAATTTCCCAACTATATTTTATGCTGATACTAATATAATGAAAGGGGATTACGGGGTATGATTACTTACAGCCCATTCTGGAACACACTGAAAAAATCGGATGAAACGACTTACACGCTAATCAAGAAGCACCATATTTCCAGCGCCACGATTGATAAATTACGCAAAGATAAGCCAATGAATACCACAACGCTGAATGACTTATGCAGAATATTTCATTGCAGATTAGAAGAAATTGCAGAATACATACCAAATGAGAATGACCAGAAGTTATAACTGCAGTCCGCCGGTGGTTTTCCGGGCGCTTTACGGACCTGCATTGATCAGAGCGCGCCCATGGCTCGCAAACCAAAAAAACAGGCAAAAGCAACTGCTTTTTGCCTGTTTTTCTGCCTCCGCTCTTATTTTACTTTCAGCGGTTTTAATTTACTTGTATATGCTTTCTTCTTACTCTTCGGTACGGTAGCTTTCGCGCCTTTCTTCACACTCTTGAATGCATTTTTGCCGACTGTTTTTAACTTGGTGGATTTTATGTTCACCTGGTTCAGTTTTTTACAGTTCCGGAATGCTTCCTTGCCGATCTTTGTCAGACCTTTCCCGATCGTAACTTTGGTCATATTTGTATTCTTGTAGAACGCTTTGTCGCCGATCTCCGTTACTTTGTCCGGAATTACAAGCTTCTTGATTGCTGCGCTCTCAAATGCCTGTTTGCCGATCTTTGTCAGATTCTTGCCGAATTTTACCGTTGCAAGCTTCTTGCAGCCGCTGAATGCAGCGGTTCCGATTGTCTTAACGCTGTTCGGGAACGTCACTTTCTTAAGCGCCGTACATTTGCTGAATGCCTTGCTGCCAATGGACTCCAGTTTGTTATTCAGCGTTAAGTTCTGCAGTTTTGTAGCTCCGGAGAACGCGCCTGCTCCAATACTCTTTACATTTGCTCCGAGTTTTACAGTTTTTACGTTCTTCTTCTGCGTGCTGGTCAGCACGCTCTTACCCGTGCCTACAGAAGTTACCTGATATGTTACGCCGTTTATTGTAACTGTCGGTGAGATTGTTAAAGTCGTTCCTTTTGCGCCGGTTCCTGTAAACGCTACTTCCGGTTTTGTTCCGTCTGACATACCCTGTACCGTTACCTGGAATTTATTCTTCTTGGAATCTGTAAATGTCTTGCCTTTTGCCTCTCCTATCGGTGTTGCAGCCGGCTCCGCTTTCTTTAACGCATTCATTGCAGCTGTCAAATCAGCCGTTGCTTTTGTTACTTCTGCCTTTGTTGCGTCTGCTTTGTTGTAAACAGCGCTTGCAGCTGTCAGAGCAGTCTGGAATGCAGTCCATGTCTCTGCTGTATAATCTGCCTGTTTTAGTAATACCGCTTTGTCGATTTCTGCCTTTAATGCAGCTTTATCCTGTGGTGTTGCGAGATCACCGTCTGCAGGCGGATTTGGTCCAGGCTCATTGCCGCCTCCCGGAATCTCTACTTTTACCGTAATCCCATTCGATTCAATACCGCTGTCGTCTGTTGCTTTTGCAGTAATAACAGTTTCACCGTTTGCCACTGCTGTAACAACGCCGTTTTCGTTTACAGTAGCTACTTCCGGTTTTGAACTTACCCAGTCTACTTTCTGCTCCGCCTCGCCCGGTGTAACTTCTACTACTACAAGCTCTTTGGTCGCATCTTTTGCTGTCAGAGTAACTTCTTTGGCATCGCTGTCTTTAACAGCAATCGTAATTCCTGTTACTGCCGGCTTCTCAGGATCAACCGCGCTGCCTGCTGTTACCTTAATTTCAATCTCGTTGGATTTTACTTCACTGCCGTCTTTTGCCACAGCAGTAATTTTTGTTGTTCCTTCTGCTACTGCCGTTACAAGTCCTTCTTCATTAACAGCAGCTATTGTAGCATCGCTGCTCTTCCACTCTACCTCTTTGTTTGCGGCATTTGCAGGAAGAATTTCTTTAACTTCAAGCTGTACTGTCCCGTTTACTTTCAGCTCAGTTTCACCTTTTGCCTCAATTTTGATTGCGGAAACCTTAACGGCTTTCTTAAGACCTTCTACAGCTGTTTTTAAATTCTCATACGCATCTGAAATTTCTTTATTTGTCGGAGCTGTTTTTGCTGCAACGTCTTCTGCCGCCTTTAATGCTTTCTGGAAAGCCGCCCATGTCTCTGCAGTATAATCAGCCTCTTTCTTATCTTTTACAGAAGCAATGTAATCTTTTAACTCTTTTGTTGCATCTTTTGCTTGAATCTCAGCTGATTCATATGTGTAAGTATCGCCGTTTGCAAATTTTGCTACGATCTGGTATCTGTATGTCACACCTGCTTTAGCAGTTGTGTCTGCGTATGTGGTTTTCTTCACTTGCGGTTTTGCTGACTGTGGTTTATCTATTACAATATTATCTAACGAATTACCACCGAAACTCTTATCACCGGTTACATAAATTGCTGCCAGCTGATCCGTATCATATGCGAAATCAAGATTTGCATTTTCATACACTTTTGAACCGTCACGTGTAATCGACACATTTGTTTTCTTAGAATCGAAATCAACGCCCAGCTCTACATGAAGCCATCCTGTTGACTGTGTATCGCCACCCTGACTTAAGGCATTGCTGTCAGCTACTACGGCTTTCTCCGTAATATCGACTGCTCCTGCTGCCGGGAACTCATTTACGGTTACCTTTTCAAGCTCTTTTGCAGCTCCTGCTGTTGCAGATAACATGAAAATCGGCTTTACATCCGTAGCTTTTGCGCCGCCTGAATTTTCTGTCATCCACCTCAGTCCGGACTCTTCCGCCACCGGAACACCCAGCAATGCAAACACGTTCGTCTTTGTACTATCGGAAGCATCCATTCTGATATCAAATGTTAGCTCAACATTTTCAGAAATTGGATCTGCAAATTTATTCTGGACTGCCGTTCCATCCCCTCCGGCGCCTACATAAAGAATTTTTGTCTCACTGTCCCCGGCGTTATCCGGTTCTACTGCAATTGCATTCTGGCCGGCAATCTTACTACTAGCCGGATTAGCCACCGACACATAGTCGCCTGCTTTTTTCAGCTTACCATCTGTTCCGGTCGCTTCTACGGTAACATCTTCAAAATCTTCTTCATACAGCGGATCTCCAAGAAAGACGGTTTCCCACTTGTCGCTGTCAGCGGCGATCTCGCCGAGTTTGCTCTCGCCTTCCATCGGTGTCGAAATCCTGTGGATTTCATATCCTTCCGCGCTGCTGATTGCCGTAAACTCTACTTCTACTTTCCCGGGTGTCGCCTCGCTTGCTGTCACAACGCCTTCGCCCGGAGAAAGATTCAGATCTTCTCTGTCTAACTCTGCGGCAAATACATTCTCGTCTGCAGGCATCGCCCCCAGCACACTGCCTGCTGCCATAGAAGCTGCAAGCACTGCTGCAAGAATCTTCTTTTTCATGTCTTTTCCTCCTCTTTTTTTCTGACCTTTTTGTCTAAGTTGTTTTGTCAACTCGTTTTCTTAGTATATCAGATATTATCAACTTTTCCATTACATTTTTTGCCGATATTTTTTTAAAATTGCAAATTATTTTTGTCAAATTTGCCTATAAACTTTTTTCGACTACAAAAATCTATCGTTTTTATTACCATAAATGTAACGAATGGACCATTTCAGAAAAAGCAGTCAAGTTTGGGCATGATGATTAAAAACTCTTCCCGCACTATTCAACAATCTCAATCTGGCAGCTTCTCATCGCCGACAGCGCATTGCAGTGACTCTCATACGTTACCCCGGCACAGCAGGAAGCTTCCACAATAATCTTCGTCTCCGGCAGGAATGCTTTGAGCAAAAGAGCATTTGAAATAACGCAGATATCCGTGCAAAGACCGATTAAAGTGATCTGCGAGATCATTTCGTTTTGATTTTCACTCCGGAGAAGCAATCCCAGATCTGCGCTTCCAAACGTGGGTTTATCCAGCACGAGACATTCTTTTGTATATTCCAAAAGCCGGGGAATAATCCTCCAGCCAACGCTCCCCTCAATGCAGTGTAAAACCGGCAGATTTATTCCCTCCTGTGTATCCAGGTAATCCGCCTGATGTGTATCGCGCGTAAAAATCACATGTTCCTCTCCTGCTAACGCTTTCTGCACACGCCCCACTACACGCGGAACAATCGCTTTTGCCTCTTTTGTTCCGAGCGCGCCGTCAACAAAATCATTCTGCATATCTACAACAATCAAATATTGATTCATACTAACCCCCATGTCGCGGCTCTGCCGCGACTCAAATCTGTGCAGAGAATCCCCTGTTTTTGGGGATTCTCCGGCGTGAAACTCAGTACTTGAGAAATTCCTGATTTCACGTTATTTGCTAAGAAAATATGTGTTGTCAAAACCAAATGTTCCCAGCTTTTGAATATTATGAAATCCCGTTTCTCTTTTGATCCTTTTCAGATGTTTTTTTACGTCTCTCTCTCTCAGGAAAAAAGAAACCACAATTCCATCCGAAGTGATCCATCTTTGCATTCCGTTCTCTTTCAAATCTGCTGTCGTGACAAACGTGACGCTTTTATATAAGGAAAATTCTGTAAATTCCGGATACAGAAGATATGTCTCGTCCTCGTCAAATACACAGACACAGTCATATCCCCTGTGCTCTTTAACCGGTACAAGCGTCTGCCGGCTCTCCAAAAACAGATATTCCCATGCAAACGCCTGATGACTTCCCAAAATAAGCACAGAAATCACAAGCGCTGTCACTATCAGAAATGTCTTCCCATGCAGCGCATACTGCAAAATCCGAAATGAAATACACAGCACCCCGGCAAACAGAACCGCATAGATTGGAGAAATATAACGGTCGGCTACAGCAAAAGTAATTTTTGATACTACAATATAATAGAAGAAACAGGGAACCAAAACAATACTGTAACGCATAATCTCATATTTTTGAAAACCAAATACAAGTTTTTCCTCCCCCGGCAGAGTGGAAATCTGAAAAAATCTCCCGGCAAAGCGAAGAAGAGACAGAACCAGTAAAACTGCCAACAGTATTCCAAGTATTTTTCCAAACATCTGCTGATCCAAAAAGTCAAAAAAGCCTTTTAGATTTTCGGCATACTGACTGTTTTTTGCCAGATTTTCAACAGCCTCCGCGCCCCTGTACCCAAAAAACATATGTTCAATCATCGACGGAAACACCAGCAGGGAAACTGCGGCCGCGCAGGACATTGTTATCGTATACCATATGATCTCCCGAAACCGTTTCTCCGCCAACAGACAGATCCCATAAACCACAGAGACAAACACGATATAGAGCGTGACATAATAATGGGTCAGAGCGCCGCAGACAGCCGTAACGCCGACTGCGAAATAAAAGGAAAGTTCCTGTCTTCTGCCAACCTGTCTGACAAACAGAAACGTAAGAAGCGTCACAAATAACATCCCCATCAGATACATCCGGAAATTGGCCGCCTGATGCAAAACCCCGGTCAGCATAATGAATGTAAACGACAGGATCTCCCGGATATACCCCTCGTCTGTCAGCTGAGAGATCAGTTTGCGCAGCACAAACAGCACTGACAATGCACATACAATATTAATGATTCCGGCATACCATCTGGAAAACGTATTGGGAAAGAAAGAGCAGATTGTATGTAAAGCGGCATAGTACAGCGGGGGATGCACATCGTTTTTCTGATTTTTCCAGACATTTTTATAAGCAAAACGCTCCCCGTTCTGTACTCGCATATAATCGTAATAAACCGATTCCCCCGGTTCATACTTGCAGCCATATTTTATCTCCATGTCAATTCCGTCATTTACGCCGTTCGCCAGCCCATAAGAATATATTTCATCAATATAATAATTTGACTTTAATGATATTACAATTATCATCAATGCAGCAAACAACAGATACCAGACTGCCGATTTCGGCAGATGCTTCCATTTTTCTTTCATATGTCCCTCCTGTAATACACGATGCCAACAATATCCGCCAAAATCCAACCAATCGGAATCGACCACCAGATTGCGCTCACCCCTAACGATGTGCGCGGCGCCAGCAGATAGGACAACAGCACTCTTGTTCCAAGAGAAATAATCGTCAGCACAAGAGACAGCCCGGCACGCTGGGTCCCTCTGTAATATCCATACAGTAAAAACAGGCAGCCTATCCCGAAATAAAATATTCCCTCAATTCGAAGGTAGCTGACTCCTTCTGCGATAATCCGCGTCTCTTCCGCCCCCACAAACATCCGCATTAACGATCCTGACCAAATCCAGACCACAATAGAAACAACCGCGCAAAAAAGTACGGATACTCCGGCTGCAATTTTAGTCCCTTTCTGAATCCGCTCTTTGTGTCCGGCGCCATAATTCTGCGAGACAAACAGGGAATATGCGTTTCCAAATTCCTGGGCCGGCATGTAGGCTAACGAGTCAATCTTTACGGCCGCTGCAAACGCTGCCATAACGGTTGTTCCAAAACTGTTGACAAGTCCCTGCACCATTAAAATTCCAAGATTCATCACCGACTGCTGAACTCCGGTAAAGACATCGTTCCTGACAATCGTTCCCAACCGATTCCATGACAACTTTCCCTGCGGTCTTATAAACTGCGGATATTTACAACCGGTATACACAAAAATTCCGATACCTGCAACACCCTGAGAGAGTACCGTCGCCGCTGCTGCGCCCGGAATCTGCAGGCCAAAGGAAATCACAAACCAGAGGTCAAGCACGACATTCAACACAGATGATGCTGCAAGAAACAAAAGCGGGACAACGGAATTACCAACTGATCGAAGCAGATAGGCAAAAAAATTGTAAAGAAAGGTGAATCCGATCCCGACCAAAACAATTTTTACGTAAGTATGCATTGGACCATACACATCTTCCGGCGCCGAGAGCAGCTGCAGGATGATATCTGTTCCCGCAAATACAATCAGATACAAAACAAGCGTCACCGCTCCGATAAAATAGAACGAAAGACGTATGTCCCGATTCAATTCTTCCGGTTTCTTGGCCCCATACCATTTGGAAAACAGCGCGCCGCTGCCCATACAAAGACCTATGATCAGAGATGTCAGAAATGTCATCAGCGTATATGCGGAACCGACAGCCGCCAGCGCCTGCGCTCCCACATAGCGGCCTACGATAAGCGTATCCGCGATATTATAGATCTGCTGAAGAAAGTTGCCGGCCATCATAGGCAGTGCGAACAACATCAGCCTCTTTAATATGGGGCCTTCTGTTAACTTTTTATTACGCGCTTTTTGACTGTGCATAAAATCTGCTGCTTTCAACCTCTTATCTCCTTTCCAACAACAGGCCTGACCTTTTCGGATATCTTTACCGATTATATCATCTTTTTTAAATTATTCAAGTTTGTTATTCCCACACTTTACTCTCTTGACTTTATTTTGCTAACCTGCTAGTATGATAACGTAAAACATAACAGGACACGGAGGAAATTATGAAAAAATTACTTGCACTGACAATGACACTTTTATTATCCTTTTCGCTTACCGCCTGCGGCGAACCGAAATCCGAAAATGCCGGGGCGTCGGCATCGGAAAGCGATCTTGCCTATGTGAAAGAAAAAGGCTCTCTGGTTGTAGGAATCACTGACTTTGAACCGATGGACTACAAAGACGCAAACGGCGACTGGATCGGCTTTGACGCCGATATGGCAAAAGCATTTGCAGAAAGCCTTGGCGTTTCCGTTGAGTTTGTCGTGATCGACTGGGATAATAAGGTTATGGAACTGGATGGCAAAACCATTGACTGCGTATGGAACGGTATGACATTAAATGACGAAGTAAAAAGCGCTATGGCGTGCACAAATCCATATTTAAACAACGGGCAGATCGTAATTGTCCCAAAAGACGTTGCCGATCAGTATCAGGATGTAGAAAGCCTGAAAGATCTCACTTTTGCCGTTGAGGCCGGAAGCGCCGGCGAAGCGCAGGCAACGGAAAACGGCCTGTCTTTCACCCCGGTAAACACACAGGCCGACGCGCTTATGGAAGTTGCCTCCGGCACTTCGGACGGCGCGATCATTGATTCGCTGATGGCTGCGGCAATGGTCGGAGACGGGACAGGTTATGCAGACCTCACCTATACCGTCAGCTTAAACAGCGAGGAATATGGCGTCGGCTTCCGAAAAGATTCTGACCTTGCGGCAGCATTAAACGCATTCTTCTCTTCCAGTTATGAAGACGGCAGCATGATGACCTACGCGACAACATACGGCGTTTCTGCTGCAGTCATCGCCCAGTAAACAATCAGTCATACACGGAAAAAGAGAGCGGAATATCCGCTCTTTTTTTCCGGACGAACGGAAAAATCAGGGGGTTTCCTATGGAACTTATTTTGGATCAGATGCCGATTGTCATCCACTCGTTAAATGTCGGCTTTTTACAGACGTTAAAACTTTTTTTTGTGACATTGATCGGCGCATTTCCGCTTGGCCTTATCATCGCATTCGGATCTATGTCGCGCTTTCGCCCGCTACGTTACTTTTCGCGTATTCTCGTCTGGGTTGTGCGCGGGACGCCGCTGATGATACAGCTGCTAATTATCTATTATTTTCCCGGACTTGTACTTGGCAGCCCAATCTGGGGCAGCGGAGAAACAGGCCGTTTTCTGGCTGCCAGCGTCTCATTTATTTTAAACTATGCATGCTATTTCTCGGAAATCTACCGCGGGGGCATTTTAAGCATACCGGTCGGACAAAACGAAGCCGGCCTGGTGCTTGGAATGACAAAACGGCAGATCTTTTTTAAGATCACGCTGCTGCAGATGATTAAGCGCATTGTACCGCCCATGTCCAATGAGATTATCACACTTGTAAAAGACACCTCTCTCGCCCGCATTATCGCCCTGCAGGAGATTATCTGGGCCGGCCAGTCATTTCTGAAAGGCTCTCAGGGAATCGCGGGGGCGATCTGGCCGCTCTTCTTTACCGCCGTGTACTATCTGATCTGCAACGGCATCTTAACGGTACTTTTAGGGCGTCTGGAAAAGAAATTAAATTATTTCCGTTAACGAAAGGGGAACATGTATGCCTATTTTAGAAGTGGAACATATCAAAAAATCTTTTGAACATACGAAAGTACTTGACGATATCAGTTTTTCCCTGGAAGCCGGTCAGGCCGTATCCATTATCGGTTCCTCCGGCAGTGGAAAAACAACGCTGCTGCGCTGCCTGAATTTTCTGGAGCGGCCGGATTACGGCACGATACGTGTAAACGGTGAAACAATATTCGATGCAAATGATCCTGCTACACAAAAAGAATCCGAGATACGCAGAAAAAGACTTCATTTTGGACTTGTATTCCAGTCATTCAACCTCTTTCCACAGTATACCGCGCTGGAGAATGTGATGCTTGCAAAGGAACTGCTGGCAAAAGAACTTCCCGACTACAAAGCAAGGAAGAAAGAACTGCATCAGGAAATTGAACAGCAGGCAAAAAATCTGCTGCGTCAGATGGGACTTACCGAGCGCATGTCAAATTACCCGCACCAGCTCTCGGGCGGACAATGCCAGCGCGTTGCCATTGCGCGCGCGCTGGCGCTCTCTCCCGATATCCTCTGTTTTGACGAGCCCACATCGGCGCTTGATCCCGAACTGACAGGCGAGGTGTTAAAGGTAATACGGGAACTGGCAGACAGAAAAACTACAATGATTATTGTTACGCATGAGATGGCTTTTGCACGCGATGTGGCAAGCCATGTGATCTTTATGGATGACGGAAAAATCTTAGAGCAGGGCGATCCGAAAGAAGTATTGGAACACCCAAAAGAGGAACGTACAAAACAGTTTTTGTCCCGTTTTCATCAGGAATAGAAAAAGTTTTATTAAGACAAAAAGGGCCGCTGACCGGCCCTTTTTCTGATTTTAATCCGTAATCACAACCTCAAGCAGCAATTCCTGCCGCTCTTCTTCCTCCGCCCGTTTCCGCTGCTCTTCCGCCATCAGTTCGCGTATTGCATCTTCCAGAGAATCAAATTGTTTTAAAAATTTATCCCATTCCTCAATCGTAAACGAACGCGCGCCAATTTGAAAGGACGGCACTGCTTCGCCGTTCTTAATTTTTTCATACAGATCGTTGATCTTATCTACAATCATGCGCACAAAATCCTGCGTCTCCTTTGGCGCATTCTTTTTTTCCTCTGCCGCGTCCAGTTCCGCAGCGTCCTGCGCGCGTTCCACTGCCGAAACCATCTGAGCTTCAAAGCTCTTAGATGCGGATTTTCCGCCTGCTCCCGTTGAAAATATACTGTTTTTCTTCCACTGGCCAACTTGTGATATCATAAGCGCTCCTTTCGTTTTCTGCAAAGACACACTGCTATTGTAATCTGAAATCCGTTATTTTTTATATCGACATTACATCCGTATTTTTCAAGTAGTTTGACACAACCGGTTCCGCATACAACAGGACGGATTTGACTCCCTACTGCACATCACAGTCAAAAGTTATTAACATTTTATTAAATGTTTATGAACTGCTACTTGCAATATAAAAAACACCATGCTATACTGGTTTCTCGGATTATAGATTAAAACTTTCTCAAATACCGGGAGACAAACATAATGCGCGTAAAATTTTCTAAACAACAATTTTTAACTGTTTTAAAAGAGACTACATGGAAAGAATGGATCGGATGTTTCTGGCTGCTTGCGACATTTATTTATATTATGGCAAATCAGCTCTATATCACAGGTATTGATTCCGTCGATTACGACGTGGTAAACTCTGTCACACATGTTGATACCGTTAATATCGGCAAGATTGTGCTGCTTTTCTTTGCTTACTGCGGAAGCATTTTCTGTATCCGCTGGAAAAACAACCTCACGGAGCAAAAAGAAAAACAACTGATCCTCGCGATCACCTTTGGATCGCCTTTTCTGACTTTTACACTACTTGAGCTGAGTTATCAGTCCGACTATATCACCATGCATCCGGTCGCTTTTTTGCTAAATATGCTGATCTTAGGATTTTGCACCTGGCTGTTTGCAGCGCTGTGCAACCGTTTTCGGCCTGCCGTGCTGATTCCGGCAACGGTCTGGATGATCTACGGATTCGCCAATATCTATGTGCTGCGCTTCCGGGGATTTGCTCTTTTGCTGACAGATTTTCTTCAGATTGGGACAGCGCTCGAAGTTGCGGAATCATACGACTATACGCTTACCTACTCTATGGTCGTCATGTTAATCGCGCTGGTCGATTACTATATCATTGTCTGCAAACTGAAAAACATTCGCTATTTCGACAAAAAGAAGCGAGCGGCCGCAATTGGCTCCATTCCGGTTCTGGCCATATTGTGCTATCTGATCGTGGTAAAAAGTAACATTATTACAGACAACGGAATGAAAATCAACCAGTACAAGCCTCAAAAAAGTTATAAAAGTATGGGAACATCACTCACGATTGTCGGCAGCGCCAGATTTCTGACACTGGAAAAACCAAAAAATTATACAGAGGAAACGCTTGCCGATCTGACTTCAAAATATACTTCAGACCGGGCGGACGCCGTGAATGCAGCCGATTCCCCGGATTTGATTATAATCATGGATGAGTCGTTTACGGATTTCGCCAAATTATATAAACTGGACACCAGTGAAGATCCGCTGCCCTTTTTCCACAGTTTATCGGAAAATGTCGTGGACGGGACCATGTATGTAACCGGTTTCGGCGGTCAGACAGCAAACACCGAATATGAATTTTTAACCGGAAACAGCATGGCATTCCTCTCCGCAGGAGTAGTTCCTTATCAGTCGTACTTAAAGAGTGACACTCCACACACTTCGCTTACACGTAATTTTGAGAGCATGGGTTATGAAGACTCCCTTGCAATCCATTCTTTCGGCAAAACAGGCTATAACCGCATCGCATCTTACAATGCTCTTGGGTTTGATACCTTTTTGGGAATGGAAGATTTCAGTGAGCCGCGCTCATATCGGAAATTTATTTCCGACCAGTCGCACTTTGAAAAAATTATCGAGGTCTATGAGGAGCATAAAGACGAAGACAGCCCCCTGTTCTGTTTTAATGTCACTATGCAAAACCACAGCTCCTACAACAAGATTTACCCGAATTTCAACCTTGACATTACGGTAAACGATCTGCTGTACAAAGACAGGACAGATATACAGACATTTGTGAACTTGATGAAAAAAACGGATGAAGCTTACGAATATCTGATTTCCTACTTTGAACAGCAAAAGGACCCTGTTATGATCGTCTTCTTCGGGGATCACCAGCCGAATATCAAGGTAAAACGAAAGAAGAAAGTCGCGCTGCAAAAATATCAGGTTCCGTTCAAAATCTGGACAAACTATGACATCGAAGAACAGCATCTGGATCAGATCAGTCCAAACTATCTGGGCGCGTTTGTCACAGAACTTTCCGGCGGGGCGCTGACCGGATACCAGAAGTTTTTGCTTGATCTGTATAAAGAAATACCCGCACTGACACAAAACGGCTATATCGGCGACGACGGCGTATTATATGAAGTCGACGATGAAACTTCACCCTATTATGAACGACTCAAAGAATACGAAATTCTGCAGTATAATAATCTGTTCGATAAAGAACATACCATAGACGAATTTTTCTATCTGCAGGACGAATAGCATCTGTATTCTTCCCCTGCATGGGGTCTGTGCATAAAAACCCCCGCAGATTTGCCTCTGGCAAACCTGCGGGGGTTTTGAAGTTCCACCGTTTCTCTCTCCCTGCCAAACTACTCCAAAACGTCCGGACACCTGCCTTACTCCGATAAAATTGACAACAGAGATTCGGAGCAAAAAAAATGGCCTAAACACTCTGAATAACCAAGGTTTAAACCATTTTTGTGCCCCTGCCAGGAGTCGGCGCGACAGGATTTGAACCTGCGACCTCTGCAAAGGCAAGAGGGCGCAATGGTGGCAGACCAGGCAAGCAGAATGAGAAAGCTGAAATGGTTATGGCCTTATATGACAGCGGTATGAATATGAAACCTAATAATACAAGGGTGTCAATGGTTTTGACATCCTTTTTGTATGTAATGAAAAATATTGTTGTAGGGTGTCAAAAGATGTGTTATAATCCCAAACGAGCAATCGTGTTGCAGGGTGCGTTGACCTCATTCTAAAAAGAATGGGGGTGATGCTATGAAAAAGAGAAAACAGAAGAAACATAAGATTCATATTTCTCTTATGGAGTTGCTGACTTTTGGCATATTCCTTTTAGCATTGCTTACATTCGTGTTTACGTTTTGTAAGTAATCATACATAGCAAAAGCCACCCTTGTACTTTGGTCGGTAGATGGGTGGCATTGCTATCTTTTATCATACGGTCAACCCCTTGTGGGCGGTTGCTCTTTGCTTTGCGTCTATACTATAGCATATCTTAGGTTTGATTGCAAGAGCCTTCTTGCTTGAGTTTCCGCAGTTCTATCCACAGAACCACAAATCGTAAGTTGGGCATAAAGATGTACAGACAACACGAAATATCTATGCAAGACAAATGAAAAACAGCAAAATAAGGTTGCTAACAGAATGGCAGATACGCTATTTTCAATCTGATTGTGAAAATTCGTGACAGAATATTTTTCGGAGCAAAAAAAATGGCCTAAACACTCTGAATAACCAAGGTTTAAACCATTTTTGTGCCCCTGCCAGGAGTCGGCGCGACAGGATTTGAACCTGCGACCTCATCGTCCCGAACGATGCGCTCTACCAAGCTGAGCCACGCGCCGCTTACTATGTACGATCGATTCCTTACTGAATCGTGCTTAATTATATTATCACACTGCTTTTCGTTTGTCCAGTGTTTTTTTTATTTTTTTGTTTTTTGTTGCATTTGTTCCTGAATCAGATAAAATAAGGAAAAAGAGCTGAATTAAAATCAGCGCCGGGGGACTGCCATGAAACCTGTTTTATCCTTTGCACAGATCTGTGATGACGAGGAAATTTATCGCGTAATGCACGAAGTAAAAAATTCTATGACTGACAAGGAACTGTATTTTGCCGACGACCTCTCCTATATCCGGGAAACACTGACGCAAAAAGGATTTGCACTGAAGGCCTGCACTGACAAAAACCGTATTGTAGGGTTTCTGCTCGTGCGTTTTCCCGGTGACGAACCTGACAATCTGGGATATTATCTTAATCTGCCGCCGGAAGAGCGCCGGAAAACTGCCTATATGGACTCTGTCGCAATTCTTTCGGATTTTCGCGGTATGGGACTTCAGCGAGAACTGCTTATGGCGGCGGAAAAGGCCAAAGAACTTTCGCCATACCGTTATCTGATGGCAACCGTCTCCCCAAAAAATCCGTACAGCCTGCAGAATTTTCTGCGCCTTGACTACCGCATTGTCTGCAAGACCACAAAATCAAACGGCTGGGAACGCTATGTACTCTGCAAAAATCTAAGCGCCCCCTCTGCCTGGGATTTCGTTTTATAACAATCATCCTTTTATCGGACTTTTTGACGAACGGGAATGCTCGACAACCCGATTTTGATATGATACAATTGATAAATGTAACAGTTCAGAAAAACGGTTCCGTTACCGCAAAAATCCTTTCAGAACCGCTTGCACGAGAGGTTTTTGCACTTATGCATCATTTATTTACGGTCTGTGCAGTTATTGCACAGACCTGTCTGAAATTTTATGAAAAAAATCAATGGGAAAGGAAGAAGCTGCTTTGTACAAATTTACAGATGACTGCCTGATTGGCATAGAACAACTGGACAGCGACCACAAAAAACTGTTCGAATTGATAAACGAAGTGCTCGGGCTGCTTGGCAACCAGTACATACCTGACAAATACAACCAGATCAAAGAAATCGTCGCCAGCCTGCAGGATTATGCAGACTGCCATTTTATACGCGAGGAAGCGTATATGGCGGCAATCAATGACCCGGAGCTGGATCTCCAGAAAAAACAGCATATGCAGTTTCGGGAAAAGATGAACGTCATGGACATCTTTCAAATCGACGAACCGGAACAACAGCAGACAGCATTAACGGACCTGATGAATTATCTGACCAGATGGCTTTATACCCATATTATCAACAGTGATATTCTAATCGGTAAAATGCCTCCGCTTAATGAATGGCGCAATACAAAAAATCCATGTGAATTTACAGATCACTACAAAACCGGCATCCCTTTCATCGACGGAGAACACCGCACACTGTTTGAAATTATTGCAGAGGCAAACCGTCTTGTACAGGATCAGGAATGTTTTGACCGCTACGACGAAATCGTGACTGTCCTGAACAGATTAAAAGACTATACAGAGGAACATTTCCGTGACGAGGAAGAATATATGGAGAGCATCCATTATTCCGGACTGGAAGCACAAAAGCTTGCCCATCAGAGCTTTATCACAAAACTGCGTGAAATCAACTTAGAGCAGATGGACGACAACCAGCAGCTCTATTTAGAGGAACTGACCGAGTTCCTGTTTAGCTGGCTGTCCAACCATATTTTAAAATCCGACAAAATGATCTGCGAAATGTGACAGTTGACTTAAAAAATTTTGAATACTGTTCACACAAGTCTGTGCAATAGCTGCACAGACCGTGAGAACGTGATTCCGGTGTCAGCAGACGCCATTCGCGAAGCGAATTTTATTCGGATTTGCGAATGTTACTGTGAATTTCTTCAACAGTAACAAAATTTGTAATTTTTTTGGAAAAAATGTACATTTTCTCTATCATTTTCCAAAGCTTTATGGTAGAATTGAATAATAAAACCGCATGAGGGGGTAATTTAGTTATGGCTAAAGAAATGATAGCAATGCTTCTTGCCGGTGGTCAGGGTTCACGACTTTACGTACTGACACAAAAACTGGCAAAACCGGCAGTACCTTTTGGCGGGAAATACCGCATTATTGATTTCCCACTGTCAAACTGCGTGAACTCCGGCATTGATACGGTCGGCATTCTGACACAGTATCAGCCGCTGGTGCTGAATGAATACATCGGGAACGGACAGCCCTGGGATCTGGACAGACTGCACGGCGGCGTACATGTTCTTCCGCCCTACCAGCAGGCATCCGGTTCCGACTGGTACAAAGGAACGGCAAATGCAATTTATCAGAACATTCCGTTTATCGAGCGTTATAACCCGCAGTATGTGATTATCTTATCGGGCGACCAGATCTGCAAACAGGATTACAGCGACTTTCTAAAATTCCACAAAGAAAAAAATGCAGAATTCAGCGTAGCCGTTATGGAAGTTCCGTGGGAGGACGCATCCCGATTCGGCCTTATGGTTGCGGACGGCGACGACCGCATCACGGAATTTCAGGAAAAGCCAAAGGAGCCGAAGTCAAACCTCGCCTCCATGGGAATTTATATTTTCAATTGGGACGTTCTTCGCAAATATCTCGTCGAAGACGAAGCAGACCCCACATCCGAAAACGATTTCGGCAACAATATTATCCCGAACCTGCTGAAAGACGGACGCCGTATGTACGCTTACCATTTCAGCGGATACTGGAAAGACGTCGGGACAATTCCATCCCTCTGGGAAGCAAATATGGAGGTTTTAAACCCGGAGGACAGCGGAATCAACCTGTTTGACGAAAACTGGAAAATCTACAGCCGCAACAGCGGTATGACCGGTCATCGCATCAGCGCCGACGCCCTTGTAGAAAATTCGATGATCACCGACGGATGCCGCGTTGACGGAACCGTAAAACATTCCATCCTTTTCGCCGGCGTTAAAGTAGAAGAAGGCGCAAAGGTCGAAGACGCCGTGATCATGGGCAATACCATCATTCGCTCCGGCGCAGTTGTATCCCACTGTATTGTAGGAGAAAACGTTGAAATCGGACAGCATGCCGTTGTCGGCGCAATGCCGGCTGAGGGCGAGAAAGGCGTTGCGACTGTTGGACCGCGCGTTACCATCGGAGAACGCGCAAAAGTAGGACCTAACGCAATGGTCAGCAATGATGTAAAGGAGGGTGAAGAACAATGGTAAATTCTAATGCAGATGCCCTTGGCATCATTTTTCCAAACAGCTACGATTCACTTGTGCCGGAACTCACAAGCGAGCGGTTAATGGCATCCATACCGTTTGCAAGCCGTTACCGCATGATAGATTTTATCCTTTCGGGTATGGCAAACTGCGGGATTGACAATATTTCCATTGTGGTACGCAAAAACTACCACTCCCTGTTAGACCATTTAGGTTCCGGCCGCGCCTGGGATCTGACGCGCAAGAACGGCGGACTGAATATTATCCCTCCGTTCGCCCAGAAAGCTGTTAAAATCTATCACGGCCGCGTGGAAGCGCTTGCAAGCATACTTACATTCCTAAAGAGCCAGAAAGAAAAGTATGTCGTGATGTCAGACGCCAATATCGCCGTAAACTTTAATTTCAGCGAATTTATCAATACGCATATTAAAAGCGGCGCCGACGTGACAGTTGCCTATGTGAAAGCGGAAGTTCCCGCTAAAGCAGTGGAAGAAAATCCGACCAGCGACACGTTCTCTTACACGCTTCAGATTGAGGACGGACGCGTCAAAGAAATACGCATCAATCCAAAAGTTACCGGCGTGCAGGATTTTTCGATGAATATCTATATTATCGACCGCGAACTTTTGATCAGCCAGATTGAAACGGCCTATGTCAAGGGCTATATCTACTTTGAACGCGATATACTGGAACCGCAGCTCGCCACTTTAAACGTACAGGCATTTGAACATACCGGCTATGCCGCCCGCATCTGCGACATGAAGAGTTACTTCGACGAAAACATGAAGCTTTTGGACGCTAAGAATCTGGACGCGCTCTTTGAAGGCAATCCGGTTTATACCAAAATACGTGACGATACGCCGACACGCTATATCACGGGTGCGAAAGTCAATAATATTATGGCAGCGGACGGCTGTATCATCGAGGGTGATGTAGAGAACTGCATCTTATTCCGAGGCGTGAAAATTGCCAAAGGAGCAAAGGTTAAAAACTGCGTGCTGATGCAGGATACTGTTGTAGAAGAAGGAGCCCAGCTGGAATATGTCGTTTCGGATAAGAACGTACATATCACAGCCGGAAAAGAGTTAAAAGGCACCGATACATTCCCTGTCTTTATTGCAAAAAAACAAACTGTGTAACATATTACAAAATCCCCTGTATCAATGATTGCCAGATCAAAAATACAGGGGGTTTTCCCTGTCATCTAAAAGAAATGAGGTAAAACATGGATTATAATATTTTAGACTACGGGGCCGTGGCGGACGGCCATACAAACTGCGCATCTGCGATTCAACAAGCGATTGACGACGCTTCCGCCAAAGGCGGGCGCGTCGTGATTCCGGCGGGCAGATTTTTGAGCGGGACAATTACGCTCAAAAGTAATATCGAATTTCATCTTGCCGGCGGAGCAGTTTTAATCAGCAGTCTCGCGCCCTCCGATATTTTGGACTTTGCAGCGCTCTTTACCGACGATAACCGCGAAACCGGATGGGACGGAGGCTGTTTTCTGTTTGCCTGCCATGCAAAAGATATCACAATTTCCGGAAACGGTATCCTCTACGGACAGGGTGATCAGGTCTTCTTTGACGACGATACGGACGGCGGCTTCCATGAAAGCCCGCTGAATGTAACCTCATTTCGCCCAAGACTTACATTTTTTGAGGATGTGGAAAATCTTACCATACGCGATATCACCATTAAGGACGCTGCATTCTGGACGCTGCACATGGCAGGCTGCCGCCATGTTATCGTCTCCGGCGTGCGCATCCTGAACGATCTGCGCGGGGCAAATAATGACGGCATTGACCCGGACAGCTGTAAAGATGTCATTATTACAAACTGTATTGTCAGGACAGGCGACGATGCGATTGTCGTGAAATCAACAAAACCGATGGCAGAGCGCTACGGCTCCTGCGAGAATATTGCGATCAGCGACTGCATTCTCTACTCGCATGATTCCGCACTGAAAATCGGGACAGAAACGCACGGCGATATTCGTAACCTCGTTATGGGAAACTGCGTGATCCAGGACTGTTCCCGTGGAATCGGCATCTGGGTTCGGGACGGAGCCGTCATTGAAAACATTCATATTCATCATATTACAGGCAGCGTCAGAAAATATGCGGACGCCTACCGCGAAAACGGCCCTGCCATGTGGTGGGGAAACGGCGAACCGATTTTTATCAATGCAACCTACCGCAACCGAACGCGCATGGATGCCATGACGCCCATTGGCAGCATCCGAAACATTACATTTGACCATATTTATATGAAAGCAGAGTCAAGCATCTTTCTGGCAGGAGAAGAAAGCGCCCGGCTTTCCGATATCCGACTGTCTGATTTTGAAATCACCATGTGCAGACAGGGCACACAGGCGCCCGGCTGGTTTGACGAACAACCGTCCGTGCGCCATGTCTACCAGCATAGCATCCCCGGCCTGTATGCAAGGTACACAAACCGGCTTTTTGTAAACGGATTGATCCGTTTCATTGCGCCTTACACGATCGAACAAAACGGCCTGTACGAAACAGAGGACTGTATCGACTCAAAAATCTGCCTGTACGAATCCTGATAGCCATGCACCGCAAAAAACATCAATTAATTTGATAAATTCACACCTTGCGCAACCGCCAAAAGTTGTGTTACGATATACGACATGAAAAATCGAACGGAGGATTATAATGGATATCGCAAAGAAATACGGCAGATCATATTTTATGCCGCCGGAAGTGACCTATGATTGGGTAAAAAAAGATACAATTGAGCAGCCGCCAATCTGGTGCAGTGTGGATTTAAGGGATGGAAATCAGGCTTTAATTGAACCGATGAGCCTGGAAGAAAAACTTGAATTTTTTGAAATGCTGGTAAACATCGGCTTCAAGGAGATCGAAGTCGGATTTCCCGCCGCCTCCGATACCGAATATAATTTTATGCGCGCCTTAATTGAGCGCAATATGATACCTGACGATGTGACCGTCCAGGTTTTGACGCAGGCAAGGGAACATATTATTCGCAAAACTTTTGAAGCAGTAAAAGGCGCGCCGCACGCAGTGATACATCTTTACAACTCAACCTCGGTCGCACAGCGCGAACAGGTATTTAAAAAGAGTAAAGAAGAGGTAAAACAGCTTGCCATCGACGGCGCCGTACTTTTAAAAACACTGGCTGAGAAGACAGACGGCAATTTCACGTTTGAATACAGCCCGGAAAGTTTCCCCGGAACAGAAGTTGATTACGCTGTCGAAGTCTGCAACGCCGTACTTGACGTATGGCAGCCGGACGCGGCGCACAGAGCCATTATCAATATTCCCACCACAGTCCAGATTGCCATGCCCCATGTTTTCGCATGCCAGATCGAATATATCCATAAACATTTAAAATACAGGGATAATGTAATATTAAGCGTCCATCCGCATAACGACAGAGGGTGCGGCATCAGCGACGCGGAATTTGGAATTTTAGCAGGCGCTGACCGCGTTGAGGGCACGCTGTTCGGTAACGGCGAGCGCACCGGCAATGTCGATATTGTGACGCTTGCCATGAATATGGTCTGCCACGGCGTCGACCCGCAACTGGATTTTGGCAATATTTCCTCAATCCGGGAAAAATATGAGACATTTACCAGAATGAATGTATATGAAAGAACGCCATATGCCGGAGACCTTGTGTTTACCGCTTTTTCCGGTTCCCATCAGGACGCCATCTCAAAGGGCATGGAATGGCGTCAGGCAGGCAACAGCGGAGAACGGTGGGATGTTCCCTATCTTCCTATCGACCCAAAAGATGTCGGCCGCGAATACGAATCCGATGTGATCCGCATCAACAGCCAGTCCGGCAAGGGCGGCGTGGCCTATATCCTGAAACAAAACTTCGGCATGTCGCTTCCGAATAAGATGAAAGAGGAAATCGGATATCTGGTGAAAGGCTTCTCCGACCGTATGCATCAGGAACTGTCCCCGACAGATATTTACCGTATCTTCGAAGAAAACTATATTAATATCCACGATATTTTCAAAATACCGGACTGTCATTTCGAGCAAAAGGACGGTATTACCGCAAAAGTAACCATCGAGCAGGATCTTTCCTCCCGCGTCATTGAGACAAGCGGAAACGGCCGGCTGGATGCCGTCAGTAACGCGATTAAAATGTACTTTGGCGTCAGCTACGAGCTGGCAAATTACGAGGAGCATGCCATCTCGCAGGGGTCTTCCTCGAAAGCGGCCGCCTATGTGGAAATTATCTGTAAAGGCAAACATTACTGGGGCGTCGGCATAGACGAGGATATTATCAAAAGTTCGATCGCCGCGCTTGTCTCTGCGGCCAACAAGATGGCAAAAAACGAAAATATTAAAGAGGGACGCGAGGAGCGCATTGTCGATATTATGAATTACATCCAAAAAAACTATGCAGATGTAACGCTCGACACACTGGCCGAGCATTTTTGCCTTTCCCGCACCTACCTCTCCAAATATATCAAAGAGAAAGCGGGCGTGACATTTCAGGATGCGGTCAAACAGGCTCGCATGAAAAAGGCCCGCAAGATGTTAAAGGAAACGAACCAGACGGTGGAATCCATCGCCGCCTATGTCGGCTATGAAAATGTCGAACATTTCAATCGCCTGTTTAAAGCTTCCTACGATATGACTCCGGTACAGTTCCGCAGGCTTTATCAGTAAGATAAACGAGGTACGCAATGTTAACACCGATGAAAGAACAGCAATTTAATTCGTTCTGCCGGCTGATGGAAGTAAGCTTTCCTCCCGACGAGCGGCGCCCCTGCGAGGAGCTAAAAGCGCTGTTAAAACATCCGCAGTATACGGTCTATATTGTGCAGGAAGAGGCGTCAGCGACGGATATAAAAGCATTTCTGGCCGTCTGGCAATTTACCTCCTTTGCTTTTCTTGAACATTTTGCGGTAAATCCCGACTGCCGCTGCAGCGGCGTCGGGTCAGCCGCATTGAATGAACTGATCGGACTGCTTCCCGTCTCGCTCTGTCTTGAGGCGGAACCGCCGACAGATGCGATTTGCGCGCGTCGAATCGGGTTTTACCGGCGAAACGGCTTCTATGTAAACGACTACCCCTATGTACAGCCGCCCATCTCACACGGGAAAAATCCCGTCCCATTACTCCTGCTGACTTACGGCGCTCCTGTCAAAATAGCGGAATTTCGAACCATCCGGAACACATTGTATCACTTAGTCTATCACTGCAGTCCGCCGAAAGATTCTGTTTAGAATATCCCGCCTTTATTCCCGATATCGCGCATTCACCCGCAGGCTCTGTTTAGACGCTTCCAGTATATCAAGCAGAACCTGCCTTTCATACTCGGAACAATCAGACAGAATCCGCCCTGCGACAGGCATTTCCTCCCCCCTGTCCGATCTCTCGTTTCCTGTCAGCAAATCAATGGATACCTGCAATGCCTGTGCAATTTCGCAAACCACCTGTAAACTTGCCTGTTTCTTTCCGGTTTCAATCCTGCTTAAATATTGGGCGCTCACACCCGCCATTTCTGCAAGACGTGCCTGCGACCAGCCGCGTTTCAGCCTCACCTCCCGTATCGTCTTTCCGATTCTGCAATAATTAACCAATCCCATCCGTTTTCCTCCCGTGTCATGTTTTTTATATTTCGTGCTGTTTCTGATACTAAAACACCTTTATTATCTCAAATTCCTTGCTCTGTCGGTTAAACATCAACCCACAGTCTGTTTTCTTTTTCTGCCATCCGGGATAAAATCAAATAGACCCCCTGTTTTACTATATAAAAATAACTACCGGAGGTTTAGTGTGAAAAATCAGCTCGATAGCTGATTTTATCACACGGCTATTTTTGCCGAGAACGTCACAAATAAGCCCTGATCCGACAAGAGAAACTGCATTCGCAGATTTCTCCTGCGGTTCCTCGAACGTAAACGTTCTCGGAATGGAGGTTTTTTATGGAACAAAAGGAAAAAATCAGGCAGCGCTATCGCGGCGTCAAGCCAAAAGATCTGATTGTAATACCGGCACAGGAAAAGATTTCCATGGAAGATGCCAGCCAAACACTGCGCGTAGCCGTCTATGCCAGAGTTTCGACTGACGACCCGCGACAGACCTCTTCCTATGAACTTCAGAAAAATCACTTTCAGGACGTTATCGCCAGGCATCCCGGCTGGAAGCTCTCCGGTATCTATGCGGACGAGGGAATCTCCGGTACATCTTTGAATCACCGCGACTCATTCCTTCGCATGATCAAAGACTGCACCGATGGAAAAATTGATCTGATCGTTACAAAAAGCGTATCCAGATTTTCCCGAAATGTTGTCGACTGTATCGGTTATGTCCGTCAGCTTGCCGCCCTCAAGCCGCCGGTTGGGGTTTTCTTTGAAACGTAGCAGATTGACACGCTAAAAAACAACAGCGAAATGATGCTGTCATTTATTGCAACACTTGCACAGGAGGAAAGTCATACAAAAAGTGAAATTATGAATGCGTCTGTCGAAATGCGTTTTCGGCGCGGCATTTTTCTCACGCCTCCGCTGCTCGGATATAACTGCGATGCAGACGGAAATCTGGTCGTGAATGAACAGGAAGCAAAAATAGTGCGCTGTATCTTCTTCATGTACCTCTATGGTTACAGCTGTCAGCAAATTGCGAAGCTTTTATCTGAAGCAGGCTGCAGGACAAAAAAAGGAAATCACAACTGGTCGTCCTCCTCCATCCTTGGTATACTGCGAAACGAACGTCATTGCGGAGATGTACTGGCGCACAAAACCTGGACGCCAAATTACCTTGACCACAAATCCGTAAAAAATACGCAAAACCGTCCCCAATACCTGAGTAAAAATCACCATGAACCGATTATACAGCGCGATGACTTTATCGCCGTACAACAGTTGCTCCGCAATGCCCGATACGGCAACCGCACGTTCTTTCCCGCATTAAATGTTATTACAGAAGGCGCATTGCACGGTTATGTGATTGTCCACCCAAAGTGGTCCGGTTTTCGCGCAAACGATTACTGCAGCGCATCGGCGTCTGCAGTACGACAGGATGAAAAACCTCTTTCTCCCCGCCCGTATTCAGCGCAGGAAAAACAAATCCACCTGCAGGAATTTGAGATTGTCAGAGAGCAGTTTTTTCGGACTACCGGTAAAATAACAATGACCGTTTCCCGCTCCTCTGTGCATTTTAGTACATCCTGTATGGAAAAGATCCCGTCGCTGTATGTGGAACTGCTGATTCATCCTAAGCAAAAATCCATTGTTGTGCGGCCATCTTCGTTGTCGCAAAGCAAATACTGTATTCAATGGGCCCGGCCGCGAAAGAATCGGCTAGTACCGCGCCAAATGGGCGGCTGCGCTTTCTTACCAACCATATATGATCTGTTCAGCTGGAATACAGCGCATAAATACAGACTTTCCGGTGTCAGGCTAACGCAAGGCGCTGAATCTGTTATTTTATTTGACGCGGCACATTCCCAGCTGCTGCTTCCAAAAGGTTCCTGGGATCACAGCGTACTGAAATCTCCCGGCTTTGAAACCGGTATATCTGCCTATACTGCGAACCAATGTATTCCTGCCTGTCCAAAAGAATGGATGCACGATTTTGGAACAAGCGTCGGTTTGCGCATTCAGGAGCAGGAAGCAAGCCCTTTTTATCGACTCTCAGACTGGAACTCACAGCAGGCGGGCCTGCCTTACGATAAAAATCCACGCCTTAACATCACAGACACCGATAAACTTAAACTGGGTATTTCTACAGTTATCAACAACGACAAACAGGAGGCTTTGGAATGAACGAAACAAACTCCCCTTTCTTTCACTGCGGAGAAGACCAGACAGCGCATCGCAACGATTTCTCCCATGTATCGGAACCGGCTTTTACCGCCTGGTATAACAAATGCTCCGTGAATACCGTCTGCCTAAGGAAATTTCCGGACTGTACCCATATTCAGATTCTGGTACACAAATCCGAAAAAAAACTGATTGTGCGCCCCTGTGAAGAAGACGAGAAAGATTCTCTTCGCTGGCGCCGCTCTTCAAATCACACACCCCGGCAAATCAGCTGCCCGTTGTTTTGCGCCAAACTCTTTCTTCTTATGGAGTGGCGCCCTGACTTCCGGTACAGAATCATCGGAAAATCTCTGCAAGCCGGCTGTAAGCCGCTGCTTCTGTTTGATCTTACCACACCGGAAATTTTCCCAAGAAATGGACCGGACGCTGCCCCCGGCTTCTCCCAAACCGTCATGCAGGTTCTGGCTGCAGACGATCGTATTATTTTTGGCATTCGAAATGTGAAAGGAAACAAAAAGGAGGATCTGCATGACGAAAGAATACGCACGTGAGCTTAAATATGACCCGGAATTTGAACGACTCTGCCCAAAACCTGCCGCCGAAAAATATCAGGAAATGGAAATGGAACTCTTAAACAACGGATGCTCAAAACCGATTAAGGTATGGAACAACATTATTTTATATGATTATCTGTATTACAAGATCTGCCGCAGATGGTCTCTTTCGTTTCACATCGTAAATTGCGACTATAAAAACCGTGACGAGGCGCTCTATTTTACCTGCCAAACTATTCTTCAAGCAGAAAAACCCTCCGGTATTTATTACCGCTATATCACCGGAAAATGTTATCTTTCCATGAAACATATTTTATCCGATGTCTTTTCCGGAAAAAAGAAATGCCCTTTCTCTCTGCCCACCGGAATTTCTGCCGGCGCAGCAGAACGCCGCTCCGCGCTTTCAGTCGCAGAACGCATATTTGGCATTGCAGCAGCGACTATTTCTCTATATGGCGCTTATGCAAAAGCAATGGACGCGATCGCAATAAAAGCGCCTGAAATTTCAGCCAGGCTTTTTGGCGGCGAAATCTCTTTCTCCATAAGAGACTGCATTAAACTGTCCAAACTCCCGTCCGAAAAAATTACCGCCGCATGTACCGCCCTGCAAACAGACAGCCCGGTTCCATCTGTCAAGCAGATGCCAGCCTACGTTCCGGACGACGCGCTTTCCGGCCTGACGTTAACAATCCCCACATGGATATCTTCTATAAAACGCACACAGGAAAAAGCCGACCTGAATCGCATTTCTCCGGAAGCCCTGCAGAGACTGGAACAAAAATTAAATGATCTTTCCTATGCCGCCGTTGTTCTGAAAAATGCTATCAAGGAGGCCCGTCATGCATGAAGAAAATTTAAGCGCCTATGTGCCAGATGTACACTATGAACTGATTCCCATCAAAAATCTTGTCTCAAACCAGACTTATCAGCGCAATCTGTCCCTGAAACATGTGCAAAAAGCAGCCGGTCATTTTGACCTGTGCCAGATCAATCCGGTGAAAGTCAGCCGCCGCGACGGCGTCAACTATGTGTTTAACGGTCAGCACACCATTGAGATTATAGCGCTTGTTTCAGGCTCCCGGGAAACGCCTGTCTGGTGTATGATTTACGATGATCTGGAATATACGCAGGAAGCAGATATTTTTGCCAATCAGATGAAATACACAAAGGCGCTTCTTCCCTATGAAATTTTTATGGCAAATATTGAAGCCGGAAACGACAAACAACTTATGATTCAATCACTGGCAGAATCCTATCAGCTTACCATTTCCGATAAATCCGGTCCCGGCTGTATCTGCGCAGTCGCCGCACTGGAACATATTTATGACAACTATGGGTTCCATATCTTAGACCGCACGCTGGGATTGATTGCGGCCACATGGGAGGGCGCGGCAAACTCTTTCTGTGCCAATATGATGAACGGCATCGCAAGGCTTCTGCACTGTTACGGCGAAAACATGAAAGATATCACTTTTAAAGAAAAACTTGGATGTATTTCCGTCAAGGAAATCAGCCGCACTGCAAAAGATCGGCGCGCCGGTTCTCTTGGCTTCTCTGAGGCAATACTGCTGGCCTACAATAAAAAGACCCAAAAACCGCTTCGCTTTGAAAAACTATATACAAAATAACTAAATTGTATGATTTGATTTCCCAGAATCGGGTTGCAGGAACAGACAAAATATGATATCATCTAGTTAAGTCCGTTGTAAACACATATTTATCTGACAGATTACAATTATCTGACATTTTTTAGATGAACCTATGGTTTACAGGAGACAGCCCGAACCTTGACATTAGAATATAACGCTGTATGTAAGCTGTTCAATAAGCAGATTTAGAACATCCCCTGCGATGCAGGGAGGAGAGGAACACTTATGTTTGATAAAATTAAAGATATGAAAGTCGAAAAAAAACTGACTTTCTGTTTTACTGCAGTTGTTATAGTTGCGAGCATTGCCGGTATTCTGGGAATGATCGTCCTGTTGATCTGTAATAGCGGTTATGAGAAAGCTTTGGTAAACAATGGATTTTCCCAGGGAAAAATCGGAATATTCAGCACCTATTTAAACAAAGAACCCGCCATTGTGCGTGAAATGATTCTTGTCACCGAAGACTCTGAGCTGGATGAGGCTGCCAAAGAACTGGATGAAATTCAGGCAATAACAGACGCTGCATTGGAAGAAATGATAAAAAGCTGTCAGTCCAAAGACGAGGCAGAATTTATCAATACGATTCAGGAGACGCTTCCGCAATACCGGGAGATTTTTGCAGAAGTCGAAAGACTGGCTATAGCAAATGAAAACGAAAAGGCATTGGACATGCTGCTTACAAAGGGAAAACCGACGTTAAAACAGCTCACGAATGCAGTGGAAGAACTAATTGACTATAATGTGGAAACGGGAGACAGTGTTTCCAACCGTCTGACAATTCAGACATATATCATGCTTGCGGTCATGATCATTATTATTATTGCATCCGTTGTGATCTCCATGCGTTTCGCAAAATTTGTCTCAAAACTGTTCGCTGAACCAATTGGAAAAGTAAAGGAAACTTCTGTTGCCCTTGCAGAGGGACGCCTGAATGTAGATGTAGAGGCAATGTATCCGGATGAAATCGGTGAAATGACAACCTCCTTTAAAGAAGCGGCTGCCATGATTGAACACTATATTCAGGAATTAAACCGCGGCTTAAGTGAAATAGCCGCCGGAAATTTTGATATTACAACAACAGTTGAATTTAAAGGTGATTTCATTTCACTGGCTGATTCGATCAATATGATTATTGACTCTCTAAGCAAAACAATGGGGCAGATCAGGGAAGCATCCGAACAGGTTGCGATGGGTGCAACTCAGATGGCGGAAAGCGCGCAGTCTCTTGCGGAAGGGGCGACGGATCAGGCCGGCTCCGTAGAAGAACTGACAGCAACGATCCAGAACATTACAGAAGCTGTTGTAGATACTTCCGATAAGGCAAATCTGTCATACCACAACGCGGAAGAGTTCCGGGAGGAAGCAAGAAAAAGCAGCGAGGTTATCACACATCTGACCGAAGCTATGGAACGTATCAGCAATACTTCCCAGGAAATTGCCAATATTATCGAGGACATTGAAGATATCGCTTCACAGACAAACCTGTTATCGCTGAACGCTTCCATCGAAGCGGCAAGAGCAGGCGAAGCAGGAAAAGGCTTTGCTGTCGTTGCCGACCAGATCGGCAAACTTGCAACTGACAGTGCGACTTCGGCTATCAATACAAAGAAATTGATTGAAAATACACTTCTGGAAGTCCAGACCGGAAATGAGATTACTTTACAGGCAACCACAGCGATCGAATCTGTTATCAACGGTATCAATATGCTGGCAACTTCCACGAAAGAAATCAGTGAACTGTCTGTCACACAGGCAGAATCTATGCAGCAGCTGGAGGCCGGCGTGTCGCAAATCGCGGAAGTTATCCAAAGCAATTCCGCTGCAGCGCAGCAGACATCCGCTACCAGTGAAGAATTGTCCGCACAGTCTGAAAGTCTGGAAGAACTGGTTTCACAGTTTAAATTAAAATTATAATAAGAATAATTACTAAGATACAAAGCAGCATTCCGCGTTATATCACATAGCTTAATATGAAAAATTACGCAGGGGACAGGCGAAATAATGAAAAGAGGTATTTTCCGGTTTGAGGAGTTGTCGGAAAATGCCTCTTTGCTATTCTATAACTGAGATGTCCTCTCCTCGCCATGGCAAACCATGTATGATTTTGTATCGCGCAGACACAAAGCGCCTTGTAAAAATGTATTTTCGAACGATTCTCCTTTTGGAGACTTCTTATCACTTTCCTGTAAATCATACCTCAGACAATTTCTGTTTGCAACCTCTATTTCACTTTATTACAAGTAAAATGTCTGTTTCCTATTGACAAGTGTGTATATTTACTGTATATATAACTATATACAGTAAATATACACATTGACACGAAATGGAGGTTACAAATGGAATCGCAAATTCTAACTCTTTCCGGCGTTACAAAACGCCTTGAAAATTTCTCATTGAAAAATCTCTCCTTTTCGTTCCCGTGCGGATATATCATCGGATTGATCGGAACAAACGGTTCCGGAAAAACGACTCTGCTGCATCTCCTCTCCGGCCTTTACCGACAAGACGAAGGAAGCGTGCAGATCAACGGAAAAAGTTACCCGCAGGACGAAAAAACATTACATGACGAACTGGGATTTGTCTTCCAGGAACAGCTGTTTGACCGGCACAAAACGCTTTCCGAAAACGCCGGATTTTACGGAAAATATTACAGTTCATACAGTCAGAGCGAGTTTCTCTCCTACTGCCGCGATTTTGAATTACAAACAGAAAGCCGCTATCGGACGCTCTCAAAAGGGGAAGAACTGAAATTCCAGTTTGCCTTTGCTCTTGCACACCATCCAAATCTGCTCCTGTTAGACGAACCGACCGCAAACTTTGACCCCCAATTTCGCAGCCGTTTTCTAAAATGCTTAAAAGATTTTATCTCGGACGGTAAGCACAGTATAGTACTTGCAACACATCTGACCGCAGATCTCGACCGTATCGCCGATTATCTGTTATTTCTTGAAAACGGGCGCATTTTGCTCGCAGACGATATGGAAAGCATACGCGAAAAGTACCGCATTGTAACCGGAGAATCCTATAAGATCAAACTTCTCCCCGCCGAACTTGTGATTCATACGCAGGCAGGCGAATTTGGCGCCCGCGCCATTGTCAGGCACAGGCACTGGCTCAAATACGATAAAGAACTTGCCGTAGCATTGCCGACTGTTGAAGATCTGATGTATTTTTTTACAAAAAGGAGGCATAAAAAATGACTGCAAAAATTATCTATGACTATTTCCTGACATTCAACCGCGAAAAAATACGAAACTATCTAAAACAATTCAACAACTGGTGGGGGCCGTTGTACCTCTTAACGATATTTCCTTTTCTTACTATGCACCTGTTTGAATCTGTCAAAGCAGCCGCACGGTATTATGCCGTCATGCTCCCGCTCATCTGGCCCCTCATTGTCTGTCAGCTGATGCCGCTGCAGCTTACCAAAATACAATATTTATGTCCTCTGACTGAGCGGGAACGCAAAACATATCTGACCGGAATGTATCTCTTTCGCATAGCGTTTCCAACTTTTCTGCATGTGGCCTTTCGTCTTCTGTTAATTGCAGCTGGATGGTCAAATCTTCCGGAGACATGCTTTGAATTGCTTTTTTTTATCTGCTATGCAATCTGCGTAAATGTGAATCCACCTGCGCCAAAAAGATCGGAAAAACACCCGCTGCGCTATAGCGGCGTATGGTGCGGCATCTCTTCCATATACGGGATGATCTGCACCGTCGTCTATCTGTTTGTGATAACAGAATGCAGCCGCGCAGCAGCTATATGGATCGGATCTATATTTCTTGCCATACAGCTGCCCCTGGCAGTACGGATGCTGCTCTATCTGAAGCATTCGGTGGCATTATCGCTTTGCTATGAAAGCACTCAGAAAAATATGACGCAAAATAAAAATTGAGAGGACAGCCATAACAACTGAGAGAATGAGAGGAACCATGAAAATAGTGATTCAGCCGCAGGGGACGCTTGCGATCTATGAGCAGATTGTAAACCAACTCAAAAACGCAATTGTCTCCGGCGAACTAAAACCAAACGAAGCGCTGCCCTCCATCCGTGCACTTGCCGGAGAACTCCAGGTAAGCGTAATCACCACAAAACGCGCCTATACGGAGCTGGAACAGGAGGGTCTGATACGTCCGGTCGCAGGAAAAGGCTTTTACGTCTGCGAATATAATACTGACTACCTGAAAGAAAAACAATATATGATGCTGGAAAAACGTCTTCTGGAGACAATAGAAGAAGCAAAAAGAGCCGGCATTTCGCGCGAAGAATTTCTGGAAATGGTAAATGCGCTCTTCTGAATCTATATTCTCCACAGACAAGAAGCTTTGAGGCATCTGTTCCTCTGCCGACTGAGGGCAGGTACAATAACAATACAACACAAAAATGAGGCGAAAAATGGAACCTGTAATTTTAGAATTTGACCATGTATCAGGTCTTGCGAAAAAAGGATTCGTACTGTCTGATATCAGTTTTGCACTGCCGGCTGGCTATATCATGGGGCTGGCCGGGAAAAACGGAGCCGGAAAGACGACATTGATTGATTATATCGTCAATCCGAAACAGCGATACACTGGCACGATACGAATCGGCGGTGAAGATATTCGTCGCGATCATTCCGCTATGCAAAATAAGATCGGTTTTGTCTCCGAAAAAAACAACTTTCTGCAGGAGCACTCCGCATCGCAAAATGCAAAAATATTTGGCATGGTTTACCAACATTTCGACTATGAGCGCTTTCACTACGCCATGCAGCAAATGGAGCTTTCAGAAACAAAAATTGTAGGAAAAATGTCTCGCGGCGAACGGATGCGTTTTCAGATGGCATTTGCGATGGCGCATCATCCATCCGTCTACCTGCTGGATGAAGCAACGGCAGGTATGGACCCGGTTTTCCGCATTGATTTTTTTCGTATCCTTCAAAAAGTGATGGAAGAGGAAGAATCCTCCGTACTAATGACAAGCCACATTGCCGAAGAAATGGAACGAAAAATGGATTTTACCGGCATCCTGACAAACGGTCGGCTCAGTTCTTTTCAGGAAAACAGCGCTTGTAACACAAGATCGTATTTTTGATAAATCACGCATATTTTATCGTCTGCCTCTGCCGCAGACAGAAAGGCAAGATCATGAAAACAGATAGCGTAGAGAAAAGCAAACAAAAAAAACAGCGCGAACTGATCCGCGCTTTTGACCAGGAAATGCTCTCCTGTCGTTCTTATGGGCTGCCCGCATCCTGGCGCATAGGCGTTCACAGATTTATGGCTGTATTCTTCCTGATTTTCCCTCTCCAGACTTATTACAGCAATGAAGACTTGACTGCAATCTGGTTCCTTATGCTCAGCTGGTCTATTCTTGCACCCACAAACTACATGTCACTGTTTTTGTATTTCAAAGAAAATGCAAAAAGCATCCCCTTTTATCAGAAGATAAAATATCTTCCCGTCGATCCAGGACAACTGCGCCTTGTTCGCATTGGCTATCTGCTGCAATTTCTGGCCTGGACGCTGCCGGTATCTTTAATTTTACAATGTCTGGCCACCCTGATTTTTTATCGGACGCTATCGGTGTTTAACGTTCTTCATGTGTTATGTTTTGGGGGCATACTGCCGTTTCTCATAACCGGAGCATCCATATGGTTTCAAATTGACCTCTGAATTCAGTACGCTCACGCTGCGACAAATGATCCGCCCAATGGCTAAATCCCAAGTTTCCAAAGACATAATTTAAGCGAGGGTCAACGCAGCTTAACGCCGCGACGACTCTCGCTTAAAATGTTTTCTTACGTTACCGCCCCAATGCCGGATTTTTTCCTTTGTAACTATCTATGTTTCTCTCTATTTTTTCACAAAACCTGATATTTCACGTCTCGTTTACAAAAAATGCCCGTTTACACTTTGCTCGTATGCCTTGCGGCAATTTCCATCTTACGCTTACGGAATCGTGCCGTCATATCATGGATATATTTATCACCGGTGAACTGCTCCAGCGTCGTCTCATCAATGGAGATTCGATTATCCATTGTCTTCATAATATCTTTGACATAGAGATTTTGTGCAATCGCCGGATCGCTTAAATCATAAATTACATTGTTTGAAAATTTTAATACCATAGGATGCAAAAAGTCTGCCGGATTCTCCACCAATACCAGCGCTTTCTCTCCGTCGGACAAGTCAACACAGGCTCCTGTCGGCAGAATATGTATCGCTTCGGAAAGCGCCCCTACCACTTTCGGTTTAAATTCCGTTTTATGAGAGCGCAAATAATAAATGGCAGCGATCTCAGATACCGGCGGTTTATTGATACTCATCGCAGTCATTCGGTCAAACTGATCGCAGACCTTTAATACGTCGGTCAGCTGGCGCAGTTTTGCAGTCGGCTCTTTTACTTTCTGGCGCTCGCTGTTTGCGAAGACAACCTGCTGAATAATCTCAAGTGCAAGGGACGGAAGCTTCGTATCGGAGAAAGCCGGCTGAATCTCCTCATAGCCGCGCTCCAGATTTAACTGAATCAAATCCATATCTCCCTGATCAAGCTCATCTCCTTTATCCAAAATCTTCTGTGAAATGTGCAGATATCCATAACTGTACAAGAGCGCCGCCGTTATTAACGCAATACGCTCCTGCGGTCCAAAATGAAGACGATTGGAGACCATAGCCGTTAGGATCGCAACACTGATAGAACGCTTATATACAAAATCAACGGAACTTCTGAGCGTCTGTGCAAAATTTACTTTATGATCCAAAACACCGTAACGCGTCTGAATACTGACAACAAGATCCAGCATAGATCCCGGCGTTTTTCCTTTCTGCAGCAGATCCATATTGTCCTTTAATTTAAACATATAAATTGTCTGAAACTGTTCAAACTCAATATCCTCTTTTGAAAGCGGCGGAAGCGGTTCGGCCGGTTCTAAGATAAAGATGCCGATCAGTCCAAAATTCTCAATACTGTTAATGCCCTGCATGGTAAGTTTCGTATCGCGTTCATAGAGAAGAACACCCATTTTGTTATAAATCGGTTTTGCCAGCCTCATACCTGGCAATAAGTCAGCTGTTTTCACAAATTGCATATATAAACCCCCTCCGTTTACCCGGAAATCCCCGGTAAAAGATATAATCGTACGCCAAAAGAGGTTTGCCGTATTTTAGGGCAAACATTTTGATTCTGTTCTTATAATATCATATTACAAAAGGAAATACAATGAAAAAAGGCAGATTTTGAAGACAGTTAATACAGGAACCGTTCGACGTATTACAGAATTATGACCCCAATAAAACCCTGACTGCTTCCTGCAGATCGGGATGGCTGCGATATGCTTCCACAAGTGATTTTTCTGAATTTGTTAATGTAAAATCATTCTGTTTTGCATAGCCAAACGTATAAAGTACATCAGAGATATGATATAAGCGGCACAACACAAGCAGCATATCCGCACGCGGCGATGCCTGTCCGCTCTCCCATCCGTAGATTGTTTTGGGAGCGACATCAATCGAACGTTCGTGCAGAAGACATGACACATCTTTTACTGTATAATGATTTTTCTCCCTGTATTCTTTTAACATTTTTGCTATCTGTTCTTTTTGCATAAGACACCTCGTATGTATAATTTCAGCCTGCCCATCGACACCGAAAGCCAAAGCCCTCTCAACGGACATGTCACAATACTTCATGTTTTTTCCGCCCTAACAGTAAATCCACTGCTTCCTGAAGCTCCGGGTGGCTGCGGTATGCTTCGACAACCGCCTGTTCCTGTTTTGTGACATGAAATGTCTCGCGATCAGCATAACCAAATGTGGCAAGGATGTCTTTGATATTATAGATTTCACAAAGTGTCAGGAGTACATCAGCGCTCGGGCATGCCTGTCCGTTCTCCCATCCGTAAATGGTCTTTGGCGCTACCGCAATCGAGCGCTCCTTTAACAGAGAGGCAACGTCTTTTACGGATAGACTATTTTTCTCCCGTTGTTCTTTCAATAATATCGGAATCAACTTATTGTCCATTCTTTACCTCAAAATCACAAATTACTCTATCCGGACTTACAAAAATACAAAGAAAGTGCCCAGTTCCGGAATCGAACCAGAGACACGAGGATTTTCAGTCCTCTGCTCTACCAACTGAGCTAACTGGGCAACTTATTGTAACTATTTTATAGGAATTACCATGTTTTGTCAAGCATAAAAAAATATCTGTTCACATTTTACAAGAATAGATTGCGAAAGACGACAAGATATGCCATAATAGATTTCGAAATTATATAAAACAGAAAGGAACTGATAACTATGCGCCAATGTCTGGTGATCGTACCCAAAGAACGAACCGTTTTCAAAAAAACAATGATCCTGGTACTGTTTCTTTTGACATGCCTGCTGATCATTGCGTCTATCCCGGTGCCAATCCTCTTTTTAATTCCAGCCGTCATCTGCGGAATCATCTGGTTTTACCAGAATTACCGCTCCGATGTGGAATACGAATATGTCTATTTTGACGGTGATCTGCGCATTGCCAAAATTACGGATAAGAGAAAACGTAAAAACGTTGCATGGCTTACCATGGAAGACAATATCATTCTGATCGCACCAAAAGGCGACAGAACCGTCTACAAATATGAAAATGATAAGTCGCTTACATACAAGAACTTCGGCTCCGGCAGACCGGATGCCAAAGTATATGAACTAATCGCGAAAGGTGAAAAAGGCATCGCCCGATACGAATTCGAACCGGATGAAGAAATGCTCGATGCAATGCTCATCAAATATTCCAAAGTCGTAATTAAATAATTATCTTCCCCCACTGTGGTCGGCATTTTCCAAAAAGCGCATACGTGTATCCTCCGCTTCCAGCGCTCCGGCATGGCCGGCCATATTGGCAGTCTTTAAGCACTTTGTGCAAAGCGACCCAAACGAGATTGGGGCGCCGCATTTCTGACAGTAGAATGTAATACTCTCATTAAGTTCTTTATCTTTATATTCAATACGCCCTTCACGTATCCAGTGTTTCACTTTGGAAATCGGGATTTCAAAATGGTTTGCCACATCATATTCCGTAACGTCATTATTTCGAATATATTCTTTTACTTTCTGAAACAACGCCTGCTCCCGGCAATTTGGACATACGGTTTCCGTAAATGTAGCAGGCAGAGGCCTTCTGCATAACTCGCAAAACCTTAAATCAGCAAATAATCCTTTTTCTCTCATATTTCTTCTCCCTTATTTTCCTGATACAGACTACTTCATTATATGATACCAGGTTCAAAAGGCCATGGCCATCATACTTTCATGAGCGGACATATCTTTTTAACCCGCAAAACACCGAAAAAAAGCCATTTTTAGCAGAAAAATGGTCTGATTTGAAGTGTTTTAGGACTTCTAAGCACAAAATGCATAGCAATCCGCAAGTATCACGGGGTCAAAATACCTTTTAACCTCAACATTATTATATTTATTATAACATTTTTTCCTAATAAAGAAATAGCTTTATGAAAAAAAATAGTTTTTTACAAAATAAAATGACAAATGAAAAAGCACACCATCTCTGATGTGCTTTTCTTCATACGAAATCTCTGTCTGTTAAAAATCTACTTCTGTTCCGTAATATGTACATGTCAGTAATTTTTCCATAGTCGCCGGGTCAATCTCTCTTGGATTAGAACCTGTACATGCGTCTCCAACAGCCCGTTCTGCAATCCCTGCAATTTTTTCTTTGAATTCGTCTTCTTTGACGCCAAATTCTTTTAATGTTTTTGGAATATTTAACTTGACGTTAAATTCGTCAATCTTTTCAACCAGGCTGTTAATCAGCGCTTTTTCAGATGTTCCGGAAAGCCCCATTCTGCGGGCGATCTCCGCATAACGTTTTGCTGCGGCCGGCTCTTTTGCATTGTAGCGAATGACATACGGCAGATAGATCGCATTTGCGCATCCATGCGGAATATGACCTGTATCAAAGACAGCTCCGGTCTTGTGCGCCATAGAATGAACAATACCAAGCAGCGCATTGGAAAATGCCATTCCGGCCAGACACTGTGCGTAGTGCATCTGCTCTCTTGCCGCCATATCGCAGCGGTAGGATGCCGGCAGATAATCCAGTACCATCTCAATTGCCTGCAGCGCAAGCGGATCTGTAAACGGACCGTTTAATGTAGACACATATGCCTCAATTGCGTGCGTCAGCGCGTCCATACCTGTATATGCAACCTGTTTTTCCGGAAGTCCCTCTACAAGATCAGGATCAACAATCGCAACGTCAGGTGTGATATTAAAATCGGCAAGCGGATATTTTACGCCGGTCTGGTAATTCGTGATAACAGAAAATGCCGTCACTTCTGTGGCAGTTCCAGATGTCGTAGGAATTGCACAGAATTTTGCTTTTTGCCTTAATTCCGGAAAATTAAACGGAATACATAAATCCTCAAATGTGGTATCCGGATATTCATAAAATGCCCACATCGCCTTTGCCGCATCAATCGGAGAACCTCCGCCCATCGATACGATCCAGTCAGGCTCAAATTTGCGCATCGCCTCTGCGCCTTTCATCACTGTCTCAACAGACGGGTCCGGCTCAACGCCTTCGAAAAGCTCAACCTCCATGCCTGCTTCTTTTAAGTACCCCACTGCCTTGTCTAAAAACCCCTGGCGTTTCATGGAACCGCCGCCTACGACAAGAATTGCCTTTCTGCCCTTTAAATTTTTCAGCTCTTCCAGACATCCCTTGCCGTGATATACATCTCTAGGTAATGTAAATCTGCTCATTTTTCTTCTCCTTTTCGTTTTACTGATGCTTTCATTATATAACTGTTAACCTGTTAACGCAAGGGAAACTTTTTGCTTCAGGATATGGCGAAACAGCCCGCCCGCACATCGTTTTTTATTTGGCGGGCTATTGTCTTGTAACTCCCGTGATTCCGCTTGGCGGAATCTCTTATCCGTTTGAAAAACGCCTGTTTTTGGCGTAAAACTTAGACTTGTTGGCGCGCGAACCTGTTTCGCGTTTTGCCCTCTGGCATAAGTCTTAAGGCCATCATCGCTACCATAATACGCCGCGTGTCTTCCCACGCCTGCCGTCACAGTTTTGCCAGTCACTTATTCGAAAGCGGGGTGGATATCAAATATATCCAGTCACTTCTTGGCCATGTCGATCCCCGCTCTACAGATGTATATCTGCATGTAAGCAACAAAACGCTGCTTGGAATCCGCACAGGACGAAATCGCGTTCATGGACGGAGGGAAATGTATCTTGCAGCTACGCGGGGTGCGTCCGCTCTTTTCGGACAAACTCGTCATAACGAAGCACCCGAAATACAAGTAATCCCTCCGATTACCCTATAGGAAAAGACTTTATAAATGCACAATTAGCAAAACAAGTGGATGATTGGGACCAAATAGATATTGAATTAGTAAAGACATTTAAAAAATTAAATGAAAATGGAAAAGCAGTAGCTATTGAACGAGTGGAAGAACTCACTGAAATACCACGCTACATCCAAAAAGAAGAACACTGACCAAATAAAGAAGATTCATGAAACAAAAAACTTCTTGCTTACTGCCCCCGGATATGCTATATTAGACATAAGAAAAAGGGAAGCCATAGAAGCGGCTCTACCCCAACACATGATTTTTACTTACCTTTACAATTTGCGTTGTACAGGCAAGCCGTCACTATTGCAGTAGTGGCGGCTATTTCTTTTTTCCCTTGAAGATTGTATAGCATAAACCGACAAGGGCAACAATGAATATTCCAGTCTGAATCAGATCGGAGTATGTAACCATTGAATCACCCTCCTTTCTTTCGTCTGGAGGGCTACTTGAACCCTCCGAAAAAACAAGAAAGGGTAAAGCCGCCTTTGGCTCTATGGTTTTCCCATATCGACAATATAACACAATTTCCGCTATCGGGCAATATCCTTTTATTGATTCTTTTATGTCGAGTTTTTCTCCTATTTCTGTGATATAATCATAGTATCACGAAAGAAAGGAGGACAAATCTACTATGAGAAGCAGAAGTATGTTTCCTAAAAACCTATCCACCAGCGGAAAGCCGTTTATAAACGAAAGAACAAATACATCTTTCAAAGGCATTCTTGTCCTAACCCAAGGCAAACCTCGGATAGATTTTGAAAATAGCGTTGATGTAAAATCTACGGCCTGGCTCGTTAATTCCGTTGGAGAAAGGCTGTATGTAACTGAATTAGTGTTGCTTTCCGATAGTTCCCTTGCCACTTGCGCCATAGTCTTACCATGTAGGAAAATTTCTCTGATTATGTCATTCTCCTTTGTGGCTGTGTAATGTGCCACAATGCCCCATAATTCATTTTTAGAATGTTCAGAGTATATTTAACCGTATCATTTTCAACGCTTAAATCGGCTTGTAGCGTGTCCGCAAATAGGATTCTTGCAATTGTATGTCTAAATGGGTAAAATAAATAGAAACATTGAAAACCGCATTAAACCAGTACTTTATAAAATTTTCACACAATTTTAGCACTCGTCTATTGACAGTGCTAACAATACGTGATATAACACAATTATCAATAAAATAAATTTGATAGATAGAAGTACTTTTCACACGATCAACCCTGATTCCGCTTCGCGGAATCTCAACCATCCGGGAAACATGCAGCCCCATTTTAAGAAAGAGAGGTATGCTATGAACATTCAGAAATTTACACAGAAATCAGTGGAAGCCATCAACGATTGTGAAAAGCTTGCCTATGAGTACGGCAATCAGGAAATTGAGCAGGAGCATCTCCTTTATGCGCTGCTGCGGCAGCCGGACGGCCTGCTTCCCAAGCTGATCGAAAAAATGGAAATCAACAGAGAACATTTTGAAAATAATGTAAGAAACCATCTTGCAGCGCGCGTTAAGGTATCCGGCGGCCAGATCTTTATCGGCAAGGATTTAAATAATGTCTTAATACACGCAGAAGACGAGGCCAGGCAGATGGGAGACGAATATGTATCCGTGGAACATCTGTTTCTTGCACTGCTTAAATATCCAAACAAAGCTGCCAAAGAAATTTTCCGCGAATACGGCGTCACAAGAGAGCGCTTCCTTAAAGCCCTCTCCACTGTGCGCGGCAATCAGAGAGTGACCTCAGACAACCCGGAGGCAACTTACGATACGCTGGAAAAATACGGATATGATATGGTAGAGCGGGCAAGAAACCAGAAAGTCGACCCGGTTATCGGCCGCGACGATGAAATCCGCAACGTCGTGCGCATTCTCTCCCGCAAGACAAAAAATAATCCTGTGTTGATCGGAGAGCCAGGCGTCGGAAAAACGGCAGTAGTGGAAGGACTGGCGCAGCGTATTGTAAAAGGCGATGTACCGGAGGGACTAAAAGAGAAAAAACTGTTTGCACTCGATATGGGCGCATTGATTGCGGGCGCAAAATACCGCGGCGAATTTGAAGAACGTTTAAAAGCCGTTCTTGACGACGTAAAAAATTCGGACGGAAATATCATACTCTTCATTGACGAGCTGCATACCATTGTAGGCGCCGGCAAAACAGACGGTGCTATGGATGCCGGACAGCTGTTAAAACCGATGCTTGCCAGAGGAGAACTTCACTGTATCGGCGCCACCACGCTTGACGAATACAGAGAATATATTGAAAAAGACGCCGCCTTAGAGCGCCGCTTCCAGCCCGTTATGGTAGACGAGCCTACGGTAGAAGATACAATTTCCATTCTGCGCGGATTAAAAGAGCGCTACGAAGTATTCCATGGCGTTAAAATTACAGACTCTGCACTGGTATCCGCAGCCGTTCTCTCAAACCGTTATATTTCCGACCGCTTCCTGCCGGACAAAGCGATCGACCTTGTGGACGAGGCATGCGCGCTGATTAAAACGGAACTGGATTCGATGCCGACAGAACTTGACGAGTGTAACCGCCGTATTATGCAGTTGGAAATCGAGGAGACAGCGCTGAAAAAAGAAACCGATCGTCTCAGTCAGGAACGTCTGGAACATCTGCAAAAGGAACTTGCAGAATACAGAGACATCTTTATCAATAAAAAAGCGCAGTGGGAAAACGAAAAAAATTCCGTAGAAAAAGTCAGAAAACTGCGGGAAGAAATCGAACAGGTCAAAAGCGATATCAAAATGGCGCAGCAAAACTACGATCTGGAAAAAGCTGCCGAACTGCAATACGGGAAGCTGCCGTCGCTGAAAAAACAACTTGAAATCGAAGAAGACTTTGTAAAACAAAAAGAAATGTCACTTGTACACGAAAATGTAAGCGAGGAAGAAATCTCGAAAATTATTTCACGCTGGACCGGCATCCCGGTTGCAAAACTCACGGAGAGCGAGCGCAATAAAACGCTTCATCTTGACGAAGAACTGCACAAACGCGTGATCGGCCAGAACGAGGGCGTTACAAAAGTCACAGAGGCCATTATCCGATCAAAAGCAGGAATAAAAGATCCCGGCAAGCCAATCGGTTCTTTCCTGTTTTTAGGCCCCACCGGAGTCGGAAAAACAGAACTTGCAAAGGCGCTTGCGGCCAGCCTGTTTGACGACGAATCAAATATGGTGCGTCTCGACATGAGTGAATATATGGAAAAATATTCCGTTTCCCGCCTGATCGGAGCGCCTCCCGGATATGTCGGCTATGACGAGGGGGGCCAGCTCACAGAAGCCGTTCGCAGAAAGCCGTACTCCGTCGTATTATTTGACGAAGTAGAAAAAGCGCATCCGGATGTGTTTCATGTTCTTCTTCAGGTTTTGGACGACGGGCGCATCACTGATTCACAGGGACGTACCGTAGACTTTAAAAACACAATCATCATTATGACATCCAATCTCGGTTCGTCTCATCTGCTGGAGGGAATTGACGAACAAGGCGAGATCAGCCCGGCCTGTGAGAAAGCTGTTATGAATGAACTGCGGGGTAATTTCCGGCCTGAATTTTTAAACCGTCTCGATGAAATTATCCTGTTTAAGCCCTTGACAAAAGATAATATCGGCATTATTGTTACGCTTCTGCTAAAAGATCTTAACAGCCGACTTACCGACCGCGAAGTATCTGTGGAATTAAGCAGCGACGCAAAACGCTTTATTATAGACCACGGCTATGACCCCGTTTATGGCGCGCGACCGCTAAAACGTTACCTGCAAAAATATGTAGAAACGCTTTCTGCCAAACTGATACTGGCCGACGAGGTACACGCAGGCGATACTATTTTTATTGATATCAAAGAGGATACGCTTTCTGCAAGTGTAAAAAGAAGCAAATAACAGAAGCTTATGTCAATGGGGCCAGACGAGCGCCGCAGGAAATCAAAATGCTTTATCAAGAGCGTGAAACTTAGTACTTGTTAGCGCGCGAACCTGTTTCGCGTTTTGCCCTTTGGCATGAGCCTTACAAGTACTTTTCACGCTAACCAACATGTCGTGGCTCTGCCGCGACTCAAATCTGCGCGGAGAATCCCCTGTTCTTGGGGATTCTCTGGTGTGAGACTTAGAACTTCTTCGCGAAGCAGCCTCTGCTGCGAGTGATTAGAAGTTCTTCTCACACTAATCTCTGACCGGAATCCGATCAAGTTCCGTTGTACAATCCAGATAAAAATTTACCATCGTCTGCGTCAGATACGGCTTCACCCAAAGCGAGGCAATGCCAAAGGAAAAGAAAATCAGAAATCCCCACCCGAAAAAACTTAAAGCAAGAAACAGGAACCTCCTTTTATTTCCTTTCATCAACCGGCGGCACTCCAAAAAAGAATCCCACACTTTCATCTTTGGATAATCCAGAAGAAAAAAAGATACAAAATTATAATTCAGCAGACATACGGCCACAAAAATTACTGATAACAAGATCGCCCCCGAGAGAATCCATACTGTTTTAGCGCTGAACTTTGCGAGATAGAAATAAATTCCGCCGGCTGCCGCAGGCAGACAACTTATTACAAAAAAAAGGCTGAGCAAAAAAGCTGCTCCAAAATACCGCTCCGTACCGTTTTTCAACGGATAAAATATCTGCGACACCGAATATGCTTTTTTTCTTGTCATATTTAAATGCATATAGATAACGCCGGTTTCCAGCACATGCGCAATTAACGCAATCAAAAACCGCGCGATCAGGTGAACCGTCAGCTGCATCGCGGACGTATCGGTTCCTGCTGACAGCAGAAAAGGAAATTCTAAAACCGCAGGGATAAGTCCTGCGGTTAAGAAAGCCCCGATCGGTATACTGTAACGGTCATTTAACAGATCGCGCGCAATTCGTTTTAATTCTTTTGATGCTCTTTTCATTTTAAGTCCTGCTCCGTCTACCCGCCTGGGCGCATAAAAAGATACCCTAACATCCATGATTTTGCTCGGTCAGAAGTACTTCTCACGCTAGGCCGCATAATCAATATTGTTGCCGACAAACCGTGCAGCATCCAGCGATTTCTGGTTTTTTTGATACGGGTTTGATTCATCGGAATATTTTATCATCGTATTTGTCGTTCCGCCGGCCACAAACGTACGGCCGCATTCCGGACAGATCTCTGTCTTCAGTGAAACGGATGCGCGCAATACTTTACCGTCGTTCTCTTTTGCATCGCTGTACGCATTGGAAACATGTTCCCCCTCGTGAGCGCGCACTCTTGCCCCTGCCGCTTCCGGCGCAATATGGGACGCCGATTTAAACGAAACATTTTCATCCGAACCATCCACATATTTACGGTTTTTGCATGTCTGGCATTCTTCCGGAGAAGACTTACCGGTTAAGCGCGCGGCGCCCATTTCTTCGTCTGCACCGAACGCATCTCCTCTGGGGCTGTCCACACTCGCTGCTTTTTCATCTGTAAAAACAGAGTGGGGCATTGCGCCGATATAAAATCCTGCGGAATACGGACTGTACCCGGAAATCTGACCTGTTGGCATATGATCACTCCTTTGTTTTTCCATATAATTTTGTACATTATATCACACAAACTTCTCCCGTGCACATATTTTTTGAAAATATCTTGTAATTCGGACAAAGACATGCTAACCTGCTATTACAGCATACCGAAAACTAAAATCACGAGGTTCCCTATGAAAACTGACAGACAAACTGACCGGATCTGCTATCTTGCAGGCTGGTGTATCCTTGCTTTTATTTCTCTGATCGCAATTCTGCTCAAAACCGCAGGCGTTTCTCTGACGGATTGGATAAGACCCTGCATGTTTCACCGCGTTACAGGCTTTTTCTGCCCCGGATGCGGCGGTACGCGCGCAGTCGCTGCATTTTTCCAGGGGGACTGGCTCTCGTCTTTCTTATACCATCCAATCGTCTGCTATACGGCCGTAGTCGGCGGCTGTTTTATGATCAGCCAGACCGTAGAGAAGCTGTCCAACGGAAAACTTCCGGTCGGAATGCATTACCGCAGCTGCTATCTTTGGATCGCACTTGTAATCACGCTGCTGCATTTTGCTGTTTCAAACATCAGTCTGTTGTAATCAAGTTCCATCTTTTCGTACATAAATTCCATCATTTCCTCAATGCCCCCGAAGTATACATAGGCGACGATAATAACATAAGTCATCAGCAAAAGTACAATCGCAAGGCCGATGCTCCCCATGATCAGACCGGCCCTTGATTTCCCGGTAAATGTCATTTCTCCGCCTCTCGATAACAGTGCAAAGACAATTCCCAGTGATCCCGCAACAAAAGCGGGATAAACTGCACAAACACAGGAAACCGCAATAAGTCCGCAGACAAAGGAAGCGTTTTCCATCCACTGCGAACGGCGTTTCCCTGACCCGTTTTGCCCAAACGACTGATTTTCCATTAAAATCCTCCATCTCTGCCCAGCCCTGCAAACTTTGGGTCCCGGGCATTAAAATCCGAAACAAACCCATTGTAACACGCTCACACGAAAAAAACAACAGTCCTGTCAGGTTAATCTTGAATCCCGCACACAAGTACGCTATAATAATCAGATGCAGCCCATATTACATGCTGTCCTGTATCGGCTGTATCCAAACGGAACCAAAACGGCAGCAAAGAAACGAGGAACAACATGGACATTATCGCAAAAATCGCCGCAGAGCTTGGAATCAAAAACCAACAGGCGCTTGCGGCGGTCGAACTGATTGACGAGGGCAACACGATCCCGTTTATTGCCCGTTACCGAAAAGAGGCAACCGGAGCGCTAAACGATGAGATACTTCGAAATCTTCTGGAGCGGCTCAACTACCTGCGAAATCTGGAGGAACGCAAAGAAACAGTACTCGCAAGTATTGAGGAACAGGGCGCGCTGACCGAAGAATTGAGAGCCCAGATTGCTAACGCAGAAACAATGGTTGCTGTCGAAGACCTTTACCGCCCCTATAAACCAAAGCGCAGAACACGCGCAACCGTCGCCAGAGAAAAAGGCCTTGAACCGCTCGCTGCGCTCATCTCGCTGCAGATGATAAATACGCCCCTGAGCGAAGAAGCCGCCAAATATATTAATGAGGAAAAAGGCGTCCTAAGCGCCGAAGCGGCCATTGAGGGTGCAAAAGATATTATCGCCGAGTCTATCTCCGACGAAGCGGACTACCGCGCAAGAATACGGGAACTGACAACCAAAAAGGGCAGAATTATCTCGGCGGCAAAAGACGAGGAGGCAGAGTCCGTCTATGAAATGTATTACACGTTTGACGAGCCAGTCGCGAAAATGGCCGGTCATCGGACGCTTGCGCTAAACCGCGGAGAAAAAGAAAAATTTTTAACGGTAAAAGTAGAAGCGCCTGTGGAAGATATTCTGCGCTATCTGGAACATAAAGTAATTACCCGCAACAACGCGCAGACAAACGAAATACTAAAAAGCACGGTGGAAGATGCCTACGAGCGGCTGATCGCCCCGGCCATTGAGCGTGAAATCCGAAGCGCTCTCTCGGAAAAAGCCGAGGACGGCGCAATTAAAGTATTTGGCAAAAACTTAGAGCAGCTGCTGATGCAGCCCCCGATCGCAGGACAGGTTGTCCTTGGCTGGGACCCGGCATTCCGCACCGGCTGCAAGCTGGCCGTTGTCGATCAGACCGGAAAAGTACTTGATACCACAGTTATCTATCCGACTGCTCCGCAAAATAAAATTACAGAAGCAAAAGCCGTATTAAAAAAACTGATTGACAAACACCATATCACGCTGATTTCTCTGGGAAACGGCACCGCATCCAGAGAATCCGAGCAGATTATAGTAGATTTTATTAAGGAAAGCCATGTCGATCTGCGCTATATCATTGTAAATGAAGCCGGCGCGTCCGTCTATTCTGCCAGCAAGCTGGCGACTGAAGAATTTCCGAATTTTGACGTAGGTCAGCGCAGCGCGGCTTCAATGGCCCGACGTCTGCAAGACCCGCTTGCGGAACTTGTCAAAATTGATCCGAAATCAATTGGCGTCGGACAATATCAGCATGATATGAATCAGAAAAAATTAAGTGAAACACTCGGAGGCGTCGTTGAGGACTGCGTGAATAAAGTAGGCGTCGATTTAAACACGGCGTCCGCATCGCTGCTCGAATATATATCCGGCATCAGCAAAACCGTTGCAAAAAATATTGTTACATATCGGGAGGAACACGGAAAGTTTACAAAGCGCGCAGAGCTTTTAAAAGTTTCAAAACTGGGCCCGAAAGCCTATGAACAGTGCGCCGGCTTTTTACGTATCCCGGATGGCGAAAACCCGCTTGACGCAACAGGCGTCCACCCGGAAAGTTACGACGCCACAAAAAAGCTTCTGGAAAAACTGGGACTTACGCTGGATGATATCAGAAATAAACGCGCCGCCGGAATCTCCGGAAAAATTTCCGACTACGAAAAACTTGCAAAAGAACTTGATCTTGGAGAGCTGACACTTTCTGATATTGTAAAAGAACTGGAAAAACCGGCACGCGACCCGCGCGAGGATATGCCAAAACCCATACTCAGAAGCGATGTATTGGAGATCAAAGACTTAACCCCCGGCATGCTGTTAAAAGGAACTGTACGAAACGTCATAGACTTTGGCGCATTTGTGGATATCGGCGTTCACCAGGACGGTCTGGTACACATCTCCCAGATTTGTGACAAATTTATCAAACACCCTCTTGAAGTCGTCAGTGTCGGCGATATTGTGGATGTAAAGGTATTAAGTGTCGATGAAAAAAAACAGCGCATTCAGCTGACAATGAAAATAAACGTGTAAAGGAGAAAGATATGGGATTATTTGGATTATTCGGGAAAAAAGAGACAGAAAGCACACTGCCGGCGAGTGACACGGAAAAATGGCTGACCGGCACTTACGCCATGTGGTCAGAATACGCCGAAGGCGACGCGAGATATATCGCCGGCTCTGTCGAGAAAAACAAACAGGAGGGCGCTTCTATGCGCACAATGCTGCGCAGAGACTGGGGTATATCCAACAGGGAAGCGCTGATGGAACAGGTAGGCCTGCTGACCGCACTCTACGACTCAGACGACTGCGAAGAAGAAGACCTTGTGCTTGGAGCATGGGATCTGTGCCGCGCATGCCAGATCCTTGCCATGGCATATATCGGCGGTTATATAGACCGGCAGGAATTGACAAGAGAATCTGTAAACGTCGGACGGATTATGCAAAAACGTTATCATTCCTGGAGGGAGCTGTTTGACAGCTATGCAAAAGGCTACGCCGACTGGCGTAACGGCGTTGGAGACGGCGCAGCCCAGGATATCAGAGCACGAGAGCAGCTCTGTCAGAAGCAGCTGAGCAAGCCGGACGGCGCATGCGCACTGGACTGGAACATGACGCTTACCGCATAATAAAACAGGTCTTCGGCCATAATTGCCAGATAAAAAGGCGCAAAAAATCACTGGCAGGAAACAGCAAAAAATTTGCTGTTTCCTGCCAGTGAATGAGACTTTACACACCCGGCAAACGTTGCCTGCAAGCGCTCTCACCAAATCCATTTCTGCGCCATTTGGCCTGTTATCCAATATATCCTTACTCCACATCCAGAAGCGCTTCCATATCAATCTCACCGGTGCGCACTTTTACTACCTTTGCCACATCATAGACAAAGATCTTGCCGTCCCCGATATGGCCGGTATACAGAGCCTGCTTTGCCGTCTCTACAACTTTCTCCACCGGTATACTGCTGACCACCACTTCAACTTTCACCTTTGGCAGAAGTGTTGCGTCAACCTCGACGCCGCGGTATTTCTCACCGGCTCCTTTCTGAATGCCGCATCCCATCACCTGTGTCACAGTCATACCTGTTACGCCGATTTCGTTCATTGCTTTCTTTAAAGCATCATATTTCGACAATCTGGAAACGATTACAACCTTGTAGATACCTGTCGGCGATACCGGCATTGCCTCCACCTTAACAGCTGCATTCCTTTGCGTCTCTGTCGCCGCCACATAGTCGTCTGACCCAAGATTTGTATTTTCGTTTATCTCCATTGTCATGGTATTGGAAATATCCATAATAGAAAATCCCGCATATGCGGAGACAAGTCCATGCTCTGTCGCGTCAAGACCGATGATTTCCTCCTCCTCGCTTACACGCAGTCCGATTGTCGCACGAATGGCCAAAAATGTAATTGAAATACACACAGCCGCCCATGCCCCGACTGACGCAACGCCTGCCAGCTGCAGTCCCAGCTGACGGAAACCGCCACCGTAAAAAAGCCCGATTATTGTATTGTTTCCCGGCGCGCTTGTTGTCGCAAACAAACCGACCGCTGCCGTTCCCCAGATTCCGTTCATCATATGTACTGCTACCGCGCCGACCGGATCATCCACATGAAGTTTATAATCCAAAAGCCATACGCCAAATACAACAAGCAGTCCGGCCACAAAACCGATAACTGCCGCTCCCAGACAGTCTGTTACGTCGCAGGGCGCCGTGATTGCGACAAGCCCGGCAAGCGATGCATTCAGGCACATAGATATATCCGGTTTTCCGAATTTTTTCCAGGTAAAGACCATACATACAACCGTCGCTGTCGCGGGCGCAATTGTTGTCGTAAGAAAAACGGAACCGAGCTGTTCGATACTTGTACATGCCGCACCGTTAAACCCGTACCATCCAAACCATAAAATAAAACATCCAAGGCAGCCAAGCGCAAGGTTATGCCCCGGAAACGCATTGACTTTTATCACGCTTCCCGCTTTGTCTTTCTCAAATTTTCCAATACGCGGCCCAAGTATCGCCGCGCCGATCAATGCGGAAATCCCGCCGACCATGTGAATCGCACAGGAACCTGCAAAATCATGGAATCCAAGCTGCGCAAGCCATCCGCCGCCCCAGATCCAGTGCGCCTCAATGGGATAAATCAATGCGGAAATCACTCCCGAATAAATACAGTAGGACAAAAATTTTGTGCGCTCCGCCATTGCCCCGGAAACAATAGTCGCTGTTGTCGCGCAAAACACAAGGTTAAATACAAACGATGAAAAGTCAAAATCTGCGTAAGCCGTAAAAATATCAAACCCCGGTTTCCCAATCAGACCAATCAGATCCTCTCCAAGCAGCAGCGAAAAACCGATCAGTATAAACACCACACAACCAATACAAAAATCCATCAGATTTTTCATCAGGATATTCCCCGTATTTTTCGCTCTGGTAAATCCTGCCTCCACCATTGCAAATCCGGCCTGCATCCAGAACACCAGCGCGGTGCCGATTAAAAACCATACGCCAAACACATTGTCCGATATCAATTGCATCATAGTCTCCTCTGTCATACTTCTTTCCTCCTCGTTATCCTTAACTCTTCACAGCAGTATGATCTTTTCTGTCAACTAAAAACAGCGGCACTTTTTCCTGTTCCCACCGCTTTGTGGTCCGAAAAAAGCGCCGCTGAATTATAACATGATTTCTGATACAGAATCAAAACCGACCTGCACACCAGAAAACTACTGCCGCAGCTAATATAAAATTAACAATGTACCGTGTCAACTATACCTCAAAAATCAGATCGCCATAAGACGGCATCGGCCACATGGATTTGTCAACTAACATCTCCAGTTTGTCAATCGGCGTCCGCAATTCGTCCATTGCGCATTTCACTTCATCATTATAATAGACCGCCTGCTCCCTGCCTTCTGTCATAGCCGACGCCAAATCGGACACCTCCTGCAGTCTGACAAGCGCTTTTCTCGACTGTGCAAGCAGATCCGATACCTCTGTCAATATCTCGGTCTGTGCGCTCACATCGGCGCCGCAGGCTTCTTTTACGGCAACAATGGAATCAGCCAATACCGTCGTATATTTGATTACCGCCGGGATAATCTGCTTTGTCGCAATGTCGATCATCGCTCTGGCCTCTATATTCATCTCTTTCGCATATGTCTCGTATTCGATCTCCACACGCGAATCAAGCTCGGCTTTTGTAAATACCTTAAACTTCTCGAATAATTTTACTGATTTGTCCGTATTGAGCGCAGGAATTGCATCTACCATGCATGTGATATTCGGCAGACCGCGTTTTTCTGCTTCCTCCAACCACTCGTCAGAGTATCCGTTGCCATTGAAGACGATTCTCTGATGGTCTGTCGCATACTGTTTGATCAGATCATGCACGCCCGTCTCAAAATCTTCTGCTTTCTCCAGTATATCGCACGCTTCGCTGAATGCCTCCGCCACAATCGTATTTAATACGACGTTCGGCTGCGCAATCGAATCCTGAGAACCAACCATACGAAACTCAAATTTATTTCCTGTAAACGCAAACGGCGACGTCCGGTTGCGGTCCGTTGCGTCTTTCATAAATTCCGGAAGCGTTTTTACGCCTGTCTCCAGCTTCTTTCCACTGATACTGTGCGTTGCGGCGCCGGTGCTGATCAGCTGTGACAGCACATCCTGTAACTGCTCGCCCAAATATACAGAAATCACTGCAGGCGGCGCCTCATTTGCGCCAAGTCTGTGATCATTTCCGACATCCGCCGCCGACTCGCGCAGCAGATCGGCATGTTTGTCGACAGCCTTTAAGATACAGGTGAGCACAAGCAGAAACTGTACATTTTCATGCGGCGTTTTGCCGGGTTCCAGCAGGTTGATACCGTCGTCCGTAATAATCGACCAGTTGTTGTGCTTGCCGGAGCCGTTAACGCCCGCAAACGGTTTCTCATGAAGCAGACACTGCAGTCCATGACGTCCGGCCACCTTTTTCAGCGTCTCCATGACAAGCTGATTGTGGTCAACCGCTATATTTGCTTCCGAATAAATGGATGCAAGCTCATGCTGCGCCGGGGCAACCTCGTTGTGCTGTGTCTTTGCCGTTACGCCAAGCTTCCAGAGCTCTTTGTTGACGTCTTTCATGTACGCTGCAATCCTCTCGCGAATCGCCCCGAAATAGTGGTCTTCCATCTCCTGCCCCTTAGGCGGCATCGCCCCGAAAAGTGTGCGGCCCGTAAAGATCAGGTCTTTTCGCTGCAGATATTTCTCTCTGTCCACAATAAAGTATTCCTGTTCCGGCCCTACAGACGGAGTTACCTTTGTTGAGGTCGTATTTCCAAATAACCGGATTAAACGCAGCGACTGCTCGTTGATTGCCTCCATGGACCGCAGCAGCGGCGTTTTCTGGTCTAAGGACTCTCCTGTATAGGAACAGAATGCCGTAGGGATGCAAAGCGTTGCGCCAGCCGCATCCTGTCTTACGAACGCAGGCGATGTGCAGTCCCATGCCGTATAACCTCTCGCCTCAAACGTCGCGCGCAGACCTCCGGACGGAAACGAGGATGCATCCGGTTCGCCTTTGATCAGTTCTTTACCGGAAAAACTCATCAGCACCTTACCGTTTTCCATCGGCGCGGTAATAAAGGAATCATGCTTTTCCGCAGTCACCCCGGTCAGCGGCTGAAACCAGTGCGTATAGTGCGTCGCGCCTTTTTCGATGGCCCACTCTTTCATCTCATGCGCCACAACATCTGCTGTCTCAAGATCAAGTTCTTTTTCCTCTTTGATTGTCTCTTTCAGCTTTTTGTAAACTTTTTTCGGCAGACGCGCCTGCATGACCGCGTCGTTAAACACGTTTTCACCGAAAATTTCCGCCACATTCACAAATTCTCCCATACTGATCCATCCTTTCTCTCTGCACACATCATCACGTTTGATTGTACTGTGTCTGTTATATGGTACGCGATTTTGCATGTAATTTCAACCGGAAAAGTCAAAAAGGGTATTCCAAACCTGTTGGAACACCCTTGTTCATCGCTTACCTGTCTTGTTGCTATCTAAGATAATACTTTTTCTGACGCACCGCAAGACATATTTTTCACAAATAATTTAGAAATATTTTATTTTTTTTGTGAAATATTTTATGCTTTTTGTACGGAACCGAACAATTCCATCTTTTCTTTTACGGTTGCCTTGATTGCTTCAGCGCCCGGCGCAAGCAGTTTGCGCGGATCAAATCCCTTGCCCTGCTGATCTTTTCCGGCCTCGATATATTTGCGTGTCGCATCGGCAAATGAAAGCTGACACTCGGTATTTACATTGATCTTTGCAACGCCAAGTGAGATCGCCTTTTTGATCATATCCTCCGGAATACCTGTACCGCCATGAAGGACAAGCGGCATATCGCCGGTCAGCTTCTGTACGGCATCAAGCGTTTCAAAGCTGAGCCCCGCCCAGTTTGCCGGATATTTTCCATGGATATTGCCGATTCCTGCGGCAAGCATGTCCACGCCAAGATCGGCAATTTTCTTGCATTCCTGCGGATCGGCGCATTCGCCCATTCCCACAACGCCGTCTTCCTCTCCGCCGATGGAACCGACTTCCGCCTCAATAGACATACCGTTTTTATGTGCAATCTCAACAAGCTCCGTTGTCTTTGCCACATTCTCGTCAATCGGATAATGTGATCCGTCAAACATAATGGACGAAAATCCGGCTTCCACACATTTCATGCATCCTTCGTATGTGCCATGATCCAGGTGCAGCGCAACCGGAACCGTGATATTTAACTCGTCGATCATCGCTTTTACCATAGCCGCTACGGTCTTAAAGCCGGTCATATATTTGCCCGCGCCTTCGGATACGCCAAGGATCACCGGAGATTTGCACTCCTCGGCCGTAAGCAAAATGGACTTTGTCCACTCCAGGTTGTTGATGTTAAACTGGCCTACCGCATAATGGCCGGCTTTTGCTTTGTCAAGCATTTCCTTTGCAGATACTAACATATTTCCTCCAATCCTGCGCACATACTGCGCATTTCAAATGATATTCCTATTATAACTGAATCTTTCAGAAAAATAAAGCTTATTTTCGGTGCAAACAGACGAATCTGCCGCCTCCGTTACCGTTCGCTCGCTTCACGGCGCTACGACGGAACAATAATTTCAACCGCTTTGCAGATGTTTTGTATTTCAACCTCGGTATGGGCGCCGCCGTATTCTCCGTCCAGTGTCCAGGGAATCGACAACTCTGAAAAGAAACGGATATGATCGGTTTTAAACGAATACACCATATCCGTACTGTCAACTTTCTGCCGCAGCGACTGGATAATGCGGTTAAGTTCCAGCGGATTGCGCGGTTTTTTAATCAGTGTCACCTCGAAAACACCGTCGTCTAACCTTACGTCTTTCCCGGTCATCCCCTTAAACCCGCCTACAGAGGTAGAATTTGTAATCATGCCCAGCATAAATTCATCTTCCAGACGTATATTATCGTACTCAGCCCGAATACGGTAATACGTGATATCATGCAGGCTTTTGACGCCCTCGAGCAGATAGGCGACATGCCCCAGCAAATTCTTACGCTCCTGACTGGTCGAATAGGAAACTCCGGTAAAAAGGCCAAACGCGGCCACATAGACAAAGTGCTTGCTGCCAAACGCCCCGACGTCACACAAAAACGGAATGCCGTTGACTGCCGTATACGCCGCTTTTCCCATATCTTTCGGTATGTTCAAGGATACGGCAAAATCATTTGTGCTGCCCGCCGGTATATACCCGATCGGGATTCTCTGTTCCCTGCGCATCATACCGTCGACCGCCTCGTCGAGCGTACCGTCCCCGCCGCTGACTACAAGAAGCTCATAGTCGCCCGCTGCATGTTCCGTTTTATTTGCCGCATCTCCGCACGACTGTGTCGGATAGATTGTCACCTCATAACCGGCTTTTACCATTGTATCTACAATCTCCAGAAGCCTGTTTTTAATCTGGGCTTTTCCGGAATATGGATTAAATATAAATAATAGCTTCCTCATATTGTGTCCCTGTTATTTCGCAGATTTTCCGCGATTTCTCCGATTCTGCGCAACCTGTGGTTTACGCCTGATTTCCCGACCGGCGGGTTTAAATAAGTTCCAAGTTCTTTTAAAGGCGCATCCGGATATAAAAGCCTAAGACGCGCCGTTTCTTTTAAATTGTCCGGCAGATATTCCATGCCTGCAGTCTTACGTATATAGTTAATGTCGTCAATCTGCTTTACCGCCGCTCCGACAGTCTTTGTGATATTTGCCGTCTCGCAGTTAACTTTTCGGTTGACCGTATTGCGCATTCCTTTTCGTATACGCACATTTTCCAGATTCATCAACGCCACATGCGCCTGCATAACATTTAAAATATCAATAATCTGCGCGCCCTCTTTCAGATATACGACATAATGTTTCTTTCGTTCGACAATTTTTGCATCCATCTCAAAACTGTTGACCGCATCCTGAATCTGTCTTGCCTGGGGCACGCTTCTGCAGACAATCTCAAAATGATATGATTTTTCCGGATCACTGATGGAACCTGCTATAAAAAATGCGCCGCGTAAAAATGCACGTCTGCAGCAGGTTTTTTGTATCAAAAGTCCGTCGACAGTATCGGAAATACATGCGGCGGCGCTATTTTCGTCCCACATCTTTACCGCCCGCAATAATTTGCGGACTGTCTGTTCCGAAAAAGGATCTTCCCCGGCAAGCAGCTCTGTCGCCAGGGATTCATACTTTCGTTTTAAGAGCGGATGTTCCGTCATTGGAATATCTTTGTCAAATGCAAATAATACGGCAAGCTCCGCAAGCTGGCAGTGCCTGCCCGCCCCCATACGACCGCAGAGTTCCTGTTTTACATCACTGGAAAATGACATTTTTATTTGCCTCTCTTTGCATCTTTTTCTATATCCCGGTGTTCAATCTTAAGCCCATACCCTTTTTTCTCAGAAAGTATTTTATAGATTTCATTGGCAAGCGTAACAGAGCGGTGTTTGCCGCCGGTACAGCCTATAGAAATCACCAGCTGATTTTTTCCTTCCGCCGAATAATTCGGAATCAGAAATGTCAGCAGATCTTCGACTTTATCCAGAAACTCATGCGCCTCGCGAAACTGCAGCACATAATTTTGTATTTCCTCGTCATTCCCTGTTTTGGGGCGCAGTTCCTGTATGTAATAGGGATTCGGCAGAAAACGCACATCAAAGACAAGATCCGAATCAGCCGGAATCCCATATTTAAATCCAAACGACAATATCGTAATAAACAGATTTTTGTAGTCCTGATCCAAAATAAAAATCTTCTCAAGCTCAGCTTTTAATTCTCTGGTCAAAAGCCTGCCTGTATCTATAATATAATCCGCATTGTCTTTTAAAAAAGCAAGCCTCTTACGCTCCTCATTGATACCTTTATCGACGCGCTCCCCTCCGGCCAGCGGGTGGTTTCTGCGCGTCTCCTTATAACGGCGCACCAGCACGGTATCATTGGAATCCAGAAAGAGGATTTCATAATTCGTACCTCTCCTGCGGATTCGCTCCAACACTTCCTTTAGCTCTTCAAGGGAACGTCCGTTTCGAATATCAATCCCGACCGCAACGTTTTTTAATTCTACAATCCGCTGTTCCGTCAGTTCCAGAAACTGCTCCAGCAACGGGATCGGCAGGTTATCTACGCAATAAAAACCGATGTCTTCCATTATCTTAATTGCCGTACTCTTTCCTGCCCCAGACATTCCGGTTAAAATCACAAATTTCATTTTTCCTCTCATTCTGCCGCAAACGCGGCTCTTGACACTGTAGCGCCCCGACAGGCTATTACGCTAAAACTTGCCGATGATTTTCACTTCCGGTTCAAGTGTCACATGAAAAGCCTGTTCTACCTTTTGGATCACGTCCGCCATCAGCTGTCTGATCTCACATGCGGTAGCGCCGTCTGCATTAATCACAAACCCGCAGTGCTTTTCGGATACCATCGCGCCGCCGACGCGGTAACCCGAAAGTCCCGCATCCATAATCAGCTTGCCTGCATAGTAGCCGTTCGGCCGTTTAAACGTACTCCCGGCGCTCGGAAACTCCAATGGCTGTTTTTCCATCCGCCTTTTCCGAAGTTCTCCCATCCTGGCCAGGATTTTCTCTCTATCACTCGAATACAGTTTCAGATCGGCGGAAACCACAATATAATGATTGGCAGGAATACAGCTGGCGCGATAGCCAAACGCCATCTCTTCCGCCGGTATCCGTTTCTCCGTTCCAAAAGCATCGAGAACCGTGACAGAGGAGACAATATCTTTCATCTCGCTTCCGTATGCGCCTGCGTTCATAGTGACAGCGCCGCCAACCGTTCCCGGTATTCCTGCTGCAAATTCCATCCCGCCAAGCGCGGCTTCTGCCGCAGCGTTAGCCGCTTTCGTCAGAAGCACGCCCGCCGGAACTGCCATAACGGTATCTTTGATCGTGATCTCCGCTTCGTCCGCTCCCATCTCAATGACAAGTCCGTCCATCCCGCTGTCGCCGACTAAAAGATTGCTTCCGTTTCCAATAATATAACTGGGTATGCCGCACTGTCTGCAAAGCTTTAAGATATCGGGCAGCTGCTTTGTGTCCGGCCGCACAAAATATTCTGCGGGACCGCCCACGCGAAAGGTTGTATGGCGACTCATTGGTTCGTTTTTGCAGTGGGGGGCATCCCCCGCAATTTCACTTAATTTTTGAAAAAAATCCAAACTCACGTTTCTCCCCCTGCTTTTTGCATTGCACCGGGCGTCTATGCTTCTTTTAAAAATGCAATATAACCGCGATATGCCTCATACAAATCTACTTTGCTGATAATCTCCCACGGAGCGTGCATATTTAACACCGCAACACCGCTGTCAATCACATTCATACCATAATTTGCCAGAATATATGCGATCGTTCCTCCGCCCCCCTGGTCAACTTTGCCAAGCTCTGCCGTCTGGAACGACACTTCATTTTTATCCATAATATGACGAAGTTTTGCCACATATTCTGCATTTGCATCATTCGAACCGGATTTGCCTCTGGAACCGGTATACTTATTAAAGACGAGTCCCCGTCCAAAATAGGCCGTATTGTGCTTTAACATCACCGAAGAATAGTTCGGATCAAATGCCGCTGAAACGTCGGAAGAGAGTACGTCGGAATTTTTCATGGCCCGCCGCAGGGCAAGCTCCGAGTAGCGCCCCATCGCGTCTAAAAGTTCCGCCACCGTATTTTCAAAGAAACGCGACTGCATTCCGGTTGCCCCGACACTGCCGATTTCCTCTTTATCCACAAGAAGACACACGCTCGTACGCTTTGGCTCTTTCATTTTCAGCATGGCCATAAAGGACGGATAGGCGCATACTCTGTCGTCATGCCCATATCCCATAATCATACTGCGGTCAAAACCGTAATCCCGCGCTGCGCCTGCGGGAACAACCTCAATTTCGGCTGAGAGAAAATCCTCCTCCTCAATCTCATACTCTTTCTCCAAAAGCGCTAAGATATTTGCTTTTACTTTTTCTTTCCGTTTCTCTTTGTCTTCTTTCTTTTCTTTTTCGTCCTCGGATAACGGAATGCTGCCGATCACAAGATCAAGTTTTTCCCCCTCAATCACCTTTGACGCTTTCTTTTCCATCTGTTCGCCCGAAAGATGCACAAGCAGGTCGCTGATCCCAAACACCGGATCATCCGGCTTATCGCCGATATTAACCGGAATAGCCGTCCCGTCTTTTTTGACAATCACGCCATGCAGCGCAAGCGGAAGCGTCACCCACTGATATTTTTTGATACCGCCATAGTAATGCGTGTCAAACATTGCAAAATCATTGTCCTCGTAGATTGGGTCCTGTTTTAAGTCAAGCCTCGGCGAATCAATATGCGCGCCCAGAATATTCATACCGCATTCCAATTCGTCTGTCCCGATGACAAAAAGCGCCATTCCTTTTCCCATATTGTTCGCATAAACACGGTCGCCCGGTTTTAATTTTTTATTCTCTCCAATGACTTTCTGGAGACTTACAAAGCCCTCTTTCTCGGCTTTTCTGACAAATGCCCCGACGCATTCACGCTCTGTCTTGCATTCAGATAAAAACTTGCGGTACTTCTCCGCAAACTCGTAAACGCGCTCCCGCTTTTCTCCCATAGGATACTTTTCCCAGGCATTCTTTCTATCCATCTTTTCAATCCTCCATTCTCATTCTTACGCTTCGGGCTGCTTCGTCAGGTTCTCCTGCACACGGCGATACAGTTCCTGCGCCGCATTATACCCCATCTTCTTTTGTCTGTGGTTTACGGCAGCCGCCTCGCAGATTACCGCAAGGTTACGGCCCGGCCGAATCGGCAGCGACTGGCATACCACGCGGTTGCCCAGAAATTCAGTATATTCTTCTTCCAGACCAAGCCTGTCATACTCTTTATCCTTCTTCCAGTCTTCCAGCTTAATCACAAGATCAATCTGCTGTTTTTCTTTTACGCCCTCTACGCCAAACAATGTCTTGATATCAATGATGCCGATGCCGCGCAGCTCAATAAAATAGCGCGTGATATCCGGCGATGTCCCCATCAGCACATGATCATTAATCTTGCGAATCTCCACAACATCATCTGTCACAAGCCTGTGCCCTCTGCGCACCAGTTCCAATGCGGCTTCGCTCTTGCCGATACCGCTCTCGCCCATGATTAAAACGCCCTCGCCGTACACGTCTACAAGCACGCCGTGAATGGTAATACTTGGCGCAAGCTGTTCGCTCAGCCAGTAGATGAGTTCCGCCATAAATTCGGATGTTCCCCGTTTTGTACCAAAAATCGGAATCCCTTTCTCTTCCGCCAGCTTTAAAAACAGTTCATCCGGCTTTAAATCGCGGCAAATAATGACGCACGGAACATCATAACTCATAAATTCCCGATAAATACTCTCCTTTTTCTCCGCATCCAGCTGCTGTAAATACGTATATTCCACCATTCCGATAATCTGAACCCGCGACTGCTCAAAATGTTTAAAATAACCGCTCAACTGCAGCGCCGGACGGTTGACGTCGCTGACCGTAATGCGGTGGTCTTTTAATTCCATGTCAGGCAGAAAATTATAGAGTCCCATTGCCTCTACCATTTTTGTCAGCTTTACCATATTTCCCATATAAATCCCCCTTTCTGCACTGCGAACGCAGCCCGCATTCGCTTAATGCGCGAAGCGACTTTGTGGCAAGCCATTGATGGCCTTAAAGCGCGCAGACAAAAATCTCCGTGTGAAAAATTTATTTTCAGAATAAAACCTCCCGGTTTTTGTGATACCGCAGATTATTACGCCTCACACTGCTGCAATTATAGCATACTATCTGTCTTCTTTCAACTCATGCCTTTCTGTGATTGTGACTGCGCATGGAAAAACTGATACACTGCCTTTGCTGCCTGTTCGTTCATGGAGTCTGTCGCCGCAAGATCTGCTTCATCCGCTGCTTTAATCGCATCCAGAGACTGATATTTTTTCATCAGAGCTTTTCTGCGCGCCGGTCCGATGCCTGCAATATCGTCCAGTATAGAATGTACCTGCTCTTTGCTTCTTAACGAGCGGTGATACTCGATGGCAAACCGGTGCGCTTCATCCTGTACCCTTGTAATCAGCTTAAATCCCTCGCTGCGCCGATCGATCGGAATCTCCACATTGTGATAGTATAACCCTCTTGTACGGTGATTATCATCTTTTACCATGCCGCAGACAGGAATATTTAACCGCAGTTCGTCGAGCACGGAAAGCGCAACATTGACCTGTCCCTTTCCGCCGTCCATCATAATCAGATCTGGAAAACGCGTAAAACTTCCGTATTCCTCTGAAATCTCTTTGTCGGCAAGCTCTTTTTGCTCTTTCATTCCGTGCATAAAACGGCGCATTAATACCTCATGCATAGATGCATAGTCATCAGGCCCCAGTACCGTCTTTAACTTAAATTTTCGGTAATCACTGCGCTTAGGCTTTCCTTTCTCAAAGACGACCATAGAAGCCACTGTCTCAAAACCGTTGATATTTGAAATATCATACGCCTCGACCCGGACAAGCTGCTCTAAATCCAACAGTTTTCCAATCTCTTTCAGTGCGCCGATCGTGCGCCCCTCCTCGCGCTTGATCTTTTCTTTATCCTGCGAGAGCACAAGAAGCGCATTCTTCTCCGCCAGCTCTACCAGCTTCTCTTTCATACCTTTTTGCGGCACGCGGATATAGACTTTACCGCCTCTTTTTTTTGAAAGCCAGTCGGTTAAAATATCCTGCTCCTCAATTTCTCCCTGCAGCATAATCTCGCGCGGAATAAACGGTGTGCCCGCATAAAACTGCTTAATAAACGTCGTTAAAATCTGACTTTTGGTATCCTCGGCTCCGATTCTTATATAAAAGTGGTCACGTCCGATTAATTTGCCGCCTCGTATAAAAAACACCTGCACTACAGCGTCCTGATCGTCGTACGCCGCAGCGATAATATCTTTGTCTTCGCCGTCCGTATTTGTCATTTTCTGCTTTTGGGCAATCTGCTTTACACTGCCAATCAGCTCACGATACCCAATTGCTTTCTCAAACTCCATTTCCTCTGAAGCTTTCAGCATTTTCTGCTCCAGCATCTTTAAGACTCTGGCATAATTCCCGTTTAAAAATTCCGTTACCTCCGCTACCTGCCTGCGATAATCCTCCTTTGTGACATACCCCTGGCAGGGGGCGCTGCACTGATGTATGTGATAGTTTAAACACGGGCGCTCTTTTCCGATATCTTTCGGCAGATTTCTGCTGCAGGTGCGCAGACGGTATATCTTGTTTACAAGCTCAATCGTGTCCCTGACTGCGCCCCCGCTCGTATAAGGCCCAAAATAGCGCGACCTGTCCTTTTTTTGCTGACGTGAAAAGAGGACTCTCGGGAAATCCTCCCCAAGAGTCACTCTGATATACGGATATGTTTTGTCGTCGCGCAGCATCGTATTGTATTTCGGATGATGTTCTTTAATTAAATTACATTCCAGCACAAGCGCTTCCAGTTCCGAGTCCGTAATGATATACTCAAAACGCTCAATCTGCTTTACCATCTGCGCTTTCTTAATACCCTCGTTATGGCTTGGCTGAAAATACTGGTGGACCCGCTTGCGCAGGCTCACCGCTTTTCCGATATAGATAATCGTGTCGCTTTTGTCGTGCATAATGTAAACGCCCGGCAAATCCGGAACTTTTTTCAGTTCTTCTCCAATATCAAACATTGTTATTCCCCGACTCATCCGAAACAATACAATCTAACTTTTTTCCTTTATTTTCAAGATCCAGACGCGCTTCCTCAGCCTGCTCAAAAAATGTCTTTTTTTCTTCCTGCTCTTCCGGCTCCGGTATGTTTTTTAATTCACGGAAGATCGTCATAAACTCCTTCCCGGTAATTGTCTCATGATCGTACAGATATTCTGCAATCTTATCCAGAACCTCCCGGTTTTCCTTCAACAGACGCATTGCCTCGTTGTAACAGCCGTTTATGATGGAGAGTACCTCACTGTCAATCTGCGCTGCCGTATCTTCACCGCAGATCAGCCCCGCCCTGTTATCCAGATACTGATTATCAACTGTCGCAAGGCACATCATTCCAAACCTGTCCGACATTCCGTACTGTGTTACCATCGCGCGGGCAATCGCCGTTGCATTCTCGATATCGTTTGAAGCGCCGCTGGTCTCGGACGCAAACACCAGCATTTCAGCCGCGCGCCCCGCCATATAGGTTGTAATTTTTGCAAGCAGCTCGTCCTTTGTCTGCAGATACTTCTCTTCCTCGGGCGTCTGCAGCGTATAGCCAAGCGCCCCCATTGTGCGGGGTACGATTGTAATCTTCTGCACAGGTTCGGTATTTTTCTGCAGCGCAGTCACCATTGCATGGCCAACTTCATGATACGAGACAATTTTTCTCTCTTTCTCGCTCATCACGCGGTCTTTCTTTTCTTTTCCGCCGACGGCAACAAGCTCAAACGCGTGGAATAAGTCCGACTGGTTTACAAATTTTCTGCCGCTCTTTACCGCGTTAATCGCCGCCTCGTTAATCATATTTGCAAGATCCGAACCAACCAGCCCCGCAGCGGCAAGCGCCAGCGCATCCAAATCGACCGTTTCATCCATCAGCACGCCCTTGGAATGTACTTTTAACGTTTCAAGGCGCCCTTTTAAATCCGGTTTATCGACAATAATACGGCGATCAAACCGCCCCGGACGCAGCAGCGCCTTGTCAAGCACCTCCGGACGATTTGTCGCGGCAAGAATCAACAGACCTTTTGACGTGTCAAACCCATCCATTTCCGCAAGCAGCTGGTTTAACGTCTGCTCGCGCTCATCGTTGCCGCCGTAGCGGTTATCGCGGCTCTTTCCGATCGCGTCAATCTCGTCGATAAATATAATACATGGCGCCTGTTTCTGCGCCTCCTTAAATAAGTCGCGCACACGCGATGCTCCCACACCGACAAACATTTCGACAAAATCAGATCCCGCCAGAGAAAAAAACGGCACATGCGCTTCGCCTGCGACTGCTTTCGCCAAAAGTGTTTTTCCGGTACCGGGAGGTCCTACAAGAAGCGCACCTTTCGGAAGCTTCGCGCCGATCTCCCTGTATTTTCCCGGATTGTGCAAAAAATCCACGACTTCCTGCAGTGATTCTTTTGCCTCGTCCTGCCCTGCCACATCTTTAAATGTAACGCCTGTCTGCCGCTCCACATAGATCTTGGCGTTGCTCTTGCCAACTCCCATCGCGCCTCCGCCCATACGGCGCATTACGATACCAAAAACAACCCAAATTAAAATAACCGGGATCAGATAACTTAATATATTGTAAATCCATGCAGACGTATTATCGGGAATGACGCCATAAATTTCGACACCGTACTGCTTTAAAATCGGAATCATTTCTTCATCCGCAACTCTGCCGCAATAATATTTGGTCTGGTGCAGCTTTTTCTCATCCGTCTCCAAAACAATATTGATCTCGTAAGCGCCGATCTCAACCGACTCTACTTTTTTATCTTTCCATTCGCCCTCCCCCTTTACCATCTGAAGAAATTCGGAGTAGGAGACTTCCTGTGTACTCATCTGGTTAAAACGGTTTGAAACCATGCTCATAATAAAAAGAGCAACCAGGGAAATCAGAATAAAGGCCATGACAAGCTGTCCGTTATGATTATCCTTATTTCCGCGGTTCCCGTTCCCGCCGCTGTTCCCGTTATTATTTGAATTATTCTGGTTTTCCATCTTCTTTATCCTTTCCTGCGGTAAGCGCTTCTTTCATTATATTGAAAACACACCCTAAAAGCAATACACAGTTGGTGAACTTTTGTTGTAATTTTATAAATTCTTTCTAAAGATCCAAAAGCAAAATGGACGATTCTTTGAAATTCCTCTGGATTTTACGCTTACTTCGTTGTATACTATATGAATTATATGATTTATAATACGCATTTGAGGAGGAAAAAAACCTATGCCTGTAAAGTATGTCTTTGTCACCGGCGGCGTTGTATCGGGTCTTGGCAAGGGGATTACCGCAGCTTCGCTCGGCAGACTTTTAAAAGCGCGCGGATACAAAGTGACCATGCAGAAATTTGATCCCTATATCAATATTGACCCCGGCACCATGAATCCCATCCAGCACGGCGAAGTATTCGTCACGGACGACGGTGCGGAAACGGATCTGGACTTAGGACATTATGAACGATTTATCGATGAGAGCCTGACAAAAAATTCCAATGTGACAACCGGTAAAATCTACTGGTCCGTTTTGCAGAAAGAACGGCGCGGCGATTACGGCGGCGGCACTGTTCAGGTGATCCCTCATATCACCAATGAGATTAAAAGCCGATTTTACCGTAACTTCACGTCGGAAGAAACGCATATCGCTATTATTGAAGTCGGCGGGACAGTCGGAGATATTGAGAGCCAGCCGTTTTTAGAAGCGATCCGCCAGTTTCAGCACGAAGTAGGCAGAGAAAACGCGATTCTAATCCATGTGACGCTGATCCCCTATATCAAAGCGTCCGGCGAACTGAAAACAAAGCCGACACAGGCAAGCGTGAAAGAATTGCAGGGAATGGGCATCCAGCCTGACATCATTGTATGCCGAAGCGAACAGCCGTTAGAACAAAATTTAAAAGACAAAATCGCGCTTTTTTGTAATGTACCGGGCGATCATGTGCTGCAGAACCTGGATGTAGAATACCTCTATGAAGCGCCTCTTGCAATGGAAAAAGAACATCTTGCCAGAGTCGCATGCGACTCTCTGCATTTACCATGCCCCGAACCTGATTTAAAAGACTGGGAAACTATGGTAGACGCGCTGTATCATCCAGATAAAGAGGTTACGGTTGCACTTGTGGGAAAATATATCGCGCTGCACGACGCCTATATTTCTGTTGTTGAGGCTTTAAAACACGGCGGAATTGCAAGCCGCGCAACCGTCAATATCAAATGGGTGGATTCCGAGTCAGTCAACGAAGATACGATAAACGGAATCCTGAGCGATGTCTCCGGCATAATTGTACCCGGCGGCTTCGGCTCCCGCGGCGTCGAAGGCATGATTCTTTCCGCTAAATACGCAAGAGAGCATAAGATTCCGTATCTTGGGATGTGCCTTGGCATGCAGGTTGCCATTATCGAATACGCGCGCAATGTCTGCGGCTACCACGACGCCAACAGTGTGGAACTCGACCCGAACACCACGCATCCCGTTATCGCGCTGATGCCGGATCAAAACGGCGTGGAAGACATCGGCGGCACGCTGCGGCTTGGCTCCTATCCATGTATGCTGGATGAATCTTCCAAAGCATTTGAGGTTTACGGCACAGAACAAATTGCAGAGCGGCACAGGCATCGCTATGAGGTCAACAATGATTTCCGTACCACTCTGACCGAACACGGCATGAAACTCTGCGGCATCTCGCCGGACGGAAGAATTATTGAAATGATTGAGATTCCGAATCACCCGTGGTTTATTGCAACGCAGGCTCATCCCGAATTAAAATCCAGGCCTAACCGCCCGCATCCGCTGTTTCGCGGATTTATTGAAGCATCCATTCAAAATACAAAAATCAAGTAGAGAAGATTTATCTTCCCTGCTCGCGCGCCGGACGCGGGCAGCTTTCGCTGCATATTTCCTTTCTGCGTCCGTGTGCATAATAAAAAAGGGCAGGTGTTTCTGCCCTCTTACTTTATATCTGCTTTTTTCCAACCTGCTCCCCCAGACGCACCCTTGTCTCGATTCCCCGCATTGAATTAGACAAAATATCCGAATCCGGACAGACCTGTCCTTTCTGCGTGATCAGTATTACGGTGGAACCTCCAAAAGCAAAATTTCCTTTTTCCTCTCCCCGCTGTACATAACGATTTCCGGGCCGGTTCCTGATCCTTCCTACAAGCATCGCGCCCACTTCCATCTGCAGTATTGTCCCCAACTGTTCGGATTTAAGCAGCGCATACTCTCTCGTATTCTCTTTGTAGATCGGAAAATTGTCATTGGCAACCGGATTAACCGTATGAAATACTCCCGGTATCTGCACCTCGGCGGATACTTTTCCGCTGTCTGCATAGACATAGCGGTGATAATCCTCGACGCACAGACGAAATACCCAGAGATAACCGCCCGCATACCGTCTGGCAATCTTTTGATTTCTCACCAGACTTCCAACTGTATACGGCGTATGTTTAATCGTAACTACGCTGTTTTCTCTGACCGGATAAACGCAAAGCCTGCCGTCGCAGGGACTGATCAAAACATTCTCCGCCAACTCTGCTTTTCTTGCGCCCGATTTGATCTTTCTGGTAAAAAAATCATTGTAAGAATTATAATTCTGCTGTTCATACTCACTCATATTAATAGAATGACTGCGAACAAACGGGCCGATCATAACTTTCGAAAACCCGGTCGAAAGCAGGGCCCCACCCATCTTTGAAAATATGGGTGCAAGAAACGGTCTTAACAAAATCCTTCCCATCGTGTGATTGTATACCGCTTCCAGCAAACGATCCTGTATTGAATTTTCTACTGTAATATTCCCACTTCGATCAGAAACAGAATGCATTCAAACTCTCTCCTTTCCTGCCTGTGCACCTCGCAATACGACAGCTGATTAAGATTTAAATAAAGAACCGAAACGAAGCAGCCGCCACCATTCATGCCACACAAATACAATTACCACAACCGCCGCAAACACCACCGCTACGGTAATCAGTACTTCTATCGTTGTGGGCTTTCTCAGCTTAAAGTCCGTAATAAAAAGTATACCGATCACAGCAACCAGAATATGAAGAATCACCATAAATATCTGCTGACTGGGCAGCAGCGGCGAAACAACAAAAAAGATCGGCAGTGCGATTGCCATGGAAGTAATCGGAAGTCCGCGATAAAATTTCCCTGCCTCATCCGATTCACTCTGACGTTTTGCCTCCAGCACATTAAAATAGGCCAGGCGTATCAGACCGGCAAGCCCATAAAAAATCAAAATCACCATACTATATATATGAGTCATGCCCAGCTTATAGCAGATTACAATCGGAAAAACGCCAAAACAGACAACATCACAGAGAGAATCAATCTGAATGCCGAAATTTTTTTCATCCTCTGTGCGGTTCTTTTTGGTCCGCGCAATCTTGCCGTCAAACATATCGCACAGTCCGGAGAATGCAAGGAAAAAGATCGCCCAGCGCGGCTGAACAGACAGCGCACAAAATATGCCGATCAGCGAGGACGCAAGGCTGATATATGTTAAAACCACTGTATAATCATAAAACCCTATCATTCATTTGTATCCTTTCTTCAACTGCTGCATCCGTCCTGCCGCCACGCCGGCATCCGGACGTCTGTATGTGTAATAAATCTGTGCCACTGCCGTAAATACTGCGCTGAACAAAAGCTGACTGTAAAATCCGATTCCTCTCGAAAGAACCATCGCCGGCAAAAGAAGCGACTGAAAAACCGTCGGAAAAATACGTAAAAATAAACTTTCACTGATCCCCATTCCGCCCGGAAACGGAAGCATATCAACTGAAATGGAAATCACTGCCTGCAGCAATATCACTTCCCATACAGGCGTACCGGAAAGCCCAAATGCCTTATACACCGTCCATGTAACTGCAAACAGCATAAATCGCTGGACAAACGTGATCCATACCACATTCACAATTACCTTTTTATGACTGCTTAAATATGCCGCCGTCTCACGATAAACCTGCATCCCGTCCCGAAGCTTTCGCAGACGCTCTTTCTTCTTTTTCATAAAATGCAGCTTCTCGAGAAGACGCATTCCTTTTACCAATATTTTTTCCGCCATCACCGGATGAAACAGCAGCATGGTCATAAATATAATGCAAAACACATTGAGCAGCAGCCCTAAGTAAAATACCGGCAAGATTCCGGTCATATATTTTTGTGTAAATCCTCTGCCAAAAATGAGGATTCCGATTCCAGTCACAACAAGCACTAATTTATAAGTAATTGTAACGACCATTAATACAACCGAGGACACCGGAATTGGTATATTTTCTTTTTTCATATAGTAAATCTGCATTGGCTGTCCTCCGGTTGCGGAGGGCGTGATATAACAGAAAAAATAATCCACTGCAGAAAACAAAAAACAGACTCGTTTTTTCACACAAATGCCAAAGGAACGCATCAGATACCATATGATGATAGAGCCTCCCCAAATGCAGATAAGCGCAAAGAAAACTCCCGGGATCAGCCAGAATGCATTTACCTGTTTGATGGCATTTATCATTTTGTCCAGATCTTCTCCATGAAAAACGCCGTAAATTGTCACCGCGAATATGACAATCAGAAAAACGGCATTCCCGATCATTTTCTTTTTTGACTGCATTTTACGCTCCTGCCTCTCGCAAAAAATAATTTGTCCGTTCTGTCCAAAAACTTCTCATATGTTTCATATACTTTCTGCCTTTTTCCAACCCGAAAGCAGATCTCCGCCACAAAAATTCCACCAAATACATCCACGATTACATGCTGTTTTGTCGTTACCGTTGAGACAAAAACCAATATCGCAGCGAAACAGGAAAACCTTTGATACCATACAGGGATCTGGGGCTTATTCTTAATCCCGATATAACAGAACCAGCTCACCAGGCAGTGAATGGACGGAAAGAGGTTGTCCGCTGCATCCGTCTCATATAAAAATATCATCAATTGATTCCAAATACCGCTCGGTTCGACTGCCGGCCTTTGGTTTGTTGTCGGAAACAGCAGATAAAATACAAGACAAACTGTTTTGGAGAGAAGTTCCGCGGCAAAAAACTGGCTTACTTCCCTTTTCCCCTGACGTGCGATCAGAATATAATTTACGATCCAGAACAGATAACATCCAAAATAGATTATAATAGAGGGCGGCCAAAATGGTATCCATGCATCCACACCGCATTCAATATTATAATGGCGCCAATCCCCGGCAATACGCCTGGAACCGCAATAAATCAAAAAATCATACGCTACTGCAACTATCAGGGACAATAAGCCGTACGCCGGAACAATGGAAGTTACAGATTTTCGTTTTTTTGTCATTTGCTCCACCTTATTGCTTCATATATTCCCTTTTTTCAAGTACATTCAAAGTATATCAAATACCGTTGAAAAAACAAGTCAATTTGTCATATCTTTTACAAATATTAAGGAAATTCTAAGGATAATCAGGGGCATACGGCTTCCTGTAAATTTCTTCCACAAAAAACTGCCGCATCCTGGGTTTTCACCCACGACGCGGCAGTTTTGACTGCTGTACAAATTACTGTACACAAAGCGGTTTTTTACTTAACTGACATTTTCTTTGTCACACCTGCTTTGGAATTAAAATATTTCTTCTTATAGCTGGATGCTTTTCCTTTTGGCATTGTAAATTTTGCATTCGATTTGATACTCTTAAATGCATTCCTTCCAACCGATTTGATCTTCTTTGACTTAATTTTAATCGTTGCCAATTTCTTATCGCCTTTAAACGCCTCTTTTCCAATCGTTGTAAGCCCTGTTCCGATCGTCAGTTTAGTCATCCTGGAACATCCCGCAAATGCGCTTGAACCAATCTTCGTTGTGCTGTTCGGAATGGAAATATTCTTTAATGCAGCACAATTCTTAAATGCATTGTTACCGATCGTTTTTACTTTCTTACCGATCGTCACCTTATTCAGCTTCTTATCGCCGCTAAACGCATCGTTGCCGATAGATGTGACGCCGCCGCCAATTGTTACTGTCGTAAGCTTTGTAAATCCGGCAAACTGTTTCTTGTCGATCTTTGTAATATTGTTGCCGATCTTAATGGATGTTACGTTCTTCTTGTTGCTTGCCGTAATCGCTTTTGCATCAATAGATGTTACTTTGTAAACATTTCCGTTTGCATCTTTGATCGTGTCCGGAATATCGATCTTCTTGGAAGTAGTTCCGGCAAATGCCACGGTGTTTGTCGTGCCGCTTCCTGTTACCGTGTATTTTGCATTCTTATCGCCTGTCACTGCTTTGACCGGCTGGCCTTTTGCAGGTACGGTGGATGGCACTGCCTTTACAAGAGCTGCAATCGCATCTGTCAACGCTTTCATAGCATTATCTACTTCTGCCTGCGTAGCATTTGCGTTTGCGTTTACATTATTTGCATTTGCAAGGGCATCCGTAAATACTTTGTAACTCTCCGCAGTGTAATCGGATGCTTTGTATACGGCCGCATCCGCAATTGCCTTTGCAAGCGCTGTCTTATCAGCCTGCGTTCCTACGCTTCCGCCTGCCTTTTTCAGACCTGCAATCGCATTAGCAAGAACTGCTGTTGCTTCGTCTACTTCCGCCTGTGCGGCATCTGCTTTCGCATATACAGCATTCGCCTTTTCAAGGGCATCTGTAAATATCTTAAAGCTGTCTGCCGTATAATCTGCCGCTTGATAAACCGCAGCTCCTGCTATCGCATTGGCGAGCGCCGTCTTATCTACAGGCTGTACATCCTCTGCCAGATTAACGGTAACAGCTGCCGTTGCAGAAAAGTCGCCCGCCTTTGCTGTGATGATTGCATCACCAGTCGCCACTGCAGTAACAACGCCGTCTTTTACAGTTGCGACAGACTCATCTGAAGACGTCCATTGGATCATGCGCGCTGTTACATCATGCGGCGCTTCCACTGTAGCTGTCAACGTTGCCGACTTATTGTCTTTGGTCAATGTTAATTCTGTCTGATCAAGTGATATTCCTGTCACCTTGCCGGCATCAATGCTTCTGATTATCATACCGCTTAATCTGTCAGTATTGTTTCCTACCGTAAATACAAGAGAACCTTCTGTCACGTCTACTTTAACAGTCCCTGTACCATAATAGTCTACCGCATATTTTACACTGACGCCCTGACCGTCATGGAATGTACCCGTACCTGTACCGCCTGCGGATCCGGAACCACCATAGATCACTGTTGCTTCGTATGAACCATTTGGCAAATCTACCTTAAATTCCTGTTTGGACGCAAGCAGACAATCCCAGTATACTTCTTTCGGAATAACGCTTAATTGATTTTTCGGCTCTTTCGGTCCACGGCCGTCAATTTTTGCCTCCGGATTTGTAAAGCCCCATTTCTGTTCTGCAGTATACGCAATACCGCACTCCTGCGTTGTTTTGGACTTATCTGATGTAACCGCTGTCCATCCGGCCGGCGCATCCGTCTGCAAACCAAAATCGAATTTATAGACAGCAGGATATACCACGTTAACTACAACCGCCTCTTTTACGTTATATTCCGCATTTGTATAAACTGCTTCGTATGAGCCTAATGTGGTCGCATCGATTCCGGACATATCCCATTCTACTTCAATATCGGCTTTCTTGCCGCTCTTAAATACCGCATTTATTTTTGCCGGAAGTGAATCCGCCGGATCGGTCCACTGGTCAACCTCAGCGATAAATTCCGTCATAGATACGACATAATCTTCGGAAATCTTTACTGTAATACTGATAGATTTGTCTGATATATTCACCGTATCATTAGACCACTGTCCCGTTACCACGGTTTCTGCGCCAAGCGTCTTATCCACAGCGGCAACACTCGACGCATCCCATGTAAGGTCTGCCTCCACTTTCACCGTATTCGTAAAGGTCAGTTCCATTTTCTTCGGCAGTTCTTTTGACACATCACTGGTAGTAAGAATACGTATCTCTTTTATGCTCTGATCCGCCAGTTTCGCCGCCTCAACTACCAGATCCAATTCCTGTTTTTCTGCCCAGCCCTGGATTGCGGCTGTTACTTTATATGTTCCCGGCGTATCCAGTTTTACCTTGGACACGTCCCAGGTTACGTTTGCCTGCTGCTCTTTGCCGTCCTGATCTGCAACAGTAACTGTCTTTGGAAGTAAATCCGCAACGCTCTCACACGGCGTATCCTGTACAACCGGTGCAAGCGTAATTTCCGGTACATTCTTGATGTTAACCGGAATATCAATTTCCACAGCCCTGGACAGATAAGAATCCCGCTCTACCTTTTGACCGGCATTGACACCTGCGATCACTCCCTCTGTCTCCACAACTGCAGCAATCTGATAGCTGTAGGTTGTATTATTCTCTACAGCGGTATCTTTTAATGTATAGACGCCCTCTGCAAATGTGCATTCCAATCCATCTATCGTTGTGTTCTTACCCTTATCTACCGTATAAGCCAGTTTATATTCTCCAACTTTCCCTTCCGCTACAACTGCTCTGTAGACATTGTATTTTGTAATCTTATGCCCGTTCACACCGTCGTTTGCTTCCGTAAATACAATCTCCGCCTCTTTCTGATCTGAAGGCTTTGCTGTCAGCTGCGCCGTAACTACACCCTCTGACAATAAATAATCCAGATTAGCCGGCTGGTTATAACCTACGTTCTGCCATGCGATTGCTTCCCTGTAAGCAAGATTTTCCATCTGGCAGGGAACTACATAATCTGTCTGAATTGTAGTTGTATAAATACGAACCGTATTAGCGCCATATTTATATTTTCCGTTTGCATCCAGCTCGTCTGACGTCCTTGTAATAATCTCGTCACGCCAGTCGCCCAGGATATCTGCCGCCAGTCCCACGTTTCCTTTCGTGCCGTTGTTTGTCCAGATCTCTTTGGAATATAACAGCGGTTCTGTTTTACCGTTTAAATAATCCCATTTTAATACGTTCACACCAATTGGCACATAGCTTTCCTTTGCGAATCTGTGATCCTGAAGCTCGCTCATCAAATCTCCGTCCCAGAAAACGGTAAAGTTTGCAGGCGGATTAAAATCTTCAAGCATCTCATAATCATCTATTTCAGAATCCTCAGACCAATTACGGGTAGAAAACAGCCCGCCGCTGGTTGTGTCCCAATCCGGTTCGTCGTCGTATTGTATATTGGGTTTTGCTACTGCCCAAAATTCTGCATTTTTCATGGACGGGTCAATATCCGCCGCCACGCCGCGGCCGGTATCAACGCCGGTATAATACCCCATCAGAATCTCACCGGTTAATGCATCATGAATCTCCACATGAACCTGAACGCCGCCATGCTCATGCACCATCATAACCTCAAGTCCCGGATGATCCGGAATCCAGTCAGATACATGCTCTGCATCGCCATGCTCCAAACCTGTATTATTCAATACCGTACCGTCATTGTCCACAATCAGAGCGCCATAAATAATTTCATCTCTGCCATCGCCGTCTACATCATTGATTGCAAGGGAATGCGCTCCCTGTTTGATATATGGAATTTCATCGGTAGCCGCGCCCCATTTATTGCCGGAATCAAAAATCCAGTATGTCTGAATCGTATTTTCGTACTTCCCGTTTTCACCGCTTGGCGTTTTCTCCAGATACCATGCGCTGATCGCCGTTCTGGAATAATATCCACGGCCAAATACTGCATATGGATTCTCACCGTCGAGATAAGCAACACCCGAGAGATAACGCTCAGAACGGTTCCCCCAGTTATCCTTTCCGCTGGAATCGCCCCAGTTTTTATCCATCTCATTTGCCGGGCCGCGCTCCGGTTTGTACTCAATATCCTCTGCTGCTTTTGTACCGTCATCCAGATTGAAAATGGAGAAAAACTCCCTGCCGACAATCACATGGCCGGACTGGTTACGATAATCATACTTCTCTTCTGTCTGCTGCGTTTCAACCGGAAGCTTGCTGGCGTCTACTGCTCCTACGTAGTCTACCATCTGCAGTTTGCCGTCGCTTCCCGGTTTATAGGTTGTCGTTCCGTCCGAGGTTTTTGCCGCCAGCTCCGCTTTGCCGTCGCCGTCGAAATCCCAAACCTGGAACTGTGTGTAATGCGCGCCGGAACGGATATTAATTCCCATATCAATACGGCTCATCAAAGTCGTTTCGCCCGTCGCATAATTGATCTTATAAGAATCTATAAATGTTTTTCCGGTATAACCGCCTTTGGAGTTATCCTGTGCATTGGAAGGATACCATTTTACGATGAGGTCAAGAACACCGTCGCCGTCCACGTCCCCGACGGACATATCGTTTGCGCTGTAATTGCAGGTTCCGATCTTCCCGTCCGCATCAACAGGCATTGTCTCATCTTCCGGCCTTTGAAGCGTTAATTCCAGGTACTGTTTATCCCACGGTTTTGTAGCAACCGCCTTTAAATTCTGCGCTGCATCGGTACTTCCAACTACTCTGTAAGTATCCGCTTTTGTGCCTTCCGGGTCAATCAGGTTCGTCACTTTGATTGCCGACGCTATCTTTGTATCGCCTTTAAATACATCGAAAGTCGTGCTCAGATTACCGTTTGCATCAAAATCTGCCGCAAAACTTCTCCAGCTTAAGTATACGCCCTTTGTATATTCCTTACCGTCCGCGTCCGTTGCGGAAACGAATGTACTGGCGCCTTTATCTCCTGCAAGGTCAATGCCCACAACCGCTCTGTCGGAATATTTTTCAAGATTTTTCTTTTCAAACTCACCGGCCGGTTCTGTCTTAAAGACATCGGACTTTGGACTTTCTCCACGGGAATTAACCGCCGCTACTTTGTAGTAAAATTCGCTGCTCGTAACAGCTGTTGTATCCGTATATGTTGTTGTTTTGGATTCTCCTACCTTGACAAACAAATCCTCATCCGTTGACATCTTGCCAATCTCCCAGTTCAGCCAATGTTTTGTTCCCTCCGGGAAATTGGAACGATAAATCGCATATTTATAAACGCCCTGCTCATCTGATGCGTCCCAGGTCAGGGTTACAGCATTTTTCTGTACGCTGCCCGTCAGGTTCTGAACTTTCTTTGTGAGTTCCGGAGCAGATTCATCAATGGTTTTTATCTCTATTGATGCGCTTTTGGGCGATTCTTTCTGTGTCTCTTTATCGGTACGCGTCATACAAACCTGATAGATATCTCCAAGTTCAAGTTCGATCTTCATATACCGCTTTCCCTTTTGCGCGGCATTGGCCGAATCCGCCTGATCCGGAGAAAATACCGGTACATACTGAGCTTCTGAAGCCGTAATTTCCCTGTATTCGGTATCTGCCGATCCCTTGCTGTACACTTTATAAGATCCTGTCGTTTCATAATCAGGATCTTCAAAAAACAGATCTGCCGTAGCGCCATCTTCCACATCAAGCTTTAAATTGCCGACTGCGAGCTTACCCGGCGCCTCCATTGCGGGCTCGGAGAGTTTTACCTCTATTGCATTCCAATATCCGCTGGAAGATACATTCAACTGTCCATCTTCAACCTCAACAACAGCCGTCGCCTTGCCAAGCTGTCCTTTCGATTCAATAGACGCAGCCGCACTTCCCTCTGCAGTAAAAGTTGCTTTCTGACTCTTATCTGCAACTCCCACGTCGCCCATATAAAAGGTAACTTCATACTTGCCATTTTTTACATCCAGTGCAAATTCGCCGCCCGTAATCAAATCTGTCAGTTTATCTTCATCTGTAGCATCTGCATTTGCTGCATTACGCGCGCGAACACATTCGGGCCTTACTTTCCAGCCATATCCCTGATTAACATTATAATCAAGAACAGGTCCTATGCCGGTCCATCCCTCCGCTGTGGGCGATTCTCCCTTATCTGCAGCCCAGTCTTTCACATTGGCTACATTGAAGTCAAACTTCCACTCCGTGACGGCCTCGTCCGTTTTCAAAGATTTCTCCGCCATAACCGCCGTACTGTCCCCGCCAGTTTTCGCAAACACGGATGTATCTGCCTGACCGAGACCGGTAGTCACCATTGTAGCCGCCAATATGTACGCCACAATTTTTTTCTTCATATTTTTCCCCTTTCTTTGTAAAGTTAGCCTTTATCATTCTTCATTATAACATGCTTTTCTATCTTTGCAAGTTATTTTGTACATATTTTGTACATATTTTTGTCAAATTTAATGCACATATACAAGCCGACCGCTTCCCTCGTCTCCGTCGCATTAGCGCTTTGCACAAACGCTGTAATACGGCTCCATTCAGCGAAACCTGTCACCGATTGTCCAAAATACCTGTAACGCAAATATTTTCCACCTTTGCCCCACCGCACAAAATTACTCCCTGAGCATAAACTTATACCGGGGATCTTATTACATGCACCCGGAAAAGAACCTGCCGTCTTTTCCATCGCAAAATCTTATCCCTGCCACACTACCGGCCACCTCCGCGGAAATATCCGTATCTTTTTCATGTAAATATAATCTTAATATTAAGGAAGAAAGGTTAAAAACAATGATAATAAATATCCACGCCGGACACAACCCTGACGGGAAAACTGCCTGCGGCGCAATCGGCTTTATCCAGGAATCAACAGAGGCACGAAAAGTAAAAGATGAAGTAATCAGCCGGCTGCGGCAGATGGGCCACACCGTCTACGACTGCACCTGTGAAAACGGCGCCAGCCAGTCGGACGTACTTGTAAAAATCGTAAATGCCTGCAATGCACACACCGTAGATCTCGACGTATCCATCCACTTTAACGCCGGCGCAAAGGGATCTGCAAAAGACGGAAAAACAACCGGCACAGAGACGCTTGTATACAGCGAATCCGGCAGAGCGAAACCATATGCGCAAAATATCTGCAACGCGATCGCGTCGCTCGGATTTCGCAACCGCGGCGTAAAAACAAACAAAAATCTCTATTTTCTGCGCAAAACAAAAGCGCCGTCATTACTGATTGAATGCTGTTTTGTCGACGACAGGGACGACGTAGCGCTCTACGACCATCAGAAGATTGCAGGCGCCATTGTATATGGAATAACAGGAAAAAACACATTGCAGTCCGGCAGCGCCGACACAGACGAAAAAAACGCAGAAGATGCATCGTCTGCTGCAGACGAAACCCCCACCGGAAACAAAAACGCAGTCTACCGCGTACAGGTCGGGGCATATTCCGCTTCGGACAACGCCAAAAATATGCAAAAAAGACTGATCGCAGCGGGATTTGATGCAATGGTTGTAAAATCATAATAAAAACAGGCGGATTCGGAAACCGAATCCGCCAAAGCAAAAGAAAACTATAGCAAATCTCATAAAAATATGTTATTTTTAAGGTAACAAATTTTATAAAAGAAAGGAGATCAACATGAAACACGCATTACACAGGAAAATGCTGTCCTTTGGGCTCGCCCTGCTGCTTGCCATGGGCAGTGTTTTCACGGCGCCGGCCACTGAAGTATCCGCAGCTGCGAGGGCGCCGTCCAAAATCAAGCTAAGCGTTTCCAAGCAAACCATTGGCGTGGGAGACAAATTTACGCTCAAAGTAAAATCCGTCACCCCAAATACAGCCTCCAAAAAGGTAAAATTTAAAAGCAGCAACAAAAAAGTCGCAACCGTGACAGGCAAAGGCGTAGTAAAAGGCGTCAATGCAGGCACCGCCAAAATCACCGTTACTTCCGCCGCGAAAAAATCCGTAAAGGCGACATGCAAAGTTACTGTAGCCGCTATCGTCGTGAAAGACGCCGTAAAAGGCGTTTTGACAATAGACGAAAACAAAAACATAACGCTAAAGCCCGCCATGAATCCCAAAAGCGTCAAGGTTTCGGGCTTTACCTATTCTATCAGCAACAAAAAAATTGCCACTGTTACAGCCAAGGGCAAGCTAACCGGCGTAAAATCCGGCAAGACCACCCTGACAATTAAAACAAAAAAGAAAAAGAAAGGCGACAAGGTCTATTCCTTAAAGCTTACTGTAGCAGTCAAAAGCAAATCAGATCAGCCAAACGACACGCAGACGCCGCCAAACGACACCGGAACTACCGAAACTCCGAGCGATACCGGCAGCACCGAAACACCCGGCGGTTCTGAAAACCCCGGCAATTCCGAAAACCCCGGCGGTTCTGAAAACCCCGGCAATTCCGAAAACCCCGGCAATTCCGAAAACCCCGGCAATTCCGAAAACCCCGGCGGTTCTGAAAACCCCGGCGATACCGAGAATCCCGGCGATACCGAAAATCCCGGCGGCATTGATATGGGCGAGGACGATCCGAATGCCATAAAGACATGGAAGTTTGATTTCGGTTCAGCAGAAGATGTTGCCGACGGTTATACGGCGGTGACGGCGGATAAAGATTTTTACGATCCCAAAAATACCGACGGATACGGCTTCCTTGGCATCAATCCGGATTCCTATCGGGCCAGCAACCGGTTTGACGGATTCGGCAATCAGCTCGGCCAGATACAGGACCTGCGCACCGGCGGCGGAAACGGCCTTTGTGATGCGATCGGATCGGTGGGCATACTCAACCGTGACGGCAGCCAGCCGGCAGAAAATAATCTTGATCCGCTCGGCGACGAATATTACCCGACGCGTTTTGCACTGAAAGTCAAAGACGATACCTATTACAGGGTAACAGCTGCAGTAACAACACTTGATCCTGCCAAAGACGCCGCCGCAACACTCTATACCGAGCGCAAGCACCCGCTTTATACGGACAAAAAGATTGCGGCCGGACAAACGGAAACAACGGTATTTACCATTCGCGTCACACCAATCTACTATGAAAAATCTGATCCGAAAGGACTGATCGCAGATGAAATGGTAAATGTCTGTGTGGCTGGCGACAACGCCGCGCTTGCAGCGCTGAAAATCGAACAGATTGAGAGCGCCCCGACACTTTGGGTACTCGGCGATTCCACCGTAACAGACGGGAATACCACGCTTCCGTTCTTCCGCCTCCAAAATTATACCGGCGTCGGCACAGGACTTACAAAATACCTGCCAGAAAATATTGCAATGGTAAACGAAGGCGAGGGCGGACTTGCAGCCGGAGACAATAACCACTTTAATGTCGTCAAAGACAGAATCAAAGAGGGCGACTTTATGTATGTCGAGTACGGCCACAACCACAACAGCACAGAAGAATACAAATCATGCCTTGACAAGTACTTTGACGTCTGTGAGAAAGCAAAAGCAAACCTGATTATCGTAAGTCCGATCGAACGCATCAATACATTTGCAGACAATGAATACAAACATTCTCTCGACAATTATGCAAGGACAGGAGAAGCGTATGTGAAAGAGAAGCTTGCCGCCGGCAAGACAAACATAGCCTTTGTCGATCTGAATAAGACAAGTTACGAATTTTACAACCGGATCACAAAAGAAAACGGCGGAAATCCCGATATGATCAAGTTTTATTTCTGTACAAAACGGGAGGGCACTACCGACACAACCCATCCAAACGACACCGGTGCGGAAAATCTGGCCTGGTGTTTCTTTGAAGCTGCCGCGGCAGTTACAGACGATACGCAGAAAGCAGTTCTTGGCGGACTTTTAACAGGGCTTCGCGATGAAAAACCAAACCTCGTTCCGGACTCCATTACCTCTTTAGGTTCTGCTCCAAACGACGCATGGCCCGTTTATCAGCTGCCGGTTGACGAACAATATCCGGTAGCAATTAAAGACATTCAATTTGACAGCGACGGAAACCTCTCCTCTGTCAAAGTAATGGTACAGCAGGCCCAGACAGAAATGTCTTCTTACGGGATCATTGCCGTTACCATCCGCGGCACGGACGGCGTAAAGGGAACGCTCTATGCGACAGACCAGGTAGATAATTCAACCGGATTCGGCGCGCAGATCATAAAGAACTTCCGTGCGGTAAACGCCTCCGGAACAGCCATAGACAAACTTACGCTTGCCGCAGGCGACTCATACACTGCAGTTGTGTTAAAAGCCCATAGAAACGAGCAGAACATACTGGAGCCTGACGACGGAAATATCCGGTATTCGGATGAATTTACGGCGGAAGACGTCTCAGAAGTCGATACATACCTCCTTCCGGGCGAAACCGGCGACATTGAGGACTTTAACCACTTTTCGCAGACGCAGCTTGACGGTTCCGGGAAATGGCTCTTTGGCGGCAGCAGCGACCGCGATATCTCGCTCGGCAAAGACGCTGACGGAAGAACTTACACAAACCTGACTACGACAAATGCAAAAGGTTCCTGGTGTCTTGCCCGCGCTTTCGAGAATCTGACAAATGCAAGCGGTGAAAACATCGGAACCGGCAATACCGGCAGCTATATGATTGATGCGGATCTGAAATATATCTCGGGTTCCAATCTAAAATTCTCATTTGTTGAGAAAACGGCAAACCGCTTTCAATCTCCGTTTATCGAGGGAGCGATCTTAGACGCACTTGTAATCGGCTCGGGCGGCGCTTTAAGCTCACATGGAACAGCGCTCGCATCAAAATTGAAGACTAACGAGTGGACGCATGTCAAGTATGTACTTCATATGGATTCCGGAACGGCAACCGTCACCGTGGGCAGCAATGCGCCGCAGACAGTTGAAGTACCTGAATTTGCCACACTTGAAAATGTAACTGTCAGCACGTTCCGCCACCTGGCCATCACACAGACGGCAAACCGGTCAATATTTTCCGCACAGCTGTCCAATCTGACCGTAGCGAAACTTCGGGACACCAACGCAGAGGTCACAGTAACCGCCGAAGCAGACCTTACCGGCGATGCAAACGGCGCCGTAAAAATTAACGGCCAGGAAACGAATACTGCAAATGTCCCGCTCGCTTCCACCGTTACCGTAGAAGCTCTGCCGCAGGGCAATACCGCTTTCCTCGGCTGGTATATGGGCGATACGCAGTATTCGACCAAACCAAAAATATCATTCCGGGCCTATAAAAATATTGACCTGAAAGCAAAATTCCTGGTCGGGGTCAAGACAGACGTAACCATAAACTTTAAAGACAAGGACGGCGCTCCTGTCAGGGAACCTTTGACCATCTCCGCCTCGGAAGGCGTAGAACTGTACGAAGGGCAGGCATTTACGCTGGAAAATTCCTACAAGTCACAGTTACAAATTGCAGACGGCAGCCGGACAAAAGTCTACTTATACAACGAAACCGCCACCGGAAATACATCCATAGCTTCACTCGGAACCAAAGGCAGCAATGAAATTAACCTGCGCTTTGATCTGGACGGCGTATACGATGAATTTGAAGACTTTGACAAAGAAACGCTAACGCCGGAACGATGGGGATTTACAGAGGGCTCCTCCGGAAATGTGGCGTTAAAAGAAAATGCTTTAGGCATCTTCCTGAATGCGGGCGTAAAAAAAGAATCCCCCGATCACAAAACGCTCTCTTCCGCTATTGCATCGGCAAAGAAAATTACGATCCGCTATGAATGGCGATGCGATGCGGAATCCGGCAAAGGACGCTATTCTTTCTTCAATTTGAAAGATTCCGGCGGAAATATCATTTTCTCGCTTTACGGAAACGGCGCAAAAGGCGTAACTTTCGCCGCGAACGAAGCCGCGGGCGAGACAAGCATAAAAGTGGCAAACGCAGGCGAATGGATACGCGTCAAACTTGATCTTGATTTTGACACAAAAAAAATATCCGGCACGCTGCTTAACCTGGCAACAGGAACAGAAACGTCTCTTTCGGAGACTACTCTGACAAAAGCCGCAAACCTCGCAACCTTAAATGCCGAATACGGTTATTCCGCAGCTCCGCAGATACTTGACAATTTCGGTATCCGCTACACAGCTGATTGATACCCTGTATGCAGGAATGAATTACGAAAAAGGGCTGCCGCAATTTTCATTTGCGGCAGCCCTTTTTCTACTCTTTCAGCAAATTCCAGGTGAGCTGAAAAAACGCCTGCATTACAGCACAAATCTCATTGTTCTTATTGTCCATAGCGGCCCCCCGCAGCAATCATTTTTTCCATCTCCTGCATGATATCCGGCTTTCTCGTCTCTTTCTTTTTTTGCTCCGCCCTGTCTTCCGACTGCACATTCCTGTCCGGATTTTGATTTTTATCACATTCGCCCGACAACGTTTCCGTGCATGAATTGTCTATCATTACTTTTGTCTGAAAAATTCCTTTCTTAATGCGCTCGGCCTCTTTTTTACACCGCTCCACCTTACTCATCTGCGACAGCCGAAATTCATTCATATCACCGATTACCATATTTTCCTCCTGCCCTGTGTGATTTTTGCTCCAGATTTTTGTTCTGATTTAGTTATCGGTTTTTCTCTGTGATTACTAAGAGGAAACGAATAACTATTTGCTACAATTTTACAGCAAAAATAATTCGATTCACAACGTCCTCTTATCGTAAAACACATGATTTTCCGATATAATATAAGATAAGATATAGAAACGCAGCTAACACAATCATCTGGAAACAGGAAGAAAAAATGCCGAATTATGCAGGATACTATAACCTCATATACGTTACCGTACCAATCGCAGAAATCGCTCTCGCAGGATATTGTTTGAAACGGCTCCTAAATCCGTTTATGCAAAATAAGCACGGAACACTTGCCGCCGGAACCGTATATTCTCTCACGATGCTGCTATTTTATTTTTCGCCCCTGCCATTTGATCATTTTATGTCCTATTGGTTTGGAGTCTTTTTCGCTTTCCTTGTAATGTGCCTGTCTGACCGAAAAAATTATGAACAAAAAGTATTCCTTGCAGTAACATTTTTTGCTCTGCGCGGATTCACCTTTTCAATGGCAGAAATTTTGTACGACAGGATATACTGTTTTGCAGAAAACACAGACTATATGGCGGCTCGTCCGGCAATGTTTTTCCCCCTGTACATTGGGATGTGCTTACTTTATCTTCTGGCAGGATTTGTATTTACCATGACCGGCATTCGGTGTATTTTAAAACATTACACAAAAAAACAGACGCCTATGTCAAAAAAAGAGGTTCTGGTACTGATGATTCCCTCCTTGATGGGAATCGTCGGATATGAAATTATAGGGTGCTACCGTAACTTTTATATCGGCGAGACAGGACAGATCTCGGTTTTCTATGACGTTTTGTCACTGCTTTATTACGCGGTGGCAGTGATAACGATTGTGGTCATGATTTTGCTCTATCAAAGCATCCGGGCAGGACAGGAAGATAAACTGCAGAATGAACTGCTTGCCATGCAGCTTGCGAATGTCAGGCATCATATTAAAAAAGCAGAATTTTACTATCAGAATATCCGCAGCGTCAGGCACGATATGGCCAATCATATGATCACACTGGAACGGCTCTATGCAAGAAACCAGACAGCAGAAACGAACGCATACCGCGAAAAACTGTTCACATTACTTGAGGAAGCGACAAGTCAGATTAACAGCGGCAACCCCATAACCGATGTCATTTTGCAGGAAACACGAAGCGAATCAAAAAAAAGGCATATCCGCCTTGACCTGGATTTCCATTATCCTGCAAACACAAATGTGGATGCATTTGACCTCAGTGTAATCTTAAACAATGCGCTGCAGAACGCGCTGGAATATGCCGAAGGAGATGAAAAATATGTTTCCGTTCTCTCTTACCGCAGGGACAACGCATACATGATTGAAATCGGCAACAGTTTTCACGGCAGCTTACAATGGGATACCCAAAGCGGACTTCCTGTGACCTCAAAGGAAAAATCAAATGGACATGGATATGGTCTGTCTAACATTAGAAAGGTTGCGAAAAAGTATGCCGGCGATATCGCCGTTGATTTAAAAGACGCAACATTTTTACTTAGTATTTTATTGATGACCGAATCTCAAAAAACAGATAGCAACTATTGATCTGACCTTACAGCAGGGTAAAAAGCTTCCAAAACAGCAGGGAAGCGTCACCAGATACGCAGCAGAATCATAATATAAAATCAAGTGGATCTTTCTTAAAGGAAAAATTATGGCATATACAGATTTGGAACCGATCACAGGTACAATAATCAGCGTTACAAACGGCAGCGACTGCTGCAGCCAGATGATGTCTGTAAACACAAATAACGGCATTGTCAATTTTATGATTACTCCTGATACGCATGTAATAGAGAACAGGCGGCTTCGTCCCGGTCTTTTCGTCGCGGCATTTTATGACCGCACACTGCCTGTCCCGCTGATTTTCCCGCCGCAATACCAGGCTCAGATTGTCACCGTTCTGATGCGAAACGAACAGGTCATGATCGGCGAATTTGACCGAAACCTGATCGCACGCGATAATTCTTTGCAGCTCACAGTATCTCGAAGCACCAATACCGAGACGTTAAACGGTCAAAATTTTAACTGCAGCCTCTCCGGAAGAACGCTGCTTGTCTATTATTCGACGACAACACGAAGCATTCCTCCGCAGACAACGCCCCGTAAAATTGTTGTTCTCTGCTAGGCAAAACAAATGTTTGGCAAAAAAAACTTGAATTTACCGGGACAACTGCCTATAATAATACGTACAGTAACAGGGTAAAACCTGATAAAACGGGGTGCATGAAGTGTTAAAAGATAAAACTTTGACATACATCAGTCTGTTCAGCTGTGCGGGAGTCGGCTGCTACGGATTTAAAAAAGCCGGCTTTGCATGTGTCGCTACCAACGAGCTACTGGAACGGCGCTTAAATATTCAGAAAATAAATGGGAAATGCAGCTTTGATTCCGGATATATCTGCGGCGATATTACAAACGAAGAAATCAAACGCCGTATTTTTGAAGAAATCAAAAAATGGAAAAAACTTGGCAATGACAGGGTTGACGTATTAATCGCCACCCCGCCATGCCAGGGCATGTCTGTAGCCAACCACAAAAAAAGCGAAAACGAAATTGTAAGAAACAGTCTGGTCGTAGATTCCATCCGCCTGATTCAATCCATCCGTCCCCGATTTTTTTTGTTCGAAAACGTTGCATCTTTTACCAAAACAGGCTGTACGGCGCCCGACGGGACCGTTAAATACATCGGCGATGTCATCAGCGAGGAACTTGGCAGCACCTATACCATTTTAAGCCGTATCCTCAATTTCAAAAACTATGGAGCAAACTCCTCCCGCACGCGTACTGTTGTGATTGGAGTTGATAAATCCATGGCTGAATATATCGCACCGATTGAATTATTTCCTTCCTATACAAAAGAACTTAGTTTAAAAAAGGTGATCGGTTCTCTCCCAAAACTCAACTGGGGGGAAATCTGCCCAACCGATTTTTACCATGCATTCCGCACTTACCCGGAAGAAATGCGCTGCTGGATTCATGACCTGAAAGAAGGCGAATGCGCTTTTGACAATAAGGATGAATCCCTGCGTCCGCACCGTATGGTAAACGGCGAACGTATTCCAAATATACGAAAAAACGGCGACAAATATACGCGTCAGTGCTGGGATAAAACAGCGCCGTGCGTACATACCAGAAACGACCTGCTCGCAAGCCAGAATACGGTTCATCCGCAGGAAGACCGTGTCTTTTCCATCCGCGAGTTAATGCATTTTATGACAATTCCCGACGAATTTAAGTGGATTGATCTGCCGCTTCCGGAACTGAACGCACTATCGGAGGACAGGAAAAAAACACTGTTAAAAAAGGAAGAGATGAATATCCGACAGAGCATAGGCGAGGCGGTACCCACCGAGATTTTTTATCGAATTGCCTGTTACATCCGCGATTTTCTAAATCAGGAACACTTTCCAAACGCCGCGCTGAAAAAAACAATTGCAGACAACCATCTCATCCGGACAGAAAAACTGATCCCCTTTCTCAAAGAAAATCCGCTTCATTTAGGAACCGCCACACTTGCGCGCATCGCGGAGCTGACAAATGCCGGACGGGAAAATAATGCCGCCTACTATACAAACAAATTCATTATCAATGAGATTTATAAAGAATTGCCCGTTTTTGAAAAGGATGAAATCAATATACTGGAACCGTCTGTCGGAGTCGGAAACTTTTTGCCCTTTTTATTCCGCAAATACGAATCAATAAAAAAGGTGACGATTGACGTCGCGGACATTGACCCGAATAATTTAGAGATTCTTCAGCTATTGCTGGCCAAACAGCAGATACCGCCAAATGTCACGATGCATTTTATTCCCACGGACTCGCTTTTGTATGATTTTGGAAAACAATACGACCTTGTGATCGGCAATCCTCCGTTTTCCAAATTGAAAGCAAAAGACGCCGCCCCCTACCGCAGACAGAACCAGAACCAGCAAACGACGAATACATTTGAATTTTTTCTGGAGAAGGCAATACAAATCTCCGACTATGTGGTGATGATTGTGCCAAAAGCCATATTAAATACACCGGAGTTTATCGAAACAAGAAAACTGCTCTCCTCCAAAAAAATAGACTGTATCCAGGATTTTGGGGAACATGGCTTTCAGGGCGTTCTTGTGGAGACCGTCTGCCTGTTTATTGATACAAACGGGTTGCCCAAAAAAACAAAAGTGCAGTCGCTCCCAAGAAAGCAACACCTGCTGCAAAAACAGTCCTATATCACAGACCCTTTTTTTCCGTACTGGCTGATCTATCGAAACGACTTTTTTGATCGGATCGCCAAACAGCTGGATTTCAATAAATTTACGGTATTTCGGGACAGGCAGGTAACAAACTCCAATACGACGCAGCAAAACGATACGGACTGTCTGCGCGTGATACGCTCGAGAAATATCAGCGACGACGGCAAAGCGATCATCGATATCCCCGGTTATGATACATACATCAAAAAAAATGATGCAAAACGTTTAAGCGCTTACAAGTATGTCGGAGATGAAAACGTCTATCTGACGCCAAATATGACTTACAAACCAAGGGTTATGAAAAATGCCGGCAATATGCTGGTAAACGGATCGGTTGCAATCCTGATTCCGAAAGAAAAACTCGAACTGACCGAATCACAGATGGCATATTTTTCGTCGGAAGAATACCGGCAGTTTTACCAGATTGCGAGAAATTACCAGACGCGTTCCTTAAATGTGGACGCTGCAAGCGTGTTTTTTTATGGCATACGAAAGGAGCAGTGATTATGGACGAAAAGACAATCCGGCTTTTTTTAGACAGGCATGACTACGATATTCGAAAAACTCACAACGCGCGATGGATCGATCAGAAATGCACAATGGATGTAGTCTGTCTGGTAGCCGACTGTATTGCGGAATACACAGGAAATCAGACGGGCTCTGCTTTTACCGTAAAAGACATCTGGCTCAGCGGCTATACAAGCGAAAACGTAAGACAGATTTTCTGCAAACCTGACCCGGCCAGCAAAGCGTCCAATGAATACGACAAATATTTCGGCCAGCCGATCAAACTGCTGGATGCTGCCGGAATTATCCATGGCAGAAAACACGGAAACTATATTCTGTATTCTCTGAAAGAGGAAAGCATATTGGAATATATCAGTTTCAGGGAGAGAAACTCCCTGAAGTTTTTATGTCTCTACATAGAAAAAGTGTTAAAGGACAGCGGAATTTATGATCCGTTTGAGAAATTTTTCCGACTGCAGGATAAGAACAGTTTTAAAGAATTAAAAGACGCTTTCACTGCATTTACCATCGCCCACACGCCGATCAACGGGACATTGGAATGCGGTCGTATTTTCACAAAAGTATTAAACCCGCTGGCGTATCAATACGGGAAACGCGGAACAGAACGCGGCCATCTCTCAAAAGGTATCATCACGCAGGACATGATCCTCTACAATCAAAAGAACTGGCGCGACATCTTATCCGAAAAACCAAAAGATATCACAAGAGTCGAACATGCCGCCGCATTGCCCAATGGGGGAGACGACGTCGTCACGTCCTACCGGATTAACCGCGCCAAGAAAAATCTGCGCCATTTTAATGACCGGTACCGCGAAAGCAAAACCGAATTGTCCGACCCGCGGCATATGCAGAACCCCGCAACACAGATGCACCACATTTTTCCGGTCAGCGAATTTCCGTCCATCGCTGACTGCCCGGAAAACCTGATCGCATTAACGCCAACACAGCATTTTTCTTATGCACACCCTAACAATAATACACAGTATATCGACAGACGTTACCAGTATCTATGCCTGCTTGCAAAGACAGATTCCATACAGGACAATCTTTTGGGCGGTCACGAAATGCCAGTGATCTATGATTTTTGCGCATACCTGACTGTGTTAAATACCGGCTTTTGTACCGCTGAATTTTCCGATGTAGCCGTTCTGGATTTCAATGGCCTGAGAAAAAAAATACAAAAATTTGATCCCCGCTGATCGCGCGGACAAAACCAGACGCCAAAGGCGAATCGGAATCCGCCTTATTCTCATTCCTTTTCGCTTTGGTTTTAATTTCAAATAAGAGAAGACATAAGACGCTGCCCGTGACTTTACCGATGGCTGCCGCCTATAACTTAGCAATACTTTGTGTCAAACTCCATATATTTCTTTTCAAAATCATTTTTCTTACGACTGGAAACCAGAATTTTCTCCCCTGTGGTCAGATGAACGACTTCTTTCTCTATTGTGCGCACCGCCCCAAGATTGACGATATACTCCTTATGGCAGCGAAAAAACAGGCGGTTATCCAGCACTTCCTCCCATTTTTTTAACGGGACTTCACTGCGAAATTCATATTTTTTTGTATAAATCATGGTTTCGGCGCTTTCCGCCAGGATATAACAGATATCTTTCTGCAGAATTGTATGGCTTTTTCCGTCGCAATAAACATGAAGTTCGTCCGTGCCAAGCATTCGTTTTCGGACTGCATCGACTGCTTCAAACAATTCCTGCTTCATAATTGGTTTTGTCACAAAACGGAATGCGCCAATCCGAAACGCCTCTTTAAAACGCTCCGTTTTCGAAGTCAGCATAATAATCCTGTAAGAAATCTCGTTTTTCAGCAGCTGGAATGCCGCCGCGATGCCGTCGATCTCCGGCATTTCAATATCCAAAAACAAAATATCAAGATCCTTTGTCTTCTCCGCCTGCATTAACAATTCTCTTCCGGAAGAAAAATACACAAGTTTGCAGGATATGCCGCTCTTCTTTGCATACTCGGCAATATACTGCTCCAGAATAATAAAAGCCTCTATATCGTCGTCGCACAATCCCATCTTCAGACAATCTTTCATAATCTCCCCTCTTTTGCGCCGTATGTATTTTGAGTATCCTCCGCTGCCGCCGTTTCAATTGCGGCGTTTTTAGAGAAAATCAAAAAAGCGCTGATAATCAACGCTTTAAAAACGGAGACGGAGGGATTCGAACCCTCGTACCGGCTAAACACCGATAAACTGATTTCGAGTCAGCCCCGTTACGGCCACTTCGGTACGTCTCCAATGTCCACTCACACAGTATAACACATTTTTTTAAAAATGCAAATAAAAATGTTGCCGGTTGCAAAATTCTGTGAAAAAGAGTAAAATTTATAGCATGGCAAGAAAAGTAACGGAGATATGCCTCAAATTTGAATTTACAGGAGGAAATGCAGATGAAAAGAATTGGATTGTTGACAAGCGGCGGCGACTGCCAGGCACTGAACGCCGCCATGCGCGGCGTTGTAAAAGGATTGAGCAGCAATGTAAAGGATTTGGAAGTATACGGCTTTTTAAACGGGTACAAAGGCCTGATCTACGGAGACTACAGACTTTTGACATCGGCCGATTTTTCCGGTATCCTGACAAAAGGCGGAACGATTATCGGTTCCTCCCGGCAGCCTTTTAAACTGATGCGCGTACCAGATGAAAACGGTCTGGATAAAGTAGAGGCAATGAAACATACTTATTATAAGCTCAATCTGAACTGCCTTGTGATTTTAGGCGGAAACGGCACACAGAAAACAGCAAACCTGCTGCGGGAAGAGGGTCTTAATATTATACATCTGCCAAAAACGATAGACAATGATATTTACGGCACAGACGTGACATTCGGATTCCAGAGCGCCATCAACATCGCAACAGACGCAATCGACTGCATTCATACAACGGCAGCCTCGCACAACCGCGCGTTTATTGTCGAAGTCATGGGCCACAAAGTAGGCTGGCTTACACTTTACGCCGGTATTGCAGGCGGTGCAGATATTATTCTGCTGCCGGAAATCCCCTATGATATCAAAAACGTAGTCGAGGCAATCAACAACAGGACAAAAGCCGGAAAAGGCTTTACCATTCTTGCCGTTGCAGAGGGCGCAATCTCGAAACAGGACGCCTCCCTCTCAAAAAAAGAATACAAAGAAAAACTGGCAAAGCGCAAATTTCCGTCTGTATCTTATGAACTTGCAAACCAGATTATGAATAAAGCAAATATTGAAGTGCGCGTCACAGTTCCGGGCCACACACAGCGCGGCGGCAGCCCATGCCCCTATGACAGGGTACTATGTACCAGACTTGGCGCGGCGGCGGCAAAAGCAATTCTGGACGACGACTACGGCTATATGATCGGAATGGTAAACAACAAGACAAAGCGCATCCCGCTCAAAGACGTAGCCGGCAAATTAAAAACCGTTGATCCGGACAGCCAGATGATCGCGGAGGCAAAAAGGACCGGTATCAGTTTCGGCGACTGATCCTGTGAGGTGAACGCATGTCTTATGTAGCATTATACCGAAAATTCCGCCCGAAAGAATTTGAGGACGTAAAAGGACAGGATGCAATTGTCACAACCTTAAAAAACCAGATACGTGCAGACCGTATCGGGCACGCCTATCTCTTTTGCGGAACAAGGGGCACCGGAAAGACAACCATCGCAAAGATATTCGCCAGAGCGGTGAACTGCGAACATCCATCCGACGGAAGTCCCTGCGGGGAGTGCGCCGTATGCAGAGCAATTGCATCCGGCGCCTCCATGAATGTGGTTGAAATCGATGCGGCAAGCAACAATGGCGTTGACAATATACGCCAGATCAAAGAAGAAGTAGAATATCGCCCGACTGAGGGCAGATATAAGGTTTATATTATCGACGAGGCGCATATGCTTTCGATAGGAGCGTTTAACGCACTTTTAAAAACACTGGAGGAACCGCCTTCCTACGTAATTTTTATCCTCGCTACAACAGAGGTGCACAAAATACCGATCACGATTCTGTCCCGCTGCCAGCGCTATGATTTTCGCCGTATTTCACTTGACACCATCACGGCGCGTCTTTTGGAGCTGACTGACACAGAACATGTAACGGCGGAGCCAAAAGCGCTGCGGTATATCGCAAAAGCGGCGGACGGCTCAATGCGTGATGCATTAAGCCTTTTGGATCAGTGTATTGCGTTTTATATGGGGCAGGAACTGACTTTCGAAAAAGTACTGGAAACACTTGGCGCTGCGGATACGGAAGTTTTCAGCCGGCTCTTTTGCAGCATACTGGACAAAAACGTAACCAAAGCCATCTCCGTCGTCGAGGAAATGATAACGGAGGGACGCGAACTTGGGCAATTTACGGCTGACTTTACCTGGTATTTGCGCAATCTCTTACTGATCGCATGTTCCGATGAGATGGAAGACATACTGGATTTGTCGGCGGAAAATCTTGCACTGTTAAAAAAGGAAGCTAACATGGCAGACGCCGGTATCCTGATGCGCTATATCCGAATTGTGTCAGAACTGGAAAACCGGATGAAATATGCCGCGCAAAAACGCATTTTAATCGAGATCGCGCTGATCAAAATGTGCCGGCCGCAGATGGAGGAGGATTATTCCGCTCTTCTCGACCGAATTGACACGGTAGAAAGAAAACTGGAAAAAGGAATTATGGTAAAGACAGCCGATGCGGCGTCTGAAATGACTCCCCAAAGCGCCGGCCCTGCATCCATCAAAAATGTACAGCTGCCAAAGGCGATTCCGGAGGATGTACGCCAAATTATCGCAAACTGGAACGTTATACTTGCAAAAGTGGGCGGACTGAGCATGAAGTATCTCAAAAAGGCGCTGCTCTCACTCGGTCCAAACGCAGAACTCCTGCTTGTCTTTGAAGATGAAAATGCGTGTATGTACATCAAAAATAACTGCAGTGGCTGCCTTGATCTGTTAAGCTCTGTCATTGCAGAACAGACCGGAAAAGAAATAGAAATCCTGGTAAAGCAAAATCAAACGGGCCAACCGTCCGGCGAGACCTATCCGGATCTTAGCGCCCTGATCCGGATGGAAATCGAAGAAGAAGACTGAAAATTCATGAGAAAGGCATAGGTTATTGACATGGCAAAAAGAGGCGGATTTGGGGGCGGTATGCCCGGAAATATGACAAATCTGATGAAGCAGGCGCAAAAAATGCAGCGCCAGATGGAAGAAGCACAAAAAGAACTGGAAGAAAAAGAAATCACGGCAAGCGCCGGAGGCGGCGCAGTCGAAGTAACCGTATCCGGCAAACACGAGATTACAAAAGTAAAATTGTCAGAGGAAGTCGTTGACCCGGACGATATTGAAATGCTTGAAGACCTGATTATGGCTGCTGCAAATGAAGCTTTCCGACAGATGGAGGAGATCTCCGCCAGCTCTATGTCCAAAATTACAGGCGGCATGGGCGGTCTTGGCGGCCTGCCGTTTTAGCGGAGAGTTGGGATAAATTATGGACTATTACAGCAGGCAGATCAGCAAATTAATACAGGAATTATCTGCATTGCCGGGCGTCGGTGTAAAATCGGCGCAGCGGCTTGCTTTCCATATTATCAACATGCCGGCAGAAGATGTACGGTCGCTTTCACAGGCGCTTATCGACGCAAAAGAAAATGTGCGCTACTGCCGGGAATGTTTTACACTGACAGACGATGAACTTTGCCCGATCTGCAAAAATGAAAAGCGAAACCATGACATTATTATGGTAGTCGAGAATCCGAGAGATCTGGCGGCATATGAAAAAACCGGAAAATATGAGGGCGTCTACCACGTTCTGCACGGCGCAATTTCACCGATGCTCGGAATCGGGCCAAATGATATCCGTCTAAAAGAATTGATTTCGCGTCTGGCCAATGACGTGAAAGAAGTCATTATCGCTACAAACTCAAGCCTGGAGGGCGAGACAACCGCAATGTATATCAGCAAACTGATAAAACCCGCAGGCATTAAAGTGACAAGAATCGCCAGCGGAGTACCGGTCGGCGGCGATCTGGAATATATCGACGAGGTGACGCTTTTGCGCGCATTAGAAGGCAGAAGAGAGCTTTAACAGACTATTTGTCGAAAACTTTTTTTATTTCCCGTCACAATACACTAAAAAATTCAAAAATGCTGTGCTACGATTCTTCCGAAGAAAATCATTTTCTGCGGCGGCGTCCGCGGAAGTGATGCCAGAAAGGGGAATTGCAGCATGATTGAAATTATTCGGGAAGAAGAAAGGGAAAAAGTTGCAGACAGGCAAAAGACTTTACCGAAAGATATACGTCAGATCGGCAAGCCCGATTCAGGGGACAGGATCTATATTGAAAACCAGGTTTATCAGTTTCTGCAGTCAGAAAACCAGGCCTGCGAAAAAACCGCATATGTGCTGCTGGGAAGATTTGAGGAACTAAACGGGAAATGGTGCACTTTCGTAGAATCTGCAATCTGTCTGGAAGACATGCAGTTTGACGGAAGCCTGCCGCTTTGGACTGACCATACATGGGCTTACATATTTAAAAACTTAACGCACCAGCACGACGAGATGGCAATCACAGGATGCGCCATCGACGTCAAAGGAAGCCTGCCAAAAATGACGGTCAGGCTTGAAGCAATCCATCAGAAAAATTTCGGCGGACCGCATCAGATCATGCTGCTCATGGATTCTCTTGAAAAAGAAGAGATATTTTATTCCAATTACAACGGACGTCTGTATCGGAAAGAAGGATACTATATCTATTACGACAGAAACCTTCCTGAAAGCATGAAACTGAATATGCAAAATATGTGGCAGGATAATTATACCGTTCCAACCGGTTTCATACCGCCTGCTGCATCGCAGATTGTACAGGAACAGCCGGCCATAAAAGACGATATGGTCGCGCTGGCCAAAACATCTTCGAATGCTGCAAACGCTTCTTCACCGGAACATACGGCAGTTAACAACGCAGCCGAAAAAAACCATGGTGCAAAAAAAGCGTCGTCTAAGGGAAAAAAGAAAAAAAACAACGGAAAAGCAAAATCGCCCGCTATGGCATCCCGCACACTAGACACAGCGGCGCCCGCTGCAAATCCGCACGACACAAAAAAAACAGTATCTTCCGAAGAACAGGCGGACATTTGGGAACAGCCTTTTTCGGACAGGACTGTTTCCGAAGAATCCTTTTCGCCGTATGATGACCGTCATGACGCAAAGCAGTTTGCGCCGAAAGAGTCACCGAAACGGCAAAACATACCTCCGCGTAATGACGCCGGGGAGGACGCATGGAGCAGACGCGTATCGGAACACGCAAAATCCGGCGGCACGCAGAGCGGGCGCTACCGGGAGCGCTTAAATGCGAAATCAAAAAAACCTCGTATCCCGTCCTACGTACCGTCTGTTGCGCTTTTGGCAATCGTATGTCTGATGGGTTTTGCGGCGTTTGAAAATCATCGTAAGGTAAACCAGATGCAGGCAAACGCAGACGACCCCAATGTGAACCAGGCTATGGCCGAGCAGAACAACAGTACGGAAGATATCAAAGTCGAAAAAGTTTCGGGAAATGTAAAACCGCTGGACGAGCCGTCCACCACAGATCCAAACGTACTACCGGACAAAGTTTCGCCGCAGAAAACTGACAGCCCGCAGACTGCAGACACGCAGTCATCCGAAGTACAGGATATTCAAAATACGCAGATCGCAGATGAAACGGTTGCGGAAAATGTTCCCGCAGACAATACGCCGGAAACGCCGGCAGGAAACGAACCTGCCGATGGCACAGCACAAAACGAACCTGCGCCCGAAGACTCGTCCGCAGAAGAAAGCGCCCCCACAGATACAGGCGCATCGGAAGACGCTATGGCACAAAACAAAGCAGACGAAATACAGGCCTATCTGGATCAGGGCTATTATATTGTACAAAAAGGGGACAGCCTGGTCGGCATCTGCCGCAAAATATACAGAACAACGGCAATGCTCGATAAACTGTGTGAAGCGAACCAGATCGAAGACCGCGACGCGATTTACGCAGGTCAGCGCCTGACGCTTCCGAATTAATTTCAGATCGGATAGATGACAGAGGAAAATACATGTCGGAAAAAGGAAAAAATGGGATTTTTGCCGTAAAGAATACTGATATGGCGGAATACGAAAAAAAAATCAGACAGCACCGTCTTCGAATTGCACGGGTTACCGTAATTATTTCGACTGCAATCGTACTGGCAGTGTTTGGCTTGTATCTCTATCTGACGCTCCGCCACTATGAGGATTACGAAGTCTATTCCTCCGTGGAGCGCTCAGATACGGCTGGAACCCGTTTTGAGGAATTTTGCGGTAATATTTTAAAATACAGCAACGACGGGGCATTTTACATTGACAGCAGCAATGAACTGATCTGGAATCAGACTTATGAAATGTCAAATCCAAGTCTGGACATCTGCGAAAACTTTTTAACCATTTACGATAAAATGGGAACCATGCTCTATATCCTCACACCCGAAGGGCTTGCCGGCAGTATCGAGACAACGGAACCAATCGCACAGGTAAGTATTGCGGCGCAGGGCGCCGTAGCCGTGCTGACCCAGAAAGATTCCGCCGGTTATCTTTCACTCTATGACAAAACCGGGAAAAATCTTGCATCCGGCGCAATCTACGGTGAAAAAGGCGGATATCCGATCGCCATCGCACTCTCACACGATGCCATTAAGCTTGCCGTTTCCATGTTGGATTTAAGCGACGGAAATGTAAAAAGCACTGTGGCATTTTATAATTTCGGATCGGTAGGACAAAATTTCAAAGAGCACTGTATCGGAGTCTACTCATTTTCAGATACAGTGATTCCGGAACTGGAATTTGTCTCAAACGACCGAATGATCGCATTTGCGGATACGGAGCTTGTAATTTTTGAAGGCAAACAGAGTCCTCAGATCACAAAAGAGATTACATATGAGACGGAAATAAAAAGTATTTTCTACAACAGTAACTATATCGGACTTGTAACAGGAAATACCGAAAACATCTCAAATCACCTCACCGTTTATAACACCGCAGGTTCGAATGTCCTGGAATTGGATTTTGATATGGATTATAACAACATAGAATTTTTAAGCAGTCACGAAATCTGTATACGCAGCGATAACAGCTGTGATATCTATACAAAACGCGGCATATACAAATTTCATTACGATTTTGACAGAGAACTCTGCAAAATAATTCCGGAATGGTACGGTCTCGGCTATACCGTGATATTCAACGGAGAAACGCAGAACATAAGATTAAAATAGAAACGACAGGAGAAACAGATGAACTGGCTTTTTTTCATTGTACTACTCATATTCGCACTCTGCATCGTCAGAGGATACAAAAGAGGTCTGCTGCGCATTGTGTATTCGATGGTTTCATGGATTATTATCTTTGTGATTGTCTCATGGGCAACGCCTTTCATCCATACATATCTGAAAACAAACACGTCCCTCTGCACTACAATCGCCGAGAACGTAGAAGACCGATTAAAACAGGCGGCAGAAGAAGAAACGCTGCCGGATACAGCAGATTATTCGCAGCAATTAGAATCCATCGGCATCAACCTGCCGGCCCCGCTGATGGACCAGCTGATTTCATTTGCAGCCGACTCCACAGACCAGTTTTTACAGGAGAGCGGCCTTTATTCACAAATATCAATAAGCCTTGCCGACTTTGCGGTAAAAGGCCTTTCCTCCCTGATCGCCTGGGTGTTCGCCGGACTGATCGTATCCATCCTGTCGCAGTTCCTTGGGATCGTCTCAAAAATTCCAATTGTGCGCGGCATAAACCGCTACCTGGGCGCTGCCGCAGGCAGCCTGTACGGACTTTTGATCGTATGGACTGTATTCTGCATTGTCGCGTTATGCGGCGCGAGCGAATTTGGACTCCAAATGATCAATTTGATTTATCATAATCAGCTTTTAACAGCGTTATACGATTATAACCCCGTACTGGCCGTGTTATCGCATTTTTTATAGTGTCAAATCCTCAATAAAATCCAATTCCGGATATCGTCGAACACAACTGCCCGATCCGTCTCATTCAGAAGCTCATGGCGGTCTGTCCGGTAAAGCTTTAGCTGCAGATCGCTTATTCCCACTGCGCGGTAGGAGGCAAACACTTTTTTAACTCCCCTGCCGTAATCACCGACCGGATCATCCGTCCCCGCCACCATAAAAATCGGCAGATTTTTCGGTATTCTGTCATAATTTTTCTTTCTCTGGATATAGGCAATAACGCCGAACAGCGTTTGATAACCGTCTGTTGTAAACGAGAACATACATAGTTTATCTCTGTTGTAAGCGTCTACAACAGCAGTTTCCTTTGTCAGCCAGTCATTTGCTGTACGCGGATATTTAATTTTTGCATTATATGTGCAAAAAGCCGCCTGTTTTAATAAACCGGAACGATATCTTGATCCTTTTACCATCCGAATGACCGCAGCCAGAGTTCTTGCAGCGCAAAGGCGCAAAAACGGCTGATAACCGGTTCCCATGATAATTGCGCCGTCCAGTTCTTTCCCGTAAGTCATAAGATATCTTCGCGCCATGAAAGACCCCATACTGTGTCCCAATAAAAAATAAGGGACACTGCCATATTTCTTTTTTGCATAACGCGTCACGCGATGCAGATCGGCAACAACAATCCTGCTGCTCTCGCTGCCGTATCCAAAATAACCAAAATCCCGCTGCGGCTGCGCAGAAAGCCCATGTCCCAGATGATCGTTCCCGATGACCAGTATCCCCTGCCTGTTTAAATACCGGGCAAATTCCTGATACCGCAGCACATGCTCAACCATACCATGTGAAATCTGTACAATTGCCCTGACCTTTCCCTTTGGCTCCCAAACTACAACATGCAGACGATGAAACCGGTCTGCAGAACGTATATAAATTTCTTTTGCATCTGACTGCATCGCAATCCCCGCTTTCCTGTTATTGGAGTATTATAATACCTCTTATTTCTTAATTATTATACCACTTTTAAACTCGCTTTACTACCAAAAATAATCTGTTCAAACGCGCAGTATCTTTCGTATTCTGCACGGCAAAAAAATTCTGTCTCTTTCTGTAATTTCTGTTGCGAAATAGGTAAAAAACCTTTAGAATAGAGATAATTTAAATGATCGGAGGGTATTTTCTCATGAAAAACAAAACCATATTGTCATTTTTTTGTCTCATGACCTGCGCAGCAGTTTTTTCCGGCTGCGGAAACAGCACGGATGCCCCCACAGCAGATTCTCTGGACTCCGTGACAGGAACCGAATCAAACGGGCCGACTTCATCGCCCCCGCAGGAAATCACCCCCGAAAACGGAGTGATTGAACTGACCGTCTGGTCGGAGGCAAACAATTTCGACCTGTTAAACGAAATGGCGGAAAGTTTTAAACAGGCGCATGCAGGCGAAGCAGAAATTAATATCACGCTCGTCGAATCCGCGGACTCCGCCACAAAAAGCAATCTTCTGGGAGATGTACATAACGCCGCCGACATTTTCCCGATCGCGGATGATCAGCTGTCCGCCATGGTAGGCGCAGGCGCGCTCGAACCTGTACCGAACGCCGATGCGGTAAGGGCTGCCAATCTGGAAGATGCTGTAAACGCAGCCACAGTGAACGACACACTTTACGCATACCCCATGACAGCCGATAACGGCTATTTTATGTATTACAATAAGGAATACTTTACCGATGAGGATGTCAAAACATTAGACGGTATGCTTGCCAAAGCAGAAGAGGCTGAAAAAAAGATTACGATGGAATGGTCTTCCGGCTGGTATATGTTTGCATTTTTTGGCAACACCGGACTTGAATTTGGCATCAATGAGGACGGCGTGACAAACTACTGCAACTGGAATACAACCGAAGGTAAAATAAAAGGAACAGATATCGCAAACTCCCTGCTTGCAATTGCCTCTAGTCCCGGATTTGAAAACAGGCCGGACAGTGAATTTCTCGCAGGCGTACAGGACGGTTCCGTCATTGCAGGCGTAAGCGGCGTCTGGAACGCGATGGAAATCAAAGACGCATGGGGCGGCAATTTCGGCGCAGTCAAACTGCCGACATTTACCTGTGCGGGGCAGCAAATCCAAATGTCATCGTTTGTCGGCTACAAAATGATCGGCGTCAACGCCTACTCCAAACACAAAGAATGGGCGTTAAAATTTGCCGACTGGATCACAAACGAAGAAAATCAAAACCTCCGGTTTGCAAAGCGCGGACAGGGGCCCTCCAATATCAATGCGGCCGCATCGGAGGAAGTACAAAAAACGCCGGCAATTGCAGCCGTGCTGGATCAGTCGCAGTACGGAACACTGCAGCGCGTGGGAAATAACTATTGGACGCCATTTATGATATTCGGCGAAACTATGGCGGCCGGCAATCCAAACGGAACGGATCTGCAGGAAATTATGGATACTTTAGTTTCCGGTATCACCGCATCCACGGTGCAGTAAGAAATGGAGGAGAGAACAACATGGAAAAAAAGGGACGTATCAGCACAAAACTTATTATACTGCTTCCGGTATTTCTGCTGGGAATCGTAACAATTTTTTCTAATGTAATCGCCGTGCGCAATGTACGCAAAGTCAATGCGAACGCCACACAGATTGTCAACGGCTATATGAACTGTATTTCCGATCTGGGCGAAATCCAGGAGGAGACACAGACCATACACCGAATGGGACTGTCACATATTGTCGCAACCGACTTAAATACAATGATCGCGCTGGTAGACGCTATCCGCTCAAAGCAAACCGTATTAGACGGTTATCTGGAAGATTTTAAAGTATATCTGACCGATGCAAACAAAAAAGACTATGACGCTTTGTGCGAAAGCTTTGAGGGTTTAAAATACGAGATTGCAAATCTGCTGGCATTCAGTGCAAACGGCGACAATGCAAAAGCTTATGCGCTCGCAAACGGAACGATTGCAGAATATGCAGACGCCATGCTCGCAAGCATCAATTCGATGGAAACACGCGTACAGGAGAACGCAAACGACGCAAAATCGCAGCTTGCCTCCGCGTACAGCAGCTCGCTGTTCGCAAGCGGAATTGCGATTGTCATCAGTCTGTTATCGCTGGGCGCCGCATTAATCAGCGTATTACAGCTTGTTATTCTTCCGCTTGCAAAAACGCAGAAAGAAATTACGGAAATTATCACACAGATTGATAACCGCGAGGGCGACCTGACAAGACGCGTTTCGATTCTCTCCAACCGTGAAGTCGCCGCTGTCGGCTATGGCATCAATAGCTTTATGGCAAAACTGCAGAATATTTTCCAGATGATTACAAACAACTCCCAGAAAATGGAAGCCGTTGTCAATGAAGTAATGGAAAGCGTACATACCTCCAACAACAGCGTGTCGGATCTTTCCGCCATGACAGAGGAACTGACTGCAACCATGGAAGAGATGTCGGCAAACGCCTCGCTGATCAATTCCAACGCCAATGCCATCAAAGCGGACGTAAACCAGATCGCACAGCGCACCCTGCAAATTAACGGCTATACCAAAGATATGAAAGAACATGCAGCGTCTATGGAACGCACCGCGCGCTCCAACATGGAATCGACCGGCGTCAAAGTGAACGAAATATTAAATGTGCTGGCTGACGCCATTGCAGACAGTGACAGCGTAAACCAGATTGACAGCCTCACAAACGATATCCTGGAGATTGCGACTCAGACAAATCTGCTCGCATTAAACGCTTCGATTGAAGCAGCGCGAGCGGGAGATGCAGGCAGAGGTTTCTCCGTTGTCGCCACTGAAATCAGCCAGCTCGCTGACGCAAGCCAGGAAGCCGCAAACCGCATCCAAAAAATCAACAGTATTGTCACTGCAGCCGTCCACAATCTTGCGGACCATGCAAACGGACTTGTCAACTACATGAACGATTCCATTCTGCCGGAATTTGAAGCATTTGTATCCTCCGGCGCCGAATACAAGAAAAAGGCTTCCTACATCGAAGAAGCAATGGATGAATTTACCGCAAAGACAGACCGTCTTAAAGATACAATGGATGAAATCGCCGGCTCTATCAATACCATCGCAAATGCGATCGAGGAGGGCGTAAACGGCGTTACCGGCGCGGCAGAAAGCACGCAGGAGCTCGTCGGAGACATTGAAAACATTTCGCGTCATATGGATGAAAATCAGTCAATCGCTCAGAATCTAAAAAGAGAGACAGAGGTATTCATAAAATTATAAAACAAAACCGCCGCACCAGTGAGAGACATAACGCCGCAGGAACAGAACATTTCCTGCGGTCTGTGTTTCACTGACTGCGACGGTATTTTTTTGAGCCCCGCCCATGTATCATATGAACAGAACCGGACATACTGTTTTTATGAATCAGCATATTACACAGTCGAATAGGGTGCGAATGCGGCGCCCTAATCAAAAAAACAACCAAAATCTGCTCTCCCTGCTGCTCTTTTACTTTTTTACTGCATCTGCCGGCGGCTACCTCTGGGAACTGCTGCTCTTTCTGGTAAAAGACCATGCGTTTGTAAACCGGGGCTTTCTCTATGGCCCATGGCTTCCGGTTTACGGCTTGGGGGCAGTTTTCTTTTACCTGCTGCTTGGCAGACTGCAAAAGAAACCGATTCTTGCATTCTTCTGGTCGCTGCTGATCGGGACAGGCCTGGAACTTTCCGTCGGTTTCTTTTTAGAACGCGTATGGTCGCTGCACTATTGGGATTATTCCGATTATTTTCTGAACTTCCAGGGATGGATCTGTCTCTGGTCTGCCGTCGGATTTGGAACGGCAGGCATGATCTGGATCTGCGTTTTATCCGGCCCGCTCAGAACTTTCTGGTTTTCACTGCAAAACGGATTTCGGCGCGGTCTTGCCACAATTCTGTTTCTGCTGTTTCTGACAGACTGCTGCGCCGCGCTGATCTTTCCAAATATCGGAAGCGGCATTACTTTCTAAACGCTGTTCTAAAAACCTTTTACCAGTTCTTCCATCTCCTGCTCACTGAGCAGCGCACATTTCTTCCCGCGTATTGCATAGACGCTTTTGCACACGCCAAGAACCGACGGGCGATGCGTTGTTACAATGCAGGTGCGCGGATATTCATCCCGCATAATATTCCGAAGCACATTGCGCTCTGTTGCCACATCAAGAGCGCTTGTCGCCTCATCGAGCAAAAGAATCGGAGAACGGCGCAAAAGCGCCCTTGCAATCGAAAGGCGCTGCGACTGTCCTTCCGAAAAACCGCCGCCGCGCTCCAAAACCTTACTGTTAATCCCATCCGGCAGTTTTGACACAAACTCCCATGCACATGCAAGTTTTAACACCTCACAGATCTCCTCTTCCGAAGCGTCCGGCTTGACATTACGCATATTCTCCGCTATCGTGCCCGAAAACATCGTATTGCCCTGCGGTACGTACGAAAACAGCTTTCTCGCAGACGGTGTTAACGCAATCAATTCCGCCCCCGCTTCCTCGGGTGTTTTTCTTCCCCCACACAGCACGGCGTCGCCGCCCTGCGCCTGCATCAGTGATAAAATCAACCGTATCATCGTCGTCTTCCCCTCGCCGGACGGACCGACAAGAGCAATAACTTCATGCGGATGCGCTTCCAGCGAGGCATGTTCAAATACTTTCGTGCCGTTTCGGTAAGCATATTTTAAATCGCGCACATAAAGACTGATCCCGTCTTTTTTGTTTGCCGCAAAAAACTGTTCTACTTCCTCGCTGTGCCCGTAATCCTCGCGCGGCATTTCAACAATATCCATCAGACGCCCCGCGGACGTCGTAAGAGAAATGACAGACGGCACAAGCGACGTCATATTGTGAAGCGCTCCGGTCAGCGTTCCGGACAGACTTAAAAACATGGTCATGGTTCCATAGCTGATCGCATTGGAAAAAACACGGTAAATTCCCCATGCATAGGAAGAATAAGATACAAGAAGCGCTACCGTGGAGAGCAGGATCGACGTTCCCATCGACATTTTCTGAAAATCCAGCTTCATTGTTATATACTCTTTCTGCAGCTGCTTTAATCGTGCAATATACAAATGGATCAGGTCAAATGCCTTGATCGTCTGAATATTAGAAAATGTCTCCTGGTTAAATCCTGACATTTTTGCGCCCATGGCAGCGCTGCGCTTATTATTATTTACCATTCGCTTCAGCAGCGTTTTTGATAAAATCAGGCTCACCGGCATACCCAGAAACGCAAAAACTGCAAATGAAGCATCGTAATAAATTACCATGGCAAATGCGCTGACAAAACGAAACGAATAGATGAGCGCATTTGGCACAAAATTTAACACGCCGCTTGAAATATTTGACGCGTCCGCACTCCATCTGGTTAACAGATCTCCCGTATGATAATTGGTCAGAGATTCCCATTCTGTCACAAGTATCTTGGAAAAAATATCCGCCTTGATCTCCGCATCCACTTTCATACTCAGATAGCTGGAGGCGTAATCAGACACCTGATTGAGAAATGTCGTACCGACGTTCAGACCGATCATAATCGCAAAAGTCTTTACGATTTCTCCCGTCTGATGCCCCGTGATAATATCGACAAGATCCCTTGACACCATACTGGTAAGCAGCGCGACAACAGTACCAACCATACCCAGCAGCGTATAAAAAATCATTATGATCCAATAACGCCTCGCATACTGATAGATCCAAATCGTCTGCCGCTTCATCTCCGAAAGCCGCCCCGCCTTAATCCTCCCTATAAAAAATGCGATCTTCTCTCTCATAAACAACTGTGACCCTTCCATAACATCCCTATGCAGCTTTCGACGCCGATTTATTTAGCCGTGCGCCGCCGCCTTTGCGGCATTCTTCCTCTTCACGGGGCTGTGTCTTTATCGAGTAGAGGTTCTTTTTCCTCTACTCGCCGCGCGCCCCGTGCGCCGCCGCTTTTGCGGCATTCTTCCTCTTCACGGGGCTGTG
>CAMUGE010000003.1 GCA_947088345.1 uncultured Roseburia sp.
CCGCAGCCGCTTGGCGGCATTTTTCCTTTTGCGGCTGTGCGCATCCTGTTATACCAGGACGCTGTTTTTTCTGGCTCCTGGTATTACAGACTCACGGGCTGATGAAATCAGCCGTGAGTCTTGCGCCGGCCGCAGCCGCTTGGCGGCATTTTTCCTTTTGCGGCTGTGCGCATCCTGTTATACCGGGTCGCTGTTTTATCTGACGCTCGGTATAGTTACAGTTCAAAGGAAGGGAAGGTAATGATATGCGACATTTAATGAGCCCGTTGGACTTCTCCGTCGAGGAACTGGATCAGCTCCTTGATCTCGCCACCGACATTGAGAAGTACCCGCAGAAATATGCCCACGCTTGTACAGGAAAAAAGCTCGCAACCTGTTTTTATGAGCCAAGTACCCGGACAAGGCTGAGTTTTGAGGCCGCCATGTTAAATCTGGGCGGTTCTGTTTTAGGTTTCGCCAGCGCCGATTCCAGTTCCGCAGCAAAAGGCGAAAGCGTTTCCGATACCATTCGTGTAATATCCTGCTATGCAGATATCTGTGCCATGCGCCACCCCAAGGAAGGCGCTCCTCTTGTGGCTTCCCAACGATCCAAAATCCCTGTGATCAACGCCGGAGACGGCGGACACCAGCATCCGACACAGACGCTGACGGATCTGCTCACCATCCGCTCACTGTCAGGTACGCTTGGCAATATGACGATCGGCCTGTGCGGCGATTTAAAATTCGGCCGAACCGTGCACTCTTTAATCCACGCACTGATCCGCTATCCGAATATACGCTTTGTATTAATCTCACCGGAAGAATTGAGAATCCCAAGCCTGCTGCGGGAAGACGTGTTACGGGCTAACAAAATCCCGTTTGAGGAAGTGGAACGCTTAGAGGATGCCATGCCGGAACTTGACATTCTTTATATGACAAGAGTGCAGCGCGAACGCTTTTTTAATGAGGAAGACTATGTACGGTTAAAAGATTTCTATATTCTGACCAAGGCAAAAATGGAGCTTGCAAAGGAAAAAATGATGATCCTTCACCCTCTGCCGCGTGTCAATGAAATTGCAGTCGAAGTAGACGACGACCCGCGGGCAGCTTACTTCAGACAGGCACAATACGGCGTCTATGTGCGCATGGCGCTGATTCTGACACTACTGGAAATCACCGTATAACTACAAAAAAGGAGCGAAAACCATGCTAAATATCAGCGGAATCCATGAGGGAATTGTATTAGACCACATTCAGGCAGGCATGAGCTTACAGATCTACCATGATCTTAAGCTTGACAAGCTTGACTGTACGGTGGCAATTATACGCAATGCCAAAAGCAATAAAATGGGAAAAAAAGACATTCTGAAAGTAGAATGTCCGATCGAACTGATAAATCTCGATATATTAGGTTTTATTGACCACAACATCACGGTCAATATCATAAAAGACGACAAAATTGTAAAGAAAGAAGAACTGCATCTCCCAAAACTGGTCAAAAATGTCATTAACTGTAAAAACCCCAGATGCATCACTTCCATCGAGCAGGGACTGGATCAGATTTTCGTCCTGACCGACGAGGAAAAGGGGACTTACCGATGCAAATACTGCGAAGAACGCTACCGCAGCCCGAAACGCAAATCACAGTAACCTAAAAGGGCCGCAGGCAGCAGCAGTTACATAGCAGATTTAAAAAGAGCATGCTAAGGCACCAGTTCCCGGAACTGGCATAAGGCCGTTCATACCCGCGCCCCATGTTTGCGTACCATGTACCGCCAAACTCCAGGTACTGCAAAAACTGGCGGTACTCCATATTGCTCGGCTCCATCTCAACCGCCCTTTCAGCCTGCTCTTTTGCCGTAATATTGTTTCCGGTTCCCTGGTTTGCGACAGCGCTGTAATAAAACCATCTGGCCCGCCGCTCCTGCACCGGAACCGCGTTCAACACGTGAAGCGCCTCCGCATAACACCGGTTTGCAATATAATTCGCAGCTGCCTGCATTTGAATGGAATCGCCGGCCTGGCTGCCGGCCGTACGGCCGGCATTGCGGTATCCTCCGTAAAAACTGCCCTGCTGCTTTTCTTTCATAATCGCGTCATATGCCTGCTGTACTTCTTTAAACTTCTCCTCCGCAGCCGCTTTATTCGGATTGTTGACATTGGCGTCCGGATGATATCTGCGGCTTAATGCACGGTATGCTTTTTTTATCTCTTCATCCGAAGCGGTCCTTGTGACTCCAAGCACCTGATAGGGATCTGTCATTTACTTCTTTTCTCCGTTTCCTCGTTTTTCCTTTTTCAGACGATTATATTCGTATTTCGACCAGATGCCGGAATAAAGGATATTGCGCAAAATATCTGCGTGCCAGATAATCGGCAGCCGCTCAAAAGACTTCGCGCACTCGGAGATCATACTGGTCAGGAGCAGTCTCACAAACGTATCCATATCCTGCGCATCCTTTTTATTCATATAGACAAGCGGATTGTAGCTGTTCAGCTTTAAATCCGCCTCGTAATCTTCGCTCGCATCCATCAGATAGATAAATTTGCCGAGATAAAAACCAAGCATTCGCAGTTCCGCGGTCCACTCGTCTTCGCGCCAGCAGAGTATTTCTCCCATCATCTCCCCGGACAGACCGGACGCAATATCCAGATTTTCCTCCCTGCTCTTCTCGACATCCTCGGTTTTTCTCATGTACTCTTCCACTGCCTGTACCTGGCGCGGATATCTTTTCGCAATACGGCTGTAATCTTTATCCAGCATTTTTGAAAACATCAGTTTTGAGTAAGATTTCTCATCTTTCCAATCGTCGATCAGATTATGGTATGCCAGTACGACATTCATATCGGCCGCATAGTCGGTTGCTTCATTGATATATGCGATGCGCTTTTTTGTCGGGTGCAATGCACACACAAACTCCGTTTCCTCATTTTCCAGCTCATAGAGACCTGTTAAAAGGACAATCAGAAATGTCATATCATAATTTAAAAGCATCTGCCCCTTTTTTCCGCAATTCTTCTTTAACTGGCGGCATAATCCGCAATAATAAGCCTGATACGCCTTTTTGCTCTCGGTCGGCAGTCCGGAGGAATTGATATTAATGTAGCCAAACACGACGGTTCTCCTTTAATCAGTTCTTCAGCTCTTTTTCACAAATTCTGTTTTACATTTCGGACAGGTGATACAGATTTTACCATGACCCCTGGGAACACGAACTCTTTGACGGCATCCCGGACATTTATAAAAACGGTAGATACTCCTCTGCGCCCACCTCGTCCGAAACCCGCTCCTCTTTCTGGAAGCTCTGTATCTGAGATCCCGAAACTTCTGATTTTCCTGATAACGTCTTGCGGTGTTTCGTGAAAACATCCGGTAAATCTGAACAATAAAAAGTAAAATGCCAATCCAGTAAAATACCGAAAGAGGCGGCAGCAACGCAGAAAACAGGGAGATTACAAAGCAAATCAGCACCGTAATGTTTAATGCTCTCCCCAGTTCATCCGCGCCATACCTTCCAATCATAAACTTCTGCAGCTTTTCTCTCATATCACCCATTCCTTTCTCTGATAAGGTAAAAAAAGGCGCCACGATATGGCGCCGTCCCATTCATAAGGAATATGTTAAACCTATCCAAAATACCCGTCAACACATCTATCAACTTTTAAGAAACATTTTAGATTTTGATTAGATATTTTTCGTAGACATTATACTTTTCGCTGCATGTCTTCCGTGTCCCGTGCAAAACGCACCGCCGTCTCCGCGGTGATACGGCTTTTCATATAAAGGGAATAGATCGCGTCATCCATGGAAACCATCCCGTCGCAGGACGCCGACTGAATCACTGCCGTAATCTGGGCCGTCTTCTCTTCACAGATTAAGCTGCGTATCACAGGGTTTGCAATCATCACCTCAAACGCCGCTACACGCCCTTTTGCCTCGCGACGCGGCAGAAGCTGCTGTGCAGTAACGCCAAGCAGCACGTTTGCAATGCGAAAACGCATTCTGGCCTGTTCCCCGATCGGATACAGACCAACCAGACGCTCTGTCGCATCTGCAGCGCTGTCAGTGTGAAGTACGGCTACGACAAGATGCCCCGTCTCCGCCGCTGTAACGGCAAGCGACGCCGTCTCGGCATCTTTGCATTCACCCAACAGAATAATATCCGTATCCTGCCTGAGCGCCGCCTTAATCCCGGAAGCAAATGTAATACAGTCGGCCCCTACCTCCCGCTGGCAGACTATCGACCGCTCCGGCAAAAACAGATACTCGATCGGACGCTCGATTGTAACCACCGATCTTGCCGCATCATTCGCAAGCCCGGCGACAAACGACGAAGCCGTCGTTGTCTTTCCGCTTCCGGTCACGCCTGCAATCAAAATCAGGCCGCTCTTTCGACCGGCCATTGTAAACAGAGAATCCGGCAGTCCGATTTCCTCCTTTGAGGGAATATCCGCCGGAAGCATATGCAGCGTCATTGCGTAAGAACCCCTCTGACGAAATGCACTAAGCCTGACACGGCACAGCCCCGCCGAACGCACCGTCTCCGTCCCGCCTTTCTCCTGTAGCTTTTTCATCTGTTCCTCATTGAGCAGCATATGCAAAAGGCTTTCTGTCTCCTCCGGCTCTACCATCTCCTCCGACGCAGGGATCAGATCCCCGTCCACGCGGAACATCGGGCGCATTCCCGCTGCCAGATGGATATCCGACGCATTTTTTTCCTTTGCCGCCCGCAGTATGCTCTCTATTATGCCAAGTTCCGTATTTTCCATTTGAAAACCTCATAATATAAAAAGTAAGCAGGACGATAAGCCGGGTTATGTCGCGAATGATCATCTATCTGGAACGGTCGTCGCCGATCGTCTCAAGCAACCAACCTAAAGCTGGCGGGCCGCGTACGCTTTGTTTCGGTCTTGCTTCGGATGGGGTTTACATATGCCCCCGCCGTTACCGGCAGGGCGGTAGTCTCTTACACTGCCCTTCCAACCTTACCGGGGATCCCCGGCGGTATATTTCTGTTGCACTTTCCTTGGAGTCGCCTCCACCGGACGTTATCCGGCATCCTGCCCTGTGAAGCCCGGACTTTCCTCAGCTCAAAAAAGAGCCGCGATCATTTGTCCTACTTACTTTTTTACTAATTTAAGATAGAATTTGTCTGCTGAATGACTTCTTCAACTTTTGCAGCAATCTGGGATACGGAATCCATCGACTCCTGAATCAGCTGCCCGTTCTCGGATGTATGATGCACATCCTCAATTGCCGTCTCCAGTGCGCTCATCAATCCGGCAATCGTACCGTTAAATTCCTCAATAACATTTGATATATCTCCAATCGCAGATTTAATACTTTCATCATTTTTTTTCGCGGATGCGACAGACAGTTTGGAACTGTCGGACAGATCGCGTATATTGGACGCGACGACGGCAAACCCCCGGCCTGCCTCTCCTGCCCTTGCCGCCTCGATTGCCGCATTTAAAGAGAGCAGATTAATTTTTCCGGCAATTTTGCCCACATCCTGTGTCATGACGTTATATCCTTCCACACTCTCGTGAATATGCTGGGCCGACTCCCGGATACTGCTGTTTAACTCGGACAGCTGGCCCATATGGGAAGTGACATTTTTCATCTCCCCAACCGTATGCGCTCCGGACTCACAGATCATATCCGCCTGCTGTTCCACCTGCTGTATATTGGCGCGCAGCTTTTCAAATGCCTCCATCAGTTCTTCGTTCATCTCAAGCACTTTACTGTTTACCTGCTCTACGTTGCTGCGCTCCTCCTGAATTACTTTTAACATATACTGGTAGCAATTCTCTTTTTCATTAATCCCTTTGGCCAGCGCGACCGCCATCTCACGGCAGGTACGGAAACCGCAGGCATGGCAGTTAAAGTTCTTTTCTTTCTCCGTCTCTTTTCGGAGCGCTTTATAAGCGCGCTCAATATCGGCCTCGGTCACCGTGATCTCTTCTACTTCATGTTTGCGGTAAGTACGAATATAATCACTGATCTGCAGTTTTTTATCAAATTCTGCAAACTGCAGATCCTGTCCTTTCTTCGACGTGTAGGTTTTGCGTCGTACGTTCTTCGCATACTGTTCCACATCGTACATAATATTATTCATCGCAAAACAGTGGTAATCGGTTCCGGTCGCAGGTCCGCCGTTGCAGCCGTCTTTACAGCTTAATACATCGTATACGGTCGGTAAATCTTTTTTGCGCTGTTTTAAATACAGTTCCAGATCAGCGTACAGATGATCCGTCCCCTCGGAAGTCGCAACCGCCATATCCGGGTCATGGATCAGCAGATTTTTCATCAGACCGCCCGGCCTCGGATAAATTGCTCCTTCCAGCCCGATATCGCCGTCAAACTCAAATTCGCTGTATATTTTAACCTCAGGCAGGTTGATTTTATTTTCGTGGAAGAAATCTTTCAGATGTTCCATCGTGACGTTATAATCAATTACTTTTGTCTCGTGAAATTCGTCAGATTTTGCAATACACGGTGAAATCGCAGCAATCTTCCCCTTATATCCAAGAACTTTTCGAATGTAGATGCCAAGACACAGCATCGGACTATGTATGGGAGACAGATGTTCCAACAATGCATGTTTATGCTTTAACACATAATTTACTACGGCCGCGCACGGCTGTGATACAAGCTTTGCATCCGGATGCTGCTGCACATAGCGCACATGCGCCCATGTGCAGATATCAGCGCCAAACGACACGTCATAAATCTTATTGATGCCCTGGTTACGAAACCATTGAAGCGCATGGCGCCAGTTTCCGTCAAACGATATCTTAATGGACGGCGCAGCGATCAGGATTAATTCCTTACCCGCCTTTAAATCTCTCATAAACGCGTCAATGTCATCCTCAAACGTTCTCGCCTGATGCGAACACGCCTTAATACAGGCGCCGCACCTGATGCATTTGTTGTCGTCAATATGTATGACAAGCTTTCCGGCAGCATCGGTGGCTGCAACATTTGCGTCCATAATGGGACATTCCCTGACACACGCATTGCATCCGACACATTTTTCACTGTCCAGAACAATCGTTCCCATTTTTTTCTCCCCCTGTATTCTGTTATTGGTTCTTATATTTTACCACTTTTTCTTAACCATTGTCCAGCATTTTTCAAAAATGTGACAGCATCAGACAGGGAAACAGGAACCGCCGATAAATTCCCGTAAAATCGAATTTGGAACAATTTCGTCTGCAGGCATCGGAAGGAAATAATCAAGAAACTTTAACAGACGCTTGGCCTCCAGATATTCCGCACAGTCTTTTTCGATCGCAAACAACAGGGGCTGCGCATATAACTTTAAAACGGCAAGCTCATAGATCAGCGCCGAATTAAACATCACGTCCGCTCCCTCCTGAAACGGAAAAATATAGCGCTCCTCGCCTCTTCGAACCGAGTCCCACATTGCAATCGTCCGCTTCGCGCAGGTCCCCCTGGTCCTCGCGTCTCGCACAATTCGACGGATCAGCCTGCCGTCCGTTGTCGGCAGGTAATTATGTTCGTCAATATTTAACTGCGTCAGAGCGCTGATATATATTTTATACTTGCTTTCCACCGGAAGCGAATAGGATAACCTGTCGTTCAATCCGTGTATGCCCTCGATCACAAGCACATCTTCCGGGCCAAGCTGCATATATTTCCCGTTATACTCCCTGCGGCCCGTCTTAAAATTAAAAGTCGGCAGTTCCACACGCGCTCCCGCAAGAAGTTCATTCATATCGCGGTTAAACAGTTCAACATCCAACGCTTCCAGACATTCGAGATCAAGTTTGCCCTCCTCATCCCGCGGACATTTCTCCCGGTCAATATAATAATCGTCCAGCGGAACCGGATGCGGTTTAATCCCCTTTGCCGCAAGCTGTATCGAAAGTCTGTGTGAAAACGTGGTCTTACCGGACGAGGAAGGTCCCGCAATCATAATAAACTTGCGCCCCCCCGTCTCTATAACGGATTTTGCCAGCTGTCCGATGCGCTCCTCAAACAAAGCCTCCTGCGTCAGCACAATCTGCTGCATTCTGCCCTGCGAAATGGCGTCGTTTAAAGCGCCGACCGTATCAATCTCCAGCATCCTGCCCCAGTCCCTGGAGCGTTTGAGCGCCTGGAACAATTTATTGGACGGACGAAACGGCGCGACTTCTCTCGGATTTTTATCCGGAAAGAGCAGCATAAATCCGGACTGATACGGTATGATATCAAAATAGCGCAGATAACCGCTCGACGGAACCATAAATCCGTAATAATAATCCTTATAGTGATCCATCACATAGATATTGACGCGGGAGCTGATGCGGTAACGGAATAATTTTTCCTTATCCGGCATCCCAAGCTTCTTAAACAGCTGCACCGCGTCGTCTGTGTTTAAGCTGCGTTTTTCAATCGGGTAATCCAGACCGACCAGCCGCTCCATCTCCCGTTTGATTTTTTGCGCAAGCGCGTCATCCACGGAAAGAAAGGCCGACTGCCCGTCTTTTTTCTGCGCCAGCTCGCAATAATAACCCTGACCGATCGAGTACATTACGCGCACAATCACTGTCTCTTTTTCACTCAAAAGATTATGTACTGCTTTTTGCATCAATAACGTCATACTCCTGCGGTATGCTTTGCGCCCGATCTGATCTGCTGTTGTAAGAAACTTGATCTCCCCGTCCGTCTTCGCTTTTTTATACAACTCACGCAGACGGTTTCCATGCAGCACAAGCACAATATCATCCGGATAATTATTCTGATATTCCCGCGCAATTGCAAGATAACTTGTACCAATCGGATATTCTTTCTCCTCCCCCTCGATAAAAAGAGTTACCGTCTCCCTTTTCTTCTCTTCCCCCATGCTGTATGATGCTCCTTTCCCACAGCTGTTTCAATTATTTTCCTGGTTATTTCTGCGTCGGACTCCGGTCCGTCTGTCGTTCTTTTCCACCAGTTTCCTCATAATAGTGCATCGCACATTTATTGTCATATAAAATCTGCTCGATCTGACGCTTCCTCTCTGCAATCCTCTCGCCGCTTCCCTGTCGTTTCAGACGGTCTAAGATCTCTTCATGCACCGATTTTTCTTTTTGCAGATACCGGTAGAGAACAGGGTTGCGCGAAAGAAGAAGCTGCTCCCCATACAGGTAAAACAGTTCGTTCTGGACGCTCTTAAAAGAAGGATCGTACTGAATACGCATCATCGGATAAAATTTTCCGTCCTCATAGACCATATCCTCATTTCGAACCGCAAATCCATGACGGGATAAATATATGCGCACTTCCTTTAGTTTAGACTGCGGCTGGAGGACGATTTCTTTTGCCGCGCGAAACACACTGCGGCCATCCTCCAAAATATGCATCATGACGCCTCCGCCCATGCCAGCGATCAATATACTGTCTGCTTCTCCCACCGCCAGCGCGGCCGTGCCGTCAGAAAGACGCGTCTCTATAAAATCTGACAGACCGGCAGACGCAATATTCTCCTTTGCGCGAAGCAGCGGCCCCCTGCCGATATCCATTGCAATTGCCGACGATATCTTTTTTTTCTGATACAGATAAACGGGAACAAAGGCATGATCCGTACCGATATCCGCCAGCGTCCCGTTTTCTGACACAAGAGACGCGGCCGCCAGCAATCGTTTTGATAAGTTTATGATACCGTCCATACCGGTTTACTCAAGATAATCTTTCAGTTTACGGCTTCGGCTCGGATGACGCAGCTTTCGCAGCGCTTTCGCCTCAATCTGGCGGATTCGCTCACGCGTCACGTTAAATTCCTTGCCGACCTCCTCGAGTGTGCGCGCGCGGCCGTCCTCCAACCCAAAACGCAGCGTCAGCACTTTCTGTTCACGTTCCGTCAGCGTTCCAAGCACTTCCTCAAGCTGCTCGCGCAAAAGTGTAAATGCGGCCGCATCGGCAGGAATGGGCACATTGTCATCCTGAATAAAATCTCCCAGGTGACTGTCCTCCTCCTCTCCGATCGGAGTTTCAAGTGAAACCGGTTCCTGTGATATTTTTAAAATCTCCCGCACACGCTCAACCGGCATTTTCATCTCCTCTGCAATCTCCTCCGGCGAAGGCTCTCTGCCCAGCTCCTGCAAAAGCTGCCTGCTGACGCGGATCAGTTTATTGATTGTCTCAACCATATGCACCGGAATACGTATTGTCCTCGCCTGGTCTGCGATCGCACGCGTAATCGCCTGTCGTATCCACCATGTCGCATATGTCGAGAATTTATAACCTTTGCGGTAATCGAACTTTTCCACTGCCTTGATCAGACCAAGATTTCCCTCCTGGATTAAATCAAGAAAAAGCATACCACGTCCGACATAACGCTTTGCAATACTTACGACAAGACGCAGATTGGCCTCGGCAAGACGCTTTCTTGCCTCCTGATCGCCAAGCTCCATGCGCTTTGCAAGATCAATCTCCTCCTCTGCGCTCAAAAGCGGTACTTTTCCGATCTCTTTTAGATACATACGAACCGGATCTTCAATGGAAACGCCGTCCGGTACCGTGAGGTCTATTTTCTCAACCTCGATCTCTTCTTCGTCCTCTACCTCTAACAATATATCTTCGTCCGTATCGTCATCTGTAATTCTTAAGACATCGATATTATTCACTTCCAGAAAATCCAAAATTTTTTCAAACTGTTCCGCATTTAACTGCAAATCCGCAAAAAAATCACTGATCTCCTGATACTCGAGCATATTTTTTTTCTTTTTTGCCAGAGACAGCATCTCGCTTAAACGCTCCTTGAACTTTGCCTGGGCTGCCTCTCTGGAATGCTCGTCCCCATGCGGTTTTTTTGTATTTTCAGTTTTTTTTGCATTTTCTTCTTTCTTTGCCATATCGTTTCATCCTCTCATAGTTCGTTACTATTTTGTCCTTATTCTACGGGAAACATACAAAACTAATGTAATCGTTCCAACTCCTCCAGCTGACGCTTATCCTCCACAAGCTTCATCATCCCGTCCAAATCAGAGGGCGGTATCGTTTTTGAGCGCCGCCTGATGCTGCCGCCCTTTATGCGGATTACAGTGTCCCAGAGCGCCTTTTCTTTTTCTTCCGGCGTCTTAAGCTGTTTTAAGCCGCTGTGGAACATCCCGGCAATCTCGCGCTGTTCCTCTTCCTTTGCGAACATACTGACAATCTGCGCCGGCGCAAAAGAACCGTTTCTGTCATACTGCTCATACAAAAGCTTTGCCGCTTTCTGATAAAGTTCTTCTGTAAAATCCTCCGGCGAAATATATTTCCTGACACGCAAAAACAGCCCGTCCTCCTGAATCAGCCAGGTCAGAAGTAATTTTTGCGACTGTTTGAACCCGTCTTCTTTTTTTTGTTCTGCGGCTGCTTTGCCAAACCGCGTATCTTTTGGTTTTCCCGCCGCATATAATCCGCCTTCCCGGCTCATCGCACCGCCATAGCGGTTTACCAGCTTCTTAAGATCCTCGGTCGCAATTCTGTATTTTGCCGCGACTGCCTCGATATAATTGTCCCGCTCAAGCTTCTCGGAAAAAGCGCACAGCCTCCTGGCCGTCTCATTGTAAAACTGGGTCTTTCCCTGCGGATCATCCAAATCATACTGCTGCTCTAAGATACGAATCTCAAACAAAAAACTGTTTTCCGCCTGCAAAATGCGTTCTTCGTAAGCAGCTGCGCCGAACGCGCCGATAAATTCATCCGGGTCTTTGCTCGGCTGCATATTTACTATTTTTGCGGCAATACCCGCTTCCTGTAAAATCGGAATCGCCCGCAAAGCCGCCTTGACGCCAGCTCCATCGCTGTCATACGTCAGGCAGACCTCTTTCGTGTAGCGGGAAAGCAGTACGGCATGACCTGGCGTGAGCGCTGTCCCAAGAGAGGCGACCGCATTGTCAAACCCCGCCTGATGAAGCGCGATCACATCCATATATCCCTCACACAGCAAAAGATACGTTCTCCTCGTCTTGCGTGCAATATTTAACCCATACAGGTTCCTGCTCTTATCAAAAATCGGCGTCTCCGGTGAATTTAAGTATTTCGGCTTTGCATCACCCATGACGCGGCCGCCGAATCCAATCACTTTCCCATGGATATCCATAATTGGGAACATCGCCCGATTCCAAAATTTATCGTAACCGCCTCGTTTTTCATCGAAACTGACCAGTCCGGAATCTCTTAAGAGTTCGTCCTCATAGCCAAGTTTCCGGAGATAACTGTAGAGAGAGCCGCTGTACTGATCGGAATACCCCAGTCCAAACCGGCGCATTGTCTCCTCCGTAAGACGCCTTCCTTTAAAATAGTCAATCGCCCGTTTCCCGCGTTCGCTGCGCAGCAGCATATAATAATATTTTGCGGCGTCTTTCTGCACTGCCAGAAGCTTTGTCTTTCTGTCATCCATAGCTTTCTGCGCCGCCCCATACCCGCTCTTTGGCAGCGTAATGTTCGCGCGTGTGGCTAACGTTTCGACCGCTTCCGCAAACGTAAAATTTTCATATTGCATTAAAAAAGTGAACACATTTCCGCCTGCCCCGCACCCGAAACAGTAATACATCTGTTTTCCCGGGACAACGGAAAAAGACGGCGATTTCTCACTGTGGAACGGGCAAAGCCCAAAATAAGAATTTCCTTTTCTCGTAAGGCGCACATAGCCGGAAATGATATCTATAATATCATTTCCGGCACGCACTTCCTCTACGATATCGTCCGGATAATACGGCATCTGCTATACTCCTTTCTAACAGCCCGCCACCTGCCATGCATTCGGCAAAAAATACTCCTGAAAACGCGCAATGGCATACTGGTCTGTCATACCGGAAATATAATCGCTGACAATACGCTCTCTGGTTTCCCCACCGTCAAGCATCTTAAGATATTTTTCCGGTAATAATTCAATATTATCCATATAAAAGCAAAAAAGCTGTTTTATCATTGCCTGCGCCTTTCCCTCTTCCCGTTTCGCCTTTGGGTTCTGGTACACATGTTCAAACATAAACTGCCGCAGTTCAAAAAAAGAAGCTTTTACCTCATTTGACATTAAAATATCCTCTTTCCCTCTGCTGTTCATAATGATATTATGTATCAACGTATTGATGCGCTGGCGCGTCGTATACCCCAGAGTCTCCTTGAATTTCTTGGGAATATCTTCATCCCTTAAGATCCGCGCGCGGATTGCGTCGTCAATATCATGGTTAATATACGCGATTTTATCCGCAAATCGCACGATGCGTCCCTCCAGTGTATGCGGCATCAGGCTGGTCTGATGATTTAAAATCCCATCCCTGACTTCCCAGGTCAGATTAAGCCCCTGTCCGTCATGCTCTAATTTTTCTACAATGCGCACACTCTGCTCGTTGTGATGAAACCCCTCTCTGCACAGCTCGTCTAACACATGCTCTCCAGCATGGCCAAACGGCGTATGTCCGAGATCATGTCCAAGTGCGATCGCCTCCACCAGATCCTCATTCAACCGCAGCGCCTTTGCAATTGTTCTCGCATTCTGGGATACCTCCAGCGTATGCGACATTCTTGTCCTGTAATGGTCGCCCTTTGGCGTCAGAAAAACCTGTGTTTTATTTCGCAGACGCCGAAATGCCTTGCTGTGCAGAATACGATCGCGGTCGCGTTGAAAGACAGGGCGTATATCGCACTGCTCTTCTTTCCGGTCGCGCCCTTTCGACTGTGCGCTTAACGCTGCGAACGGGCTTAAATTTTCCTGTTCCATTTTTTCGATCTCTTCCCGTATCGTCATCTGTTATCTCCCTGTGTAACTGCTCTCTGCAAACACTCTATACTATTAATATTCGACGAATTAAATGATTTTCCTTTTTTTCTTTACAAAAAAATGCAGCCGCTGTTTTAAGCGACCGCTGTCAATGGAAATCATCTCTGTTCCGGATCGTTCCATAATCCCGATCAGGGTGAAAAAATAAAATAGCAATATCCCACAGGATACTGCCATCTCTACAGAAACTATCATTCCCATACTATTAAAATCAGAAAGGAATGCAGAAGATGGGACTTGAACCCACACGATATTGCTACCACAGGCACCTGAAGCCTGCGCGTCTGCCAATTCCGCCACTTCTGCATATCTCAACGAAAAATTTTACTGAATGCGGAAGATGGGACTTGAACCCACACGATATTGCTATCACAAGATCCTTAGTCTTGCTCGTCTGCCAGTTCCGACACTTCCGCATATCACTTATTCTTCGTGACGACTTATAAAATATATCAAATATTTTTTTAAATGTCAATAGGTTTTTTAAATTTTTCCTTTTTTTTACAAATATTTTTTTTCAAACTCCTCGATGTGCATTGGCTTCCCGAAATAATAGCCCTGAATTAACTGAATCTTCGTCAAAAGCAGCGCATCCAGCTGTTCCTTTGTCTCGACTCCTTCCACACAGACTTTTACCTGTATGGCGTTCGCCAGCTCCGCCACCATGCGAACAAATGCATCGGAAAACTCATCTTTTCCGATATCAATAATAAAGCAGCGGTCTATCTTAATAATATCAATCGGCATCTCCCTGATATGATTTAGCGAGGAATAGCCTGTTCCGAAATCATCAAGCGCAACCTTAACGCCCAGGCTTTTTATCTCAGACAAAATCTGCTTCATGCGCGTCATATCATTGACTGCAAGGCTCTCGGTCACTTCCAGATTTAAGTTTTTCGGCTCAATCCCGGTTTCCTCTATCGCCGCCCTGATCTTTTCCACAATATCTTTCTGCAGCAGCTGTACGACAGAAAGATTAACGTTCACTTTGTAATCATGCCCGGTGTCATTCCAGTATTTGCAGCGCTTACACGCCTCTTTCAGGACAAAATCACCGATCGGATTGATCAGCCCCAGATACTCGGCAAGCGGAATAAATTCGCCCGGCGATATAAATCCAAGCTCATTTGAATTCCACCGAATCAGCGCCTCGGCGCCGATACAGGGATTGCCTGGCTTTGTGACATCGACCACCGGCTGGTAATACACTTCAAACTCCGAAAATGCATTTTTTGTCGCATTGCGCATATTCTTTTCCAGGTCAAGGCGTTTAAACGAAGACGTCTCTTTCTTGTCGTTATAAAACTCAATATGGTTCTTCCCCGAACATTTTGCCGCATAAAGCGCAACATCAGCTTTCTTAATCAGATCCTCCACCGTACTTCCGTCGGTTGGAAAGCGTACAACGCCCATACTCATCGTACAGTAATAGTCGGTTCCTTTCAAAATCCAGGGTCTTGCAAAAAGACGCTGGATCTCCTCCAGAATCTGCTGTAACATGGCATAATTCTGATGCGGCACAATAATAATAAACTCGTCCCCGCCCATACGGTAACAGTTGTCATCCACACCCTCGATGCTTTTTAAACTGTTTGATATCGTCTTCAGCAGAACATCGCCGTACTGATGTCCAAGACCGTCGTTGATATGTTTAAAATCATCCAGGTCAATATATAACAGCGCTCCCTCGCCGCCGTTCTGCTCCGTGATATTGATATAGTGCTCCAGATCCTGCTCACAACGCATACGATTATAAAGGCCTGTGAGGAAGTCGTTGTTTGCCTGTCTCTCAATTTTCTTCTGATACAGTTTTTTGTCGGTAATATCATAGATCGTAGACAACAGTACCTGCCGGCCGTCCACCCAGTGAACCGTTGTCTCGTGAAAATCAAACCAGCGTTCGTCCTCCTCCGAGTAGATCTCCGAAAAATACCCCTCCACGCAATCTCCTGCGCTCTCCAGCATACGCTGCTCAAGCACGCCGGTCTTTAAACTTTTCCGAAACGAATCCTGAAACCTCTGATTTGTATACAGGATACTGCTTTTCTCCATATCCTTTACAAAAATGCCGCATCCGACATTTTCAAGGATTGTCTCGAGCGACTCGTAAGATGTCGTAAGAGACTCTTTCGCAATACGCTTGTTTAAAATACTCTGGATAATGCGCTTGACATCATTGACAAATTTGATATCATTGACGTCCCAGATACGCGCCCTGTTCTTTTCACTGAAACAAAGATACATCCCCGTCTCGCCGCCTGCATCAATCGGCAGATAGATCGCGGCTTTTACATGCGCTTTCTCAAAAAACTCCTCAAACCCAACCGGCATAATGGAATTGGAGGATATCATATAGGGCTGGCCGTTAAAAAACGGCAGATCCGTTCTTCGAAACTTTCGTACCTGTTCCATGGAAGAGAGTGCGTCCGGCATCAGATATTCACATACCATTTCAATCATGCCGTCCTCTTTGCTTTCACGCAAAAGTACGCCGGAAGAAATATCCATATAATCACAGACTTCTTTTAAGATATTGTTTACAATTTTTTCAAATTCGTCTTCGGATTCAAGCATTTTTACAACGCAAGTCATTGTCTCATTGCGTCGCAGCTCAAGCTCCATCTGTACCTGGGCTTTCCGGCTTTTTAAAAATGCCTCCTGTGCGATCAGCTCCTCCATCTTTACCGCAAACATCTGCTTGGAAAGCGTCTCCAAAAACTCGAGAGACTTATAAAAACGCTCGGCGGAAGTCTGCATAATACAGGCTGGCACATCCTCTTTGCGATCTCTGCCGCCCTCCTGCTCCATCACGCCGGTTACAATCCAGATCGCGGCGATCTCGCCGCTGACACGTATCGCAACACCGCACATTTTAATTCTGCTGCAGCCGCAATCCTCCTCAATCACATTGTCAATTGTAGAATCCATCAGCCTGCTCAACATGGAAACATGCATGTCCATACTGATTTTTTCATGCAGATAGCCAAGTTCCTCCCTGGAACCGTACGCTTTTGTGATAACGCCGCTCTTTTTGCTTAAACATGCAAGATAAACGTTATTTGCGTCACAAAACCGATCCTGCAGGCTTTGCATCAGTGATGCGTCTAAAAGGTTCGCCTCTTCCTTTGATTTTTTCTCTATATTTCTCCGAATTGAAAATGCCATTTCGCTACCTCTGTTTTCCTGTTTCTAAAATAAACAGATGAAATTGTTCCTTTTCGCGTATCACAAACTCCTGCAGCAGCTTAAAGCCGCCCTGTAAGCGCATCTGTTTTTTGATAAAACCGCATTCATTGGAATATAAGATCAAAATCCCACCGCTGGTGAGAACCTCTTTTGATTTTCGGAAAAAATTTTCGTAAAATTTGTCCGTTTCTTCTTTTGATTTTTGAATGCGAACCGGCATATTTGTGATGATCTCATCGAATGGTTCTGAATGTTTGAAATCAAAATAATCCCTATGTATCAGATGAACCAGTTCTCCGGCCGCGGCTGCATTTTCTCTGCCGAATAAAACGGCGTCTCCAAAAATATCCGTTCCGTACAGTTCACCTGCCGGTTTATAGATATCCCGCTCAATTAACATTGTGCCGACTCCGCAGAACGGATCAAGTACTCTTGCATTTTCTTTCAGGTAAGGCCCGCAAAGGCGCACCAGCATGGCCGCAAGCGCGGGGTGAATGGAAGCTGACACCGCATGCTTTCGGTATGCAAAACGCTTCACAGGTATTGCAGACAATTTTAAAAACGGTACAAAACCGCCCTCTTTTCGCTCCGCCAGCCGTATCTGTACTTCATAGTGATCCGGGGCATTAAACAGCGATCCCCCGGAGAGCATCTGCAGCTCCAGGCAGAATTTTTTCGTAAATCTTGCAGCGTCGCCGCCCATAAGACGGCTCTTTAAATCAAGTCTGAAATAATACGGCCCATCCGGCGTATGCAGACCATTTAAAAGTTCTAATATTCCTGCTTCCCAGACCTCCTTTGCAGCCTCTTTCGGTTCGTCTGCAAGCGGACTGCTGACCGGCAGCGGGAATAAAAGCTCGCGATACGTCCTAAGCCTTGCAAACGGCATCACACTATTTGTCTGAACCAACACGCCCAGCGGGTGAAGTCTTGCTTTTCTTTTTACGGTTACGGGCAATTCGCTGATTTCGTCCAAAACAACTTCCCGCTGCTCTTTATTTGCGGTAAGCAGTATTTTTCCGGTATCTGAAAAATCCGTAAATGTATGCAAAAAACCGGCTCCGGCGTCGTCAACAAGACGCCTGAGCTCGTTTAATTCCTCGGCGGTATGTTTTTTCTCGTCCTCTTGCGGAACTTCTTTCTGCAGCGCGGCAAATGATCTTTCCAGTTCTTTTCGGTAGGCCGACATATCCAGATTCTGCATTGCCTTAAGATACGCGCTCTTTACAAAACGTACTGTCTCGTCCCGGTACGCTGTAAACAATGGCTCTGCCGCCTGCTGCAGCGACAGGTCGCCCAGCAGCAGAGCCGTATTTTTGCGCACTTTCGGATCGCTGTCACAAAGTAGCGCAAAAAACAGCTGCGCCTCTTTTAACAGGCCGGCCCGCTGTTCTTGTTCGCACTGTTTTAACGCAGCGCGCATACGGCTTAAATTGGCGCGCACATCTCTTTTGTTTTTTATCTCGTTCAAATAATCTTCTATCATCATATCCTCTGTATCGCCTTTTATCGGATAAAATTCGTTTTCACTGCCGGCTCACGATCCGGAAATACAATCCCCTGCTTTTTTCCGGCATCGATACATTTTAACAGCCATGCCATATTATTCCCGAGCGCGCGCATTGTCTGCATCCCCTCGGCGTCTTTTTTCACTTCCTCCGGGGTATTTCCGTGCACCTGGTTCCAGTACTGCGACGAGACAACCGGCATATGGTTTATCGTAAAATACTTATTCATCTGATCAAATGCAGCCGACGCGCCTCCCCTTCTGCAGCTGACGACTGCCGCGCCCGGTTTCCCCACATATAGACTGCTCTTACCGTAAAAAGCGCGATCCAAAAACGACGTTGCTGCGCCTGACGCAGACGCATAATGCACGGGCGTACCAAACACAAATCCGTCCGCCCCCTTTGCCTTTTCCACAAATGCATTTACGGTATCATCCACAAAACATCTGCCACTCGAAAGACATGCGCCGCAGCCGATGCAGCCGGCCACCGGCTGACTGCCCACCTGAAAAATTTCTGTCTCTATGCCGCTTTGGCGCAGCGCGCCCTCTACCTCGCAAAGCGCGGTGTAAGTACATCCGTTCGATCTCGGACTGCCGTTTACTAAGATAACTTTCATATGTCCGTTCCCCTCTTTGTATCCCTTTTCTTAAATCTATGACAGTATCGCCGTATTCATTCGGAACTTCTCTTCTCTTTTTCCCATGTTTTAAAATAGTCGCTGCCCATATACCCAATACACCAGACAGCGCCGGCAAGCGACAGATAGAGAAACATTTCAATCAACGCCAGCAAAATCGTGCCAACCGTAAATTCTCCCGCAAAAAAAGCGTCAAACAATCCTCTGACCGGTTTTGTCAGAATCATATAGGCGCCTACATAACACCATCCGAGTATGCCAAGCAGATAACAAAGCATAGCCGCTGCCGTTTTCCATGAAAATTTCATGCTTACTCCTCCTTTTGCCGCTCATCAAATAAGTCTGCAATCACGCCGTAATCTCTGTATTGTTTCAGATCTATCACGCGCTGGTTTCCCGAACCTTTGAATTTTAGCGCGACAGAGTGCATATCTTCTATATAGGGGCCATCCACCAGCACATCCAGATAAGACAAAAATTCTTCGGTATCTTCTGTATAGCGCCTGCCGCCTGCCACAAGATCCTGATCCAGCAGATAGCCTGTGTACGCCCAGATGTCTTTGCCCGGACACTGCGCGCGCACTCTCCTGACAAACGGAAGAAGCGCAGCCTGATTCTCCGGCTCAAACGGATCGCCGCCCAGAAGCGTAATCCCTCTGATATAGTCCGGCTGTAAAGATGCAATCAGAGCATCCTCCACTTCTTTTGTAAACGGTTCCCCGTAAGAAAAGGCCCACGTCTCCGGCTGAAAACAACCCTTGCAGTGGTTTCTGCATCCGGAGACAAACAGTACGGTTCGGACACCGATTCCGTTCGCAATATCACAATATTTCACCGCAGAATAATTCATCCGGACTACCGCCTTTCACCCTGCTTTTTTTACCTTTATTATAATAAGGCATCCTGTAAATGTCAACTGAGACGTCCTGTAAATTCAAAAAATTGTTGCCGGAGACGGCAAATTATGCTAGAATATGCACATATTTGTGCACCTTTGCGACAAAACATTTTAATTTTCATTTTGAGGAGAGGATAGTTATGATTGATCTGATTACCAATGTAAACGGTTTTATCAACGGCATTGTCTGGGGCCCGGTCGGGCTCTGCCTTCTGTTTATCGCAGGATTTCTGATGACAACGCGCACAAAGTTTTTCCAGATCGGCCATTTTAAACACTGGATGAAACAAACAATCGGCGCGATTTTTTCCAACCGCCATATCACTGCTCACACGGGAAAACAGGATCGAAGCATCAGCCAGTTTCAGAGTCTTTGTACGGCGCTTGCCGCAACAGTCGGAACCGGCAATATTGTCGGCGTGGCCGGCGCAATTATAAGCGGAGGGCCGGGCGCCGTCTTTTGGATGTGGGTGATGGCATTTTTCGGTATGATGACAAACTACTCCGAGAATGTCCTCGGTATCTTCTATCGACGCAAAAATTCACTCGGCGAGTGGAGCGGCGGGGCGATGTACTACCTGCGCGACGGACTTGGCGCAAAACGGGGCTGTAAAAAGATCGGCGCGGCGCTTGCCGTACTGTTCAGCTGTTTTTGCATTCTTGCATCATTTGGCATCGGGAATATGAGCCAGGTCAACTCAATCGCAGGAAATATGAACGCAGCTTTCCATATTCCCAACTGGATCACCGGAATCGGACTTGTGCTCTTAAGCGCACTTGTCATTTTAGGCGGATTAAAGCGTGTTGCCGCCGTTACCGAAAAACTGGTGCCGACCATGGTCGTGCTCTACATAATCGGCGGATTTGTCATTATTTTCGGACATATCGCAGCCGTACCCGCAGCATTTGCCGCTATCTTTAGAGGCGCGTTCGGCTTTCAGGCAGTCGGCGGCGGAATCGTCGGATACGGCATTAAAACGGCGCTTACGCTGGGCTTTAAACGCGGTGCGTTTTCTAACGAGGCGGGTCTTGGCTCCTCCGTTATGGTTCACTCCAATTCCAATGTAAAAGAGCCGGTTCAGCAGGGCATGTGGGGCGTTTTTGAGGTATTTATGGATACCATCGTCGTATGTACGATGACATCGTTGATTATCCTCACTTCCGGCGCCGTGAATTTAGAGAACGGTACCATGATCAGCACGGCTGAAAATTCAACGCTCGTTGGCGAGGCGTTCGGAAATATGTTCGGCCCGATCGGCCCCATGTTTATCGCCGTCTCAATCCTGCTCTTTGCCTACTCCACTACACTTGGATGGAGCCATTACGGAAGCAAGGCGTTTGAATACCTGTTTGGAACAAAAGCCACGATCTTCTATAAGATTGTGTTCGTAATTATGATCTTCTTTGGCGCCACTATGAATCTGGAACTTGCATGGAATTTGTCTGATACCTTTAACGGTCTTATGATGATACCGAACCTGATCGGCGTTCTGGCTCTGAGCGGCACCGTTGCAAAAATCACGAAAAACTATATGGCGCGTACTTTCCACGGTTCCAAAGAAACGCCGATGTATTCCGCCTTTGATGACGTTCAGGCCGCACAGCTGGCCGATACGAAACGGAGAAAAGACTGATGCGAAAAATAGCATTTTTTGATATTGACAATACGCTTACGTCTGAAACAGACGGCTCTGTACCGGAGAGCGCGGTTCTTGCCATACGCAAAGCAAGGGAAAACGGGCATCTGATGTTTTTAAATACGGGACGCTGTTATCAGAATATTGAACAGCGCTTCCGCGACGTCGGATTTGACGGTTATGTCTGCGGCTGCGGTACAAACGTTTACTGTGACGGAAAAAGTATCTTTTATCTGGAACAGACGCATGAGGTAACGATGCAGATCCTGAATATCGGAAAGGCAGCTGATGTGGATCTTTTGTTTGAATCGAAAAACTATGTGTGTTTTGATCTGACAAGACCGCTCCATCATCTGCAGGCCATCCGGCAGTACCATGAGTTTGTCGCGCGCGGCTACGATATGCCGATGGATTTCGAACGTTCGGATTTCACCTGTGATAAATTTGTCATCTGGTTCCACGAGCAAAACCAGCTGAAACAATTTCGCAGAGTCAGCGACAAATGGTTTCAGTGCATCGACAGAAACGGAACGTTTCGTGAATTTATCCCCTACGGATGCTCAAAAGCAACCGGGCTTCAGATGGTCCTTGATTACTACGGAATTGCAAAAGAAAACGCTTATGCGTTTGGAGACAGCAACAATGATCTGCCGATGCTTTCTTACCTGACAAACAGTATCGGCATGGGAAACGCGGCGCCGCCCTCTCTGCTTCAGAAGGTATCATATGTCACCGAGCGGGCCAGCAGAGACGGCATTTATCTTGCCTTAAAACATTTTGATTTTATTTGATCAGAATATCTACCGTGTGCGCGCCTGCGCCCAACAGTTCCGGCCTTTCGCAGGTTGCAAGGTGATAAGACAGAAACGATTCGAACATCTCGTCATCCATCTTTCGCAGGGTCTGCCTCATATAATTCGCAGGCCCGTCCGCGGAGATTGTTTTTTCTCTTTTTAATCCGACGTCGTCGCTTAATCTGTGGATGTCCTCCAGCCTTACATAATCGTACAAATCTTTCGGCCGGCTGACACAGTGAAAATCTTTTGTAAGCCGTCCCTCGCTGTTGCAGCGCGCCAGATTTTTTTCCCGAAAAGCATAGGTAAGAACCGCATACTCATTCATACAGTACGCGGCAAATATCGCGCCTCCGGTCTTTGTGACGCGCTTTGCTTCCGCAAGCGCTTTTCGTTTGTCCTCGAATGTAAATAAATGATACAGCGGTCCAAACAACAGCGTAAGATCAAATTGCTCGTCCAAAAATTTGGACAAATTTAACGCGTTGCCCTGCCTTGCTTTTACGCTGCTTCCCTTTGCTTTTAAACGCCCAAGGTTATGCCTTACCAGTTCTACCGCCGTTACGTCATAGCCCTCGTTGGCGAGAGGTATGCTGTAGCGGCCCGTACCGGCCCCAATATCTATAATTTTTATCTGCTCTTTTGGGCCGAGCCGATTCAGATAGCGGTGAATATATTCCATCGAAGTGAGAAATTCAACCTGCCCGTGCCTCGAATCCAGGCGTTTCTCCTCGTTAAATTTGTTATAATACTGTTCCAGTTCCGTCAACTTTTTTCCCCTCGTCCGCTGTATTTAACAGAATCTTCGCGATGTCCTGCACATTCTTTGCAATATAATCCGCTTTGGCCTGTTTTAGCTCCTCCTTGCTTCCATATCCAAACAGCACGCCAAGAGAATCGATACCCGTTTTTTTCGCACCCCAGATATCGTGCTCTCGGTCGCCAACCATAATCACAGAAGAACGGTCTGTCACATGCAGCGATTCCAGCGCATATAAGATTACTTCATCCTTTTTTGTCCTCGTCCCGTCCATCTTCGCTCCGGCCGTCACTTCAAAATAAGAATCCAGCGCATAATGATTCAGTATCTGTTTTGCATACGCCTCCGGTTTGGAAGTCGCAAGCGCCAGGCGTCTTTTTGCATTGCGAAGCTCTGTCAGCATCTGCGCAATGCCGTCATATACCATATTTTCAAAGATACCCTTTTCGGCATAATATTCGCGGTAATATGCGACTGCTTCCCGTGCCTGCCCGCTGGAAAATCCGTAATATTTTTCAAAAGATTCGCAAAGAGGCGGACCGATAAACCGATATAACTGCCGCCTGTCCGGCGCTTCAATTCCAAATTTCTTCAGCGCATAACATACGGAATTGGTAATTCCCTCTCCCGGATCGGTCAATGTACCGTCCAGATCAAATAAAATAACTTCGTACATAAGCCCTCACAATTTTTTTTCGTATTTTAACATAACTCTCTGATCCAGCACAAGCTCTTTTTCCAATACAAAACCGAGCTTTTGCGCAAGTCGGACCGATCGCTCATTTCCCGGTTCAATGACGCAGCAAATATGCGAAACCCCGAGTTCCTCTTTCGCATACGATAAAATCTCTGTACACACCTCCGCTGCATATCCCTGGTTCTGCCAGGGGACGCCGATGGCATAACCCAGTTCCATCTCCCCGTCCAAGTCTTCTCTGCACTCCAATCCGGCTCGTCCAATCAGCTTTCCGGTATCTTTTTGCCTGACAATCCACATGCCAAACCCGTAAAAACAGTACATATTTTCAATATACGCTCTCTGGTATTCTTTCTCTTTCTCATATTCATAGAGCGGCTCAATATAATCCGTCATACCCTCGCCCGCATACAGCGAAAAAAGATCGGGCAGCCATTCCATTGAAAATTCCTGCACGATGCAGCGCTTCGTCTCTAAAATCTTCCAGGGCAGACGATGATGTCTGGCATAGATGCGTTCCAGATAAACCGGACCAATTTCATCAAACCCCTCCGCATACAGATCAGCACTCAGCGCTTTCCCGTCTTCACCAAAAAAAGCGTTTCGCCCCGGTTCAAGATAGGCGACGGCCGCGATATCATATGTGTTTGCAAGTTCCAGACAGCATGACTCGGCTGTGACAATCAGCGTTTCCTGCGGCGGATACTGTAAAAAATCATCCGGGAATGATTCCGCCGGCTTTTTTATTATTTTTGCCCCGCTAACCTCACTGTCAAAATATCCGTATAGATACAGGCATGTATCCGGTAAGACCTCAAAGGTGCGGAATGCATTCTCCTTATCCGAAAAATTCTGCTCCAAAAGCCGCTCCTGTGACTTTGGCAGCCCGACTGCCAGAATATATTTTAGTTTCCCGTACTCTCCCATCGTTACCGCATACCGCCTTTTTGTTTCTGTTCAAATCAGTACCACGATAGCACGGCGGTTGTTCTTTGTCAATCTTGTGATAACGATGCACGCCCCTGCCGCTCTTATCATTTTTCAGACGATTCGACCTTAATTTGTCTTTACTATCGTGCCGTTTTCCGTTAGAATATAGAAAAACAGGATCTCCGGTATCAAAAAATTTTCCGGAATCCGGAAAAGAGGAATATATGACAAACCCGGTTGTAACAATTACACTCAAAGACGGCGGCGCGATCAAAGCGGAACTCTATCCCGAAATCGCCCCCAACACCGTAAAAAATTTCATCAGCCTGATTCAGAAGAAATTTTACGACGGACTGATTTTTCACCGCGTCATCAAAGGCTTTATGATTCAGGGCGGCTGCCCGGACGGCAACGGAATGGGCGGACCAGGATACGGCATCAAAGGCGAATTTGCACAAAACGGTTTTACAAATGATTTAAAACACACTGCAGGCGTATTGTCCATGGCAAGAGCGGCTCATCCCGATTCCGCAGGTTCACAGTTTTTTATTATGCACAAGACCAGCCCGCATTTAGACGGCCAGTATGCGGCGTTTGGGAAAGTAACCGAAGGGTTGGATTTGGTGAATAAGATTGCTGAAACAGCGACTGATTATGCGGACAGGCCTCTTGAAAATCAGGTGATGGAAAGCGTGACGGTTGATACGTTCGGAGTGGAATATCCGGAACCGGAGCGGTGCTAATGCACCGCTCCGCGCCGTTTTGTCTCAACATATTCAAATAAAATGCGCATGTACCATCCTAATACATAAACGGCTTGCCACAAGGGAACGTCACGCCTGATTCTGGTTCATCTTCACAAGCTTCGCCGCCTGGTCCGCCGCAATACACGCGTCAATAATCTCCTGTATATCGCCATTCATCACCCGGTCAAGCTTGTACAGTGTCAGATTAATCCTGTGGTCCGTCACACGGCCCTGCGGAAAATTGTAGGTTCTGATTTTTTCGGAACGGTCTCCTGTACCGATCTGGCTCCTCCTCGCCTGCGCTTCCGCGTCGTGCGCTTTCTGGCACTCCATATCATAGAGTTTTGCACGCAGCAGCGCAAATGCTTTCGCCTTATTTTGAAGCTGCGATTTTTCCGTCTGGCTGTATACGACAATCCCTGTCGGATAATGCGTCAGACGCACCGCGGAATCTGTCGTATTGACGCACTGTCCGCCGTTTCCGGACGCACGCATGACGTCAATGCGGATATCTTTCTCGTCAATCTCGACTTCTACCTCCTCGGCCTCCGGCATCACTGCGACACTGATTGTGGAAGTGTGGATTCGTCCGCCCGACTCTGTTTCCGGCACACGCTGCACACGATGCACGCCGGATTCATATTTCATCACAGAATAAGCGCCCGCTCCTGTAAGCATAAACGTAACGCTCTTCATCCCGCCGATTCCTGTCTCATCCACTTCCATTAACTCCGACTTCCAGTTCCTGCCCTCGGCGTAGTGCTGGTACATACGATAGATTTCAGCGGCAAAAAGCGCTGCCTCATCCCCGCCTGCTCCGGCACGTATCTCAACGATTACATTCTTATCGTCATTCGGATCTTTTGGCAAAAGAAGAATTTTTAACTGTGTTGTAAGCTCCTCTACCCTGCTTTTCGCATCGTTTAATTCCTCTTTTGCCATCTCGCGCATCTCTTCGTCCGATTCTTCCTCTAACATGGCAAGCGAATCCTCTATGTTCTGATTACACTGTTTATATTCCCTGTAGGCCTCCACAATTGGCGTCAGATCGCTCTGCTCTTTCATTAGCTTTCGAAAATGTGCCGGATCGTTCGCCACATCCGGCTCGCTCAGCTCACTCATTAATTCTTCAAATCGGATTAATAAATCTTCTAATCTGTCAAACATTTCTCTCCCTTTCTCTGTCCCGGCAAACTCATTGCCGCCGCACAAAAAACGTTATGTACAAACATGCCATTTTCCTGTCGCCACCCGATCATTCTGCGACAAATCCCTGATCACGCGGACGTCCGAAAATCCGGCTTCCTGCAGCATTTTGGATACCGCCCCGCCCTGGTCCGCGCCGATCTCAAAAAAGATGCTGCCGCCGGGATTTAAATGACTGCCGCACTCCGCAATGATCTTTCGGTAAAAATAAAGACCGTCTTCTTTTCCGTCCAGAGCTTCCGGTGGTTCAAACTGCCCGACTTCCGGCATCAGGTTCGGAATATCCAGACTTTTAATATACGGCGGGTTTGAGACGATCAAATCAAAAGACCCTGCCACATGATCAAACAGATCGCTGCGCTCGAAGTTTACTTTTGTTTCATTTATTTTCGCGTTTTCTTTCGCTACATTTAACGCCTGTTTCGAGATATCCGTCGCATACGCGATGATATCAGGCGCATAATGAAGAATACTGATGATAATACAGCCGGACCCGGTGCAAAGGTCGAGCACTTTCATCTCCGGCGTTACTGTTTTTAAAACTTCCTCCACTAGAGTCTCCGTGTCCTGTCTTGGAATCAGCACACTGGAGTTTACCTTAAAACGCAGCCCCATAAATTCCGTTTCCCCAATAATATATTGAAGCGGGACATGTTCTGCACGCTTTTTTAACGCAATCTGATAGCCGCTTAACTGTTCCTCTGTGGCGTCGTCATCCATATGCAGATAATAGAAATTCCGGTCTATTTTGCATATCATCTCAAGAAGACGCCACGCATCGATACGCGCTTCGGCAATCTGCTCTTCTAAAAGGATTTTTTCTCCCATATTTAACATTTCCTGATATGTCATACTGCTTCCTTCCGCATCTCTTCCAGATATGCTCTCCAGTCAAAAACAGCCTCCACAGAGGCGATTCCCACCTCTATCATTGCATCCTCCGGTTCTCTTGTCGTCAATTTCTGAAGAAGAAGTCCCGGCTTGCTTAATAGATTGACAAAAAAATTATCGCTGCGCCCGGCAAGGCGGATAAATTCATAAGAAACCCCGGCAATCACAGGAATTAAAATCAGACGCAGCAACAGACGAAAGATCACGGATCTGACCTGTATCACCATGAAAAAGAGAATACTGATCAGCATCACAATCAGCAGAAAACTGGTTCCGCACCGCTTGTGCAGCCTTGAACTCTTTCTGACATTTTCTACGTTTAGTTCCATTCCGTTCTCAATACAATTGATACATTTATGCTCGGCCCCATGATACATATACACGCGTCTGATCTCCGGCATCAGCGAAATACCGCCGACATATCCGACAAAGATCAAAAGACGTATCAGCCCCTCAAGCAGCGCAGCTGCAACAGTGGAATCTATAAACTGCTGAAAAAACAACGAGATGTAGTAGGGCAGAACCAAAAAGATTCCGACTGCAAGCACAATTGCGACTGCAACCGTAACGCCCATCAAAAAATCTTCTTTCTTTTTTTCCTTTTGCGCTATCTGCCGCCTCTCCTGTTCAGTGATCTCTTCCTCTTTGTCATCCGTTTCTGTATTTTCTTTTTTTATTTTTTCTTTTTCTATATTTTCTTTTTTTGTGTTTACATTCTCTTTTTCCTCTTCCTCAAAAAAAGAAGCGGAATAATTCAGCGTTTTCATTCCAAGCACAAGCGATTCCACAAAGTTAAATACGCCGCGCACAACGGGCAGCTTCTTTATTTTCTTTTTTCCGTTTCCGCTTCCATACTGCGATTTTTCTACTATGATTTCCCCGTCAGACTTTCTCACTGCTACGGCGTACCTGTTTTGATTTTTCATCATTACGCCCTCCATAACCGCCTGACCGCCGATTCCCGAATATTTCATATGCACCAAATATCTTTCTTTTTACTGTGACATAACACAAAAGCCGATCACGGCATAACCTACGGTTATGCCGCAACCGACTTTCGTGTATAAAAACATCTGACTAGCAGACATGTCCGTTTACTTGATTCCGTATTTGCGATTGAATTTATCAATACGTCCGCGTGCCTGAGCTGCTTTCTGCTGGCCTGTATAAAACGGATGGCACTTTGAGCAGATTTCAACGTGGATATCCTGCTTTGTGGAACCCGTTACAAATGTATTACCGCAGTTACAGGTCACTGTTGCCTGATAGTAATCCGGATGGATCTCTTTCTTCATAATTATCACCTCTTCATATTCTTATCGTTTTTCTAAGTACCCTGCCGAACCCTTGTACCCGTATACCCGATCCGTATATGGCACTTTTTGCAGAGATCGGAATTTTCCTGCCAAAATAACAGCTTATTTATAATAGCACACCTGCTTTGGAAATGCAAGGGGTTTTACGCACATTTTATATCGTCTTAATACGCATTGTTTTTTTCAGATAACCCGTCTGTTTGTTCAGTTTTTTTGCGTATTTGGATTTATACTTTGCCGGAACTTTAAATACCGCTTTTTTGTCTATATTGCAGAAAGCGCCCCAGCCGAATTTGGGAACCGCGCCAAAAAACAGCGTCTGTACGTTACGCTTTTTTCTTTTTTCTGCCATTCCTCTCACCTCTCTTACCATTGCCTCCTTAAATTGACCGCCTCGATACTGTCCTGGCAGGAAAGCAGGATTTGCGGTTTAATTGCTTCCATTTCATAGAAATATCATATCGCTCTTTGTCAGACCAGGCAACCTAAATACGTAATAATATCAAATACATGGTTTCAGGATTTCCATTTGAAAAGCCTTTCTATATAAAATTCCACGCCGCAAAAACATAATATTTCTGCGGCGTAACTGAAATCTGCTATAGTATCCGATTTTTCTTTACCATTCCGATGTACTCGCGGTTTGTCCTTGTCCGCGCAAACATATTTAAAATATTTTCTACCGCATCATCCGTGCGCATCCCGTTGATTGCCTTGCGCATAATATCTACCGCCTCCCTCTCCTCTGCATTTAAGAGCAGATCCTCGCGTCTGGTGCCGGACTTTACGATATCAATTGCAGGGAAGACGCGCTTCTCGGAGAGTTTACGGTCAAGCACAAGCTCCATATTTCCGGTGCCCTTAAATTCCTCAAATACAACATCGTCCATTTTGCTTCCGGTGTCGACAAGCGCAGTCGCTAAAATCGTAAGACTGCCGCCCTCTCTCATTTTGCGCGCCGCGCCGAAAAAGCGTTTGGGCATATGCAGCGCCGCCGGGTCAAGACCGCCGGATAAGGTACGTCCGCTTGGCGGCACAATTAAATTGTAGGCCCTTGCAAGCCTTGTGATACTGTCAAGCAAAATCATAACGTCTCTGCCGTGCTCGACAAGACGTTTTGCGCGCTCAATCACCATCTCGGATACACGCTTGTGATGCTCCGGAAGCTCGTCAAAGGTGGAATAGATCACCTCCACATTTTTTCCTTCAATCGCTTCTTTGATATCGGTTACTTCCTCCGGACGCTCGTCGATTAACAGTATAATCAGGTGCATATCCGGATTTCCTGTCGTTACGGATTTTGCGATTTCTTTCAACAATGTTGTCTTTCCGGCTTTCGGCTGCGAGACAATCATCCCTCTCTGCCCTTTTCCGATGGGAGACACAAGGTCCACAATACGCATGGCGACGCTGCAGCCGGAGCGCTCTAAGCGTATCCGCTCATTCGGAAAAATCGGCGTTAAGTCCTCAAAATTCTTTCTGCGCTGAATCACATTCGGCTGATAGCCGTTTACGGCTGTGACATACAATAACGCCGCAAATTTTTCCTGCTGTGTGCGCACCCTTGTATTTCCCACAATGATATCGCCTGTTTTCAGGCAGAATTTGCGAATCTGCGTCGGCGACACATAGACGTCGTTCTCGCCCGGCAGATAATTTGCACAGCGGATAAAACCGTATCCGTCCGGCATCACTTCTAAAATTCCATTGGCCGTCATCCCGCTGTCTAAATGCTCTAAAGATTCCTCGTCCGATCTTGCGTAACGTTCCGCCGGCTGCTGTTCGGTGCGCTCTCTTACCGTCTCCGCGCCGCGCATTTCCGGACGCTCCCGCTGCTCGGCGCGCCCTCTGTACGGGTCGCTGTTTCGCACTTCTGTCCGATCTCTTTGCGCGTCTGCACTGCCGCGCGATAATTCCGCGCGTTCTCTTTGTGTCTCCGCACTGTTTCTAACTGTTTCCGCGCGCTCTCTGTAAATATCCGCACTGAATCTCGCTTCTGCATTCGCACGGCCCGACTGCACGCGCTCTCTGTAATTCTCCGCATTCGCGCGCGTCTCCAATCGTTCCCTCGAAATTTCTGTATTCTCACGCGTTTCCATCTGTTCCCTGTCATTCTCCGCATTCCTTTGCGCTGTCTGTATCTCCGCACGATCCGCTGTACCGAGTGTTCCCGCATCGCCTGCACCGTCAGACTCCTGCGTTGTCTGCTGTCGTTTTTCCTGTTCCACACGCTCGTCTTCTTTTAACATCAATTCTACCAAATCATTCTTTTTCATCGCGGAGACGCCTTTTAAACCGCGCGCTCTCGCAAGATCTTTTAACACTACAACCGAAAGACTCTCATATTTTTCTCTCATCTGATGACTCCTGTTCATTTATTGTTCGGGATAACTGTCGATATGACAAGTGAACTTACGATACCTGTATTATACACCTTTTTTTCAAAATAGGAAGCCCTAATTTGCTTGATTTGTAAAAATATTGGTGATATGATAGGAAAAGCACAGAGAAATAAGAACTGAACAGAAAAAGGAAACGAGGTTATCTATGGAACATCAGAATTTCGCCGAACAGGCGCTCAACATGCATAAAGAATGGAACGGAAAACTCAGTACTACCGCAAAGTCGAAAGTCAGTTCAAGAAAAGACCTGGCCATCGCCTACACGCCCGGCGTCGCCGAACCGTGCAAAGTAATTGCAAAAGACAAAGAGGCCGCCTATACTTACACAATAAAAGCGAATACCATCGCCGTCGTATCGGACGGAAGCGCGGTACTCGGCCTTGGCAATATCGGCCCTTATGCGGCCATGCCTGTGATGGAGGGAAAATGCGTCCTGTTTAAGGAATTTGGCGATGTCAACGCCGTTCCGATCTGTCTTGACACACAGGATACCGACGAAATCATCGCCGCGGTAAAAAATATTGCCCCCGCTTTCGGAGGCATCAATCTTGAAGATATCTCGGCTCCTCGCTGCTTTGAAATTGAAGAGCGATTAAAGGAAATGCTTGACATCCCCGTATTTCACGACGACCAGCATGGAACGGCCATTGTCGTTCTGGCCGGTATTATCAACGCGCTGCGTGTCACCGGAAAGAAAAAAGAACTTTGTAAAGTCGTTGTCAACGGCGCAGGCTCGGCCGGAATTGCAATCGCAAAACTTTTGCTCACCTACGGTTTTACCGATATCACAATGTGCGACAAAGACGGAATCCTGACAAAGGACAGTCAGAATTTAAACTGGATGCAGAAGAAAATGACAGAATGCACAAATCTGTCAGGCAGACACGGTACTTTAGCCGACGCGTTTGTCGGCGCCGATATATTTGTCGGCGTCTCAGCGCCCAATATTGTGACGCCGGATATGGTTTCCTCGATGAACCAAGATTCCATCCTGTTTGCCATGGCGAATCCCGTTCCGGAAATTATGCCGGATCTGGCCAAAGCAGCGGGCGCGCGTATCGTCGGCACAGGGCGCAGCGATTTCCCAAACCAGATCAACAATGTCATCGCATTCCCGGGTATTTTTAAAGGCGCTCTCGAGGGACGCGCATCCCAAATTACCGAAAAAATGAAATTAGCGGCCGCAAATGCACTTGCAAATCTTGTGACAAACGAAGAGCTCTCAGATGACTTTATCATGCCGGAAGCATTTGATCCAAGAGTAGCTTCGGCTGTCAGCGAAGCGGTAAAATCCAATATTTAAGAGAGAACGGAGCAGCTTATTCTATGGCAAAACCAGTGACCATATACAAACTTACCATATTAAATTTGCTGGACAAGGTGGATTTTCCACTGACTAACACACAGATATCCGATTTTTTTCTGGAATACGGCTATACGGATTACTTTCACGTACAGCAGACGATCCACGATTTGGCGGAAGCAAACCTGCTAAACGCCGGGGCTTTCCGAAACAGAACTCTTTATCATTTAACGGACTCCGGAAAAGAAACGCTTAACATGCTCTCTGAGAAACTGACTGACTCGATCCGATCGGATACGGCTGCCTACCTCGCCAAAAACAGCACGTCCATGCGCCTGGCAAACACCTTGTTTTCTGATTATGCCAAAACGCCGGAAAACGATTATGCCGTCCATTTGGAACTGGCCGAACATGGAAAAAGCAAGATCGACCTGACGATCACGGTTGCAAAACAAAGACAGGCAAAAGCCATCTGTGAAAACTGGGAAAAGCAAAACGAGGCTGTCTATACTTATCTGATGGATCTTTTGATGAAGTAAGACAGCCCGCTGTTTAATTTCCGAAAAATCCGGACAACAAGCCGTCAAATTCTCTCACACGGCCTGTCACCTCGTCGATCGCACCAGAAAGTTCATCGACGCTCTCAAGCAGGTTCTGTGTTGTCGAGACGGTATTGTTGATGCCGTCGATGTCAATTTCTTTTATTTTTGCAGCAGTGTCATCCAGAACGGATGACATCTGCTTCAGAGAACCTGCAAGCATCGCCATAATTGCAAACATCACCGCAACCAAAACGGCAAGCAGACCTGTAATCAGCTTCTGTACTTTTAATTGTTTTCTTGTTTCCTGTAATAACTCTTCCACGCTTCCCTCCACTATTTTCGTTACGATAAATACGAATATCCCATCAGGCTTATATCCACTTCACGGGCGGCCTCGCGCCCTTCCCTGATCGCCCATACCACAAGCGACTGCCCGCGGCGCACATCACCGGCGGCAAATACATGTTTCACACTGGACGCATATCCCCCTTTTGCAGTGGCAATATTGGTCCTGTCATCCAGATTTACGCCAAATGCTTCCGCAATATATTTTTCGGCTCCCAGAAAACCTGCTGCAATCAGCACAAGATTCGCCTCGATTTTCTGTTCGGAACCTGCCGCCTCCTCCATCACCATGCGGCCTGTCTTTTCATCTTTTTTCTGCTCCAGCCGCACTGTGATCAACCCGCAGAGATTGCCGCTTTTATCCTTTAAAAATTCCTTTACCGTCGTCTGGTAAACGCGCGGATCATGACCAAAAACGGCGATTGCCTCTTTCTGCCCGTAATCGGTCTTAGCTGTTTTCGGCCACTGCGGCCACGGATTGTCATCTGATCTTGTATCCGGCGCTTTTGGCATCATTTCCAGCTGAACCACGCTCGCACAGCCATGCCGGACGGCCGTTGCAACACAGTCGTTTCCGGTATCGCCGCCGCCTATAATCACAACTTTTTTATTTTTGGCAGAAATATATGCATTGTCTTTTAAATCCGAATCAAGCAGACTTTTTGTCGTCGCTCTCAAAAAATCAACTGCATAATAAATCCCTTTTGCATCTCTTCCCGGCGCTTTGATATCGCGCGGTTTCTTTGCTCCACAGGCTAAAATAATCCGGTCAAATTCTTTTAAAACTTTTGCCGCTTTCATGTCTTTCCCGACATCAACCCCTGTGATAAACTCTATGCCCTCTTCTCTCATAATATTCACTTTGCGCTCAATCACCCATTTCTCCAGCTTCATATTGGGAATGCCATACATTAAAAGCCCTCCGATCCTGTCGTCCCGCTCGTAGACCGTAACAGAATGTCCTCTTTTGTTCAGCTGGTCGGCTGCGGCAAGGCCCGCCGGCCCAGAGCCTATCACCGCAACTTTTTTACCGGTCCTCACTCTCGGCGTTTTTGCATCTGCGTAGCCTTTTGCGTATGCCTTTTCGATAATACCAAGCTCGTTTGCCTTGCATGTAACCGGCTTATCCCAGTGCCCGCAGGTACATGCCGCCTCACAGAGAGCGGGACAGACGCGCGCCGTAAACTCCGGAAAGTTATTTGTCTTTTTTAAACGGTTGTAAGCCTGTTCCCAGTTCCCCGTATAGATCAGATCGTTCCATTCCGGGACGAGATTGTGCAGCGGACAACCGCTTGTCATCCCCATAATCGTCATGCCCGACTGGCAAAACGGCACGCCGCAGTTCATACAGCGGGCAGCCTGCTGCGCCTGGCACGCCTCGGAAAGCGGCGTATGAAATTCGCTGTAATCTGCAATCCGCTCTTTTGGGTCAACCTCGCGCGCATCCGCTCTGTTTATTTCCATAAATCCTGTTGCTTTTCCCATGTTAACTCCTTTCCGTCACAGCATAAAACGCTTCAATCTGCGCCTGTTCGGATGAGAGCCCCTTTTCCTCCATCTGAACAATTGCCATCAGCATCCTGTTATAATCATACGGAATCACTTTCTTAAACTTCGGCAGATACTCGCTGAAGCGGTCGAGGATTTTTTTGCCTTTTTCCGAATTGGTCAGCGCAACATGTTCCTTGATCATTTCTTTTAGTTCTATGACATCGTATTTATTGGAAACTTCCTCGGAAAATACCATTTCTTTATTTATCCTGGTATACAGATCGTTGTCCTCGTCAAGCACATATGCAATGCCGCCGCTCATCCCGGCTGCAAAGTTTTTGCCGGTCTTGCCGAGAATAACAACGCGTCCGCCTGTCATATACTCGCAGCCGTGATCTCCGACTCCCTCGACTACCGCCGAAGCTCCGGAATTTCTGACACAGAAACGTTCTCCCGCTACGCCGTTTATAAATGCTTTTCCGCTTGTCGCCCCATAGAGCGCAACATTGCCTACAATAATATTTTTATCTTTCTGAAACACTGCGCCTGTCGGAGCAAATACTACGAGTTTTCCGCCTGAGAGTCCCTTGCCAAAATAGTCGTTGGAATCGCCGACCAGTTCCAGCGTAAGCCCGTTTGGGATAAACGCGCCAAAACTCTGTCCGCCCGCACCGGAACATCTGACCACAAACGTATCCTCCGGCAGTCCCTCCCCGCCGTATCTCTTCGTAATCTCCGAGCCAAATATCGTGCCAAAAGAACGGTCTGTATTTGTCACTTCAAGCGCAATGCTCTTTCTCTGCCCCTGTTCCAGCGCGCCTTTCAGCTGTTTTAACAATACGGTCACATCTTTTGATTGATCCAATTTAAAGTCGTAAATCTGTTTCGGATCAAAAATCACGTTCGCTTTCGGCCTGGCATACGGATTATTTAGTATTCCTGAAAGGTCAAATTCCCGCTCTCTTGCAGTAAGATCATCCCTCACTTTTAACAGATCGCTCCTGCCAACCATCTCGTCAATGGTACGGCATCCCAGTTTTGCCATATATTCGCGCAGCTCCTGTGCAATAAAACGCATAAAATTTTCCACATATTCCGGTTTTCCGGCAAAACGTTTGCGAAGCGTCGGATTTTGGGTTGCAATACCTGCAGGACAGGTATCCAGATTACATACGCGCATCATAACGCAGCCAAGCGTTACCAGGGGCGCTGTAGCAAACCCGTATTCCTCCGCACCCAAAAGAGCTGCAATGGCAACGTCGCGACCGCTCATCAGCTTGCCGTCCGTCTCTATGCGCACTTTATTGCGCAGTCCGTTTAACAGCAGTGTCTGATGCGTCTCAGCCAGCCCCAGTTCCCACGGAAGCCCGGCATTGTGGATAGAACTCTGCGGCGCCGCTCCCGTTCCTCCGTCGTAGCCGGAAATTAAGACCACCTGTGCGCCAGCCTTTGCCACACCCGCGGCAACTGTGCCGACGCCCGCTTCCGACACCAGTTTTACAGTGATGCGCGCATCCCGGTTCGCATTTTTCAGATCAAAGATCAGCTGCTCCAAATCCTCAATCGAATAGATATCGTGGTGCGGCGGCGGTGAAATGAGGGATACGCCCGGTGTGGACAGCCTGGTCTTTGCAATCCATGGATATACCTTTTTCCCCGGAAGATGGCCTCCCTCTCCCGGCTTTGCCCCCTGCGCCATTTTAATCTGAATCTCCTGCGCACTGACAAGATAGGCGCTCGTCACTCCAAATCGCCCGGACGCAACCTGCTTTATCGCCGAACAGCGGTTTACGGACGTGTTCCTGCTTGCAATGCGGTCCAAATCCTCGCCTCCCTCGCCGGAGTTTGACTTTCCATGCAGACGGTTCATCGCGATCGCCAGCGTCTCATGCGCCTCCTGGGAGATGGAACCGTAGGACATCGCACCCGTCTTAAAGCGGGTAACAATCGAATCTACGCTCTCCACCTCCTCGATCGGCGCCCCTTTTTTCGGGTAATTAAAATCCATTAGCCCGCGCAGCGTAATCTTTCGCTCTTCCTGGTCAACCAGGCCGGTATACTGCTTAAACAACTCATAATCGCCGCGCTTTGCAGCTTCCTGTAACAGATGTATCGTCGCAGGATTATAAAGATGCGGCGCAGCCCCGCTTCTCATTTTGTGGCGTCCTCTGCTCTCAAGTGTCAGATCTGTCTCAAGTCCAAGCGGATCATATGCAGCAGAGTGAAGTTCATTGACATCTTCCGCAATTTCTTTTAATGTAATGCCCCCGATACGGCTGACCGTATTGGTAAAATATTTGTCAATCACCGCCTTATCAATGCCGACCGCTTCAAAAATTTTTGACCCCTCATAGGACTGTATGGTTGAAATGCCCATTTTGGAAGCAATCTTTACAATGCCGTTTAAGATCGCCGCATTGTAATCTTCAATAGCGGCATGATAGTCTTTGTCCAGCATGTTCTCCTCTACCAGCTGTTTAATCGTATCCTGCGCCAGATACGGATTGATTGCACATGCGCCGTACCCTAAAAGTGTTGCAAAATGGTGCACTTCCCGCGGCTCGCCCGACTCTAAGATCATGGCGAGAGACGTCCTCTTTTTTGTGCGGACCAGATGCTGCTGCAGTGCGGAAACTGCAAGCAGCGACGGGATCGGCACATGATTTTCATCGACTCCGCGATCCGATAAGATCAGTATGTTTGCGCCGTCCCGGTAAGCGCGGTCGGCCTCCACAAACAACCGCTCAATCGCTTTCTCAAGGCTTGTGTTTTTATAGTAGATAATCGGAATAACTTCCACGCGAAATCCTTCCGCATTCATCGCTTTGATCTTCATCAAATCCGTATTGGTCAAAATCGGATTGTCTACTTTCAGCACATGACAGTTTTTTGCCCTCTCCTCCAGAAGATTTCCGTCTTCCCCGATATAAACGGTGGTAGAGGTAACGACTTTTTCACGAATGGAATCAATCGGCGGGTTTGTCACCTGCGCAAACAGCTGTTTAAAATAATTAAACAACGGCTGATGATCGCCTGCGAGCGCTGCAAGCTGTGTGTCGATCCCCATCGCAGAAGTACCCTCGCCGCCGTCCCTTGCCATTGGCAAAATGGCATCCTTTAGCGACTCATAGGTATATCCGAATGCTTTCTGCATCCGCTGCCGCTCTTCTTTTTCATATTCCGGCACACGGGCATTGGGGATCTTTAAATCTTTTAAATTCAGCAGATGACGGTCAAGCCACTCGCCGTACGGCTGCTTATTTGCATATATTTCTTTTAACTCATCGTCGTCTATAATCTTTCCTGCCACCGTATCCACAAGAAGCATCTTCCCCGGATGAAGACGCTCTTTTGCCACAATTTTTGTCGGATCAATAGCGAGCACGCCGACCTCGGAGGATAAGATCAGATAATCGTCATTTGTAACATAGTAGCGCGATGGACGCAGCCCGTTTCGGTCAAGCACCGCCCCCATCAAGTCGCCGTCGGAAAACAGAATGGATGCAGGCCCGTCCCACGGTTCCATCATGGTCGCATAATACTGATAAAAATCTTTTTTCTTCTGCGACATAATCCGGTTGTTTGCCCATGGTTCCGGTATCATAATCATTATCGCAAGCGGTAAATCCATGCCGCTCATCACCAGAAATTCCAGCGTATTGTCAAGCATTGCCGAATCGGAACCCTCGCTGCTTATAGCCGGAAGCACCTTTAAGAGCTCTCCTTTCAGCAGACCGGATTCCATTGTCTCCTCCCGCGCAAGCATCTTGTCGGCATTTCCCTTAATCGTATTGATCTCTCCGTTATGCACAATAAAACGATTTGGATGCGCCCGCTCCCAGCTTGGGTTTGTATTGGTGGAAAAACGGGAATGCACCGTCGCGATTGCCGATTCGTAATCAGCATCCTGCAGATCCGGAAAAAACAGACGCAGCTGCTCAACCAGAAACATTCCCTTATAAACGATTGTTCTGCTTGACAGGGACGCTACATACGTATCGTCGTTTGACTGCTCAAACACACGCCGCGCAATATAGAGCCTGCGGTCAAACGCAATCCCTTTTTCCACATCCTTTGGACGGTTTACAAAACACTGCATAATATACGGCATACAGTCCGCCGCTTTCTGCCCCAGATGCTCCGGCGCAATCGGCACTTTCCTCCATCCGATAAATGAAATGCCCTCTTTTTTTGCAATCACCTCAAACATCTTTTTCGCGCGGTTGCGCTTCAACTCATCCTGTGGAAAGAAAAACATGCCGACGCCGTAATCGCGTTCCTCCCCGATGTGAAGTCCTGCAGCCTTTGCAGCTTTTGAAAAAAATTTATGTGAAATCTGAAGCAGGATGCCGACGCCGTCGCCTGTTTTTCCCTCGGCGTCTTTTCCGGCCCTGTGCTTTAAATTCTCTACAATTTTTAACGCGTTTTCCACTGTCTCATGCGTCTTTATGCCTTTGATATTGACAACTGCGCCAATCCCGCAGTTATCATGCTCAAATGCCGGGTCATAGAGCGCGCTCCCGCCGGCTGTATCTTTCGATGCGGTAAAGCGGTTTAATGTATCACGTTTCTGATTTACGATCTGCTTGCTCATCCTCTGCTCCCTCTCTTTTGGCAAGACCCCCGCAGAAAAATCAGGATAAACTGATTCTGCCAAAAATGCCATCGTTTTTGGATGTCTTTTTGCCTTTTTATTGCGGACATCTGTCTTTTTATTTTTTTCAGATTTTAATATACACCTATTTCCTTTGTTTGTCTACCTGAATTTTTTAGTAATTATCAGATAATTTGAAAACAAAATTTATTTATATAAATTTTCAGAATATCGTATCTTTAACTGCAAAAAAATTCCATGTTTCTATACAATTTTATCACACTAACACAGCAGACAGTCAAAAAATTTTTCCATTTGACGCGAGGATCAAAAGTTTTTTCACTCCGGAACAATTTCGAATAACAAACATGGAATAAAATCTGAGTTAATTTGACAGAAACTATAAGTGTTGCGGTAGTTAAAGAATATTGGCCCATTTCGCCAACCGACAGATTTAGAAAAGGACAAAAAGATTGCAATGAGACTTTTGTCCTCCATTAGAAATTTCCTGATTTACACATATCATTTGACAAAATAATTCATACTGACCCGGTGCGCCTGTCTTTGACGCACCCGGATCTTTTTCTTTTTCAAAAACAATAAAACGGCTACAACTCCGCGTAACAGCCTTTCTTTAGCATACGGTAATATTCCTCCCAGGAAATAAGCTTTCCTCCCATACGTTCCAGATGATCTGTATGGAACTGACAGTCAATCATCAGAAAGTTTTCTTTTTGGAGCAGCTGTGCAAACCCAATCAATGCCGTTTTGGAGCCGTTCTCTTTCTCCGAAAACATACTCTCGCCAAAAAAACATTTCCCGACGGACACCCCGTAAAATCCTCCCGCCAGCTCTTTGTCCTCATAACATTCCACGCTGACCGCATACCCCGCCCTGTGAAGACGCCCGTACGCCGCCTCCATTTCGTCGGAGATCCAGGTACCCTCCGCAAATTCCCGTTTCAATCGGCAGCGGTGCATCGTATCTGCAAAATCTCGATTAAACCTAAGACTTATCTCATGTTTTTTCATATATTTTTTCATCGAACGGGAAATATGGATTTCATGCGGAAGAATCACAAAACGCTCTCTGGGACACCACCACATAATCTCTTCTCCGGGATTATACCACGGAAAAATTCCATTTGTATAGGCCAGCAAAAGCCGCTCCACACACAGATCCCCTCCGACCGCCAAAAGTCCGTCAGGCCTTGCACAGGCAGGATTCGGAAAGGATATTTCTCTTTGATCCAACCGGTAAACAGGCATTATATTCCTCCCTGTCTGTCAACACTTTGCGGCTTTTTAAGACAAACGTCCTGTATTTTATCCGCTTCGGTTCGAATATAAAATTGTCCTTCCGATGCTGTCAGAAAGCAGGTCCCGCCGTCTTTTAATATGCCAAATAAAATCTCGTCAACGAGCAGCGGTTTCACATCGCTTTGAATGACGCGCGCAATCTCGCGCGCACCAAATTCAGCGCTGATCCCTTTTTGTTTGATCAGTTTTTTCGCTTCCTGATCTGCCGTCAGCACAACCTGCTTTTTCTGAAGCATCCTTTTGAGCTCGTCAAGCTTTTTCTCTACAATACGCTCGGCCATAAAATCGTCCATTCCGCGAAAAACAACAATCTTACTGAGGCGGTTGCGGAACTCCGGCTGAAAAATCCGCTTTATCTCGTCAAATACAACTTCCGACGTCCGCTCCTGACTCCGAAAACCAACGCCGGGTTTGCCGATCAGGTTTGCCCCTGCATTCGACGTCATAATCAGAATAATATTGCGGAAATCAGCTCTTCTGCCCTGATTGTCAGTCAGCGTCGCGTCATCCATCACCTGAAGCAGTATATTATAAATATCTGCATGCGCCTTTTCAATCTCATCCAATAGCAGCACGGCATGCGGATGTCTGCGAACCTCCTCCGTCAAAAGCCCGCCTTCTTCATACCCCACATATCCGGCCGGCGCGCCGATCAGTTTTGCCACTGCATGTTTTTCCTCATACTCGCTCATATCAAAACGAATCAGCCGTATCCCAAGCTCTTTTGCCAGACTCTTTGCAATTTCTGTCTTTCCGACTCCGGTCGGCCCGACAAACAAAAGACTGGCCAGAGGTTTGCCCTCCTCCAAAAGACCTGCTCTGGAAAATTTTACCGCATTTACAACTTGTGCGATCGCCTCGTCCTGTCCGTATACAAGATTCTGCAGCCGCTCTCTTAATGTTGCCAGAGAATCTATTTCGTCACTCTCTACCGTCTGTTTTGGAATGTGACATGTCCTGGCCACAATCTCGTCAATAAGTTCCTTACTCACTGTCTGGCACAGATCCGCCTGTTGTTTGTCAGGAAACATACGGCGGTATGCGCCCGCTTCATCAATCAGATCAATCGCCTTATCCGGAAGATACCGCTCGTTGATATATTTTGCACTCACCGTAACCGCATACTCCATCACGCCCTGCTCATAGCGAACATTGTGATACTGTTCATAATTTTGCCTAAGGCCCTCTAAAATCTGCACCGCCTCCGAAGCATCGGGTTCTTTTATATCAATATTTTGAAAACGCCGCACCAGACTTTTGTTTTTCTCAAAGTGCTTTTTATATTCCTCATAAGTCGTAGCCCCGATAAAGCGGATCTGTCCGCCAGAGAGATAGGGCTTTAGCATATTGGAAATATCAAAGCTTCCTCCGTTTACCGCGCCGGCTCCTACAATATTATGAATCTCATCAATATATAGAATCGGTTTTTCTTCTTTCGCAATGCTATCCATCACGCGTTTCAATCGTTTTTCAAAATCCCCCCGATACTGTGTCCCGGCCAGAAGGCTGCTCAAATCCAGAGAGAAAACTCTGGCGCCAAGCAATGGTTTTGGAACGCGTCCCTCATTCAGCAGCTTTGCAAACCCAAATACAATCGCAGTCTTCCCGACCCCCGGCTCCCCGATATGCAGGGGGTTGTTTTTCTCCTTTCTGCAGAGAATCTGCATCGTACGCTCCAGCTCTTCCTCCCTGCCGATCAACGGGTTTGCGTCGTCAGACGCATCGTTCAGACAGACCGCATACTGCTGCCAGAACCCGCTTTGGGCGTCTGTCCCGTCCTCCTCATATTCCCCGTCCTCTTTGCTGTCGGACGCATCTATGCCGTCGGCCGGAAGTTCCTCTTCAAGGATCAGTATCATTTCCTGCATAAGATCGGCATGTTCCACGCCCTGCACACGCATAAAATATACGGCGTAACTTTCTTTTAACCCGTACATCGCATGTATCACATGTGTTAATTCCACACTGTCCCTGCCGCTGCTTTGCGCGGACTCCCATGCAAAGGAAAGCATAATTGCCGCGCCCTGCGACAACTCCGGCATTTGACGCGGGTCCCCGGCATCCGCCTCCATATATTCCTCAAGGTAAGTCATCAGTTCCCGGTCAAGTTTTTTGAGCCTGCCGCCGCAGTTTTCAAACGCTTTCGCAAACACTTTGTTCTGACAGATGACATAAAGCACAAGCTCCGGCGTCACAAACGCAAAGTTTGCATTTTTTGCCAATAAAACAGCCTTGTCAATGATCTCTGCCACTTCCTCTGATACACGCATGCTCATATCTCCTCCACTGTCATACGAAACGGAAATCCCTGGCTTTTTGCCCGCGCAGTCGCCGTATTTACTTTTGTCACCGCAATATCGTATGGATACGAACCTATTGCGGCGCGTCCGCTTTCATGTACCATAAGCATCAGCCGTTCCGCCTCGGGCAATGCTTTTCGAAAAATGTCAGTCAGAATTTCTACTACAAAATCCATGGATGTAAAATCGTCATTGTGCATAATAACGCGATAGTGTTTTGGTTCCCTTATGTTAATTCTTGTTTTTTCCCTTGTTTTTCCCTGTACGGCCATCCCTGTTTTCCTCTTATTATTCTGCAAAAATATATCTGTGAAATAGAAAGCGCCATCCTCTTTGCGCAAGTATCATTCTTCTCTTTATCTTTTCATCGCCTGATACAGTTTGTCCTCTCTTCTTTCCGAATCTGCAGTATGGTTATAGACTAGCATACGCATCTGCTGTACCAGATTATGATATGTCTCGCTCCCTCTCGGATACAATGTTCCGGCCGCATCTTTCACCCCTGCCACATTCACTGACGGAATCTCTTCCATTTTCTCAAGCAGATATTTTTGATAGGGACTCATCGCAAGGCCTGCGTCAGAAAGCAGCAACGGCGCAAGATAGTTTACGCTGACGTCACCTGCGTCCCGAAAGGGCGTATCGTAATTATGCCAGATCAGAAACGGCGTCTTATACAGATTTGCTGTCTGCTCCGCGCTCCAGGTTTCCAGTTTACCGCCTCCAACAGATTCATAAAACGCATCTTCAAGACGCGGCTGGTGATCCCCGAACAACACCACAATCACCGGCTCGTCGTACTGCTCAAAATATGAAAGCAGGCCGCAAAGCGCAAGATCGCTCTCCCGCATTAAGCTTAAATACTGCTCCGTCTGTGCAAACTCCCCCTCCGCGCCCAAAAGATGCACCGTCGTCTTAAAGTTATCCCCGTCGTAAGTGTATCCGCCATGATTCTGCATCGTCACGTTAAAAAAGAACTGCGGTTTCCCTTTTTCTTTCTCGTCAAACCATTTCCTGATATAGTCATAATCACCCTGGTCACTGGTATAAATCCGAATGGTATCCAGTTCACTGTCCAGATTTTCTGAGAAAATCAGATTGTCAAACTGCATCGCCTCATAGACCGGCACGCGGTTCCATCCACTCGAAAAATACGGATGAAACGCCGTCGTCTCATATCCCTGCTCCTTTAAAATCCCGGCAAGCCCCGGATAAAAGTCGCCGGCCTCAAAGAAAAGATTATACGGAATACATCCGCCCGTATACAACGACACGGCGTCCGAAGAGAGAAATTCATACTCGGTATTTGCCGTCGTCCCGCCAAGCACCGATACATTTGCCCACCCTCTGATACAGTTTTTATCGAGTGAATCAAAATACTCCAAAACAGGAATATCTGTCTTAATATCCCCAAGCACTCTTAAATCAGAAAACGCCTCATTCATAATCACAACGATATTGGGCTTTTGCCCGCTTAAATTCTGTATATGTTCCGCGCCGTCCGAAGCCGCAGATACCTGTTCCAAAATCTGCGCCGCAGCGGCGCTGTCATATTCGGCCGGAAAATCCATGGAACTTCCCATAATGTCCGCCAGCAGATCCGCAAGATAACTGTCCTTTGTAAACTGGCCTGTCTGTGCATAGAGCGTGGCATACGAACTGTTCCACAGCGCGATGCATCCCGCGAGGACAGCCGCGCTTGTCAGCCATTCCAGAACCCCTCTCTTTCCCAAAAACCCTCTTATGTTCCCAAATTGTTTCGCGTCTGTAACGCCGTCATCCGCAGACGCGCTGTATGCGTTTCCAGACAGTTTGCCCTGCGCCGCAGTCCGGCGCGATTTTCTCTCCTCTTTTGTCTCCCGCATCAAAAAATACCAGACCACAAGTTCCGCCAGTGACAGCGCCAGAATCAGATCCGGCGTAAAATTATAATTTTTCACTACATTCTGCGCCGTGCGCGCGGCCCGTATATCCGATATCTGAAACGGAGCGCCGCGAAAGCGTACAAGATAATGGTTTAAAACACCCAGAAAACCGATGATTCCGTTTCCGATTGCAACCGCGGTTCCCTTTCTCCCGGAAATCATATAAGGAATCCAGTAAATGGTAAAGCCCAAAAAGAAATTCACACACTGTATCAGCGTCATCTGCGTTAATGTCAGATTAAACACACCGTTCGTCAAAAACCCCAGGACAATCATACCATGAAAAGAGCTCCAAAAAACCGCGTAAATATTTTTCACCTGGCCTGCCAGACGTCCTCTGCACGCAGCAAACAAAAAAATGCCCGTAATGCTTACTGCAAAGTAGGCCAGGACAGTCTGATACACAGTCAGTAAATACAGTTTCCGCAAAAAGAATAATCCCGCCGTCTGCGCCAGCGCGTATGCCGCCAAAATATCTGTGTTTCTGCTTCTTCTCAACATAGCGCTCCTCTCTACCGTTGCTTTACAATAAAAAGGTCACAGACAAACGTTGCCGGCCTGACCTCTTTTCGATACTTCCATGCATTACGGATCACATTTCGGAATTTACCGGACATAAGAGCATCATAACGCGCTTTCATCACTTCCCGCTTTCTCAAAAGCGCTCCTTTCCCCTCTGTCGTCTGCATGATATTTCCCCTGGCAAACCAGTCTAAAATCAGGGCATACTCTTCGATTTCGCGCTGTTTTCGATCCTTTTTCAGCAGACGGCCAATTCTGTGCTCCTCGCCGCCCGCATTGTTTTCATGTCTTCTGTGATAAGCCAGCCTCTCCGGCAGCTGAAAAAACCCGTCCTCCTCGGCAGCCCTCGCGCACAACAGGAAATCATGCGGGATATGGACTATGGCCTCGTTGAATTCCTGCCCCCCGCATGCCATCACCTTATCCCTGTACCAGTCGTTTCGATAGGCAAGAACCATGCCGGGCCACTCGCATTTATAAAAAACCTCGCCGGCGGTAACTTTTCGAAGCTCCCCTCCACCCGACTGCGGCGCCGGCGCCATCAGCGTATGGATCGCCTCATCCTGCCCGTCGATCAGTCCAAACGTACAGCCCAGCAGCCGGATCTTTGGATCTCTTTCCATCACCTGGCACATACGCGCAACTTTTTGCAGATCCCAGATATCATCCTGATCGGCAAGGAAAATCAGATCGCCGGTGCAGCGGCTCATCGCATCGTAATAATTTTTCGGAAATCCCTTATTTTCTTTTTGATAAATCAGCTTCCAGCCGTCTGTATCCGGATGCTCCCCGCAATACTGCCGCAAAAATTCCCTTGTTCCGTCCGTGGAACCATCGTCGCACAAGATTACCTCGTCCGGCTTCCTCGTCTGCCTGCGGATACATTCCAGCTGCTCTCCGATAAATTGTATCCCGTTAAAAACTCCCATACATACCGATACCCGCATCTGTGCATTCCTTTCTATTTCGCCGCAGCCAGTTTCCTGTACAGTTTTTTATATGCATCTGTCATTTGTTCCACCGAATTTTCCTCACGAATTTTCTCTGCAAGCGCGTCTGCGCGCAGCAGTCCGCTCTCGGGAAGAAATGCCGTTCTGACTGCCAAAAGCAGCGCCTGCTGATCTTTTGCTTCAACGGCAATCCCCTTATGATCAGAAAGCTGTTCCTTTGTGCCTCCCGCGTCAAAACCGACCACCGGCGTGCCGCAGGCCATAGATTCCAGTGTGACAGTCGCATAATTTTCAGCAAGTGAAGATAACACAAACACATCGGCCAGACTGTAAAACTCGGCAAGCATATCCGCGCTTTCCGTGCGCGGCAGCGCCGTAATATTCGAATGTCCCGAAAGCATGGCGTCGTTTTCACTGTCCCATCCGATCAGAATCATCCTGGCTTCGGATTCCAGCATTTTTGCAAGATTCAGCATGTATTTTACACCTTTGCGCTCATCTTTATAGCCGGCCGCTATGCCGAGCACAATCTTCTCATCCGCTCCGTATCCGTATTTTTTCCGGCACTGCTCCCTCCCGCGCGGATAAAACGTATGTCTGGCATCAATTCCGTTGCGAATCGTCACACATTCGAACTTTCCGAAAAAAGACGCTTTTGCAGCGCCTGTCAGCCAATCGGAAGGCGTTGCCACAATCAGATTCGGATGAGCGCAAAACCATTCCTTTTTTTTCTTCCACATATAGTGGTTAAAGTCAAAAAACTCGCTTTTGGGATAACGTCTGATATCAGGACAGTGGCTGCATCCGCTTTTCCATTTTTCACATGCAAAAAAATACCCGCAGTTCCCGACAAATGCATGACAGTCATGAAATGTCCAGACACAGGGGATTTTCTCCCTGTTCAGACAGTCAAACAGAATTTTAAAATTGATATAATACCCGTGCAGTGCATGAATATGCACAACATCCGGACGTATTTCTTTGATCTTTCGCACCAGACGGCGAGCCGCGCGTCTGTTAAACCATCCGTTTAACCCCGCCAGACGGCATAAGATAGCGGAGAGCCACACCTCATACTTTTTATCAATGCAGAAGACGTTTTTTTCATGCGGATCTTCCCCTCTGCCGTAAGCGACATAAGACTCCTCTCCCTCCGCAAGCAGCTGTCTGTGGATACATGCCGCAATCCTGGCCGCGCCGCCCTGGTCATAATGGCTGTTGATCTGTAATATTTTCATTCGAATTTCTCCAAACTGACCTATCCGATCAGAAATTTTACTGCTTCGATTAGAATACACTCCACCAAATACCATTTACTGTAGCCATTTGCAAGATAACAGTACTGGTATCTGTCCGTAATCCTCTGCCTTGCAGCGCGAAATCCTTTCCGATTGCTGACCCCGCCCATTTTAAAGTTGGCAAGCACGCGATTGACGACTACAACTTTTTGATTCATTTTGCGCATTTTAAGGAAAAATCCGTAATCATCGTGAATCCCTTTATTTAGAAACGGATACCGCTTGTACAGTTTTGACTTTACAAACATAGTCGGATGATTCCAGTCTCTTGACGTCTGAAACTTACGAAGCTTTGCTTTCTTGACAAACACGCTGCCGTCCGTCCTGAAAATCCGGATATCGCCAAACATCAGGCTGCACGACGTCTGGGCGAACACTTCCCGGACCGTTTTAATTGTATATGGTTCATACCAGTCTTCGCTGTTTAAGATACCAATCACATCACCGGTCGCATAGCGTATCCCTTTATTCATGGCATCATAAATACCGCCGTCTTTCTCACTGATAATATGATATAGAATGCCGGCCGCCTCCATTCGGCTTTGATAACTCTTTGCCACTTCCACCGTCCGGTCTGTACTCTTTCCGTCAATAATCCAGTACTCCAGATCCGGCTCCTTTTGCGCCAGAACCGACTCTATTGTTGGAATAATATCTTTTTCACTGTTGTAAGTCACTGTAATGATACTGATTCTCATAGTTCCTCTCAAATCTGCCCATGGTTATTTTATGCTGTCCCGGAGCGAATATTTCTGATAGGCCCCTCCCATATAATTCGACATGGATTTCTCGTAAGTCAGACTGCCAAACGCTTTTTTCGCCATCCCGCCCGGCTTGCCCGGAATACGTGTTGCGGCAGCTGCAAACGGCGCTAAAATACGAAGCAGACGAACCCGGCTTTGCATACGCTCACCCAAAAGCGCTACGATCTCAGATGTAGACGCATATTCGCTGTTCTGCGGGAAAAAAAGCCCCCCCTCCCCGGTTCTGATCAGACAGCATAAAAATTCACAGAGATTTCCGATATAAAGGATACTGCGCCTGTTGCGGTAATCCGGAAAAACCGGCAGTTTCTTTGCCAATTTTATCAGTGTTCTGTAATTCCCCTTACAGCCCGGTCCGTAAATCATCGGCGGCCTTATGATTGCAAGACGCGCGCTATCCCCCGTGTCAGAAAACAGCTTTGTCAGTTTTTGTTCGGCCCTCCACTTGCTGTCGCCGTAAAAATTAGACGGATTTGGCTTCGTACTCTGCGAAATGACTACCGGCTTTGTACTGTTGCTGCTGTCGCCATAGACAATAATGCTGCTGAAATAAATATATTGTTTCACATGGTCTGCAATTGCTTTTTTTGCAGTCTCATATGCCAGCTCGCAGTTGACCTGATAATAGGACTGCTTTTCTTCCTCCGTCACCGCGCCGATATCTGCATGCGCTTTACCGGTGACGTTAATCACGCAATCGTAACAGGACCAGTCCATTTCGCGCCACTCGTCCGTGCGCAGGCTTGTCCGCCAGACGGAAAAACCGCCGGTATCTTTTTTCTTTATATAGGATGCAAATGAGGCGCCAATATAGCTTCCGACGCCAAGAATCAATATCTTTTTCATCGGTTCTCCTTATTTTTATGCATAGTTCCGGTTCCGCCCTCAACAACGCCGTCTGCTTTTGCAACAGCGCCAAATGTCCCGAAAAAGCATTTTAAGTCGAATAAAAACGACATATTTTTTATGTAATCGCCGTCAAGCTTCGCCTTGACCGGGATTTCCAGCTCATCTCTTCCGTTAATCTGCGCCCATCCGGTCAGCCCCGGAAGCACGTCATTTGCCCCGTAGCGCTCCCTCTCCGCGACCAGATCGTCCTGATTCCAGAGAGCAGGTCTTGGGCCTACAATCGACATATCCCCCTTTACAATATTAAAAAGCTGACTCAACTCGTCCAGAGACGTTTTGCGTAAAAATTTCCCTGTCCTTGTCAAAAACGCATCCGGATTCCCCAGCATATGTGTCGGCATGTCTTTTGGCGTGTCAGTGCGCATCGTCCGAAATTTATAGATCGTAAAAAATTGTCTGTGGATACCGACTCTCTTCTGGCAGAACAATACCGGTCCTTTGGAATCCAGTTTAATTGCTGCACAGATCAGAAGCAGAAGCGGTGATAAAATTACAATTGCCAAAAGGGAAATAATAAAATCAATCCCTCTTTTTACTTTCATATAGCGATGCTGACGCGCCGTAAACCTGCTCTTTCCCATATGCACCTCCGTCTTATTGGCATTTTGCGCCGTGCTGCTCTTCCTGCTGCTCGTATTTTCTGGACAGACATTTGACAATTCCAAGGAATAAAAATACGCTCGGTGTAATAAACGTCTGCGGATTGTTGACCATCGCCTGTGACAGATATCCAAGCAGAGAAGCAATTCCCATTACGAGGATGGGCGACTTTGCAGCTCTCTTACCATAGTATACCACAGAACTGAAAAATATACCAAAATATCCGATTACTCCCACAATACCGGTCGTTACCAAAAACTGGATAAATTCATTGTGCGCATCAATAAAAACACCCTCATACAGTCTGACCATTTCTTCTCCGTAAACTTCGTTGACAGACTGCCCGAAACAGTTCAGGCCATAGCCGAACAGCTTCTGATACCATGGAAATTCTTTGTATGTGATCATGGCGCGCTTCCAGATATATCCCCTGTTATTTCCGAAACTGTCACGCAGCTGCAAACGGTTTAAAACGGCCAGGGAACCTGTCCATGCATCCTCCGCCTTGCAGTTTGCAACGATTACAATTACTACCGCAGCTGCAAAAAGGACTGCCAGCAGAATATACAATACTCTTCGTATCATAAGGTACGGAAAACTCTTTCCGTGTTTGTTCGCCTTATAGATCAGAAAATACAGTCCGGCCAGCAAAACGGCCTCCACGGCAAGCGCCGGCCACGACGTAATCAGCTGCGGTACACCCAAATTCTGGTACACCGTAAAAAATACGCTGTCACACCCGCTCCAGAGGCCGATCAGATATGTAACCTGCATCAGAAAACAGGACACGAAGAACAGCGCGTAAACCTCCAGAAACCGCAGCATCTTTTGATGCTCCTTACAGGAAAACCAAAACAGCACCAGAAACGCAACTCCGATTCCAAGAAAAAAGCTGTCGCTGATTGTTGAAAACCCTTCATAAAATCCCAGTACAAGAAATATGCCGTATATGATCTTCATTTTTTTCTCTTCGCAAATCCAGAAGAGTACCATCACTGCCGGCAGAATCAGGCACAGATACCCCGCATTGACATTGATATTGCCAATCGTACTGATAAACATCGCATGCTGATGACCCGCCAGGTTATCGTACATATGCAAAATGTCAACGCCCCAAAAATGCTGAATCCCGAGCAGAATAATCAATGTGTTCGAAATCAGAAATGCCCAAAGAAGCGGTCTTCTGAAATTCAGATATTTGCCCGGAACAAGATAAATAAACAGATATAACAGCATCACCATCGCTCCAAGGCGTCTTCCCTGGGAGCCCAGGAATGACTCGGCACGATAGTCGGAGAGCAGAGTAGAAAGAAAAATGGCAGCAATAAAGATTCCCACAAACAGATAATCTTTCGGTATTTTCCGAAGCGCTTCTGAAAAGCTTGCCGGTTTTTCAAAAACAATCCCCTTTTTCCGCTTTTCAAGCCACTCTGCAGCCATGCAGACAGACGCAATGGCAACATAGATAAATGTCACGACTTTAAAAAAAGCAAGCTTTGACCTTACAATATCAATAAAATTATTGTTATAGAACACCGGATAGACCAGCAGGATCACAAAGACATAGATCTCTGTGATCTCTGATATCCATTTCGTCATTCCGATGGCGTTCTGCTGCTTTCTTTTCTGTTTCTGCTTGTACTTCTGTTTCATTTTGGTATCCTCTCAACTTTCCGTGGGATGGTAGGTCGGCACGATTTCTTTCACCCATTCGCGTATATCCGACGGCTCCGTCACGACATATTTTTTTAATTCTTCCAATTGTTCCCAGAACTTCTGCTCATCCATCTCAATCGGTCTGCCAATATGGATCAGCTTGTTCGCCGTCTCCTTTAAGCCTTCTTCTTTCATCAGCATCTCTTCATAGAGCTTCTCACCGGGGCGCAGACCGGTAAATACAATCTGTATATCCTCGTCCGGCTTGTGGCCGGACAGCAGAATCAGGTTGCGCGCCAGATCCAGAATTTTCACCGGTTCGCCCATATCCAGTATAAAGATCTCGCCGCCCTTTGCATAAGCGCCGGCCTGCAGTACAAGGGAAACCGCTTCCGGAATTGTCATAAAAAACCGCACGATATCCGGGTGCGTCACCGTCACCGGCCCGCCCCGCTCAATCTGTCGGCGAAACAGCGGAATCACACTTCCGTTGCTGCCCAGCACATTTCCGAATCGGACAGCCACATAGTCCGTATTGGAACGTTTGTTGTATGTCTGAATAATCATTTCGCAGATACGCTTGCTCGCCCCCATCACATTGGTCGGATTCACCGCCTTGTCCGTTGAAATGAGCACAAACTTTTCAACCTGGTACATGTCCGCGGCATGAACAAGCTTTAATGTGCCAAATACATTATTTTTAATCGCCTCGTTGGGGCTGTCCTCCATTAACGGCACATGTTTATGCGCCGCGGCATGATAGATAATCTGAGGCCGGTATGTCTTAAAAATAGAATCCATACGGTTTGTATTGCGCACAGATGCAATCAGCACGATTAAACGCAGCTCTGGAAATGAGGCTTTTAACTCGTTTTGTATATCATACGTCGTATTCTCATAAATATCAACTAAAATCAGCATTTTCGGGCAATGTCCCGCGATCTGCCGGCAGAGCTCGCTGCCGATCGAACCGCCTGCCCCTGTAACCATCACCGATTTTCCGGCGACATAGCTCATAATAGATTCAATATCAACCGTAACCGGCTCCCTGCCCAACAGATCGTTTACGTCTACATCCTTTAATTCACTGACGCTGACTTCTCCATTGACAAGCTGATAGATCCCCGGAAGACGCTTTAACTCACAGCCTGTCTCCTTACAGATGTCAAGTATCCCTTTGATGTGCTTGGGCGATGCGGAAGGGATCGCTATGATAATCTCATGCACATGCAGTTCTTTTGCTTTCTCTATAATGCAGCTGCGATCTCCGATCACTTTCGCGCCATGAATATAATTCCCAATCTTTGACGGGTCATCATCCACAACACCGACCACTTTTTTCCGAATAAAGCTGCTGTTATTGATTTCTTTGATCAGCTGGTTGCAGGCATCCCCCGCCCCGACAATCAAAACATTGCGCCGGTATGCGCCGCTTTGGTGCAGTACGCGCACTGCGCGCATAAACCGATACCAATAGCGGCAAATCATAACAAGCATGGTCAGAAAGATGCCGTAAAAAACATAAAAACTGCGCGGCACCGGATACCGCTCTCCCGCCTGGTCCAGCAGAAACAATACGATTACTGCCGCCGTATCAATCACGCATGCTGACACAATATACATCATTTCAAGTGCGCCGGCATAGTTCCAAAGGCTTGAATACAGCCGCAGCAGCCAGAAAACGACAAGCATAATCAATATCATCTCCGGAATCCGCCGCCATACCTCGTTTAGATACGCCCCCGGCACTTCAGCTATTTTGAAATCAAAACGCGCCAATAACGCCAACATGCCGGCGGTAAAAACCGCCAGCATATCATAGCACATTAAAAAAATTCTTCGAATAAAAAGCTGTCTGTCCTTGATTAATTGTTTCATTTATCTGCAATCTACTTTCTGATTTGTTATTTTTTCCCACATATAGGTATAACACATTTTTTTCAGAAACAAAAGCTTTCTTGTAAAATTTTTTATAACTTCTTTATAATATTTAATAATTTTGTGCCGTAATCGGGATCTGCCGCCCATCCTGCCCCGGTCGGGTTCTTCGGAATCGCAAGCCATTCGATATAGGGAGCGCATCCGCGCGACACAAGCGAAAATCGCGGATCAACACACGCCTGATTAAGCGGGTCTTTGCAGGCATATGCTTTTAAATGCTGTACCTGCGCGCGAAGCCCTGTTCTTACATCCGGAAAGAATATGCCGGCTGCGCCGTTTCCTGTCGCTCCAATCCCGCCGAAGTTGCACTGTTCGACAGATACGTCTCCGCCAAAGCTAAGGCCTCCTGTCTCAAGAATCACCTGCGCAAACAGCAAATCTGCTCTGACGCCCTCAGCCTGTGCTTCTTCCCTCAATATATTGAAGAAATCTTCGGCTGTCGCAGCTCCTCTTGAAGCATAAACGCCTGACGGGTACGAATAACCTGCTTTGGTGTAGTATGCCAGCATCTGTGCCGTGGTCACATTGCTCTGCCCCATAATCATATGGCCTGCCGTCTGCGGCGCCACATTGGACCAGGAGCCATATACCGTACTTCCCGCACCGACCGAAGCATATGCCCTGACTTTATAATAGTACGTTGCGCCTGGCTGCAGATTCTGCTGAACATACGTATTTGCGGCTGTCTTTGTCAATGTGACATAATTGTCGTCCTCATCGAGGCTGCATGCAAGCTCATAGCCGGTTGCGTTCTCCACGCTCCCCCAGCTTAAGGAAAATGCGTCGTTCGCCGAAAGCTGTCCCGTCACGGCGCCGGCCTTTGCAAGCGCCGGAACTTTAACCGTTTTTCCGAAGTCGCCTCTTCCTTCCTTTGTTCCTGTAAGAATAGTATTTGCCGCAATCTTATAAGAATATACCTTTCCTTTTGCAGTGTCGCTGTCAATATACTGAAGTTTTTTGTCCGCATCCACCTCTTTTACTTTTTTAAATTTTCCGCTCGTTCCCTCTTTTCTGTATACCACATAGGAATCGGCATTTTTAACGGAATTCCATTTTAATGTGATATTGCCGTTCTCGCTGCCGGAAACTTTTGAGATGTCAACAGGAGCTACCGTCCACGCTTTTTTTGAGACGGACGGCTCCGAGACGCCGGTCGTATCCTGGCATTTTTTATAAGTCTGAATTTTATAATAGTAATTTTTACCGGCCTTTACTGTCTTGTCTTCATATTTTAAAGAATTTGATCCCTTTACTTTTGCTATGCTCTCATAGTCGCCGTTTTTTTTCGTACTGCGCAGGACATAGTAGCCGCTGACACCGGAAACTTTTTTCCAGTTTAACCGGATTGTACTGCTGTCTACCGCGCTCATGGAACTGATCGAGGTTTTCTTTAACAGTTTTCCCGCTACTGCGGTGCAGTCTCCGCTGTAGCCTTTCTTCTTTCCGTTTTTATTGATTGTCTCCACTTTATAATAATACTGGGTATCATAGGAGACAGATCCGTCTGTATATTCGGTTTCATCCTCTCCGCTTAAGGTCTTTAACACTTTATAACTGCCGTTTTTGGAAGTACTTCGCTTAATGCGGTAGCCCCATGCATTCTCGACTTCCTCCCACGCAATCTCCAACGCTCCGTCTTCGTTAGGCGCGACATGAAGAATTTCCGTCTTCTCCGCCGTCTTTCCGCCAACTGCTGCGGAATCTCCCGAATATCCGATCGTGCTGCCGATTTTACTTAACGTCTCTACTTTATAGTAGTAAGTCTTCCCCTCTTTTTTCTTTTTGTCCTGATAAGAAACCGTATCTTTGGAAGTAAATGTCTTTATCACTTTATAGGAACCGTTTTTGCTCGCACTGCGCTTTAAGCGATAACCGTATGCATCCGGTATCTTTTCCCAGCCGATTTCAAGCGTTGTCGAATTGACAGACTTTACATAAGTAACTTTCGACCGCGCAACCGTCTTGCCTGCGTAAACTGCAGACAATCCGCTGTAACCCGTCTGTCCCTCATACTCGTTGACCGCCTGAATTTTGTAAAAATATGTCTTGCCTGCTTTAATCGAATCGTCCGTATAACTTGTGACTTTTCCGGAGGCTGTCGTTTCAATTTTCTTGTAAGAGCCGTTTTCGCTTGTACTGCGGTAAATCTCATAGAACTCGGCTCCGCTCACTTTCTTCCAGGAGAGTGTGATTGCCGAATCGTCCACTATCGACAGCGTGATACCGGATGGAACTGCCACTGTTTTTCCTGAGACAATCTCAGATACGGAACCTACGCCCGTCTTATTGATTCCCTGATTGTATGCCTGTACTTTATAATCATAGACCGTATTATTTTTGCTGACCGTGTCCACATATTCTGTCGCCGTTCCGCCTGAAACAGAAGCGATCTGGCTAAATTTTCCGCCGTCGCTGCTGCGATAGAGATAATAACCTGCCGCCCCTTTTACCGTATCCCATCTGACTTTCATTTTTTTGCTTCCAACAGAGGCGGCGGAAGCAAGATTTGCCTTACCCAGCGCAACGCCCGGAAGCGGTCTGGAATATTCTCCAGGAGAACCGTCGTTTAGGATTACGCGCACGCTGTAATAATAAGTTTTCCCTTTTGTTACGTCGGAATCCTCATAATAGAGGGCTTTACTCACTGTGTCAATTTTTTCGAAATCAGTCTCCGGCTTTGTACTGCGATGGATTTCGTACTTGGCGCCGTTTTCGACCGGGTCCCATTCCACACGTATCTTTCCGCCGCTCACAGACGCTATCGTTTTTACATTCGCCGTGTTATTTCCTTTGCGAAGTCCATATCGCTCGGCGATCGCCGTCGCGTCCGCCACTCCCAGTGCGCGCAGCTTTTCGTCCGAATTTAAAAACGTATTGTAATCGTATGTTCCGGTAAGAAATGCATGTTCAATTAAGATCGCCGGAATACCCGCTTTTTTACAATTGCGAATCACTGCCAGGTAGTCTGCCACAGAACCGTCGTCATATTTGTAATCAGAAGAATTTTGTGTCAGCAGACCTCCCGCCCATGAAGTAAGTCCAAGCGCGCGCAGTTTCTCATACACTTTTTGTGCAAGCTGTTTTCCGGAATCAGAAAGATCCGGCCGATAACTGGTGTTTGGATAATAAACGCCGACACCGTTGACATTGCTGCTTGCGCTTGCATTTAAATGGAAACTGACATAAATATTTGCGCCGACGCCAGCCGCAAACGCAACACGACGCTCATTACATGTACCAGAGCTGATCCATCCCGATGAAGAATACGGACATGTCCCCGAATCGCGCACCATATAGACGGTAACGCCTCCATAAGTATTTAATTCGTCCCTGCAGTACTGTGCGATTTTTAAAGTCAGCTGCTCCTCTCTTGCCCCGTTTGCAGAGGCTCCCGCATGTGTGTCGTCATGGCCGGCGTCTAAGACAACTACAAGATTACCCGCACGCCTCATGTTGTTTTCTACATCCAGCCCGTCCGCTATCCCCTGTGATACCACGTCACCGATGGAATTTTCCGAGACAACTTTGCCGTTTTCATCCATCTGCACTACATTGGCCTCAATTTCGGCCAGGACTTCTTCATCCACCAAAAGATCATCGGGATTTGTCTCAACTGTTTTATGAACGCCGAACAAAACTTCCATCTCAAGCGCCCGCAGATCCTGTCGGTATTCTTTTCCCTCGTAAGTATAAGCGATTTCTGCCGCCTCGTAAATTCCTTCGTCGGACGGCTCTTTAAAATCCATGGAAAACAGCGCCAGGTCCTGTTCCTTTGCCGATACCGGAATTTCTCTGACCTCGCCTGTCTCCCTTTTTCTGACAGAGAGCCTGAGATCCGTAAGCAGCGTATCTTCCTGTCCTATGCCTACGACTATATTTTGTGTTCCCGGCAAATCCACATAATCGGATTCTACCATCATATAATGAATCGGAACTTCAGACGCATCAGACTGCTCTGCCTCCTGTGTGTTTCCCTTATCCTCTGTATGTTCTGTCTCTTCTGTACTTTCCGTATTCTCCGTCTCTTCGGTTATTGCGCCCTCCCCGTCTGTTACAACGGATTCGATACCGGCCCCATAGACTGCCGGTCCAGGCGGCAGCGATGTAAACCCTACACATAACGCCATCATTGCTGCAATGATCTGTTTCTTCATTCGATTCCCCGCTTCCCGGAACGTACTCCCGCTCCATTTGTATCCCTGTTTACCTCTTCTTTCGCGCCCCCTGCGCCGGGAGCGCATGTCCTTAAATTTTTAACATGCACATTATAGCATCATCGTTTTTAAAACAAAACTGTTTTTTTCTGGAATTTATTATTAGGATTCTCTTAATTTTTTTTATCCGCAAACCAGTAACCTGTGCCTAAAAAAACACAGAGCCAGAGCGGATGCGCAAGAGGCAGGTCCGCGTTGCTCACAGACAGAAACACCGTGTAGACAAGCATCGCAAAGAAGATCCACAATTTTTTCCTGTCTTTCCAGAATCCAACCGCCCCGGTCCAAAGTACGCTAAGCTCATACAAACAGAGCGGAAGAAGCGCAAAGATTCCATAGCGGCAGGCAACGGCAAGATACCCCCACTGCGTTTTCGCTTCTCGTCGGGATACTTTTACCCTGTCCGTATTTCCCCACGCATTTAACCGGCGCAGATAAGTTTTTGTAACCGGAGCAGAGCGTATCTCCTCCCGCGCCACAATCCCCTCTGCTTCTTCCGGCAAAAACCGGCGTATTTCCTCAATCACGGACATATCTTCACCCGAAATTTTCTCCTCTCCCTCATAGCTTAAAACAAATCCGGTCGCCTGTGGAATTGTCTTGATTCCAATATGAAAAATACCGGAGACGAGAATCGCGGTTACTGCGGAGAACGCCAGGGCAACCGCATGTTTCTTTAAAAAATTTTGGTATTCATACCGAAGAAACACTACGCGTACAAACATAAACGCCATTGCAGCGGCCGCCAGCAAATATCCGACTATTTGTTCGGCGCGCAGTACGAAATAAATCGAGAGCGCTGCCCCGGTAATATCCCAGAACAGATAGCGCTTCCTCTCCTCTTTTATTGCTACCTCCCGGTCAATCCCATTGAAAAATGTCACAAACATCAACAACGCAAACATTGCGCTTTCCGGCGCATTTAAAAAAATCCCGTTATATTGAACTGCAAGGAGCTTTGGCCGAAAAAGAAAACAGACAATCACGCTGACATAGAAAGTGATCTTTAATGCGTCCATAGCCACATCGTACAGCATGTCCGCATGTTCCAGCTGCTGCCACATATAGATAAAAAATCCTCCTGCCGCCAACATGACATAAGCGTGAAAATGCACGTTCGCCCCTGCAAAAAAATCGGAGATCATAAGCCATACCCACAACATCATCCATGCGTATGCAATCGGCGTGCGCATAGAGACAGCAGACAACGGCCTCTCCCAGCAAAAAAAACCGGCCAGCAATAACAGACCGGCACAAATCAGATAGTGATAGCGAAAGAACGTTTCATCTGTACTAAATCCCGTCACATTCCCTGCAATACTTACAAGAAGCAGCATGGTAAAAAGGATGCGCAGATACTTCCACCTGCCGTCCGCCGCCCGCCTGCCGCCCAACAGGCGCCCGACTCCCCGGCAGAAGCTGCTGTATATATAATAGGTAAGTTTGCCGTCTTCCCGCCTGTTTTTTTGTTTCTTTCGAAAAACACAAAACAATCCGGTCAAAAGAAACACAACGAAACTGACTGCAAATACGCCGACTGCCGATATATCAAACACCGGCGGCTCTTTCTGACGAATCTGCATGGAACGAAACGAAACGGTTTGTCCTTTGGCGTCTGCGATTACAAATCCGATGCGGTACATTGCAATATCCGGCTGCAGCAAAATCTCGTTCTCACCGTTTTCAAGCGCTGCCTGCTGTGTATACAAAAGGCTTTTGTCCTTGCCATAGTATTGTATCTGAACCGGCATTTTGGACATACGGATGCTGTCCGCATTAAGTAAAAGAATACCCCAGCCCGCCTCTTTTCCGTTGATTACAAATTTCTTTTCTGCTTTCTCTTTTGTAATTACAAAACAGCCGGCCTCATGATCCCAGTCCATCCCTTTTGCGGAAGATGTCAGCGCTTCCTGTGAAAAATCATAGACATCTCCCAACTGAAGAAAATCGGAAAAAGAAACGCCGCCGCCAATTCGCATCATCGCCACCGCAGCCGCCGCAAGCAATGCAAAAAGAACTGCAGCGGCTGTATGAAACTGTTTTTTTGTCATTCGCTTACTCCTCCGATTCAAAATTCATTCCCATCAAAAGATACATCACAATCCAGCACAAAAACAAATACGGAAGTTCCAGATTTTCCATTAAAATCAGAATCCAGCTGCAGACTGCAGCCGCAAACAGAAAATACCCATACGGATGTTTCCTCCTTACCATATTTCTCCACGCATACAGCAGATTGCAAAATACCATAACGGTATAAGGTATGATTGCAAAAATGCCATATCGATGCATGATTGCAAGAAATCCGCTGTGCGGCCAACGGTTTGATCCCCATAGCACAGCTTTGCCGGAATGGCCGATCAGATTTGTCTCCCTCAGATAAGCGAGCCAGTAAAAATTCCGGTTTGATGTCAATACTTCCAGAGACTGTTTTCCCAATATTTTATTTATAATACGACTGCCCGACCCGTTGTCTTGACTCTGTAAACCCGGCTGTGCCGCATATACTTGCTGCGGACCAAAAACGACCGACGATGAGGTCGTAAATTCCTGATCCTTTTCCAGTTGAATCTGCGTCCCCAAAAGCCCCGGTATATTCGTAAACACCCATTCCGCCGCCACTGAAACAGGTACTGACAGCAAACTGACGCAAGCCAGTACCAGAACTGTCTTTTTTCTGACCTTTGCGGATTTTGACAATCCGAACTGGTAAAATAAAAAAATCATAACAGAAAGGGCTGCCGGAAGAACGCCGGAAGAACTTTGTGTCTTCCAGAGCAAAAATCCAGCAAGCACAACGCCTGCCGCTTCCAAAAATACAATGGGCGGCCATTTTGGCATATGAAGTTTACAGCAGAGATCCCCCAGTAATGCAACCCATACAAAAAGCATATACATGGCAAACATACCCGGACTATAATAAGACCCCAGATAACGCGCCCCCGCCGTCATCGGACGGCACAACATACAAAACAGACCCACAATCAAAAAACTAAGCAATACTGCACGTATCAATTCCTGGATCAGCTGTTCTTTTCGTTTCATATGGTTCCACATAAAAATGAAAAAACCGATCACAAACAGCATAATGTATCCCATAAAAATATATCGTTTTCCTACAAAAAAGTCAGAGATACAGGCGATCAGCCAGAGCGTTGTCCAGCCCCAGACCAGCGGATTTCTCCAATTGACTCTCTCAAGCCCCCTGCCCTCATAACAGAAAACCCCAAGCGCAAACACCAGCAATGTTCCAACCAGAATCTGTACTTTATAATATCTGTTTGATTCATACATTCCCAAATCTGCAACAATCTGCATATACAGGATCTGAAACAGCAATATGCCTGTCCGTATCCTGCTTCTGTTCTTTTCACTGATGCGCAGTATTTTTTTGCCGAAACAATCCCCGATAATCTGGTAATACCCATGCAAAAAATCAATCAGCACATACCAGTCCGGCGCTTTCTTTCCAAAATGTTTCCATATTTTTTTCACCGTAAGCGTAACAGCAATATAAAGAAACAGCGCCGCGCAAAAAATCAGTACAGATCTTCCCCAATGAAATTCCAGCTTCTTCTCCCGAAACCACATCCTGTCAAAAGATATGCCGGCGCCGGCCTGGCCGCGTATCCAAATATAGATGCCTGCGTAGGAAACATTGTCCGTGCGTATTTCATTCTCTCCATTATGCAAAAACGCCTGCTGCGAAAATACCGGATTTTGGGACCGATCCAGATAATCAATCTGTACCGGAAGAGGAGACGGCGTAACAGCGGAAAGTTCCATAAACAGATAATCCCACTCTTTTTCCATCTCGGAAAGCATACAGTACTTGTACGCCTCCTGCTCAAGCACAACAAATTTTTCTTCAGCCGGACGGTACTCCATTCCGACCGCCTCCCCGTTACGATGAAACACCGTGACATCGTACACGGCTCCGCCGTCATAAAAATCGACAAAACTTTTACTCCCGCTGATATCCATCAGCATAAAAATAATTGCAAACGCAATCCCTGTACAAAGCCAGATAAATCTTTGAAACATAATACTTTTCTTTTTATTTTCACTCATAAGCTTTCCTGTTTTCATCTCTTTTTCATTTCACTGTACTATACTAAATTAACACTAACTGATATATTAGCATTTGCGCAACGCGAATGCAAGTTCTTCCCTTTCCATTTTTAAACATTTCTTTCATTGCTATTATCTAAGAAAAATGATATACTATTACCATTGATACAAGGAGGATAACAGATGAGTTTTAAGAAATTATTAAAAAAAACAGCCTGTGCAACGCTTACCGCGGCTCTTGCACTTTGTTCCCCGCTTATGGCATCTGCCAACCCGGTTTATGATATTGCCGACGACGCCGGTTTTTTGACCGACTCCTTTTCGCCGGACGACAATTTTACAGATAACGAAGTCATACGGCTTACAGAGGAAACCGCATCCGACGAGCTCTATGAAGAAAGCGATTTTGAGATTTCAGACAGACTTCGTCTTGACGACGGAATCACATCCTCGGAAGGCATCGAAGTACCGACCGGCGCCACAGAAGACGGATATTTCGTGTACAGACTCACATCAGACTACTTAACAACCCCGACATTTAACGGGAAAAAGGCGACTGTTACATCCCAGATCCAGAAAATTTTAAACGAGGCGAGAGATCATGCCACAGCAGAACTTCCTTATAAAATTATCATCGCCCCGGGTACTTATGAAATCAGCGGCGGAGCGCTTCATATTTACAGCAACACCCACTTTTTTATGGAAAGCGTGACATTTCTGCGCAGCGGCAGCGGAAATATCATGGTAGTCGGCACAAAGTCCGACAACGCTCCCGGTTACTACTATAAAAACATCACGCTTGACGGCGGCACAGGCGGCGCCGTCTTCGACCAGAACAGCAACACTGTCTCGACCACATTAAAAGTCGGACATGCCGAAAATTTCCTGATGAAAAACTTTACGCTCAAGAACACAATCGACGGACATTTTATGGAAGTGGCCGGGGTTAACGGTTTCACACTGCAAAACTGTTCTTTCCAGAACCAGACGCTGGTCAGCAAGGCCTATTACGAAGCGGTACAGTTTGACATCCTCGAAAAAGACCATATATCCGGCTATGTCTATGAGATCCTGCCAAACCAGAACATATTGATTGACGGCTGCAGATTTTCCAGAGTTGCGCGCGGCGTCGGCAGCCATAACTCTGTATTAAACTGCCCGATGACAAATATTAAAATTCAAAACTGCACATTTTCCGATTTGACAAGCGCCGCTATTCAGATGACCGATGTATCCGGTTTTACCGCGGAGAGGAATACGTTTACCAATGTGCCCCGAGCAATCTCCTTATACGCGCCGCGTACCAACAGCACATTTCTGCCTTCCACCATTGACAAGTACAATACCGCATACTCGGACGCTTATCAGGTTCCCGCCGCAAACCAAAATATAACGATCAGCGGGAACACCATTGATATCAGCGGGGAAGACGCATATAACAAAGATTATGAAAAATCCGGCATCTTTATCACAGGCTACATCCAGACAACCCAGAAAGCGCCGGAAAACAATGACGGAGACACGCTGCCGGCCGGCAATTACTTTATCAGCGGGGTGACGATAGCCGGCAATACCATCACGACACACCAGGGCAACGGCATTATCTTATATGATGTACAAAATGCGACGGTCACATCCAACACCGGAAATTATAATGACACGGCCGATAAAGCGTACCGCGGTATTTTAGTCGGAAACAGCAGTTCCTCGGTGGTCGTCTCACAAAACCAGATCAACTATTTTCCGTCAGCCGGAATTGAATGTACAGACAGCTCCGGCGTACAGGTTTTAAACAATAATATATTTCCCGCTGCCGACGGCATTTTAATCGCTAATTCCAAACAGTGCGCAATTAACTCCAACTCGATCAGCAATATGCGCACATTCAGTCCCTACCAAAACGGAGCGATCTGCTTGACGCGCGGAAGTGTGGCAAACAGCATTACAGGAAACAATATATCCGATTTTATCGGAGACGCAATTGTCATAAAAGACATATCGCAGGCCGTTACAGTATCCTCAAACAATATCACAGCATCAAAAGGAACCGGCATTTACGTCGCGGCTTCCATGGCTGCTTCGATCAAAGATAATTATATTGGAAAGGCCTGCATCGACAAAAAAGATTACGGCGCAATCTGTCTTGGAGCCGGCGCAACTGTAACGAAACTGGAAAAAAATACGGTGGATGCTCCTTATGCATTCGGCATCCAGGTCAACGAGGCGTCCGTCGAAACAATCGCAAACAACACGGTAAAAAAACCCGTAAACTACGGCATTCTGATTTATAACAGGGCAAACGTAAAAAAACTGGATAAAAACAGCGTTACAAACGGCAGTTCCCTTGGCATTCATATCGAAAATACATCAGGCGAGCTTACCGTATCTTCCAACACCGTGACCAAGTGCGGGACCGCGCAGATTTTTGTCAATCGAAAAGACGACTCTCCGTGCGTCACTCTGACCGGTAATAAAGTAACCGGAACGGCAAAAACCGACGGAATCCGTGTGGACGCCGGCGTTGTAGATATCAGCGCAAATAAACTAACCGGGTGCCGGTATGCCATATTTTTGCGCAACTCCGGTATTAAAGCAGATGTCGGCAGCAACACTTATAAAAACAACAAGTACAACTCGACAAAATATAAAAATACTGGCAAAACAAAATATACTGCCTATGCCAATTTAAAGACTCCGACTTCTGTAAAGGCGATTGCAACCGGAAAAAAGACCATGCAGATTAAATGGAAATCAGTCAGCAAAGCGTCCGGATATGAAATCTATCGTTCCAAAAAGAAGAACAGCGGATATAAGCTGGTGGGCACAGTCTCTTCCAAAAAGACGGTATTTAACGATAAAAAGTTAAAGAAAAAAACCAAATATTATTACAAAGTCGTTGCCTGCCGCAAATCGGCGGATAAAAAAGTTACGATCCGCAGCAATGAGAGCAAAGTCGTATCTAAGAAAACGCTTTCCAAATAAAATCAGGCCAGCCTTTCCGGGCTGGCTTTTTTGATTTTTTCAAGATTAATTATTGCATATTTTTTTGTTATATTATATAATCTATTTGAGCAGAAGTTACGGCGTTTTGACTTTCATTTTGAGCATCGGGTGTACAGCGAGGCCAATGAAAAACTGATATGTAAAAATTCATTCACATTCTTAATTATTGCTTTACATATCAAAACGGATTCTTTATAATGAATTCCAAAGACAGCTATGGGACTGCCGCCGACTGCATCAGAAGAAACTGTATATTCCACAAATTTACTGAGAAACGGAGGTAACTTTATGACAGACAGCGAAAAACTTGACCTGTTAATTTCCGATATGCAGAGTATGCAATCTGACATCCAAAACATGCAGTGCGAGATGCGGGGCATGAAGTCTGAGGTGCAGGATATGAATATGCGGATTAAATCTTTAGAATTACATGTCGAAAACGGAACTGACAAAAACATTCCGTTAATTGCAGAAAATTTTATTGAATTGACTAAAAAGCTGAATCAGGCTATTCCCGCCGCCGATAAAAACCTGGCTTATGAAGTCAAAGTAAACTATCTGATCGAAAAATTTCAGCTGCTGGAACAAAGAGTTACGAAACTTGAAGAACAGACTGCCTGACACAGATCAAATATCCGAAAGAACAGTCTGTCTGGCACAATCAATTCACAAATAACAGGATCTCTAAAGAGTAGCTGTATTCCCGCTGCATACCCTCTCAATCAGGAAGATCACATATGGTCAGAGCATCCCAAATGATCGTGTTTCTATCGTCACTTTCAATCTGGGTACGCCCTGATGGGCGTACCCAGATTGAGGATAACAAAAGAAAGTTCCGAACTTTTGCTGCTTTAAGGCATATCTTTTGTTTTCTAACGTCACTTTCCGGCAAGACGCTCTCTTAGCGCTATTGCGGCAATGAGGAGCAGAACGCCCGCTGCCAGTTTCCACAACAAAGAGCTGTCATTCTGTCTCATCATCTGAAACAGTCCAAATACGCCAAAACGTTCGCTCAAGCCGATATTCGCTGCAAAAAATAATATGGATATCATATAACCGATAATCACCTGATTTAAAACGGCGCCGCAGAAATAACCAATACTTCCCAGAAACAGCGCCTCACAAAAACCCCCGCTCCACAGCGCACCCGCTTCTACCACAGGGCTCTGTACTTTCAGTAAAAAGACAAAACCGGAGATAATCAGCGCCTGTACAACAGCAGCCGTTAAGGTGCGCTTAAAATACAGTTTCCACATCGGCATTGATTTGCTCCGTTCCAAACTCCAAATGTCCTGATCCTGCTCCGGCATAAAAACCGGGACAAACAGAATGATCCCTGTTAAAATCACATACATTTCCATAACCTGTGCCGCCTGCAGCTGGTTTAAGTTGCGAAAACTCATAAATCCTCCAGACACCAGACAAAAAAATACTGCCAGCAGAAGATGCGGGAAATAGTGATATTTCAGATAATACGATTCAAGCTTTGCGTACTTTTCCATAAAGAAGTCCTCCGTTTCTTCGCCTTTTCCCATACAGCAGCGCTGAGACCGCCACAAAAAGCAGTGACAAAACAGCATAAAGCGCTCTGTTCGTCAAAAACTGCCCTTTTAGCTGCTCAAAATACGATGTCTGACCGACTGTATTCCATCGGGCGACAAGACGCATACCAAAACCGCCGACAAGCGTTGCTGCACTCATCAAATCGCCATATGCCCAGACAGCCTGCAGGAAGATACCAAATATACTGTTTGTCAGCTCTCCAATCAAAAATGCAGTCGCAGTCACCGCCATAATCTCAGGCAGCAGCCACAGAATCGCATATTTTACAAATCCAAACAAATCCGCAGTCAGTCCGAGCGTTTTTGCATGAAACAGATACGGCTGCTGCATCACAATTGCTGCAATCAAAACCGGAAGAAACATCATCGCTACACAGGCCAGATATCTGCTGAACAAAATGACCAGGGACGATGCCCGCCTGGCATAGATTACTTCACGGGCCTTGTTTCGTTTATCTTTTAAAATACTTGCCATAGCCGGAAAAACAGGCAGTATTGCCAGCATAACAGAAGCATAGTCGCAGAACAGTCTTCCAAACGCGCCCGTCACATGATCTTTTTCCAGCAGTAACCGATACTCTTCCATCGCCTGCTCATAGCTCATCGGAACTGAAACGCCTCGCTCCATCTTTTCAGGCTCATAAGCAGATCCGGCGCCCACTATGCCACAGACCTGATCCATCTTAATGCAAAACTCCTCATAGGTCAGGCTTTCTTTCACTTGCACCCGGCAGCCGGACGTGCGCGTCATTACCTCTTCCACCCCTTCGTTTTCTACCGGCTTAAAATAATCGGCAAGATCCTCATACAATACATCCTCAAATTTTTTTCCGCTGCATTCCTCCACAATCGCCTGAAGCTGCTGCTTCTCTGACTCGTTAATTTTTACGTTTCGGATAAAACCAAGAGGATATGTGGAAAAATTTCCATAATAAATATCAAGAGAAAGTTCTGCAAGTTTCCGCTCCATCGCCAACTGCTCATCCTGCACATATGTGATACCGTAATAGGACTGATCCGGTTTTGGCGGCTCCATCTCAGTCAAACTTCCGTCCAGCTGCGACGAGATAAACCATACAAAAACAACGACAAAAATATAATAAGAATAACTTTTTAACATCATTTTGCACTCTTTTCCGAAAAGGGTCAGAAACATATTTCATCCCCCCTTTTCCCGTGCATCAGGTAAAGATATGCATCCTCAACATCTGCCTGGATCGGTTTTGCATCCGCAAACGGCCTGGCGTCTGCCACAATTTTTACATTGGCAGTGCTCCCCGTATTTAAAATGCCCGTCACCATATATTGCTTCTGTATCCCGGCAAGTTCCGATACGGCAACCTCCGCAGAATAAACTTTTCCCTCTACATTTTTGAGCAGTTCCATTACAGTACCGTGAAAAAGTATTTCTCCTGCGTTTAAAACTGCGATATTTTCACAGGTCGCCTCAATATCTCCCACGATATGTGTAGACAGAACCACGACGCGATCCAACGCAATCTCGCAGAGCAGATTGCGGAAACGCACGCGTTCCTCCGGGTCAAGCCCGGCTGTCGGCTCATCGACCACAATGACTTTCGGATTATGGATAATTGCCTGCGCAATTCCAAGCCGCCTTTTCATCCCGCCGGACATAGCCTTTACTTTTGTCTTTCTCTGTTCATGAAGATTTACTTTCTGAAGCATCAGCGGAACAAGCTTTTTCCGTTCCTCTTTGCTAATTCCTGAGAGCACTGCGAGATAGTCAAGCGCATCCCAGGCCGTCATATTGCCATACATCGAAAACTCCTGTGGAAGATATCCGATCAGCGGCCTGATCCTTTTACTTTCTTCCACCGGAATCCCGCATATAGAAACTTCTCCTTCCGTTTTTTTCGTCAAAGTTGTCAACACGCGCATCAGCGTAGTTTTACCCGCGCCGTTCGGCCCCAGCAGTCCAAACATTCCCTGCTCCACCACAAGATCCACTTTTTTCAGCGCAGTTTTATCTCCATAGCGTTTTGTGAGATTTCGAATTGCAATTTCTGCTTTCATAGAATAATAAGATTCCCCTTTCTTTTTTCGTACATTCTTATCATATAGGGGATTTCTCTACAAACACACTATCCTTTCTTAAGAGATCTTATAGTTTTTCATAATAAAACAGGAAAAGATTCAAAAGCAGTGAAAAACAGCGGTTACTATAGCCCCATTTTTTACACTGTTCACTACGGTAAGACTCCCCCCGTGACGTTCACATAGAATGCGCGCAATCGTGAGACCAAGTCCAAAATGTCCTCTCCCTGCCGCATCCTTTGATTCTTCCCGAAAATACGCGTCGGAAGCCGACAACAATGCGCGGTTTGAGAACCCGCTTCCGTCGTCTTTAATCTGCACCATTAGAAATTCCTGCTCCTGTTCCACAAAAAACTCAACTTTTTTTACTGCATAGCGCAGTGCGTTGCTGCAAATATTTTCCACGGTCTCCGAAATCACCGCCATATCAACAAGCAGCGGGCGGCGCCATCCATGCGTTCCCTCTTTCACCTCCGCCGCAAGCTGCGCTGCGCCAAATATAGCGGCAGCCTGCTTTTGAAAGGCCAGGATCAATTCTTCCCATGTGATGAGCCTGCGGCACACCTCGCGCTCCTCCAGCTGATGCAGTACAGACATCGTATTACAGAACGCATACAGACGACGCTCCTGCTCCGAGATCAACATAACTTTCTCCAAAATCTGAGAATCGGAAAGTCTGCCGGAAGGCAGATATTTCAACAAAAAATCCGTATACCCTCTAATCACAGTAAGCGGTGTGCACATATCGTGCGCAAACGCGGCATTGATCTTACGCTGTTCCTCCCAGTCCGCTCTCCTCAAACGCTGCTTCGTCTGCAGAAATTGTCTTGTCTCCTCGGCCTGCGCACACAAATCCTCAAACAAATCAGAATCTCCGCAGCACACAGGAACAGAATACTCCCCCTTTTTTATATGAAAAAACATCTGTGACAGAGACACCATTCCCGGCGAAACATAATGTCTGTAATATATGGCGGCTGCAATCGCTATCGCGGCAAAACAGACAACATACACGCCATATTTCAAAATATAATACAGTAAAACTGTCATCCACTTGCCGTCATAGGAAACACCGATTAATTCGGTATACGTACCCCGCCATTTGATTCCAAGCTGTCTGCGCAGCAGCGCATCAATCCAGATTCGACAAAGTATTTCCAAAAATTCGCCGGCTGCCACAGCCCCGCCCAGACCTGACAGGAGGCAAATCCAGAACTTCCCCCAAAGCAGCCTCTTTCTTTCTATTCCGCAATCCATCGATAACCAACTCCCCAGACTGTACCGATATAGCCTGTTCCCCCATGCACTTCAATTTTTTTGCGTATACGACGTATATGTTCTGTCACAATATTTGCGTCCGCACTCCCCTCATACCCGCGCACCGCTTCATAGATCTGTTCTTTTGATAATACCTGGCCGCGGTTTCGTATCAGCTCTCTTAAAATATTAAATTCCATACGTGTAAGCCCAATATCCTGCCCGCCATACAATGCCATGTAACCGTCCAGATCAACCGCCATCTCTCCCTGCCGATAGAATCTGATCCCTCTGCCTGTCTGTTTTATTTCCGCCTGTTTTTGCATCGCTTCCCTGTCCTCTCTGCGCAGATGCGCTTCGATACGAGCCAGCAATTCTTCCATACTAAACGGTTTTAAAATATAATCGTCTCCTCCCGCCCGAAAACCGCTTACACGATCCTGAATCTGCGTACGTGCACTCAAAAACAAAATCGGACATTTTACATATTTGCGAATCTTCTCGCATACCAGATATCCGTCTATATCCGGCATATTGACATCCAACAGAATCAAATCCGGCAAAAGCTGTACGGCATGAACTGCCTCTGTTCCGTTTGATGCCGTCATCACCTGATATCCTTCCATTTTAAGACATTCCCCAAGAAGCACACGAATATCCTCTTCATCGTCCGCAACCAGTATTTTTCTGCCGTTTTGTTCCATTTTAACCTCCATTCTCGAACATATACGTTCGAGGAACCGCAAAAGAAACCTGCAAATGCAGTCTCTCCTGTCAGATCAGGGCTTATTCCTCTCCTGACTAATATATTCAAACAGCCTCTGCCGCATTGCAAAGACACCGCAAGGGACACTCCCCGACGTGAAGTGTCCCTTGCTGAAATCTTTATTTTTGAAGAGATTCAGCAGTTTTTAATTACCCCTGCATGATCGCCTTTTTTCCAAGTAGTTCACAAATAAACCAGGCTGCAAAAATAGATGTATTATATTTTTATTTCTTCATCATACGTGACACATATGCAAGTACTCTGTCAATAAATTCATCTTTTTGTTCCTTATTGCTATTTGCAATAAAGCTGTCCACATCAAAATCATTTTTCATACCGACCCCGGTGATCAGATATGTAGGATCAATTCCATATTCACGATAAAGGATCAACAGCTTATCGGCCGAAAGTCCTGTCGCGCCGGATTCGTATTTTCGGTAATGCTCTTCTGATACGCCAAGCAGTTCTGCAGTTTCCGACTGTGTCCTTCCCAGATTTTTCCGTGCCTCTTTCAGCCTTTTTCCAACACTTGCATTTGTATCCTTTTTATTGTTATCCATATTTTCCACCTTCCTGCTATTCTTCCATGTCAACTTCATCCTGTTATCCAGTAACATTTTGTCATTTGTAGTGCCTTTCCGTGCCATTTATTGTGAACTCCTGCCCTTATATACTATCATAACAATACTACAGCAAAAGTATAGAATATTTTAGATTCACAATAAAGTTATTTTTTAACAGTTTTCCGGTTGTATCAGGCACAAAACTATATTTCAATAGAAATGTCCGTTTATCTGGAACATAGTTCCTTAATGCACTGCATGCACAAAAAAAGCGGGTTACCACCCACTCTAAAAATTCCTCTTTCATCTAACATAACGCAGAATACAAATACCAAAAGCGGGTGATGGGAATCGAACCCACGTATCCAGCTTGGAAGGCTGGTGTTCTACCATTGAACTACACCCGCGCAGTACTGCAGCGATACTACGTATATCTGCTGCTTTTCAACTGCAGACACAAGACCACTAAAACATTTCTCACAAAGCACTTGTCTTAAGCCCCTGCATCATATTACCCACAACGCAAGAATTATTATAATAGACTGACTCTTAAATGTCAAGTCTTTTTTCCGTAAAATATTTCATATTTGATTGTTATCCCAGATGAAATACTTCTCTGAGTCTGTCATCATCTATTAACACTTCTTTTGCTCTCTTTCGATAACTCTCTTCATGCAGATAGGTATATCGAAACGGTTTTATTGCAGGAGCCGCGTCAATCGCCTTAAGGTACTGCTCTGCATCCAGACTCAGCGTTTTTACATAGTCCCAAAACCCGGTCTTTTCAAAAACTGCGTTTATACGCACAAACCTGTGATTCTGAACGACAGCCATAAGATAGGCGGCGATACCGACCTGCACGCCGTGCAGCTGCGGATGATCCGACATTTTATCAAGCGCATGGGAAATCAGATGCTCACTGCCGCTTGTCGGCGCGCTTGAGCCTGCAATCTCATTCGCAATACCGCTCATTGCAAGGGAATCAAGCAATTCTTTTAAAAACAATGCATCCTGAATTGTCTCATATGGTGTACGGACAAAACTGTTCACCGCCTTTTTTGCAATCATCATTGCAAAATCATTTACAACGGCCGCGCCATGTTCCTGTTCAAACTGCCAGTCATAAAGAGCCGTTATTTTCGACACCATATCTCCGATTCCGGAATATAAAAAATGTACAGGCGCACTGCGAATCACCTGCGTATCTGCAATAATCCCATATGCCATTTTTGCAGGAAGCGATTTCCTGCGCCCATTCACAAGCAGTGATGCGCTTGCGCTGGAGAAACCGTCGCTGGATGCTGAAGTTGGAACACTGATAAACGGAATTTTTAATAAAAACCCGCAATATTTTGCCGCGTCAATTACTTTCCCGCCGCCAATGCCAATCACTGCCTGCGTTTTCGGCGGAATGGAAAACGCCAGCTCCGATATCGCCTTTACATCCGCAGTATCCATCTCCTGATATTCCAAAACCTGGATCTTTGCCCCTTTGAGCGATTCCATGACGTCCAGTCCAAACAGGTCAATCAACCCGTTACCAAACAGGATGACAACATGTGTAAACCCGGCCTCCTGTAAATATCCTCCGATCTGTTTTAATGCCCCCGCTCCTACTTTGAGGATCGATGGGATTGCAATATATCTGCCGTTCGCCGCACTCAACTTCTCTTCCTCCCGTCCGCCATATTATGTATGACTCCACAGTAATATCTTACGCGTATTGGAATCATAAGTCAAACCTTTTTGTCTGAGAAAATCATTTCTCCCGGTTCATCCAATATGCGTTTTTTCTCCTTTTCCGCAACTCACACTTGCCATTCTTTCCTATCTGGGATACAATAAAAAGAATAAAATAACAATACCTGCTCAACGACAGGAAATAACAAATTTACGGTTGTGCGGAGAAAGGGATTTTTATGATTCAATTACCTGTGACTTCCGGCAGAATTCTGGAGCGTTCTACCCTGTCATCCCTGAATGCCAATTGCTCTGACGATTATGTCTGCGCGGACAATATCTTATCGCTCAATACGCGAAAGCGAAAAACTGGCGCAGGAAGCGCGCAAAGCCATGCCACACCCGCTCAAACGTCTGTTTCATCTCCCACAGTGATACGCGTTCCGGTACTGCTCCATCCGGTTTCAAAAGGGCAAAAATCGCCTCTCCTGGACGGTAATCTTCCGCGTGTTTTAGCATGTTTCGGCTGGAATGTAAAAAACACGGACTGCGACGTCGACGTGTCGGCATTTCTGTTAAACCAATCCGGAAAAGTCATCGGCGATTCCTGGTTTGTATTTTACGGACAAACGCAAAGCCCTGACCGCAGTACCTGCCTGACGGAACAAACAAAAGACGACAGACAAATGATCTCCATAGATTTTACAAAATTAAACCCGGCCGTCAAAAAAATCGTTTTTGTGATGACAATTCATGAAGCATTCGAAAAGAGACTGCATTTTGATATGTTAAAAGATGCCTATATACGGATTCTAAACCCTTCAGACAGGCGCGAACTGCTCAGTTTTCGTCTGACTGATTATTATACAAACGTAATCTCCATGGCAATCGGCGAAATCTATCAGCACAACGGCAAATGGAAATTTAATGCGGTCGGTAACGGTCTGGCAAGAGACCTTGCCGGACTTTGTGAATTTTATGGAGTTCAGGTTATCTGAACACAAGGAGGAATATATGCTAACATTTGAGACAGTCAATGAACTGACATTAAAAGTCACCTGTACCGGAAATGATGTTCTATTCACAAAAGCCGGCGCCTTTATCGCCGGAGACAGCAGCAATGGGAAAAATTACAAATTTGAAAAACTTCTGCTCGGTCCGCAGAACAATCTGGGGCAGGCAGCATTGGGCTCGCTGCTGCGTCGTGTAACAGGAGAAAATATCCCACTGATGAAAGTCACATTCTCCGGCAATTCCGTTACCTATTATGCCTGTTATGGCCAGCATGTCGTAGTATATAAACTGGCCGTAAACGAGGTTGTCTCTGTCGAGTCGGAAAATCTGCTTGCCTTTACAAACGACTGCAAATATGATGTTCGATTTCTGGGCTGCGGCGTCCTCTCCCAGAAAGGCCTTGCAACGACAACACTGACCGGACAAGGACCAAATGCCTATGTCGCGGTCATCTGCGACGGAAACCCGATCGTCTTAAGCAATCTGAATAACCGCAACACCATCTGCGTTGATCCGGACGCCGTTATCTGCTGGATGGGCCAGTCCGGCTACTGCGACCCGCATATTACAACAGATCTCTCCTGGAAAACATTTATCGGTCAGGCCTCCGGCGAATCCTATTCTTTCGAATGGAACAGCAGCCAGCCTGTCTGCGTAGTGGTCCAGCCCTCGGAGAGAAAAGGGGGAATCAAAATCGGCATTGACTGAAAAAATCCACCAGGGCTTTTCAGCCCCGGGGACACGCCGCAAAGCGGCTCTCCGGCTCAATTATTAAATGAAGAATCCGACGCATTTATGACAATTTTTTGGCGTTGCGTACCAGAACCCTCATTCTTTCCAGACCCGATACATACATTCCCCATCATCGCAATGATGTATTACCCAGGAATAGTCTCTCGGAAAAAGATAAAAGTCTTCCATAAAATTCGGATATCGGGAGAGGACTGCTTTGACTGGTTCTATCATTCCCTCATAGACCCATCCGCCGTCAACCAACAGATAGTAAGAGCGCATCCTGCACTTTTTTGGTATCAGTTCATCCATTTGACAGATATATCCGTCCCAGTGTTCCCAGTCTGTGGGAATCTGTATACTGTAGTGCAGACCCTCCCGAAACCGCGTCCACATATACGAAGTATGAATGGCAGGATACTTTTTATAGTCACAAAATGTATAGTATAATCTCTTCACAATCCTTTCGTACTCTCCCTTTGCCGCTTCATAAAACGTACTGCGGTCAATGCCATACTCCTTTATGATAAGTTCTATTTCATTTCGCATTTCATAGCGCACGCTATCGCTTTGCGTCAAATTCATCAAACTGTCCTTTCCCCTGCAAAAAATAAATATTTGCTCACAAAATGATGAAAAAGGCGGCCATAACGGCCGCCAATCCTGTTTTAGCATTTCTGTATCTGAACTTCCACCGGATGATCTCCCAATTCCACACTGACGCTTAATTTTCCGCCAAGATTCGTTCTCATCCTGCCGGCATCCTTTCCCTCAATGATAATTTTATATTCCGTCTCGCTTGCAAGCTCAACTGTAATCTGCGCATCCTCCGGGCCTTCGACTGTAAATGAAATCCCTGCGTCCGTCGCTTTTAAGGATGTGACGGAAGTTCCCGGCACTGATTCATATACAAACATGCCGTTGCGCTCTAATTTTGTGATCTCCTGAAATGTTTTTACCTTATAGATATCTCCCTGATGTTCAAAATTGTCCAGTTTTGCTTTTGCCCCTAACGAGTAGTCTCCAAAACTGATTGTCCCGTCTGCTTCTGAACGAAGCAATTCACTGATCACTGCCATCTCTTCCTCCTGTAATTTTGCGGCAATACCCGGCGTGTGTTTTGTGATGAATGGCAACACGCCTCTGCCCGCTTTCATTTCGTAAACCAGTTACCACGTTTGTTTTTCATCAATCAAAGAAATAAATTGACTCAAATGTATTATAACTTAATCCACGAATTTTTTCCAGCATTTTTCAAGATGATTTCAAAGAAAATTTTGATTCCGGCTGCGGTCTGCTACGTTCGCTGCAGCTGATCCCATGCGGCAGCGCAGTCTGCCGGAACAATGACAAATCTCTGTTACCGCGCTTCTCCTTCCAGAACCAGCTCGTTTTTTCTGGTTGTGACTACAACCTGCATCCCTTTTTTAATTCGTCCAAACAGGATCTCTTCAGCCAGTTTATCCTCAATCTCCTCCTGAATTTTCCTGCGCAGCGGCCTTGCGCCATATTTCGGCTCGTAAGCCTTTTCCACAATATAATTTTTTGCATTGTCGCGAATCAACAGCGCAATATCCATTCTGTCTTTGCAGCGAGCGGCAAGTTCTTTGCCCATCAGATTTACAATCTGTTTCATATCGTCTTTATTTAAAGAGCGGAAGACAATAATCTCGTCAATTCTGTTTAAAAACTCCGGTTTAAAAATACGCCTTACTTCCTCCATGACGCCGCTTCTCATTCTGCTGTAATCCTGTTTTTCATCCGCAGAAGAGGCAAACCCCAGCCGCTTTGGCTCGACAATCGCCTGCGCGCCGGCGTTTGACGTCATAATAATGATTGTATTTTTAAAGTCAACCTTTCTGCCCTGAGAATCTGTGATATGCCCGTCGTCCAGCACCTGGAGAAGAATATTAAACACATCCGGATGCGCCTTTTCAATTTCATCAAACAAAACTACAGCGTACGGATTCCTTCGAACTTTTTCGCTCAGCTGACCGCCGTCCTCATGGCCGACATATCCCGGCGGGGAACCGATCATTTTTGAAACACTGTGCTTTTCCATATATTCGGACATATCAACACGAATCATCGCCTCCTCGTTTCCGAACACGGCCTCCGCAAGCGCCCTGGAAATCTCCGTCTTACCGACTCCGGTTGGTCCAAGAAACAAAAAAGATCCGATCGGGCGCTTCGGATCTTTCAATCCTACCCTGCCTCTGCGCACTGCCCGTGCAACGGCGCTGACTGCATCCTCCTGGCCGATCACGCGCCTGTGCAGCAAGGACTCTAACTTCCGAAGTCTCACGGCCTCCCCCTCGGTCAGTTTTCTGACCGGTATCTTCGTCCATCCGGAAACAATATCCGCTATATCATCTTCCGTCACCGAGAGCTGTTTTTTGCGCACGCTCTTATGGCTTTTTTCAACCAATGCATATATCGCCTCTTCCCACTCCTGCTTTTTTGCTCTCGCTGCGCGGGCTGCCTCCAGATCTCCGTCTTTTAATGCGTTTTCCAGTTTTTCCAGTTCCTCTGCCCTGTTGTTTCTGTATTCGGCAACCTTATCAACATCCGTCTCCATCTTAAGACGCACTTTGGCAGCGGCCTCATCCATCAGATCAATCGCTTTGTCCGGCAGAAACCGGTCATTGATATAACGCGCCGACAGACGAACGGCAGCGGCAAGCGCCTCGTCCGTTATTGTCACCGCATGATGCTTCTCATACTGATAGCGAAGCCCTTTTAAAATCTCTACCGCCTGTTCCTCGGTTGGCTCCTCCACCGTAACCGGCTGAAACCGCCGTTCAAGCGCCGCATCGCGCTCGACATATTTGCGGTATTCCTCAATCGTCGTCGCGCCGATAATCTGAATCTCACCGCGCGCAAGGGCCGGCTTTAAAATATTTGCGGCATCAATGGCGCCCTCCGCGTTGCCCGCACCGATAATCGTATGCAATTCGTCAATAAACAGCAGTACATTTTCTGCACGCGCCGCTTCCATAAGCACGCGGCGGATGCGTTCCTCAAACTCCCCGCGATATTTCGAACCGGCCACAAGGCCGGACATATCAAGCGAAAGGACGCGTTTTCCCTCTGCGGCAGCCGGCACCATTCCGGTCACAATGCGCTGTGCGATTCCCTCCACAATTGCTGTTTTTCCGACGCCCGGCTCCCCGATCAGACATGGGTTATTTTTACTTCTCCTGCTGATAATCTGAATGACTCGTGCAATCTCGTCTGATCTGCCGATTACAGGGTCCAGCATACCGTCGGCGGCAAGCGCCGTCAAATCCCTGGCATACTGGTCTAAAATCGGCGTCTTGCTTTTTCTCCTGCCAAATCTGCCGTCCGAAAGTTCATCCTTATGGAGATTCACGTCCTCGCCCATTGCCACAAGAATATCTACATATAATTTCTGAATATTGACCGCCAGTGTATTCAAAAGACGCGAAGCAACGCTTTCCGGCTCCTTTAAAATCGCAATCAAAATATGTTCCGTTCCCGTTTTTTCCGAATGAAAGCGCGCCGCCTCACGCTCTGACTGATAGAGCGCGTCCTCTGCACGCGGCGAATAAGTTACTTCTTTCGGGTCCACAGTCTGAACAGACGGTGCAATCAACTCTCCCACCAACGACATAATATGATCCAGTTCCACGCCGTTTGCAGTCAGCACCTGCGCGGCTACCCCTGTTCCTTCCTTTAACAGACCAATCAGTAAATGTTCTGTTCCGATATAATTGTGATGCAAATTTTTCGACATTTTTGACGCGATATCAATTGCTTTTTTCGCTTTTGCCGTATATACTGTCTGCATAACTCCTCCATTCTCACGCCACTTTACGTAACAAACGCGGCAGCATCTTCCTGTTTCGATTCGCGCGTCCTGGCGGCGCCCTCTAAAATATCAAAAAAACGCCCAATTTCCACCCATGCCTTTCTGGATTCCGGCAGCATCTTTGCCGCCATCTGAAACACATGGAACATCCCCTCATAGATACTTAAACGCACTTTCACTCCCGCTTCTCTTGCTTTTGCGGCAACATTAACCGAATCGGAGAGCAGCATCTCATAAGAGCCGACCTGCAGAAGCATCGGCGGAAATCCCGCAAAATCGCCAAACAATGGCGATATGTACGGATTCGTCGGGTCGTTATCCTGAATATAATCTTTATTATAGACTAAACTGTCTTTTGTATTACCAAACAGCGGATCTTTATTAAAATTTGTCTCGTAAGATTCGCCGCCTGCCGTCAGATCTGTCCATGGCGACATTGCAACAATGCCGCACGGAAGCTCTTCTCCACGATCTTTTAAATAATGGCACAGGCAAAGCGCAAGCCCTCCTCCGGCCGAATCACCGGCTAAAATAATCTGCTTTGCCGACACCCCCTGATCCAGCAGATAACGATATGCCGTATGCGCATCTGTCAGCGCCGCAGGATACGGGTGTTCCGGCGCAACTCTGTAATCAATGGTCAAAACGCGCATCCCCTTTCCCACCTCGCTGTAAAGCCCGGCAAACATCCGGTAGGCATTTCGCATCGGCGCAACGTAGCCGCCGCCGTGCAGCTGCAGTATTACTTTTTCTGTATCTTTTTGCTCAATCGGCTCAAGCCATTCCATGGAAAACTGTTCGGACTCAACCACTGTCAGCGAAAAACAGTCCGGACATTTCCACGGAGGTTCCGTCTCGCTGATCTGCTTTCTAAGCTCCCCGTTTCGAACTTTTTTTCCGATCAGATGGTCGTTTGCGGCTCTCGCAATCAAATCGCGCAGAATTTTTCCCTGTATGCTCGCCTCTGTCTCCTTTATCATCTCTACTCCTGTATTTCATTGCACCTAAATATAAAAACGTCTCTTCAGTTCTTCCCGCGCTCTGTAATCGCCGATAATCACTGTTCCCAAAAACAAAAAAAGCGATACTGCAAATGCAAGCAGAGACGGATAAAATACCGTGATAATCCCCACGGCATAAAATAATAAAATAGTCAGTCCCGCAAACACCATTAAGATCTGCCACATCAGATAACTCTGCCAGTTTCTGCGGTTAATCACCATCAGCGCCAGGATGCCAGCGTCAATCAGCATAATGCCGGCCGGCAGCGCATAGTTGACAGCCCATCCCCGGTATCCGACTACAAAGTCGATCGCTACCGCTACCAGAACTGCAATCAATGTGAGAATTATGGTTTTACTCTTATAGCCGGACTTGCCAAGAATCGCAAACCGCACCACAAGATACCCATACAAAAAAGCCAGCCCTGTGACGGCACTCCACCAGATGCCCGACTCGGACACAATATTGATAAACACCAGCAGTACTTCGACCAGAATGGCAAGAAACAGATAGATGCGGGCAGCAAGCGCCCATTTACGCACTCTAAGCTGCACGTCCGGATACATATCCTCAACCTCTATCGTCTTTTCCAAAACGGAATTACAGAGAGGACAGCGATCTGTCTCCTCCAAAATTTCAACGTTACATTGTCTGCATCTGCTCATTTTCTCCTCCATTCAAACAGGATTGAAAGACCGGTCAGGAAATGACTCCGTTTGACTCGATCTCCACAGACAGACCGTCTGCCGCAAGCTTACGGAAAAATCCCCGCTGAACTGAAACATCGGCAAGATCGTAGCTGAAACTAAACACCAGCGTATCCCCGTAAGAACAGATCGTGCCTTTTAAATGCTGTCCTTTTGACATGGCAAGAAACGCATGGAACATTTCAACATATGGACAGTATTCCTCCGACACAGAGATATTTCCGATATTCGTAATGGTTGTCGTATTTGCAAGCGCCGAGGTCGTATAAATAAAACGCATTGCTATTTTCTTAAATACAAGCGGTACCGCTCTCGCCGCCGCGACTTTTTCATTTGACACGTTGTAGGAAAATAATTCCTCAAGATGCTCCCGATTAATTTGGCTCTTTAAACTTTCCCGTACAATAGAAAGCACCTCTTGAAACGTATAGGTTTCCTTTGTCGGATGAAATTCGGCCGACACCATAACAAAAAAATTTTTCGTCGTTATAGAATTAAAATAGGGGCGGAGATTGACCGGAACCGCAACACGGATCGGCCGCTGCGACGGCATTCCGTGCATACACTCAACATACACGCTCCAGACAAAAACACCGACAAGATATTCATTGATGCTGACTCCATAGCGGTGCGTCACATCCTTAAGCTGCGGAATCTTCAAATAACCGTGCATCACGCCAAATTCACCCGAGCGAAGAAGCATTCCTTTTAAAAGATACGCTTTTTTTGTCTGATATCCTTTTGCAAAACTTTTTTTATAATTTTTAAGAAAACTGTCTTCCCTGTTTAGCGAAGTATCGCTGGAGAGAGAATCCCCCACTCTCTCTTTCAGCTCCGGATGCAGCAGACGCAGATACTGATACGTCAGCTCTTTTAAAAAATTGATGCCTCCCATTCCGTCGGTCAGAACATGAAACACTTCCAGATTGATTCTATATTTGTAATAAGTAACACGAAACATATAGCTCCTGTTTTTATTCTGGCGGATATAACGGCACGGAAATGTACTCTCCTTTCGCACGCGCGGCGCAGGTTTTCCGTTTTCCTCAAAATAATACCAGAAAACGCCCTGCTGCAGTCTCAAATTAAATCCGTCAAACTTGGGCAGCACAATATCTACCGCCTGTTGCAGCAATTCGGGGACGATTGGCTCTGTGAGCGTAACACTGATCCGATAGACATTGCTCATGCTCTCCCCTGCGATCACAGGAAACAGATGCGCCGTATTATCAAGCTTATCCCAGCGAATTTCCCGCTGCGCCTGCTTTTTCTGCCGTATCTCTTCTTTATGTTCCGTCTGTGACTTTTTCTTCATAATAATCCTCTATGATTCATGCGCAAACTGGCTTTGATAGAGATTTGCATAAAACCCGCCGCGCTCTAACAATTCCCTGTGATTTCCCTGTTCAATAATACTGCCGTCTTTCATAACAAGGATAATATCCGCCTCCTGGATGGTAGATAGCCGATGCGCCACAATAAAACTGGTACGCCCTTTCATCATAGCCGCAAATGCCTGCTGGATTTTGATCTCCGTTCTTGTATCAATGCTGGACGTCGCCTCGTCTAAAATCAGCATCGGCGGCAGACAGAGCATCACTCTGGCAATACACAAAAGCTGTTTCTGCCCCTGTGAAAAATTGCCCCCGTCCTCCGCGATCACGGTATCGTAGCCGTTTGGCAGACGCTTAATAAAGCTGTGCGCATACGACGCTTTTGCCGCTGCAACCACTTCCTCAAGCGACGCATCCGGTTTTCCCATTGCGATATTTTCGCGCACCGTACCGCTGCGAAGCCATGTCTCCTGTAAAACCATCCCGTAATTGCTGCGCAGGCTTTTTCTTGTCAGACTGCGAATCGCAAAGCCGCTGACTGAAATTTCCCCGCTGTCCACATCATAAAAGCGCATTAAAAGATTAATCAGCGTTGTCTTACCGCAGCCGGTCGGGCCTACAATCGCTACGCGCTGCCCCTTTTTCACCGCAAGATTAAAATCTTCAATCAGACGCTGCTCCTTTGTATAGGAAAAAGATACGTGGGAAAGCGCAACTGTCCCGTCCGCCTGCTGCAGCACAACGGCATCTTTTGCATCGGGAACCTCCGGTTCCTGCTCAATCAGTTCAAATACCCTGGCCGCACATGCAAGCGCATTCTGCAGCTCGGTGATTACACCCGATATCTCGTTAAACGGCTTTGTATACTGGTTTGCATAACTCAAAAGACTGGAGAGCTGTCCGACGCTGATTGCACCCGTGATCGCCGTAAACGCACCGACCACGCCGACCGTCACATAGACCAGACTGTTGACAAACCGAGTCGCCGGATTTGTCGTACTCCCGAAAAATGTTGCGCGCAGCGAACATTCTCCAAGCCTTTCATTTATCTCGTCAAACTGTTCAATGGCCTCCTCCTCGTGCGCAAACGCCGTCACGACTTTTTTGCCGCCGATCATTTCCTCTATAAACGAGGTCTGCTCGCCGCGCGTTTCCGACTGCAGCTTAAACATGGAAAATGTCTTCTTTGCGATATAACTTGCCACAAACAGTGAAATCGGCGTAATGAAAACGACCGCGGCCGTAATTTTAAAACTGATGGTCAGCATAAAAATCAAGGTTCCGAAAATTGTGACAATACCGGTAAAAAACTGCGTAAATCCCATTAACAGACCATCCGCAAACTGATCGACATCTGCGATCATACGGCTTACAATCTCTCCGTAAGGATGACCGTCAATATATTGAAACGGCAGCCGCTCCAGTTTTTCAAAGGCTTCTTTGCGGATATCACAGACAACACGGTATGTGATTCTGTTATTGCAGATATTCATCACCCACTGGGACGCCGCCGTCAGAGCAATAACGACAGCCATTTCCCTTAAAATTTCAATAATTCGTCCAAAATCCACCGCCCCTTTTCCCAGAATGCAGTCGATCGCACGCCCGGTCAAAATCGGAAGATACAGCGTCAGCGCAACGCTTACCGCCGCAAGTACAGTCGAAATTCCAAGGTACAGCCAATACCTGCGTATATAATGAAGTACTTTTGCCAGCGTCTTCTTCTGCCGGCCGCCTTTTTTCTCACCCATAATGAAACTCTGCCTTTCCTATGCTTCCTGCGATTTAAACTGGGAGTCATAGATCTCCCGATATACACTGCAGCTCTTTAACAGCTCCTGGTGCGTTCCGCTTCCTGCGATTTTTCCGTCCTCAAGTACGAGAATCTGATCCGCACTTAAAATGGACGCCGCACGCTGTGATACAATAAATACGGTCATATTCTGCGGAAGACTTGAAATCGCCTGCCGCAGCGCCGCGTCTGTCGCATAGTCAAGCGCAGATGCACTGTCGTCCAAAATCAGTATCTTTGGTTTTCCCACAAGAGCTCTTGCAATCGCAAGGCGCTGCCGCTGCCCTCCGGAAAGATTTTTTCCTTCCTGCCGCAGCATAAAGTCAAGACCTCCCTCTTTTTGTTCCACAAACTCTCTTGCCTGTGCCGCAGTCAGCGCTTCCCAGATCTCCTCGTCAGTTGCATCGGGATTTCCCCATCTCATATTGTCGCGTATACTGCCTTTAAAAAGAACGGATTTCTGAAGTACAACGCCAATCTGGCCGTGCAGCTCTTTTAATCCGTAATCTTTCACATTGATCCCATTGATTTTGACTTCACCGCTCGTCACATCATAAAAACGCGGAATCAGGTTGACCAGCGAAGATTTTCCGGAACCGGTGCCGCCGATTATCCCGACTGTCTGCCCCCGTTTCACCTTAAATTCAAGGTCTGTCAGCGCCTCATCTCCTGCGCCTGCATAAGCAAAACATACATTGGAAAACGATACCGCCTCGCCATCCTCCTCTTCTTTGACATCACTGAGCGACACTGGCTTTTCCGGTTCTGCGATGGATGGCTGCAGTTCAAATACAGACTCGATTCGGTTCGCACAGGCAAACGATTTATTGATATTGATAATCAGGTTTGCAAGTTTTACCAGCTCAACCAAAATCTGCGACATATAGTTGACAAGCGCAACTACGCCGCCCTGTGTGATAAACCCATTGTCCACACGCACAGCGCCTGTCCAGACAAGCGCAACAATTGCACCGTTTATAATTACATAAGTCAGCGGGTTCATCAGTGCAGAAATCTTTCCTACATAGAGCTGCGCGCGCGTCAAAAGATCATTGCTTTCATGAAATGTCTCAATCTCGTCCGCTTCTTTATTAAAGGCACGTATCACACGACTGCCCGTCAGATTTTCCCTTGTAATGCCAAGAACCCGGTCAAGCGCGCTCTGTACTTTCTTATAGAGCGGGATGCTGACCAGCATCACGCCGAAAACGACAACCGAGAGAAGCGGTATTGTAACTACAAACACAAGCGCCGCCCTGACATCAATTGTAAATGCCATAATCATTGCGCCAAACACAATAAACGGAGAACGCAAAAATAAACGGAGCACCAGATTGACGCCGTTTTGCACCTGATTCACATCACTTGTCATACGAGTGATCAATGTCGACGTCCCCACGGTATCCATCTCCGCAAACGAGAGTTTTTCAATATGGGAAAACAGTGCATGGCGCAGCCCGGTGGCAAATCCAACTGCCGCTTTCGCCGCAAAATATTGCGCGGTTATCGAACATACAAGGCCTATCACCGCAAGTAACACTAAGATCAGGCACATTCTGCCAATATAACCCCTGTCTGCATCAGCAACGCCGGTATCTATAATCGCCGCCATCACAAGCGGCACAATCAGTTCAAACGATGCCTCAAGCAGTTTAAACAGCGGCCCCAGCACACTTTCTTTTTTGTAATCTTTTAAAAATCGCAATAAACTTCTCATATCTCTTTTAATCCCTTTAGTTTCTGCAGTCCTAAGATCACAATACCACCGATCACAAAGAACAGAATATTAAACGTAGAAAAGGACAGTGCGGGCTGCGACACTTCCAGTGTCGTCGGACCCATAACGACGGCATAGATAGAACCGATCATCAGACCTATGATCAGATAAATGGTCTGTGGCCGGTAATGTTCGAGAGCCTTTCGTATCAGTTTCACGACACTGAATACACCGACCAGTATGCCGCATCCAAACAGTATCACAGCGCCGATGGAATCAAAATTCAGATGAAGCACGTCTTTGATCGCGGTAATCACAGGTACATATAAGCCCATGATCAAAAGAAGCGTAGACCCCGATATACCAGGCAGCACCATAGCTGATATCGCAATCATGCCCGCAAGAAATACAAAGATGCCAAGGCTTATCGTCATATGCTCAAGGCTCACGCCTTCACCGCCTGTTGTCGGATTAAAATAGGTAATCAGACTTACCACTGCAACGCCGATTACGGTAAAGACAACGCCCGATTTACGCTCCAAAAGTATTTTGCGGTCCTCCCATGCGACAAGCGGGATTGCAAATAAAATAAATCCGATAAACAGCGAGCTGACCGCATAAATATGAGACTCAAAAACGCTTGTCAGGATCAGAATCGCAAGCACCATACCAGAAATCCAGCCGAATCCAAGTTTGATCAGAAAAAAGACCGCCTGCTTCTTCTTAGCCATCGAACCGGTTAAAAGATCGTCAAGCGACCCGATAAATTTGTCGTAAAAACCAAGTAAAAATGCAATCGTCCCGCCCGATACGCCCGGAACACTGTCAGCAAGCGCCATACAAAACCCCTGAATAAACCGTATAATAATCTCCATATGTCCTCCCATTGTTTTCTTTTTAAGATTATGTAATTCCTGTCAAATTATACCATAAGCAATTATACCGATTCTATATTGCTTTGTCCATACTTTTCCGATGCAATTGCCCTGCAATCAGGGCGGGACGCCTCTTTGTTCTCTGCCCGCCGCACGAAAGGCCGGCTTGCGTACTTTCTGATCGCATCACTATGCAGTTTCGCAGCAAAAACCCGTCTTCCCTGCCCGCGCGCCGGATACCCGGCCGCCTTAGCGGCGTCATACCTTTCGCACAGGTGCGTATCATATTTTATTATGATAGGAAAGTCATAAACTTTAACATTTCACAGCAGCAAGATCTTTCCTGTAAGATAAAAAAGAAGTGCGCAGAACGCACTTCTTTTTTATCATGCAGGAGATGGGACTTGAACCCACACACTGTTGCCAGCGTCAGATTTTGAGTCTGATGCGTCTGCCATTCCGCCACTCCTGCAAATGTTTTATATTTCGAACATGGAATATTCTAGCATACTACTTTTCATTTTGCAATAGTTTTTTTAATTTTTCAGGAATAAGACTAATTACAGATTACGGAACAGTCTGCCAAAACTGATCCAACCCGGACTGCAGCATTGCGCCAGGCAGCCTTGTGCCTGGCGCGGTGTAAACAGTAATACTGCTCTATTCTACATAAGTATCTTTCCCCTGCTGTTTCGAATATTCCTGATTGGTGACAAGCTTCCATGTCTCATCTGTCAGTCCAAGTTTCTCAATCGTCTCGATCGTATGCACACAATCTTTTGTCAGAGAAATATAAGTTTCCGGTGAGGAAGCATACTCTCCCATCGTATTGTTCTTAATCGCCCAATAGTCTGAGTAGTATTCCCATTCTCCAAAATTATCCTGATCATTCTTTACATAGTAATACAGGCAGATACTATTTTGGTAGTGTATTACATCTTCCCTGGTGACCCCTGAAATATAATCACGGTCAAAATTGCCTTCCTCTATATCTTTCTCGATCGCATCCATCAATTTACTTAACTTTTCCTCTCCGATGTGAAGCGTATTGTAGTCCCCGTTTTCATCGTACACATCAATCGTGCCGTCATAGTAAAGCGACCTGTCGTTATAATACGGGCCGAGTATTTTCTTTTTCAGTCGATCTGCATCCGTCTCATAGACAAGCAGCCGCGATACCGGCGTATTTTCGTCGGATAGATAATCCGGCGAGCAGGCAACAGGATATCTTCTGGTATACGTGGAGCCGTCTTTTAAATAATAGCGGAACGTCGTAAAATAAAAATCACCGTTCGCCTGGTTTGTAAGATACTCATCCCGTTTATCAATCACCTCTTTTTGAATTTCCAGTAAATCGGGGATATCCTCCTCGTCAACTGAAAGCGGGTAATTCAGATAGACAAACGCTCTCTCAATTTCCTGTGCGTCCGGTTGATATTCCACCACTCCAAACACATCAAGTTTAAACAACAGCAGTACGAAAAAACATACGCCGCAAAGAGCTGCACATTCCACGACCCGCTTCTTATGAAAAACCCGAAAATTCTTCTCAATCAGCATCTGCGCGATAAAGAAACAGATACTGCCGGCAATGGCTATGCTGATCATAAAATCAAGATAAAGTGCGTTGATGCTGGTAACATCCCCGATTGTGCTGACTATGAACATTGAGATCAGGAATCCGCCGCACAGCGCGACTCCCCAGCGAAAAATCGGTTTTATCACACCGATGCTTACCAGGTCCCCGGCCGTCTCCAGATTACGCTTCCGATAGAGCAGGCAGGCTCCCGCCGCAAATACAATCCCTGCAACCGCGTACATCCCGATTGCAAAACCGCCGTTCATATAGAGTCCAAACACCTGCCCCATCTCGTCATGGTTAACCGAAACCGATACATAACGCTCCAGATAGAACAGCGGCGACAATACTTCAAGTTTGCCGGGGGATATGGTCTCCACCTGGCCGTAGCAAACCATAGCCTGAAAATTGGCAAGCAGATATACGACGCCGACATACAGCATATTGATAATAAAATAGTATGCCAAAAGCGCCATCCTGTTTCCCGTAAACATGGCGACAAACACTGCCATCGAATAAAAGAAGAATGCCATCCCGGCCGCGTACATAAAACCATAAAACAGATATTGAATACAGGTAATCTTCAGCCCAACACACACCAGAACGCCGATAAGAAACGCAATCGTCTGCGATCCGATTAAAAATACAAGGCCGGAGACATAATTTGTGACAAACAGCTCAAATCTCGTAACGGGCAGCGCATGGATCATATTTGTATTTCTGGCCGTATACAGATAAGAGAATAAAAATGCAGCCACAACTACTGCTGCTATCGCTATCACGACCGGCTCTATCCCAATTGATACGGCGCTAAATACGCTGTAGTAAGACAATGACTCGTGCGAAGTCTCTGTATCAATGATTACCTTCATCGTCTGCCATATGTTGAACGGCCAGAAAATCAGCAGAAAAAACAGGTATATTGACCAAACCGGCCAGTACTGCGTTATATTTTTCTTAAAAATCGTGCGATTAAAAAAGGATATCTTTGACTTCATAATCCGCACCTCCCATTTCATAGATAAATATCTCTTCCAATGTCAGAGGAAGCACATCCACAATCATCAGATTATCCTCCGACAGCGCTTCCTGCGCCAGTTTCGCATCGCCTTTGACAATCATTGTGTAGACGCGGCCGGTATTGGAGATATGAAGAACCTCAAATTGTTCCGGCAGTTTTGGCGCGCCGCTGGTGCAGGCTATCTGTATCTTGGAAACACTGCCCTGCAAATCACTGAGCGAGCGCTCAATCATAATTTTCCCCTGATGCATAATGCCGACATGATCGCAGACATCCTCCAACTCGCGCAGGTTGTGAAAGGAAACAAGAACCGTCATCTGACTTTCCGCAACCTCGGACATCAGTATACTCCAGATCTGTCTCCGCATCACCGGATCAAGACCGTCCACCGGTTCATCTAAAATCAAAAGTTTTGGCTTACAGCAGATTGCGAGCCAAAATGCAACCTGTTTTTGCATTCCTTTGGAAAGACGTCTGATGTTTCGCTTTACATCAATACCCGGAAAAAATTCCTGAAGCCGGAAAAATAGCCGCTCGTCAAATTCCCGATAGATCCCCTGATAGAACCGTTTCATCTCCATGGTATCCGCCTGCATAAAATAAAACAGATCATCCGGTATATAGGAGAATTTCTCTTTCGCCTGTTTATTTTCATAGACCGGCTCCCCCTCTAACATGATATCCCCCGCATCCGGCCGATAGACGCCTGTAATATGGCGGATCAATGTAGATTTGCCTGCCCCGTTCGGCCCGACAAGCCCATAAATTGCGCCTTTTTTTACATGCATATCGACACCGTTTAACGCATGAAAACCCTGAAATGCTTTCTGTAGATTCGTTACCCTGATCAATCCTTTTTTCCTCCCTCCAACTTCTCGATCCGTTCCACTAAACTGCTTTTTGGAACCGATAAATACAGCAGTTCCCCTACCACCTCGTCAAATTCCTCAAGCAGCTCTGTCTGCCTGGAATCATCCACCTCCTGCCGCTGCGCAACAAAAGAACCTTTTCCCGCAACTGTGTAGATGTAGCCCTTGCTCTCCAAATCGCGGTAAGCCCTTGAGATTGTATTGGGGTTAATGGCAAGATTAGCGGCAAGCTCCCGGACTGAGGGCAGTTTCTCATTGGCAGAGAGCGAGTCTGTGACAATCAGCTTGCGAAATCCGTCCTGAATCTGTTCGTATATCGGTTTTGCGTCTCGATAATTTAGCTGAATCAATTAGACGACCTCCCATCTGTACTAAGTGTACTATCTTTTTTAGTACACTTAGTCTAGCACAGGGGCCTGTTGGAAACAAGAAATATTTTTATAGAAAATTATGAAGAAATTCTTAATGCAGTGTTATTCATAGAAATATTCAATATTTTTCCCTGCTAACTGCATAGACTTACCTGTTCCGTTTATGCCAAAAATAATCGTACTTTTCCCGTTTAATCTAAAACTCTGTTCTGCAAATATTTTAAAGCCAAACAGCGACAGTTGCTCAATCTTCATTTACCTCCCCTTTCATCAACCCAATAACTTTGCTCTGCAAAATCATATGGCAAGCGCAAGAAAAGCGCCCATATTTCCCCGCCTTCCGTTTGACGCACGGTGGGAAAACAACACGCTGCCATTACAGCAGGTACATAGATTTGTAACCGCAATGCGCTCGTCTTTAACGCCTGCTTCTGTTAAGACAATGCGGTTCGCCTGCCACAGATCAAGCATATATTTTCCGTCTTCTTTTCCCGGCTTTAAAATTTCTCCCCGTCTCGCCGCAAAGGAATCGCAAAATGCTTCCGCAACATCCGTCCCTACCTCATAGCAGTCTCTGCAGATGGACGGCCCAACCGCACAGACGAGATCTTTTGGATCTGTGCCAAATTCTTTTTGCATAGTCTCAATAATCGACTGTCCGATCCGCATTACTGTGCCGCGCCACCCGGAGTGGCCAAGTCCGATTGCCCGATGAACGGGATCAACAAAATAAAGCGGCACGCAGTCTGCAAAAAATGCGGACAGAACAATCCCGGGTTCCCCGGTTACAAGTGCGTCCACATCCGTAAAATCACGTTCTTTCGTAAGTCCCTTTCCTTTGTCCGCCCCTGTGACAAGACGCACATTTTTTGTATGTGTCTGATCCGTAAAAACGAACTCCTGCTCCGATACGCCAAGCGCGCATGCAATCCGATGAAAATTTTCGAACACACAGTCCGGATCATCCCCTCTGGAAAAACTGAGGTTCATTGTTGCACAATCGCCTTTGCTTACGCCGCCAAGCCGCGTTGTAAAACAATGTCTTACAATGCCTGTTTTCTCCAGCATCGGAAATCTTAACAACACCAAATCGCTTCCGTCCGCCGTCTTCCAATGGTCTTCCCTTACTGTTTTACTGTTATTTTTTGTCTGAAACAACCTCTGCCTCTTTTCCTGTTATTTTATGCTTATTTGATTATATATGATGAAGCTGAAATTCAAATGCATTTTGTATATGCCGAAACAAACCGTTCCCATAAAATGCAATGACGTCAAATCTGCACGGCTGCGTCATTCCATAGCCGTGTTTCCTATAATAATATAAAACAGCCATACAGATTCTCCTCTGTTTTCTCTGATGAACCGCTTCCAAAGGATCGCCGCAGCATACGTTTGCGCGGTATTTTACTTCTGTAAATACAAGCATCTCCTTGTCTTTTGCAATAATATCAATCTCTCCGCCCCTGTTTTTATGATTTCTCTCTAAAATCTGATATCCCTGGCCGGCAAGGTATTCCGCAGCTTTCTGTTCAAAAGCCGCCCCCATCTTACGGTTATTTTTCTCTGCCATGCACTCTGTCTGTCATCCGGCGCTTCTCCCACTTAAAGGAGACCGGAATTTTTTAACTTTCCTTTCATCTTATCCATATCGTCCACAAACACAAGTATCTCCGCCACAACCTCATACAACTCCGGCGGTATCGTATCGCCGATCTGCAATTTGGAGAGCGTCTGCGCAAGTTTATTATCCTGATAGAAAGGAACGTCATTTTCTCTCGCTGTCTCGATAATACGCTCCGCAACCGCCCCTTTTCCTGTCGCAAGGATTTTCGGCGCAGTGTCGCCCGGATCGTAAGCGATTGCCACCGCAGTCTTGTTCTTGTCAAACTTTTTTTCTTTCCCCGCCATACTAACCCACTCCTGTTTAGGCTTTCACATCAAAAGAATATCTGTGCAGCGCGCCCATCGAAGGCTGTTCCCTTGACAGAAAGTCCTCGACAAAATTTATCTTCCTGCCGTTGTTCTCCAGCGAAACAGAACAGTTATATCCTTTCTTTTTCAAGCGCTTCTCCAATATCGGCAGATGCTTCTCGATCAGCCCAAAGGTCGCGTCGTCCGCCAGATAAAATTTTGTCACTACATTTCTTTTCTGCATCTTGATGGATACATCAGTTGAGCCAAGATAATCCAAATCCAGATGTAAAAAAGCGCTTAGTTCAGCATCCGGATCTCGCATTCTCTTTTTATTGGTATAGACATAGAGCTCGCCGTTTGCTTTCTGTCCGGTCATCTGCAGCGGAATCTGCACATAAGCATAAATCTGGTTAACCTGGTTCATAAATTCCACATTGCCCCTGATATCAGAGGCAGTCTGAGCAAACTGATTTGACGTCGCCCCGGCCTGTTTCATTGCCGACTCAATCTGCCTCATCTGCTGCTCTAATTTTGCATATAATTTATTGATCTTATTCTCTTCTGTCAGTTCTTCCGGTTTTATGGTCCACTGTTCCGAAAACGCACCCCGAAGCACATCTTTAAATTCTCTGGAAGAAAACAATTTCTTTAATCCTGCAAATCCCATATCGTTTTCGGAAAACGTGTCTTTGATCACCGATAAAAACTTCTGCAGCGGCATCTCACTGTCCAAAACCGCTTTCTTCTGTAATTGCGGGTCTTTCGCAGCCGCCTCCTCCGTCACATCATCCGTCATGGTATCGACAAAAACCTCTTCCTCTTCTGCTGTCGGAAAAAGTTCGGCGCTGCCGGAGAGCAACGGAACTTTCGCAAGTTGTTTTGACAGTTTCGCAAGCTGCTCCTCCGAAAAGAGCTGTCCGAGCTTCATCTGTGCTGCCGCGCCAAAGCCGGGCTGCGCGCCGTGCGCATTTTCTGTCTGTTTTGACAACTGTTCCAAACCAGTTTCGCCCGCATCTGAATTTTTTATCGTCCCGTCCGCAGCCTGTATCTGGCCATCCGCAATCAGATCTTTGACAACTCCCATGCGCCCCGGCTCCCCGCCGCCGTCCCGGCTCTGTCCGTCCAGGGAAACAAAAGGAAACGTCCGCGCTTCCCCATTCCCGGTCTGATCTGCCGGTACGCCCGTCTGTCCGTTATCTGCCGCCTGCATATTCGGTGGGTTTTCTGTGGCACCCTGTAAAATATCTACAATCCTGCTGTAAAGAGAAAATGCGTCTTTTGCAGGAAGCGTCTCGTCCGCAATTGCATCCGCAATCTGCGAAACCGCCGTATCCATCGCATTTAGAATGGCATGGCGGTCTGCCATATAGTTCTGAAACTGCGCTGTCATCTCTTTTGTAGTCGGTATCCCGAGCTTCGTCATTTTCACAAGCGCCTCCACATTGACATTCGGATTGCCGCTTAAGACTTTTACCATATCAAGGATACTGTTTTTTCCGATTGGCATCTGCTCTTTCATCATGGCATCCACCATCGCCAGCGTCTTTTCGCTCACCGGAATACCGGCCGCGGTCAGCGCGTTTAACAGAATTGGATTGCCGGCATTTCCCATCCCGTTATACGGACGTATCGAAACGGTCATCCCATCGTTTGATTTGACCTGAAAAAACATGGAGACGCCGGGCTGCAAATTTACTTTTGCATCCAGGCGCGCGGCAATCAGCTGACCGTTCCCCAAGGCAAGTGTAACTTTGCCATTTCGTATATGGTTTACTGTACCCTCAAAAATACTTCCTGCCGATAAGTCATTTAACGTAGAAACTATTTTCTGCACGCTCTGCGCACCGCGCAGCTCTTCCGTTCCATTTGTAATATTACGGCTGTACTGGCCTAACATATCGGAAATCTGCATAATCCCCTCATTTCTGCCGGAAACGGACCGCCCGATTTCACCATGACGGCTTTCCTGCAACTTTTAATTGATCACTCTGCCGCTGACACAAAGCGGCCGATAAAACTTTTCCGATGTATGGGAGACGGCCCGTATTTTTTAAGTGCAGCAATATGCTCCTTTGAGCCGTAACCCTTATGAGAAGCAAATCCATATACGGGCATTTCCCTGTCATATTCCATCATCAGTCTGTCCCTTGTCACCTTTGCAATAATACTTGCCGCCCCGATGGAAATACTTTTTGCGTCCCCTTTTATAATTGGAATCTGCCTGATTTCTACACCTGGGATTGTAACGGCATCGTTTAATAATATATCGGGTTTTACCGTCAATTTACTTATAGCCTCGCGCATAGCTTCATAAGTTGCATTTAAAATATTGACTTCGTCAATTCTGGCCTCGTCCGCCATGCCGACGCCCACGGCAAGCGCCTTTTCCATGATGATGTCGTACAGTTCCTCCCGCTTTGCAGCAGATAACTTTTTGGAATCATTGATATATAATATATTGCAATCTCCGGGCAGTATCACAGCCCCCGCCACAACCGGCCCCGCAAGAGGCCCGCGGCCCGCCTCGTCGATGCCGCAGACCATCCCGCATGCCTCATACATCCTTTCATATTTCCACAGCCGGTCTGTGCGTTCCCGCTCCGCCTGTAATTTTACAATTCTCTTCTTTGCCTGATCCGCCAGTTTTTTTACGCCGCTTCTCTCATCCGCTTCGTACATTGCAATAAAAGAAGGCAGCATATGTTCCTCTGCCGCCTCCAATTCCATCCGGATCTGCCCGATTGTCTTATCTGCCATAAATTACCCCTCGTTTTGTTTTTCAATCAACACATTTTCTAATGTAATGCGTCCCAACCTGCCGCTGCGGAACTCGTCAAGAAAAAGCACGGCCGCTTTCGCATAATCGGGTTCGCCGCCCTTTGCGACACACTTTCTGGCTCTTGCAATCCCAAGCAAAACAAAAGACGCAGGACCTTCTTCCGAAAACTGCGATTCCTCCGACTGATACCGACTGGTTAACATGCCCGGATAATCACGCCTGATCCGCTCGATCAGCTCCACGGCAAGTTCATCTTTATTTAATATCTCATCATTGATGGAACCCAAAAACGCCAGGAACAGTCCCACATTCTGATCTTCAAATTTGGGCCACAGAATACCCGGCGTATCCAGAAGTTCCACGTTTTTGTTCAGCCGTATCCACTGTTTCCCCTTTGTGACGCCCGGTTTATTGCCGGTCTTTGTGCAGGCGCGCCCGGCATAAGAGTTAATAAACGTAGATTTTCCCACATTTGGAATCCCTACAACCATCGCGCGCACCGGTCGATTTATAATTCCACGCTTTCTGTCACGCTCGATTTTTTCTTTACAAACCTCCATAATCACTGATGTAATCTGCTTCATTCCGGCCCTGCTCCTCGCATCCAGACTGACTACAGCATAACCCTTTTCCCTGAAAAATGACGACCATTCCCTGTTTTTTTCCTCGTCCGATAAATCGGCCTTATTCATCAGAATCAGACGGTATTTATTTTTCCCCAACTCGTCAATATCCGGATTTCTGCTTGCAAGCGGTGCACGCGCGTCCAACAGTTCAATAATCAGGTCAATTAATTTTATATCCTCCTGCATCTGACGTTTTGCCTTTGTCATATGCCCCGGATACCACTGTATCTGCATATTCAAAATCCTTTCTTTTCAGGAACCGGAACCGATTAGCCCCATACTGCCCCAGGGAGCATACCGGAACCATGCTTTTCCGATCATATACTCTTTTTTAATATTGCCGATATTGGCATACCGGCTGTCCTCACTGTTGCCGCGATTGTCGCCAAGAACAAAATATTCGTTATCCATAAGCGTCATTTCTTCCGCTGCAAGACCGGCGTCCTCCATTCGCTCAGCAGAAAACTCATCCTCGTAGATTTCACCGTTAATATAGATCTGTCCGTTTTTAATCTGAATGGTATCCCCCGGAACTCCGATAACGCGTTTCACATAATAATGTGATTTCTCGTTCCCGTTTGGCAGAAACACGACAACATCCCCTCGCTTTGGATCTGTCACTTTATAGATAAAACGGTTGACCAGAACCTCGTCGCCTCCGTTAAGCGTTTCCGACATGGACTGACCGACCACGCTGATACGCAGTCCGACAAAATATACAGTGGTAAATGCTAATATCAATGTAATGATAATCTCCACCGTCCAAATCACAACCTCTTTCAGAACGGAAATATTCACTTTTTTCTCGCGTTTTGCAAAATTCGGCCCGTTTCCCCTGTGTCTGTGCAATGTATCTTCCTTTCCTTTGTATTCGTTCATCCGCCGTCATGCACGACTCTCAAAAATTTTGGCAAACGGCAACTTTACTTTTCGTTTCAATAGAAGAATAGCCGCCGTATGAAATCTGTGTCAATACGGCGGCCTGCATATCCGGCAATTATCTTTTTACTAACTCTTTTACTTTTGCCCTCTTTCCAACGCGGCCTCGCAAGTAGAATAATTTTGCCCTTCTTACTTTACCGTAGCGGACAACGTCTACTTTTTCCACATTCGGAGAATGAAGCGGCCATGTCTTCTCCACACCGACACCGTTGGAAATTTTTCTCACGGTAAATGTGGTGCGGTTGCTTCCGCCCTGCTTTTTGATGACGATACCCTCGAATACCTGTATTCTCTCGTGCGTACCTTCTTTGATCTTTGCATGCACCCTGACGGTATCCCCTACGCGGAACTCCGGCACTTCTTTTTTGAGCTGCCCGTCTTCAATTTTCTTAATAATCTCGTTTGCGTTCATCCTGTGACCTCCTGATAGTTAGATGTTCTTAATACGTCTCTCCGTAGCAGAGGACCATCTGTTTTCTCACAACTATAAAAGTTTATCATATCGTGTTCCAATTGTAAAGCATTTTTTACTTTTTGATCGCAACATCCAACTGCGGATATGGAATCGAAATCTGATTTGCATCCAGCGCAAGCTTGATATTCTCCAGCAAGCTGCACCTGACTGTCCAGTAATCAGCTGCATTGACCCAGACGCGCAATCCCAGATCGACTGCAGAATCGCCGAGCTGATTGACAAATACAGAAATCTCTTCTTTTGGCAGTCGAAGCGGCTCCTGTACGGCCGTCTGATAGAGAATATCTTTTGCCTTTTTCAAATCGGCCTCGTAGGCAATCCCAACATTGAGATCAATTCTGCGCTTATCCATCTGCGATACATTCATCAGACTGCTGTTTGAGAGCGCTCCGTTTGGAATAATAATCAGTCGATTGTCCGGCGTCAGAAGCTTTGTATAAAAAATAGAAATTTCCGAAACGCTCCCCTCGTTTTTCCCGGAATATTCTATAATATAGTCGCCGACTTTAAACGGTTTTAAAACCAAAATCAACACACCGCCGGCAAAATTTGAAAGGCTCCCCTGCAGTGCAAGTCCGACCGCAACACCGGCCGAACCAAGAACCGCCACAGCAGATGTCGTCGCAATTCCAAACATCCCCATAATGATAAAAATAAGTATTACATAAAGCGCATATTTCATCAGAGGAAGCACAAACTGTTTTACGCCCACATCCGCATTTGCGCGCTCCATCGAGCGCTTTGTCATCTTAAGCAAAAGCTTGATAATTTTAGAACCGACAATATAGACAAGCAGTGCAATTACAATCTGAAATGCAAAATTCAATACGTCAGGCAGAAAACCTGAAAACCACTCGCTGATCAGTCCCGGATTTTTCGCAACTTCCTGTAAATTTTGCTGCGCCTGATTTAATATCTCAAGCGTCTCTGTCGTATCCGGCAGAGCCTCCTGTCCGGCTGCAAAATACATAACTTATCCCCCTTGTCTCTTTATTTTTCCATATGCAAAACAGTCTGATATCCGCTTCGGCCGTCGCCTGTAAAGATGAAATCAATCCTAAGGTTCGATCTCATGAATCAATAAACCGCTCCGTAGCTTTGGTTCAAACCAGGTGGACTTTGGCGGCATCAAAAGACCTGCATCCGCAACGGCAAATAATTCCGATATGGAAGTCGGATACATCGCAAAAGCTGCGGCACAATCTGTTTTACAACGCCTTACCAGTTCTTCCACGCCACGTATGCCGCCGACAAAATCAATGCGTCCGTCAGTCTTTGGATCTCTGATGCCAAGTACCGGCTCCAGAAAACTCTTCTGCAGAATCGAAACGTCAAGTCCCGCAACCGGATCTCCGACATGCCTGTCCGCTTCACGCACTCTGCACAAAAACCAGTGATCTTTGATATACAGCGTAAACGTTCCTTTCTCTTGTGGTTTTTTTTCGTCCTGTTCAAAAAGTTCCGTCACGTCAAAACGCTGTTCCACTTCATGATAAAAGTTTCGGAACGAAAAACCGTTCAAATCTTTTACCACCCGGTTATAATCCATAATCATTAACTGGTCGTCCGGGAACAGTACGGAGAGGAAATAATTAAATTCCTCTTCCCCCGTATAGCCGGGATGCGATTGGCGGCGCATCTGACCGACCTTTACGGCGGAAGCAGCGCGGTGATGTCCGTCGGCAATATAAATCTCTCCGATTGCAGCAAACGCTTCCCGCACCGCCCTGATATCCGCATCTTCTCCAATCACAAACAGACGATGGCGAATGCCGTCCTCCGCGGTAAAGTCATATTCCGGCTCGCCCTGTTTCACTTTGTTCACAACCGCATTAATCGTTTCGTTGGAACGATACGCCAAAAAAATGGGCCCTGTCTGCGCATTGCATGCGTCGACATGGCGAATGCGGTCCTGTTCTTTCTCCGCGCGCGTATTCTCGTGTTTTTTTATCACATTGTTCTGATAATCGTCAATGGATGCACAGGCCGCAATCCCGGTCTGTGTCCTGCCGTTCATAGTCAGTTCATAGATATAGTAACATTTTTTTTCTTCCCGGATAAAAGAACCGTCTTCCACCATACTCCAGAGCGTGTCATGCGCTCTCTTGTATACCTTGTCGGCATAAAGATCTGTCGCTGGTGAAAACTGCGTCTCTGCCCGGTCTATCCGCAGAAAAGAAAGCGGTTTTCCCTCAACCGCCTGCCTTGCCTCTTTTCTGCTGTAAACATCATAAGGGAGGGCCGCAATATCTGCAGCCTTCCCTTTCTGTGGTCTAATCGCATGAAATGGTCTTATTTCTGCCATCTTTACTCCTCCGTAGTGTGAACAAAATCCACATGCACTCTTTCACGATATTCCTACTTAATCCTGCGTACGCGAAGCACGCCCTCTACACTTGCAAGCTTTTGAAGTACTTCTTCATTTAAAGGAGCATCCACGTCAAAAAGCGCATAGGAATATTCCCCTTTGGATTTGTTTGCCATTCCGTCAATATTGATTCCGGCATCCCCTAAAATCGTGGTGAAACTGCTTAATTTTCCGCTCACATTTTTATGCAGAATGCCCACTCTGCCGGCCGTTGTACATCCCGCCATATTACAGTCCGGAAAATTAACGGAATGTACAATATTTCCGTTTTCCAGATAATCGCGCAGCTCACGCACTGCCATAATGGCACAGTTATCCTCAGACTCTGCTGTGGACGCGCCAAGATGCGGCGTCACAATACATCCTTTTGCACCGACTGTCGTCGTATTCGGGAAATCGGAGACATAGCGCTTCACTTTCCCGTTTGCAAGGGCCTCGACCATCGCCTCCTCGTCTACCAGCAAATCTCTTGCAAAATTGAGTACGATGGCCGTCGGTTTCATCATTGCAATCGCTTCCGCATTGATCATTTTCTTTGTGGAGTCAAGAAGCGGAACGTGGATTGTAATGTAATCGCATTCGCGATAGATTTCGTCGACCTGCGTAACATGTTTTACATTTCTGGAAAGATTCCATGCAGCGCTGACCGAAATATACGGATCATATCCATAGACTTCCATTCCCATATGCACTGCGGCATTTGCGACAAGCACGCCGATTGCGCCAAGACCGATTACGCCAAGTTTCTTGCCGGAGATCTCTGTCCCGGCAAAATTTTTTTTCTGTTTTTCCGCCGTCTTTGCAATATTCTCATCGCTGCTGTTTGCAAGGCACCAGTCAATGCCTCCTACAATATCGCGGGACGCATAGAGCATTCCTGCAAATACAAGCTCTTTTACCCCGTTTGCGTTTGCTCCGGGCGTATTAAAAACGACAATTCCCTGCTCTGCGCATTTCTCCAGCGGGATATTGTTCACGCCGGCTCCTGCCCTTGCAACAGCGAGAAGATTCTGGGGCAGTTCCATTTCGTGCATGGCTGCGCTTCTGACAAGACATGCATCCGCATCCTTTAATTCCTCTGTTTTCCTGTAATCCTCCGAAAAAAGATCAAGTCCAATGGCTGCAATCGGATTTAAGCAATGATAGCGAAACATTATGCATTTTCCTCCTCAAATTTTTTCATAAAATCTACCAGTTTTTCTATGCCCTCTTTTGGCATTGCATTGTAAATGGATGCGCGCATACCGCCCACGGTACGATGTCCCTTTAAGTTGACAAACCCTGCCGCTGTCGCTTCTTTTACAAATTTTGCGTCAAGCTCCTCATTTCCTGTCACAAACGGCACATTCATCAGAGAACGGTCTTCTTTTACAACAGTTCCCTGAAACATTTTACTCTGGTCGAGGAAGTCATAGAGAATCTTTGCTTTTTCCTCATTGCGCTCTTTCATTGCGGAAAGTCCGCCCATCTTCTTTATCCATTTGAATACTTTGCCGCAGATATAGATGCCATAGCACGGCGGCGTATTGTACAGAGATTCTGCATCCGAATGTGTTTTGTATTTTAACATGGTCGGCGTACCGGGCAGCGTATCCTCCGTAATTAAATCCTCCCGTATAATCACAATGACAACGCCGGCCGGGCCGATATTCTTCTGAACGCCTCCGTAGATCACACCGTATTTGCTGACGTCAACCGGCTCTGACAAAAAGCAGGAGGAGACGTCCGCCACCAGAGTATGGCCTTTCGTATTTGGAAGCGTCTTATATTTCGTTCCATAAATCGTGTTATTTTCGCAGATGTAAACATAATCCAGATCATCCGGAATAGCAAGGTCTGAGCAGTCCGGAATATAGGAAAACGTCTTGTCTTCGGAGGAAGCAAGTTTAACTGCCTCACCGTAGATTTTTCCTTCCTGAAATGCTTTTTTTGCCCACTGTCCTGTGACAATATAGCCGGCTTTCCTGTTTTTCATCAGGTTCATCGGGATCATGGCAAACTGCTGCGACGCTCCTCCCTGCAAAAACAGGACTTTGTAGTTGTCCGGAATATTCATCAGATCCCTCAAATCCTGCTCCGCGTCTTTAATGATCTTGTCATACACTTTGGAGCGGTGGCTCATCTCCATAACGGACATGCCGCTTCCCTGGTAATCTAACATCTCGTCTGCCGCTTCCCTTAATACTTCCTCCGGCAATACAGCCGGGCCTGCCGAAAAATTGTAAACTCTGCTCATTTCTTTCCCTCATTTCTGTGCTGCTCATTTCGCCTCTGCAAAACCGCAGAGAAACGGAGCGGCGGCGGCAGCACAAACCGCAGCGCTCCTGTCCTGTCTGTTAATAAATAGAATACGGTATTTTGATACTGCAATCCGGGATCAACCGGCGAACTTTAAGTCTGCTTTTTATACCGGATCGTCACCGGTAAAGCAGGTACTGATATCAGCCCCCGGCGCAACCATCGGCCATACTTTATCGTCGCACCCAATCACACAGTCGATTAAAACCGGAACATCCGATGTAAGCGCTTTTTGAAACACCATGCCAAACTCCTCCCGGCTTACGGCGCGGTATGCCTGTGCGCCCATCGCTTCGGCCAGTTTCACATAGTCGACTCCGTCGTCTAAGACAGTCGCGGAATATCGTTTTTCATAAAAAAGATCCTGCCACTGACGAACCATTCCAAGTACATGGTTATTGATAATGATCTGAATCAGCGGAAGCTTCTCTCTTGCCGCTGTCGCCAGCTCGTTCATATTCATACGAAAACACCCGTCCCCTGCAATGTTGACGACCTGCCGGTTCGGATTTGCAATCTGAGCGCCGATTGCAGCCCCAAGACCATATCCCATTGTTCCAAGGCCTCCGGAAGTCAGCAGCGAACGCGGCGCTGCATATTTATAATACTGCGCCGCCCACATCTGATGCTGCCCGACTTCAGTGACAATCACCGCGCCGCCTTTCGTCGCGCGGTAAATCTCCTCCACGACAAACGGGCCTGACAATCCGTCCTGCGGATAGGAAAGCGGATAATCTTTTTTATATTCCATGATACGCGTGATCCATTCCGAATGACTCTGCTGCTCTAATTTTTCATTTAAACGCGCTAAGACTTCTCTTAAATCTCCGACAATATGAGCGTCTACATTAATATTCTTGTTGATCTCCGCGGCATCCACATCAATCTGCAAAATTTTTGCGTTTTTTGCAAATTCCTTTGCATTGCCGACGACACGGTCGGAAAATCGAACGCCAAGCGCAATCAAAAGATCGCAGCCGCTTACTCCAAGATTAGATGTTTTTGTACCGTGCATGCCAAGCATTCCGGTGTAAAGTTCATCCGTACCGTCAAACGCGCCTTTGCCCATCAGCGTATCGCAGACAGGCGCATTGACTTTTCTGACAAATGCAGAAAGCTCGTCTGACGCCCCGGAAATTACAGCGCCGCCGCCTACAAAGATAAAGGGACGTTTTGCCGCTTCAATCATCGCAAGCGCCGCCAAAAGCGCCTGCTCTGTAATCTCTTCTGTCACACGGGAAACGCCGGACGGCGCAACCGCACTGTACTCTGTCTTTGACGCCGTAATATCCTTTGGAATATCGACAAGCACCGGCCCGGGCCTGCCTTTTTGTGCAATCTGAAATGCCCTGCGTATCGTTTCAGCCAGTTTTGTAATATCTTTTACAATAAAATTATGTTTCGTAATCGGCATGGTAATGCCTGCAATATCAATTTCCTGAAAACTGTCTTTTCCAAGCAGCGGTACCGTTACATTGCAGGTAATTGCAACAACCGGAACGGAATCCATATAAGCGGTTGCTATTCCGGTGACAAGATTTGTCGCTCCCGGCCCGCTTGTCGCAAAGCAGACGCCGACTTTTCCGGTACTTCTCGCATATCCGTCCGCTGCATGGGCTGCGCCCTGTTCATGAGACGTCAGCACATGGTGTATCTCGTTTTTATGCTTGTAAAGTTCATCGTATACATTTAAAATTGCCCCGCCCGGATATCCGAATACAGTGTCCACACCCTGCTCTTTTAAGCATTCGATAACTATTTGTGCACCTGTTTTCTGCATGGTTTATTTCTCCTTTTCCAATTCGAGTATCGCCCCGCGGTTTCCGGATGTCACAAGAGTTGCATAGCGCTTCAGATAGCCGGTTTTCACTTCCTGCTCCCTGGGCTGCCATTTTTCTTTTCGTGCTTTTAATATCTCATCTGAAACCGCAAGCTCCAATTTCAAATTCGGTATATCTATTTTGATTAAATCGCCCTCTTCCACCAGCGCAATCGGCCCGCCGACCGCAGCCTCCGGTGAAACATGGCCAATGGACGCGCCGCGGCTCGCACCGGAAAAACGTCCGTCCGTAATCAGCGCAACTGAAGAACCGAGTCCCATCCCTGCAATCGCGGAGGTCGGATTAAGCATTTCGCGCATACCCGGACCGCCTTTCGGGCCTTCGTAGCGAATAACAACAACATCCCCTGCCTTGATTTTTCCGCCTTTAATCGCTTCAATAGCGTCTTCCTCGCATTCAAATACGCGGGCAGGTCCCTCGTGTACCATCATTTCCTCACAGACCGCGGAGCGCTTTACAACGCTGCCGTCCGGGGCAAGATTTCCTTTTAACACGGCAAGACCGCCTGTTTTGCTGTACGGATTGGAAACCGGACGAATGACATCCGGGTTTTTATTTACGGCGTTCTTAATATTCTCGCCAACGGTCTTCCCCGTCACCGTCATGCAGTCCGTGTTTAGCAGGCCGATATCCATTAGCTCTTTCATAACGGCATACACGCCGCCGGCCTCGTTTAAATCTTCCATATAAGTCGGCCCTGCCGGAGCAAGATGACAGAGATTGGGCGTTTTCTCACTGATCGGGTTTGCAAATGAGATATCAAAATCAAAGCCGATCTCATGCGCAATTGCCGGCAGATGAAGCATACTGTTGGTGGAGCATCCGAGCGCCATATCAACAGTCAGTGCATTTATAATTGCCTCTTTTGTCATAATATCGCGCGGACGTATGTCTTTTTTATACATCTCCATTACGGCCATGCCGGCTTGTTTGGCAAGCTTAATGCGTTCGGAATAAACAGCCGGAATTGTACCGTTTCCGCAAAGTCCCATTCCAAGCGCTTCCGTCAGACAGTTCATCGAGTTCGCCGTATACATACCGGAGCAGGAACCGCAGGTCGGACATGCTTTCTGCTCAAATTCACGCACATCCTCCTCGTTCATCGTGCCTGCCGCATAAGCGCCGACTGCCTCGAACATAGACGAAAGACTTCTCTTTTGGCCTTTTACGCGCCCCGCAAGCATCGGGCCGCCGGACACAAATACGGTCGGCACATTGATGCGCGCAGCCGCCATTAATAGTCCCGGCACGTTCTTATCACAGTTTGGCGCCATAACAAGTGCGTCAAACTGATGCGCAAGCGCCATACATTCGGTCGAATCCGCAATCAGATCTCTTGTCGCCAGCGAATATTTCATACCGATATGTCCCATTGCGATTCCGTCACAAACCGCAATCGCAGGAAATACGACGGGAACACCGCCCGCCTCGGCAACGCCAAGCTTTACGGCGTTCACAATTTTATCGAGATTCATATGGCCGGGTACAATCTCATTGTATGAACTGACAATCCCGACCATCGGCTTATCCATTTCTTCCTCGGTAAAGCCCAGCGCGTGAAACAGGCTTCTGTGAGGAGCCTGCTGCATCCCTTTTTTTACATTGTCACTTTTCATGTTAATCCCCATTTCTGCCATGCGAACACCGTTCGCATCAGCTTTACGATTGTCTTTCATCTGTAATCCGCTCCGCGATCAAATCACCCATCTGTGACGTACCAACCTGTGTCACACTCTTTCGTTTTTCTTCCTCCCGGGGCATGATGTCTATTGTGCGGTATCCCTCTTTTAACACCTGTTTGACTGCATGTTCGATTGCATCCGCCTCGATGTCAAGGTCAAATGTATAACGCAGCATCATTGCCGCGCTTAATATTGTCGCAATCGGATTTGCAATGCCTTTCCCCGCAATATCAGGCGCCGAACCGCCGCTTGGCTCGTAAAGTCCGAATTTCGTGTCGTTTAAACTTGCACTTGAAAGCATTCCAATGGACCCGGTCACCATACTCGCCTCGTCAGAGAGGATATCTCCAAACATATTTTCCGTCAGTATCACATCAAACTGTTTGGGATCTTTGACCAGCTGCATTGCACAGTTATCGACAAGCATATGCTCATAGGAAACATCCGGATAGTCTCTCGCCGTCTCCTCCACGATTTTGCGCCAGAGTCTTGAGGAATCCAGCACATTTGCCTTGTCTACGCTTGTCACCTTTTTTCTGCGCTTTGCCGCAATCTCAAATCCGCGCTTTGCAATACGCCTGATCTCGTTTTCATTATAAGTAAGCGTATCAACGGCAGTCGTCACACCGTCCACCTGTTCTGTTTTGCGCTCGCCAAAATATAACCCTCCCGTCAGCTCGCGCATAATCATCAGATCAAAGCCGTCCCTGATGATATCCTCACGCAGCGGACATGCCTCTTTCAATTCCTCGTACAGATACGCCGGTCTTAGATTTGCAAATAAGTTCAGCGACTTGCGCAATTTTAAAAGCCCTGCTTCCGGCCGAAGTTCCGGTGAGAGTCTGTACCAGGGCGACGTAGACGTATTGCCTCCAATGGACCCCATCAGCACAGCGTCCGAAGCTTTGGCCGCCGCAATTGCTTCGTCGGTCAGCGGCACGCCGGTCGCGTCGATCGAACAGCCGCCCATTAAAATATCCGTATAGCAAAATGTATGCCCGAATTTTTCTCCTGCTGCATTCAGTACTTTTCTGGCTTCCGCCACAATCTCAGGCCCGATCCCGTCCCCGGCAATCACACCAATCTGACAATTCATAGTAATCACTTCTTTCTTTCGATAATCAATCTAACGTTACCGTTTCTTCTCACACTGCATCTTCCGGTTTTTCCACCGCCATGACCGCCGCTTTCTGCATTGGAATACGGCAGTTTTTGTTGTTCCCAAATTCTACAATAATGGTGTCGTCCTCCTCGGAAAGATCAATAATCGTCCCGTAAAATCCGCTTGTCGTAAGAACGGTATCCCCGACCGCAAGTTCCGAGAGCATTGCCGCTTTCTTTTTCTGCTCTTTCTGCTGCGGACGCAGCATAAAAAAGTACATAATCGCAAACATTGCCACAAGGGAAATGATCATACCAAGCGCCGGCGTAGTAGAACCGCCCTCTGCTGCTAAAATTGATAACATCTTATCTCCTCCTAATCTTTGTATCTTTACATTAACAATCATTGTACACAAAATATTTCGCTTCGGCAAGCTTTTTCTTCGATATCACTGAAAAATCATGGGGATAATTATGGAAATGTCTTTTTTTATGTTCCAAAAAATGTGCGATACAAATGCAATTTTCACAATTTGAACTATAGCAGATATGCTTTCCGCCAATTATACACATTACCGACAATGCCGCCTACTGCGGAATCCCACTCACATCTCTATCCAATTTTGTTTTCTCAAGTGCAAAGAAATCTATTTCATTTTGGGGAATGAAGTGCTATAATAAAGTCATCGCGAAATCGGGAGCCGGAGGTGTGCTGAAATGAGTTTTTCTGATATGATTGTAGGAGAAAGCGGATTATTGGTAGAATTACGTTGCCACAATTCTTTCAATGAGAAAATCTATACAGATATTATAAACTATCTAAATAAGCATTTGTCCGAATGGAAATCGACTGGTTTTATACCCGTTGCCGATGCAGTATCTATCTTCAACTTAATTGATGAGTTATCTGGTGGAAGTCAATTTTGGAGTGAAGAAGTGGAATTGCGAGTGGAAGATGCCGTATTAGAAATACAGGAAATAATCAGTACATTAGAAGAATAAACCCTGTTTTATGCAGGAGGAACAATGGCAAAACGACCTGCATTCTTTGTTAATCAAGGAAAAATTATTAATGAAATGTATTCGTTTGAATGGTATTGTGGTATTGTGGTATTTTGGTTTTGCAGTATCTTTAAAACAAAAATCTATAAAAAGTCTGCACAATGCAATTATAAAAGCAGCTTGAAACGCTAAGCCATAAGATAGCCAGTTATACACATTCCCCGAATGCCGACGACTACGCAATCTCTCCAAATACACAAATACATCCAGTAGTGTTTTCCTTCTGATTCGCCAATCCACAGCCCCAGCACGTCCTTTCTGCCGTCTGCGTCATAACCTAAAACGACATATACCGCACAGTTTTTTGTTTCCATCTCTTTTCGTATGGTAACGTAAATACAATCGACAAAAAGGAACGTGTAGAACTTTTTCAGTGGACGGTTCTGCCATTCTTCCGCGGTTCCGATTACCCTGTCCGTAATTGTTGAAATGGTTTCATGGGAAATATCAAAACCGTATATATCTTCCACCGTATCTGCGATATCACGCTGACTCATGCCTCTTGCATACATAGATAATACCTTATCTTCAATCCCACTGACGTTTTGGGTACGTTTTGGGATTGCTTTCGGTTCAAAGCTGCCATCCCGATCCCTTGGAACGGCAACATCCAGCTTTCCATAAGCAAAATTGACAGACTTATGAGAATAACCATTACGCCTGTTTGTCGTTTCCTTTTCTCCGCGCTCATTACGCCCATATCCCAGATGGGAATCCATCTCTCCCTGGAGCATAGCCTCAAACATCGGTCCAAAGACGTCTTTGATTGCATCCTGCATTTCTTCCCTTGTCTGCGGCTGGTATTCTTCCATAATAGCCTTTGCGATTGCTGCCCCTCTGGTATTCTGATTATTTTTACGTGCCATAAGTGCTTTACCCATCCTTTTCTTCATCCTTTCTGTGAGTGCAGCACACCTTATATACAAAAATAAAGTGTGCAGTTAGATTGTTGTATTTCTAACTTACACACTTTATTTTACACTCCTCGATTTATATTACAAACACTGAATCTGATGTAACACTTTATAGATATTGATACAATTTTAACATCAAATCTGCCTGTAATCAAGGGCGAGTTTGCTAAAATGAAGAAAATTGGTACACAATATTATAATAAACGGCATTTTTATAGCATATCAGCGGCTCATTGGACGGCATGGATGTAACACTCTCTATAAAGTGTGCAGATATCCTTATATGTGCCTCCGTGCGCACGGAGGCACAGGATCCCCAGACAGTAACCTGCTGGGGATCCTGTGCTGCTTTATGGACAGATTCAAACTCAGTAATCTGTTTGGCTTTGAATGAGTAACTTTTCGTTCATTAGCTATCGTCTTAATTATGCCAGCGTTGAAAGGGATCTTAATATCGGCAAGCATCCTAAAATAAAAGATTTAATATAATACGCAGCTTGCCAGAACCCTGATTTTCGTTCGTCAGGCGGTAAATTATGCCGCCTGACTCCACAACAAAAATAAAAATCTTAGTAGGGAATACCATGATAAAAAACAAGAACAAAACTAACAACCGCCAGAACAGAAATGCCCGAAAATCCGGCAGAAAAATGCGAAGCCCCAATCTACCGGGCAAGCCTGTGTTTGAAGAGACAAGGTTAGAATTTTCACCCGGGCTGGATCTTCTCCAGGAGACTAATTATGGCCTTCAAACTATCATTGACAAGGCGCACTGCAACCAGGTTTTCCAGGTCCAAAAGAAGCGCACGTATACACTGAGGTTGGGAGTCCATAGCAGCAAAAAGGCGGCGGGCGCATTTGATGAATATACGACCGTGGCCTGCTTCATCCCGATTGAATACGCCGCGGAACAGCGCATCACCTGTTTCTTTGGGTCGGAAGAACATCAGGCGTGTTTCATGGACACTGTCTGGCTGAAGGCAGAAAAGCCGTTCAAAATCGTCCACGTGTTTGGCTCGGCGGTATTGGAATCCAACAGCGATTCGCTGAAAATGCCACTGGGGTTTGAGGATACCAGCGACAGGGATGGACAGATGGTTATTTTTCGGCGTGGCAGCAGCGAGGACAACCCGCCTTGCAGTGTATTCCGGTTTGACCTCCTGCGGATACGGGTAGAAATTGTATAAGCAAACCAGGCATTTCCATAGCGCCGCCGCAACGTTTTATCTGCAGCGGCGCTTTCTCTCGTATTTTAAGTGTGCGTGGCAATAGCGGAAATCCGCAATCTGCGTATCTTTATGTGTTCCAGCAACACCCTATCCACTTTTCCTCAAAGATCGGCACCGCACGGGCAACGCCAGCGGAGGGGGGAAACCGTAGTAACGGCCCGAATCACCTGCAGTACCAACCTCTAAAGGCGTAAACCGCCAACGATACGCAAGCGACGCAGAAATAGACGTACGCGACCAGCCGTAGCCGTTGTAGCCGATGTTGTTGACATTACCACCAGGGAGATTAACATACCTGCTACGAACAAAAGCCAGAAAGCACAGACAATGTGGGTAAAGAAGTTCCTTATTTTAGTGTCAGCCGTAGCCAAAACTAATTTTCTAACCTTCCAGATTCACCTGGCTGAATCATAAAAAGGGTAACTTCACGATCTTTGAATAGAGAATCTTTGATGGCTGGAGCATGACCTCAATCGCCACCTGCAGAACCCATGGATATTTTATCCACAGTTTTTACTCTAACATATCGACACACCGCCCCATTATCTCAGGATATTCTCATAACCCTGCAAATCATGATATATACCATCTACGCGTACTATGTCATCTATAATTTTATACAGCATGAAATACCGGTGGCGTTTCAGGTGAATTGTCCGATAACCTAAAGCGTGCAATTTAGAATTATCACACAACTTGAGACTGTCTGCTATGCCGGAAAGTCTCTGGGCAGTCTCTTTCATATCCCGCTCGACGCTATATGCAGCTTGTGCATTGTTCAGTTCAAAGAAAAGATAGTCGAGGATGTTTTTCAGATGTTCTTTGGCATCATCCGTAAATATAACCTTAAAACCCGTATCTTTGTTCCAGCCCATTGAACACCTCTTCCGCACTGCTGTATTCCCCGGCAGCATACTGTTTCTCAGCCGCCTCAATATCTCGCATAAAATCTTCTGCTGACATAGACTTGAGAGAGTGCCCAACCGCTTCATCAGCCAACTCAAGTTCATGACGCTTGGAAAGTTTCTTCGCAAAATCCTGTATCTTAACCAAATCCGCCTCTGGCAAAGTTTTCATCATGGAAATTGTATTCTCAAGAGTACTCATAACCATCCTCCTCTCTCATTTTCGAATAATTCAATAAGCATACCTAGTTTTATTATAACATCTTATGCCTAGAGTATAAACTGTTTTTTGCAAAAATGCGATTCAAATTTTTCGGCAAAACCTTCTTCCAAAGATCGGCACCGCACGGGCAATGCCAGCGGAGGGGGAAACCATACCAACGATGGTTGCTGTTGGACGGATTAACGTTCGCGGAGTTTGAGTTGAGGTAGTAAGCAGCATTTGTGGAAGCGTTCAACCAAATGCTGGGCGATAAAGAACAATATATTGCCCGGTTTGAGAAAATGCTGCCTTTGCTAGCCGACACCAGTAAGCTGGAAAAACAACTGGCTGGAGCCCAAAATAAACATGGTAGCATGATGAACAGCCTGCGTCTTTATATGGAAGAAAACACCCGGCAAATCCAAGACCAAGAGGAATATAACCGCCACTTCTCCAAACTGGATGCAGAATGTAAAAAGGCTGAGGAGGAAATCGAGTCTATCCGAAAAAAGATCCTGTCACAATCAGGCAGGAAGGAGCAGATTCGTCGCTGTTTGGATGAACTGCGGCAGTGTGGGGATATTCTGGAGGAATTTAACCTTGATTTGTGGAATTCCATGATTGAATCCGTAACAGTATGCGCTGACGAAAAACAGGTATTCTTATTCCGGGATCTATTTTATGGCATTATATCATGTAACGAGGTGTAGAGATGCTGGGTGCAAGTGGGTGCATCTTGCCGATAGTCGATACCTGTAATTTATAATTATGTAGAGGCATGGTGCAGAGGCTTTATAGTGTATCATCTGTGACGTCTACACACAAAAGAAAAACCGCAAAGGCTCTGCGACCTCTACGGTTATAGGAGATATATATTCTGTTAAGTGGAGATTGGGATAAGGCTTGCAGGTTACATGGACAAGCTGTTTATCCCCGTGCAGGACTGGTTCAATGAGATGCACGCCAACAATAGTGGTATCGGTATTATCAATGCTCCATCTGCTGAAGAATAGGAAGAAATGTTTCAAGAACGCTTAAAACAGAAGCATTCAGATAAAGAAAAAACGGCATAGTCACTAAAACTATACCGTAATTTAATACAGGGTTGCCTTTGTACCTTTCACTTCCTTATGTGAAAGGTACGAACGGTTTCCCTCTCTGTCCTTTCGATAAGTACGCAGATCTCAATTGACTTCTTCCACTACAATCGGCGTAATCACAATCTGCTCTGCCGGAATATTCGTCTTTCTCTTTACAATATCCTCCACCTGCGCGCGTTTTGCATCGGTTACTTCCCCCATGTTCAGCACAACGTCACAGTTATCGTCGATAATACTGATCACAACATCCGTAAACCCTTTTGCCTCGAGCAGCATCTCTGCGGCCGCTTCACGCTCCGCAATATCGGTCAGCGCCACCATCTTATCAACCGCATCCTGCTTTAGTTCATCCGCAATTGCAGTATTATTAATAATCTCAAGCAGCGCTTCCTTGTTTTTGGAACGTATCTGCTCACGGTTCAGTTTCATCTCAGCCGCATAATCAAGATTTGCAACAGCAGTGCTTGTAAGCACGGCTTCTCCCGGATTTTCCATATTCATGTCAACTGCGCCGTCTGTGGTATTTGGATCAGCAGCATCCACACCGGCTGCAACAGCATCTGCACCGGCATCTGCCGCGCCGTCTGCTCCCGCGTCCGCCACTGCATCCGTCCCCATATCTGCGGCGCCGTCCGTGCCGGCGTCCGCCACCGCATCAGAGCCTGCAGCCTGGGCAGCGGCATCCTCAGGATTTGCGCTGTTTTCCTCCATCAAAGCCACTTCCGGCACTTCGTCGCCCGTCCCCTCGTCCGTAAAGATGTCGCCCTCCAGAAGAGTGTCCTCATCCGATATCTCATAATCAAGTTTTGTGGAATCCGCAGCTGCCTCGGCTGCAACTTCTTTATCTCCCATGCTGCTGTTCATGTAGCTGAAATATCCTGCCACCGCAATCATGAGTGCAAGTGCCGTAATCACTAACTGATTTTTCCGGAATATCTTTTTCACGTTCCGTCCTCCTTACTCCGTTCTTAGCTATCAATATTTTATGAGTGCAACTATGCCTTTATTCCTGTTTTGTGTTCATTGCCAGGACTTTTATCCGATGCGCCTCAACGGGAAAAAGCGCTAAAACTGCTTCTGTGATCTCTGTCTTCACATAGGTATCCCCACCCCCCTCCGCCACAACGACAACGCCCTTGATCACCGGCAGCAATTCTTTATTCACATACGGATATTGCCCGTCCCCGTTTTCCACATAAACAGTACTTCCGTTTAAACTGTTCTCCTGCACTGATCTCATTCCGCCTGCTCCGTCATCCTCCGTCACAGTCGATGCGCTCCTCGCCGAATCTTTCTCCACAACACTCTCCCCGCTGTCCTCTATCGTAATCATAACTTTTACATCCCCTACCCCGTCCATCTGATTCAATGTATGCTCCAGTCTCTTTTCCAGATTCTCCGCATAATCCTGCCCGAAATCACTGCTGCTGACAGTCGCATCCTCCGGCTCCTTTGGCGCAGCGGCAGTATCTGTCGATTTTTTCTTCGCTCCTGTTGGCATCACAACAACCAAAAGAAGCACACCCATCAGAGCCAGTACCACCCAGTCGCTCTTTTTGATTTGTTTCGTTTTGATTTTTTCCAAAATTTTTTTGAAATCCGGCATAATCATCTTCATTCCTTTCCATCCGATTTCATCGAAAGCGCCCCGGCAAAACTGCTATGCCGGACAGATCAGGATCTGTTCCTCTCCAATCTGATAGTATTCTGAGATCTTCTCGCGCAGTTTATCGGAATCCTGCACAATATCTGTTTTTTTTATCTGCACTTTCTCTATAGTAACAGCATCCGTATGCTTTCCGGACACAGCAACGACCACCTCCTCAAGAACATATTCTTCCGAAAGCCGCACCGACACCTCTTTTACAACATAACCATCCGCCTCTGCAATCTGTCTGATATCGGCGGCAATCGCCGATTCATATTTGCCGATATAAAAATCATTCTGTACAAACTTAATTTTTGCAGTATCCTGCGACAGCTCCGAAAGGCTGTTTGTAATTGTTTCATACTGTACCAGATCAAAAAAAGTATCGCTGTCAAAGACAATCGATAGTACCGGGGATAAAAATGCAGCTGCAAGTATCACCTCGGAGAAAAAACGTATATATTTTTCAAAAGTGCTGCCGGAGACAAGAAATAAAAGTAGTGTCAACAGTAAAAACAGTACAAAAAAGCTTCGTATCCAATCCATTTTTCCCTCCCGATATCAGCATTAAGAAATGGAGACAGCCGTTGTCAGCGCGATTGTGAGAAAAAACAGAGCAAGACTGTAACCGGTCAGTTTAAAATACAGTTTCCCTCCCTCCGCCATCCCTTTCAAACATCCTATCATTCGTTTATCCGCAATCGGTTCGCTGACTGCCGCAGCAATTTTATAGAATAAAGAAAGAACAGCCATCTTAAACATAGGCATCATACCGATCGCAAGCAGGAAAAGCAGCGCAGCCACACCGACGCAGTTTTTAATCAAAACGCCGGAAGCAAACAGGATCTCACTGAACCCTTTGACCGTATTGCCAACCCCGGGTATCATAGATGCCGCTCTCGATGCGGTACCATAAAAAAAATGATCCTTTGCGGGCGCAATCAGACTCTGCACGACATTCAGCCCCAGCACAACGCCACAAGAGAGCTTCATCGTCCAACTGATCACACTTTTAATTAAATCCGCAAGACTGCTGAATTTCATATCTTCAAAAAAGTGATCAAACAACTCCAAAACAACATAGATGCGGATTCCCGGCATTAAAAACTTCAGAAAAACCCACTGGATCAAATAGATCGCGAGGAATGCAATCTGATAAAATCCTGCCGAAGTACTGGTTCCTGTGGAGAACACCAATGTCAGGCTGACAGCGGGAATCAGCGCGCGCATAAAATCAATGCTCTTCTGCAGCGCATTTTCCGCCAGCACATTAAAATTAGCGAATGATTTCAGCAGCATCACGCCAAGAACGCAGTAGACCAGCATAAAACTAAGCTGTGATACATGCGCAAGACGAAATACCCCGGTAAAATTTTTCAATATGGAAAACGCAGCCGCAATCAGTACAATCTCTATTAAAAACTTCCGATTCGCATCTATTTCATAAAAAAATGCATCAAAAATCCAGTCCAGAATTTTAGAACCGTCAAATCCGGATACCCCGTCCTCCATCAGTTCGTCCACCATGCCGGAAAACGTCACTTTATCCTCTCCGGCAGACATACTGTCTTTCAGGAATTCGTCCAACTGTGTAAAATCCATCTGATCCTTCAAATCACGCATATAGTCGTCCTGCGCCTCTGACGCATAGACTGGCTGCGCGAACCAGAAAATCAGGCAAATTACACTGCCAATCAAAATCACTATGTTTTTCTTATTCAAAAATATCCCCTGCCCTCCCACATACTTTTAAATCATACTGCTGATTGTCTCCAAAAACACTGTCAGTACCGGTATGCTGATGACGAGAATTGTCATTTTTGCAAATATCTCAATCTGATTTCCGATTGCCGCGTATCCGGAGTCCTTACAGATATTCATGGCAAACTCTGCGATATAGGTAATTCCGATCATCTTAAGCAGCAGCATAATATAACGACTGTCAACCGGAAGCGCCTCCTCCAGCTTTTTTGCAAATTCCAGTATGGTCGAGAGTTTCGTGATAATATAGACAAAAATACAGATGCAGACGGAGAGGCTGATAAAGATACTGTATTCCGGCTTTTCTTTTCGCAGCAGGATTGCCAGCAGCGCGCCCGCTATTCCAAGCACTGCAATTTTTAAAATGTCCATACGCCTTTCACCTCCAAAGCGTGAAACTTGTTTCACAATTTGCTCTCTGGCATGAGCCTTACAAGTACTTTTCACGCTAACTCCCATGTCGCGGCTCTGCCGCGACTCAAGTCCAGATGAGAAATGCCGTATTTCAGGCATTTCTCAGTGTGAGACTTAGAACTTTTTCGCGCGCGGACCTGTTTCGCGTTAGCGCCTCTGCTGCGAGCTTTAGAAGTTCTTCTCACACTAACCCCCATGATTCCGCTTTGCGGAATCTCATATCAAGAGCGTGAGACTTAGTACTTGTTGGCGCGCGAACCTGTTTTCGGTTTTGCCCTTTGGCATGAGCCTTCCTAGTACTTTTCACGCTACTATAAAGCAAACAGCGACTGCATCGTCTCAAACAGTTCATAAATATAAGGAAGTATCCAAAACAATACAATTATTAGCCCCGCTAAACTTGTCAAAAATGCATGTTCATCCCTGCCGCTGTGTTTTAAAACCTGACAGATAACTGTTACTAAAATACCGACTGCCGCAATTTTAAAAATCAAATTTACGCTCATGTACAACTCGCTTTCTTCCCTGTCAGAGGAGTAATATGATCAGCATAAATCCACACACAACACTCAGTGTCTGGTAAACTTTCTGCTTTTCTTTCCGTTCTTTCCTTGTCTGCCCGATCCAAAAATCAAGCCGTTCGAGCACCAGGTTTAACTGTCGCCTGTTCTCCTCAAGGCTTTTCCCGAATAATGCCGCGCCTGCGCCTTTTATCATCTCCAGTTCTTCTACTGACAGACCAAGCGATTTTCTGTTTGTCTCAAACTCTTCCTGCCAGATCAATTCACCGGCCTTTGACTGCCTTTGTACCAGGCGTTCTGAAACCGACTTCAAGATCAGCGCGAGCCGCTCGTCCTCCGTCAGATTTTCCTGTAATAACAGCTGTTCCAGCGGCTGCATCGAAAACGCCTGTTCATAAGAAATTGCGACAAACAGACGGCGCAGTTCATAGAGCAGCGCAAGATGGTTTGAAAGATCTCTCCGAATTTGAAAAGCAAGGCCCGCGCTTGCTACAAGAATCAAAATACTTCCCAATATTTTAACAGCAATACCCGTATTCAGCATAAACGCTCCAAATTCCCGTCAAAAACCTGATAACTTCGCTCTCCCCCTACGCCGCGCAAAAGCAGAATATAGCGCTCAAACAGATTTTGCTTCACCCATTTTTCCAGATACGGCTTCTTCTGCACTTGTGTCAGATCATCCGCGTGCAGCGTTGCAAGAATCTTACATCCGCAAAAACATGCCTCCTCCACAGCCGCAAAATCTTCTTTCTTTCCGAGTTCGTCCACCGCGATCACATCCGGCGACATTACGCGCAGAAGAAGCATCATCCCCTCCGCTTTTGTACAGCCCTCCAAAACATCTGTCGCCGGCCCCAGATCATTCTGCGGGACTCCTCTGTGACAGGCGGCAAGTTCACAGCGCTCGTCCACAACGGAAACTTTCAGATGATTCTGCGAGAGCAGACGAATGAGATCCCGCAAATAAGTTGTTTTTCCAATTCCAGGTTTTGAAATCAAAAGCGTATGGTAGATCCCATCGTCATGACATACCCAGGGAAGCAGTCCCCCTGCACACCCGCATTTCTCATGCGCAATGCGTATGTTTAAAAAGGAAACCGGACTGATGCCTGCAATCTCTCCATGTTCCATCACAGCGCTCCCGCAAAGTCCGATCCGATGCCCCCCCTCCACTGTCACAAATCCCTGCCTGATTTTATCCCGATAGGCATAAAGAGAATAGTGGCTGATATAATTTAACATCTCCCCGATATCCTCTGCCGTAACGCAACCTCCGTGCCCGTCTGAATCCAAAAAAAAGCTCTCCTTTGCACAAATCATCTCGATTGCCTGTCCGATTCTCACCCTGACTTCCTCCAAATCCTGCCGCTTTAAGAATCCCGTCAGCCTGCTGCGCAGCCTGACCGGAAATATTGTCGCTAACTCCATATCCCTCTCCTTTTCTCTAATTCATCATATGACTTGTCTTTCTATTTATGACTATAGAATTTAAAAATTAAATTAAAAAAATGACATCAGATACAGCCGCTGCTTCTGTTTCTGATGTCATTTTCTGATATCTTCATTTATTTGTTTCGCTACATACGTTCCGGCGCCTCAAAACCCAAAACGTCAATACATATCTCCAGAATCGATTTTGTAAGATCAAGCAGACGGATATAAGACTGTTGTACCAGTTCGTCTTCTTCCGTCATAATTTTTGTCTCATGGTAAAAACTGTTAAACGCATTTGCCAGATCATAGAGATACGAACAAATCTTATGCGGCGCAGACTCCTCGAACGCCGTCTCCATCACCGCATTAAATTTGGCCAGCTCCGTCATCAGATTTTTTTCCAGATCGGAGTGCGCCGGCAAAATGCGCAGATCACCCTCATTTTTCCCAAGTGCGTGATATTTATTTAAAATAGATTTGATCCGCACAATCGTATACAGTAGATATGGGCCTGAATTACCCTCAAAAGAGGTAAACCGATCCATATCAAAAATATAATCTTTTCCTGCCTGATTCGAAAGATCGCCATATTTGACCGCAGCAAGCGCAACGGTTTTTGCCGTGGCAAGAGCTTCCTCCTCGCTGATCAGAAGATTTTCTTTCATCTTACGGTTTTCCGTAATCTTTAAGAGCATTTCCGCATTAATTTCGCTAATCAGATCCGCAAGCTTCATTACCCCGCCGTCACGCGTCTTAAACGGTTTTCCGTCTTTGCCGTTCATCGTCCCAAAGCCGATATATTGAAGCGAAGTATTGCTGTCGAGAAGTCCCGTTTTTTTTGCGCACCGAAACACCTGGATAAAATGCATTTCCTGCCGTTTGTCCGCAAGATAAATCATACCATCCGGATGATATTCTTCCATACGCCACACGATCGTCGCAAGATCTGTCGTACTGTAAAGCGAGGCGCCGTCGGACTTTAATATAATACAGGGCGGAATCTCTTTCGTATCCGTTTCTTCCCTGACATCGACGACAAGCGCACCGTCACTTTCGTATGCAAACCCGTCCGCTTTCATCTTTGCAACCATATCCGCAATATACGGCTGTACGTCTGATTCCCCTTTCCACAGATCAAAGAAAACATTCAGGTTTTCATAATTCTGCTTTAAGTCAGAAACCGATATCTCTAAAATATGCTGAAACAGCGCGCCATACCCGCGCCTGCCGTTCTGCAGCTCTCCTGTCGCCTGCATAGCCGCTTTTTTGTAGTCCTCATCCTCTTTGGAACGTTTGCTTGCCGCCGGATAGATCTCGTCCAATTCAAAAATGGTAAATGGCGCCTCTTTCGGATATTCTCCTTCAAATGACTCATCAAAATAGACAAGCTCCGGTCTGCGTTCTTTTAACTCTGTAATAATAAGGCCCATCTGAAGGCCCCAATCGCCCAGATGAACATCCCCGATCATACGGTGCCCCATAAAATTTCCGATTCTCTTTATGCTCTCTCCAATAATAGCTGAGCGCAGATGGCCAACATGCAGCGGTTTTGCCACATTTGGTCCGCCATAATCGACAATAATCGTCTTTGGTTCCGTCGTTTTTTCACAGCCAAAACGTTCCCTGTCCGCCTGCATGTCTGACAGATAATCCGCAAGATAAGAAGCGTTAAGTTTTAGATTTAAAAATCCAGGTTTTACCGACTCAGCCATCGAAAACATCGGGTTGCCCGCTAACCTTGCTGCAACTTCATCCGCGATCACAAACGGCGCTGATTTATAGTTCTTTGCCGCTGCCATCGCACCGTTACACTGATATTCACACAGATCCGGCCTGTTTGACAATGTTACTTTTCCATACCGCGCCTCGTATCCCGCCGCGGTAAATGCCTTTGTCACCTCGTCTGTGATCTGATCCATTAATTTTCGCATGCTCGCTCCTCCTAGTGCCGTTCTTCCATACAATCATATGTCTCACAAAAACGGGCGGCAAAGGACGGCTCCTCCCCTCCCGCATACAGATGTGAAACATCTCCGATACTTGCCGCGCGGAAAGATGCAATGCCCTCACGCCGCTCCTCTGTATAGACAGTAGTCACCGAAGAGGGCGCCGCGCAGAAATGATGCCATAAGATCATTGGCGACACATTCATCAGACGGCTTAAAAGCACACACTCCAGTCCGAAATGGCAGAAAAAAACAAGCGTATCGCGGTTTGCGCGCTCTGCCCGGTAAATTTCCCCGTCACGCGCATAGCCGTGCTGTGCTAGAAGCGCGTCAAAATTTTCTATAATATGGTCATACTCTTTTTCAACATGGGCGTCCTTCATTACATGGTGTTCTTTCCAGAGATCACGCCGATAAAATTCTTCCTCAGTTGTCCAATCCTGCGGCAGCCAGTCCCATGCACCTTTCGTGCGATCCAAAACGTCAGGACGATGGATACGCGTTTCAAATTCTTTCAGCCAGTCATACTCCACTGCCGTGCGGCCAAGTCTTTTTAATGTAACAGACGCTGTGTCTTTCGCCCGTCCAAGCGGCGAAACATAAAAATCTTTGATGGTCAGCTTTGCCAGGCGGTCTGCCAGAAGCTCAGCCTCATGCCATCCTTTTGGCGTCAGGGAATCTTTTTTATAATCCGGTTCCGCATGACGAATGATCAATAATCGCATATCTGCCTCCTTGCACTCTTAAAAACTGCGGATTTTATCGCTGTCCTCATCCACCGTATTTTCAATTTTTCGAATCTGCACGTAATAACTGTAACTGTCATTGACGACGACTTCCACACGGTCGCCGGCTTTATGCCCGATCAGCGCCTTTCCAAGCGGCGATTCATTTGTAATCAGATTTTTGAGGGAATTCCCCCGTATGGTCGTCACAATCCGATATACTTCCTCCTCGTCGTCCTCCTCAAAATAAACAGTCACGGTATTATTCATGCCGACCTCGTCCGCGGCGGAATCCGTGGATATAATCTTTGCTGTCTTTACCATTTTCTCCAGATAACGGATTCGGCTCTCGTTTTGATTTTTATCCTTTTTTGCCGCATGATATTCAAAATTTTCGCTCAGGTCGCCCTGCGCCCGCGCCTCTTTCACTGCCTCCAACGCGTTTTTACGCACAACAAGTTTTCTGTATTCAATTTCCTCTTTCATTTTTCTGATATCCTGCTCGGTCAATTGATCGTACATAAACCCCTCCTGTTTTCGAAAAGCCGCCTGCCTCTATTGCCAGCCAGACACCATAAGCGCCGCCATTATACAGATAACGGCGGCTCAATCATTTCTTTCTATATAATTTATAACAGTTCAATTTGTTGCGTTATTTATTCATACAGCAGTGTTTGTACTTTTTGCCGCTGCCGCAGGGACACGGATCATTTCTGCCGATCTTTTTGCCGACTCTTACTGTCCCGGACTTCTTCTGTTCCAAGTAAAGGCGTTTCCTTGTCTCCTCGTCAAAAATATCCTCCCACTGCTTTAATCCATACAGCCAGTCCGCTTTCACATCCACCATATTTTTATAGAGCAGTTCTCTGTCAAAACCCAGATTTACCTTTGTGTTTTCATCCATCTCCTCAATCGGGTTTTTCTCAATCAGGCTGTCGTTGATCCCGTCCAGAAAGCCTGTCATATCCATAATGCTGAGCTGATATCGTTCGGCCAGTTCTTTGACTGTACCCTCAACTTTCTCGTCAGGATTTGCCAAAAGCTGCTCATACACGCCCTTTTCTAATAAGAAATACCTCTGCCAGAATCTCTCCAGCTCATTTTTGTTCGCATTTTCATTGTAGGCGACCTTGCGCCAGTCTTCTAATAATGACATAGTTGGTTCCTCGATTTCTTCATGATTTAGTTGCATAAAAGCATTTTTTTATTATAACAGAAATTCCCTTATTTTACAAAATATTTTTTCTTGACCGATCGTTTTATTTTTGTTACCATCAGAAAAGAAAATACTGGAAAAAAGGAATGGTTGTCAAAATGCAAAAAATAAAACGCATTCTTGCGCTCGCCGGCGTCTTCTTACTGGCCGGACTATATCTTGCCACGCTGCTGTGCGCGATCTTTGCAAAAGAAAATTTTATTCAGATGCTTATGGCATCGCTTTATGCGTCTGTCATCATCCCCGTCCTGATGTGGGCTTATTCCCTGATCTACCGGTTAGTCCACAAAAAAGACGGGGATAAAGCGACAGAGGAAAAAAACTGACTGCTGTTTCAGAAACAGTCTGCGCTCGGCCGCTTTGAGACACTCCGTTCGGATTTGCTCAGTTTTTCACGACAACGCCAAACTGCTCTAACTCAGACGCAGCCTGTTCATAGGATTGAAATCTTATCCCGTTTATCCCCTGCATCTTTGCCGCATCTATATTATCCTGCCTGTCGTCGATAAAAACACTCTCTTCCGCCAGAAGATCATATTTCCCAAGCAGCGCCTGATAGATCTGCGGCTCCGGTTTGATCGCGTGCACCTGAAAGGAGAACACCGCCCCGTCCGCATCTTCCACAAAATCAAGCTCCGCTTTCGTCTCCCGATATGTGCGCGCTGAATAATTGGAAAGAATATAGACACGATACCCGTTTTTTTTCAAACTTCGTATCCACTCCGACGCGTAGTCGAATTTTCGTATAGTAAGCCCTATGTGGTCCCATAAAAGACGAATCTCTTTTTCATATTCCGGTGCGTTTGCAATCATGGCGTCAAGCAGTTCCGTGTCACTTTTTTCGCTCCTGTCATACTCGTCCCACTCTTTTGTGCCCTCTGTCGCCGCCATAACCGCTTTTTGGGCAGTTCCGGTAATGCCAAGCTGTTCTAAGACTGACTCGCAGTCAAATTGTACCAATACTCTGCCAACGTCAAAAATTACGTTTCGGATCATCGCTTCCTCCATTCCGTTTACGAAACCTGCATTAACGGTAGATAATATCTTCCCGCTTTGGCCCGTTTGAAATCATTGTAATCGGATAGCCGATCTGTCTCTCGATAAATTCCACATAGTCCCTGCAGTTTTGAGGAAGCTCCTCGTAGCTGCGAATACCGCGGATATCGCATTTCCAACCTGGAAATACTTTCCATACAGGTTTTGCATTTTTTAATTTCGCCGTCACCGGGAAATCGGTCGTCACGGCGCCGTCGATCTCATAACCGACGCAAACCGGGATTTCATCCAGATACCCCAATGCGTCAAGTACCGTAAACGCAACATCTGTCGTCCCCTGAAGACGGCAGCCATATTTGCTGGCAACACAGTCAAACCATCCGACACGTCTCGGACGTCCTGTCGTGGCGCCGTATTCGCCGCCGTCGCCGCCGTTCTTTCTTAATAAATCCGCCTCTTCCCCAAAGATCTCGCTGACAAAATCACCCGCGCCGACTGCAGACGAGTATGCCTTGCAGACGGTGATAATCTGCTTAATCTCATAAGGCGCAATACCGGCTCCAACCGCCCCAAAACCGGCAAGCGTGGAGGAGGAAGTTACCATTGGATATATCCCGTGATCCGGATCTTTTAACGTGCCAAGCTGCCCTTCCAGAAGAACGGTCTTATCCTCTTTTAACGCCTGCTCCAAGAACAAAGAGACATCACAGACATAAGGCGCAATCATATCGCGGTACTCATGCATCGTTTCAATCAGCTCTTCCGGACAAAGCAGCGGCTTATGGTACAAATGCTCAAAAAGCACATTTTTCATTTCTGCAACACGCGCTGCTTTCTCAGTTAAAATATCATCGTCAAACAATTCGCTGACCTGGAATCCGATTTTTGCATATTTATCTGAATAAAAAGGCGCAATGCCGGATTTTGTCGAACCGAACGATTTACCGCCAAGACGCTCCTCCTCATACTGATCTAAAAGAATATGGTATGGCATCACAACCTGCGCGCGATCCGAAACTAAAATCTTTGGCTTCGGTATACCCTGCTCTATAATCGTTTCGATCTCTTTGCATAAAACCGGAATATTTAACGCGACACCGCTTCCGATTACGCTTGTTGTGTGACCATAAAAAATGCCGGACGGCAATGTGTGAAGTGCAAATTTACCATAATCGTTGACAATTGTATGGCCGGCGTTTGCACCCCCCTGAAAACGTACAATAATATCAGCCTCCCTTGCAAGCATATCTGTGATCTTTCCTTTTCCCTCGTCGCCCCAGTTAGCTCCAACTACTGCTTTAACCATTTTTTTCCTCCATTCCGACGTATTTTTCAATTCAGACTGTAATATTTTCCAGCCACGCTGTATAGTATACACGATATTGCGCGGGATGTACAGACTTTCATACTGATTTTGGCAGATTTACGGATTTGACATTTATTAAGAATATGTTAAAATAAGAAAGAATATAGATAGTATATCATAATTGAGGGGGGTATCAGATCGAACCTATGTCAAGCGACAGCAGCAAAAAGCAACAGCGCCACCGACGCAAAGAATCTTTTTCCATACTCCTTGTCTCCAATCTTGGCAGCGACAGCCGTCAATTCCATATTTCACGTTTTACCGTGCGGCTGCTGATCTTTCTGTTCATTGCAATCCTGGCTGCAATTGGCGTCATGATTTTTATCTTTTCACACAACTTTAAAAATCAGAACAGCCTGCACCGGCAGATTGATGAACAGGCCAAAACAATTAAAGAGCTGGAAGGAGAAAATGAAAAACTAACTCAGGAAAAACAGGGGCTTACCGCCGAAATCGAAACATTAAATCAGACGCTGGAAGAGAATGCCGCCAAAGAGGCACAGGCAGCCAAAGAACAGGAGGCGCCGCCCGTACCTGATACAGCGCTTCCCAGCCGTTATCCCTGTCTTGGCTCCGGCATCATGACGACAATGTTCGCACAGGATCATCCATATGTCACGATTAATGCGCAGGCTGACGGAAAAATTGTTGCAGCCGGAGACGGTACCGTCCGGACTGTCGGAAGCGACGACACTTACGCGGTAATCATTGAAATTGACCACGGAAACGGCTACCATACACGTTATATGTGCCTTGCAAACCAGGAAGTCAAAGTTACGGAGGGGGCGCAGATTAAAAGCGGAGATGAACTTTTTACGATTCAGTCCGGCGATACACAGCTGGATTACCAGGTTACTCTAAACGGCGAATCCATTGATCCACTCACAATTATAGAAGCAAAAGGATAAAAGGAGGAAACAACTAACATGATGGGAAAATCCAAAAATTCCGCTCATATGGACGACTCGAAAACAAAGATCAGCACAATTATCGGTGAAAATACCGTCTTTGACGGAGATATCAAATCACCGGACGCTATCCGCATTGACGGGATCTTAAACGGAAACTGTACTTGCCAGCGGCAGCTGATTATCGGACCGACCGGGCAGCTGACCGGCAATATCTCAGCAGAAAGCACGATTATTTCCGGAAAGGTAAACGGTGATGTCGCTGTACGCGGAAAAATGGAGCTGATGTCAACCGGAAAACTGATCGGTAATATCACCGCAAGGTCGCTCGTCATCGACGAGGACGCATTCTTCGACGGCAAGTGCACGATGACCGCGTCCGCGGCAAATAATTCCGATCCGGCAAAGAAACCTGCCGAGACTCAAAAAAGTACATCTTCTGATGCAAAAGATAAAAAATAATGACATGTTACCATGGTGCGCGGCAATCCGCGTGTATTGTGGAGTCAAAATAACGTCTGTCCCCCATGATCGTGACATGCGCAAAAACAGCGTCTCTGTTTTGTAACAATAAGACGCTGTTTTTTTATCAGACAAAACAACAAATGATTGCCAATCCTGCTGTTCCGCCGCAGGGCCGGGGCTCTTTCTATGTTTCCGTCCCCTCAAAATCATATTGTTCCATTTTCTGCCTCCATGTTTCATAGCTTTCTATGGCATCCTCCATAACGCGGTCCATCTCTTCCCTGTATTTCTCATCCTGATACGGGATGACGTTCTCGTCAAATTCTATCTCTCTTTGTATATCCTCAATCTTTTTTTCAACCTGCCTTGTTGTTTTGGCGTCATCAGGCATGCTGCCCGCCAGCGTCAAACACGCCATTACCGCACAGCATAGAAAAATAACAGAAAGAATCTGATAACCGCGCAGTTTATCTGATTTCATTCTGTGAAACCACTCGACTGCCTGCGGATTTTTTACGGCATACGGAAGATAGATATCCAGATAACAGGCATAATAGTTTTCCGTATCTGCCGCTATATCGCGCCGTCTGATCTGATCGCGTATAAATGCATCCAGTTCCTGCTCTTTTGCACACGCCTGCAGCTTCACAGATGTTTTAATCTTTTCCGCAGGACGAAAACGTCTGCGCTTAATCCATCCCGGAAACACAGGATAATCTTCCGGCGATACACGCCCCGCCAGATGCTGGTGCATACAGGCTTCAAGGTAAAGGATTGTCTGGCGCGCCCATCCGCCGATCAGTTTTATCTGATAAATGATCTCTTTCCATGTGGAAGTCTGACTCAGCAGATCCTGATATTTATCCTGCCTGAAAAAAAACTGCCAGCATTCCAGCCGGTTTCGCAAAAACGTACTGTATCCGATATTAACAAACTCAGCAATCAGCGTTTCCCACCGCTCTTTTTCCAGCACATGATCCACTGCGTCATAGTTAAACTTAGCGTCATCCCTCTGCGAGTCCGGCTGCAGATTGCGGGCGCTTTTTGGCCCCGCTCCCCGCCTGGTTCCCGCCATCCGGCGATCCTGCGTGTCTGTCTGGCTGCTTAACGCTTCCTGTCGCCCCACATTTTCCTGCCGGCCGCTCCCGGCGCTTTTGGCCCCCGCTCCCTGTCGGGTTTCTTCTGTCCGGCCGCTTTCTGATGCGCGCCGCGCCATCTCTTCTGTCATCCTGCCGGCTGCTTCCTGACGCTTCTCTGCCGGTTCCTCCTGTTTGTGTCCGGCCGCCTGACAAACGGCTGCATTTTGATCCGCCGCTCTTTTTTGCGCCTTTGCATATGCCATTGCCGCATGATACGCTTTCTGCAGCGCCTGAAACTCCTGTGGGAACTCCTCGGGATGATATTCCTTGGATTTCTCTGCAAATGCCTTTTTGATTGCCGCAATTTCTTCAGTCTGTGGTATGCCAAGCCAATCCCACATCGTTTTATATTTCATTTCGTCTATTCCCCGTCTCCATTTGGCTCGTCCCCGCTGTCAAAAAAACTTTCGTCAAACTCCTCAAAACGAAATTTACGGTTTTCAACCGCTTCCAGACAAAGTGAAAGCCTTACATAATTTTCCCTTACTTCAGCGGAAACCCTTCTTTCCAGCGCATCCTTAAATGAATAGAGCATCCGCGCGATCATCTCCCGCGTCCCCTTGTCCGATTCCATATACACGCGCTGCGCCCGCTCAATTAATAACCGGTCACGCTCACGTCCGAAAGGGTGCAGCGATTGCTTCTGCAGTAACTTAACACGCTCCTCCACTTGTGCGTCCGTCAATCCTGCATTTTTATTGAGAACCACTTTATGCTGCGTCTGGCCTCCCCCTTCGATCCGGATATCCAAAATACCATTAATATCATATAAAAATGTTACGGAAGCTCCGACTTCTCCCGCTTTCGCTTTTGGCAGGCCGCAAAGCTGCATTTCGCACAGATGCAGATTATCCCTTGCCATCAGATTTTCCCCCTGATAAATATGAACGTCCAGTTTTGTCTGGTTATCATGCACGGTGGCATAATGCCTGGTACGACTGCACGGAAGCGTATCATTACGCTCGATAATCGGAGAAAAACTGCCGTCAAACAACTCAATACCAAGGGAAAAAGGACAGATATCCGACAAAATCATATCGCGCAGATCCCCTGTGCGCTCCTTGATCCCGGCTGCCGTTCCAACGCCGAGCGCAATACTTTCATCCGGATTTTCATCCATCACAACCGTAACATCCATCAGGCTTTCAATATACTGTCTGACAACCGGCATTTTGGACGAACCGCCCGCAAGAATGATCTTGTCGATCTCCTCCGGCAAAATATCGGCGTCGTTCATTACTTTCTGGATTGGCGCGGAAATCCGCTTAAACAGATCGACCGCACAATGAATCAGTTCCTGATTGGTAAGACGCATCGTATACTCATTTCCGCTCAATAAAAAAGTCCGCACCGCTTCTTTTTCTGTAGAGAGCGCAATTTTCAGCTGTTCCGCCTCTTTCCGAACGATCCCCTGTTCCTCCGGCGAAAAGTCTTCCGGTACAACCCCGTATCTTCGGTAAAACTCCGCAGCGATTACCTCGTTAAAATCTTTCCCGCCAAGCCGGTTATCTCCTGCAACAGCCCGAATTTCCACAACATTGTCAAACGCGTCCACAAGCGATACGTCAAGCGTCCCGCCCCCGAAATCAAAAACAATAAATGTCTCCATAATATTTTCATTCAGATGATGATACAGCGCGACTGCAGACGGCTCATTAATCAAACGCTCCACCGTAATACCCGCCAGTTTCCCGGCAGTTTTTGTTGCGCAGCGCTTATCGTCATCAAAATACGCCGGAACACTGATAATCGCTTCTGTCACCGGCTCATGCAGAAACTGTTCCGCATCCTCTTTCAGGCGGCGCAGCAAAAATGCGGACAGCTCCTCCGCACGGTACTCCCGCTCCCCCGCGCGATACAGGTAATCTGTCCCCATATTACGCTTAAATTCCAGAAAGGTTTCTCCTGGTCTTGTAATCAGCATCTCTTTTGCTATCTTTCCGACAAATACTTCCCCGTCTTCGTCAAAGCTGACCACGGACGGCGTCAGATACTCTCCGAACGCGTTTGGAATTAACTGCACTTTTCCGTCCTTCACAGCCGCAGCAAGACTGTTTGTTGTTCCCAGATCTATTCCTATCAATGCCATATCGCCTGTTTCCTCCGCATTTATTACATTTTTCCGCTTTTTAACGTATCGAGCAGATTTCCCTCCACATCGCCGCGATAGATGACTGTCTCAAATGGAACTGTCCCTGTCTGTCCGGGACGCTCATAGGAATAGACGTCGTGCCAGAGCATTTTGCCCTGATCGAGAAATGAATACTGTTCGTCAATATGGCCGTCGGCATAATAATAAGTGATCGTCGATATACTGCCGCTCTCCTGATAAAAAGACACCACGGTATAGGTTCCGTCATCTCTTTGAAATGTAAAATCCTCTTTTCCCACGCGATAAATATATTCGGCTTTCAGCTGTCCGTCTCCGTCGTACTCAAATCGATGCAGCGTACGGTGCGCAACATTATTATCCACCTCATACGCAAAATGCAGCGTCGGATTCTGCGCCATATTATAGCAATACAAATCATAAGATTTTAACCTGTTATAACCATACTGCATTTCCCAGATCTGCTTTCCGCCGCTGTAATCCGCCCAATACCCCTCATTTAAAATCATATCTTCATCGGTAACATCTTTTGGCCCTCCGTTAAACTTATGGCCATAGCGCAGGCCGCAGATCAGATTGTTTTCACTGTTATATGTGTTTTTCTGATATTGATTTAAATGGCCGATCGGAATAAACGATTCCTCCCTGCTTGTATTTTTTTCATCGTTATACCTGATCGTCATCTCCCTTGACGGCGACTCGCCGGACGCGTCTGTCCCGTACTGGCTGAATACAGCCCGTCCTTTTTCGTCGCGACAGGTATACGTATACCGATCCAGCGTTCCTTCCGCATTATAATAATATTCCGCCAGTTTCTCCTGCTCCTCATTATCCAAACAAATTGTCGCATGATAGGATTCTGCGGCGCCGTCCGCGCCAATATTTGCAGTGATCTTTGCCACTTTCCCATCATAATAAGAGCATTTCGTGAGCGAAACTAATTTCCCGTTCCGATAAACTGCCTCATTAACCGGTTTTTGAGCTCCATTGTAGAGCAGAGCGCGTTCCGAAAGCGTCTCACTCTTCGAAAACTCCGATTTGCTGATCTTCCTAAGCCATGCGCCGTCCAATGCAGCGCACTGCCTTGACTCATAAGCGATCAGATTTCCGTCCCCGTCGTATTCATAGACACCGTTCTCATGGCCGGCCGTATCTTTCGTATATTCTTTATAGCGGGAAAGCGTCATGTTTTCCATGGATGCAAACTGGCTTGTATCCGCAATCCCATCGGCATCCGCCCCATCCCTGCCATGCGTTAATTTCATATGATACAAGATGCCGGCCGTCATAGCGAAGAACAAGAGAACAAATACGACTGCAGGCCATTTTCTCCTATGTCTTATTCTGGTTTTTCTCATAGATGGATAACTGCCTTTCTTACAATATAATAATATTGGCACAGCTGATATCATTTGCCAGATCATACACATTACCGGACTCAATCCCCACAACAACCGGACGCAGCACTGTCTCCGGATTGTTTTTTACGACTCGCGCCTCTTCCCCGTTGCTTAACGTGACATTTGTATCTACCGCATACAGAATAACGCTGGAAAAAAACGTTTTCATTGAGGCAAGATCAAGCTCGTCAGTCATTGACATAATCAGTTCTATGGCTGTGCGCTGTGTCATTGCCTTCTTATAAGGACGTTCTGTCACAAGCGCGTCATAGACGTCCACAACTGACAATATTTTAGCGTAATCACAGATTTTATCCTCGGTCAGGCCCAACGGATATCCTTTTCCGTTCATTTTTTCGTGATGCTGCAACACCGCAAGTGAAATTCCCGGCAAAAACTCTTTTTTATCTTTTAATATCGCATAGCCTAACAGCGGATGCTGCTTCATAATTGCAAATTCAGCATCATCAAGCTTTGCAGGTTTGTTTAATATCTCGGTCGGAATTTTTGATTTGCCCATATCGTGCAAAAGTCCCGCAATCCCGATGTTATAGATATCCTCCCGCTTCATGCCATGCTTCTTTGCAACAATCATAGCGAGCGTTGCAACGTCCACACTGTGCTTAAACGTATACTCGTCGCTCATTTTTAAAAGATTGATATCTACTGCTATCGCATTATTATCATTGATTGCGCGCATCAACTCGCCTGTGATATTGTTTGTCATCTCCGAAAATCCCTGCGCCTCTGTATTGTTGTACAGATACTGGATTCCGGCCGACACCCTCTTTTTCACACTCTCCTTAAGACTTACCTTGACCGGATCAGCTACGCGCAGCTGATTCACTTTCCGGCTGACTTCCGGCTTTAGCGGCGTTTCCTCTTTTTTCTTCTCCGGTTCGGGCTCTTCCTCCCCCTCCTGTATGTAAATTCCCGACACGCCGAGTTTTTGAAGGTACTCGATCATATATACATCCAATACCGTGCCTCTTGCAATCAGCGTCCGGTCCAGTCTGTCTTTAACCACCTGGTCGATGCGCATTCCTTCCTGCATCTGCCTTACTCTAACAAATCTGCGTTTTATCACGATCCCACCATTCGCCTTTCCTGTTTTCTCCGCCGCATTCTTTTCGTCATACTAACACCCCTATCGCAGCTTCGCTGCGATTCAAATCCAGATGAAAAACGCCCGTTTTTGGCGTTTTTCGGCGTGAAACTTAGTATTTCTCGGCGAAATGACCTCTGGCTTGAGCCTTAGATATACTTTTCACGCTAACCAACATGTCGCGGCTCTGCCGCAACTCAAATCCAGATGAAAAACGCCCGTTTTTGGCGTTTTTCGGCGTGAAACTTAGTA
>CAMUGE010000004.1 GCA_947088345.1 uncultured Roseburia sp.
CGGCGCCGCGCCGGCAGAAAAAGAGCGCGGACCGGCCGACACAAAAGCCGCGCCGACGCAGCAGGCGGCCTGCCACTGCCAGATTCTTACGATGGAGCAGCTGGTTGGCGCATGGAGGGCGTTTGCCCCCATTCTGACATTTCACGGAATCCTCTACCGCAGGGATTTTTACCTCCGACTTGGAAAAAAGCTGCCGGAGGGCGTTTTTTATGACGACGGCTTTTATGTGATCGCAGCGGCAAGCCATGCGCAGAAAATCGGTATACTGGACCGCTGCCTCTATGTCTACCGGATCGGGAACAGCGCGCAGAGCGTGTCTGCCAAAAACCGCGTCTTACGTCTTGGCGATGCGAAAGAAGTGATCCTCTCTGTCTGCCGGACGATGGGGGAGAATCGTTCCGCGGCCGGACAGGAGTACTGGAGGCGTAAGGTCTGTTCTTTTCTCGCGGATTATTTTGTAACCTGTTTCCTGCGTTTCGACGATAAACGGGCCGGCCGGCGCGAGGCAAAAAAATTCCGGGAACTGCTGAAAAAAGAGTTTCCGGTACTGGAACAAATGATGCGTAAGAAATATTTTGTGCTGCAGGCCATGGGATATCTGCACATAAATGAGCGGCAGTTTGAGCGGCTGCTTCGAATGAGGCGTTAGTCAGCCGGAACAGCTTTTCCGCCGCTGTCAGCGCGAGACCATCACTTATTTCACGAAAACAAACTGAAAAACGATAAAAATCATACAGACTGAGGTCTTCCATTATGAAGAAAAAGCATAGAAAATTTCATCACATCAATTTTATACAGGGCTGCGCGCTTGTGCTGCTCTTCTATCTGTCTGTTGCAGGCGTTTTTTATTTTGCGGCCGGGGAGCAGCTATACTGGCGGGAATCCGGCGCGGAATTAGTAAGCGTGGAGGGGGATTATGCAACGCCCGAACTGGCGGATGGGTTTATGGTAAAACAGGAATTTTTCTGCGGTATGGACCGCCTGCAGCAGGTCGCCGTCCCGGTCACTACATTTGCGAGGAAGAACAGCGGAACTGTGACCATGCAGATCTATGATGAGACGGCGGGGAGGGAGCTGGCGTCACAATCCTGGAACATGCAGGACGTAACAGAAGGACAGCTGCTTTCATGCAATCTGGATGACCGTACCATCTGGCATCATACGCTTTCCATACGCCTGTTTTCAGACGGAGCCGCAGGCGCTGCCATTGCGCCCTGGTTTGCATCGACAGTCAATCAGGAGAACAGTCAGTTTTACTATAACAACGAACCAGCTGATGGGACGCTCTGCTTTTATACATATGGAAAAGATATGATCTGGACAGGCTTCCACTATTTCCAGATTGTGGGAATCGGCTTCCTTTTCCTGCTGGCCGGATGCTGTCTTCTTTTTTATAAAAAGAAGTTTAAGAAGAAAAGTTTTCTTTTAAACCTTGCCGCATTGCTGCGCCGTTATAGATTTTTAATCAAACAGCTTGTATCAAGAGATTTTAAAATCAAATATAAGCGCTCCGTACTCGGCGCTCTGTGGAGTTTTGTCAATCCTCTGTTAATTATGTGCGTACAGTATGTCGTGTTTTCCACGATTTTCAAATCGGATATTGAAAATTATCCGGTATACCTGCTTTCAGGAATCGTACTGTTTAACTTTTTTTCGGAATCAAGCAATGTGGCGATGTATGCAATCAGCGGGAATGCGAACCTGATTACAAAAGTTTATATGCCAAAGTATATTTATCCGGTTTCCAAGGTCTTATCCACCTGTGTAAACCTTTTAATCTCGATGCTGCCGCTGATCCTTATGACGTTAGCGACAGGGGTCAAAGTGACAAAAGCATGGCTTTTAATCCCTGTTGACCTTATCTTTCTGCTGATGTTTTGCATGGGAATCGCGTTGATTCTGTCATCCATACTCGTATTTTTCCGGGATATCCAGTTTATCTGGAGCGTGCTGTTGATGGCCCTTACCTATGCTACTCCTGTATTTTATCCGGAAACAATACTGCCGGACGGTTTCCGTGCGACGCTCGACTATAATCCGATGTATCAGTTTATCAAATGTTTCCGCATTATCGTGATGGACGGCGTATCACCCGAACCGCGTATCTACCTGCAGTGCTTTGGAATCTCGCTTTTGTATCTGTTAATCGGATTTTTTGTATTTCGAAAAACACAGGATAAATTTATTTTTTACCTGTAAACAGAAAGGTGCACAAAAAGAATATGGCTAAAGCAGTGATAGAAATCGATCATGTCGCAATCTGCTTTCGGATGTCAGACGACAAAGTGCGTACATTAAAAGAATTTATCATCCGCCTTGTGACAAGAAAAATTAATTTTCACGAATTTTGGGCTTTGCAGGACGTAACGTTTACCGTAAAAAAAGGCGATGTACTCGGTATTATCGGACATAACGGCGCCGGCAAAAGCACACTGTTAAAAGTGATTTCCGGTATTATGAAACCTTCAAAAGGCGATGTCAAAACACATGGAAATATTGTCCCGATGCTGGAACTCGGCTCCGGTTTTGATATGGATATGACTGGCCGCGAAAATATACTGTTAAACGGCGCCATACTCGGATACACGGAAGAATTTCTGCTGGAAAAATACGACGAAATTGTTGCTTTCTCCGAACTTGGACAATTTATTGAAGTTCCTCTGCGCAACTACTCTTCCGGAATGGTAATGCGGCTGGCCTTTTCCATTGCAACGGTCGTCAATCCGGAAATCCTGATTGTAGATGAAATTCTGGCCGTCGGCGACGCTGATTTTCAGGAAAAAAGCAAAAAACGTATGAAAGAGCTGATGAGCGGAGGCACTACCGTACTGTTTGTCTCCCACTCTCTAAAACAGATTCGGGAAATGTGCAATAAAGTACTTTGGATCGAACACGGCAAAATGATCGCATTCGGAAAAACAAAAGAAATCTGCGACAGATATGAAAACAAAAAAGGTGTATCCAATGAAACCTGAAATCAGCATTATTATTCCCGTTTATAATGTCAGAAATTATCTGGAACAATGCGTTCAGAGCATACTGCGCCAATCCGGAATGAAAGACCGCTATGAAATCCTGCTAATCGACGACGGTTCCACTGACGGCTCCGGTCAGCTGTGTGATGATTTCAAAATTCGATATCCTGTCATACGTGTAATTCATCAAAAAAATGCAGGTCTTGGCGCTGCAAGAAACACCGGAATTAAAAATGCAGCCGGGGACTTCCTTTTATTTGTGGATGCGGACGATTTTATCTGCCGCAATTCACTTGCTTCCATTCTTACGGAAGCAGTGACATATCCCGCAGACCTTTATTTTTTGAACAGTTATAAATATTTTAAAAACGGAAATATCACCCCACTCAATGACATAAACTTACAAAAAATTAATCTGCTGTACAATTTCTCCCGCAACAGGAATAACAGCGCTTCGGCTGCGAACTTACAGACTGCCGAAAAAAACGGCAGCATTGCAAAAACCTTTACAGCCGGCAAAAATTCCTGGCGGCACAACATTCCTGTTTATAAACAGGAATGTATGCGCGAACTTGCCGGACTGTCAAAATATCCCGGCAGCGCATGCGATAAATTAGTTCGCCGCAGTATGATTCAAAAACACAATCTGTATTTCGAAGAAAACGTTTTCTGTGAAGATCTGATCTGGGTTCTAAAATGCATCTTATCTGCAGAAACGTATCGCTATATTAATACGAGCTACTACTATTACAGACAGGAGCGTCCCGACTCCATTTCAAACAGAAATAACAGAAAAAAAATCAGGGATCTGACCCATGTCATTAAACAGGGAATCGCTCTGTCCAAGAAACAGACCTGTTCCCCTTACAAAAAAGAAATCCGTTCCATGATGGCATATGAAACAGAAATCCTGCTGCTCTTTTTTGGTATGTTAAGCCGGAAAGAACGAACATCCGAGCAGGACACGATAAAGCGCATCCTATGGATTTTAAATTACCGGGACACAAAACGCACAAGATTTATCCGACTCATACTAAAGCGTTTCGGCATTGGCACTGCCTCACAGCTTCTATGCCTGGGCTATAAACTAAGACAATGGAGAAAAAATTATGAGTGACATTAAAATTTTTGTAACACACACCCCTGACAAAAATACAGAGCGACCCAAAAATCCGTTATTTTACCATGTGATTGCCGGAAGCGACTTCCAGACAAAACCTGTGCCGGACGAAATGTATCTTGACAATCAGGGCGATCATATCTCATCCCGAAATAAATCCTACTGTGAACTGACAACACAATACTGGGCATGGAAAAACCAAAAAGCCGACTACTACGGCTTCTGCCACTACCGCCGCTTTTTCTCTTTCAGTGAAAAAGAAATCAAAGAAACCGATTGGGGAACCATTGAGTATGACTATTTAAATGAAAAAGCAATACAGGAATTATGCCTGAATGAGAAGACAATGCGCGCGCGCATTGAACAATATGATTTTCTGATTTCCAAAGGCGTAAAAGCAGAGACGATGCGTGCCAGAACAATCTATGACCATTACAAAAAAGCGCCTGATTTACGCATTGAAGATGTACATTTGCTGTTAGACATTATAGAAAAAAAATATTCCTTTCTCAGCTCAACCGCAAAGGAATATTTCGAGGGAAAACTCTTTTATCCGTGCAATATGTTCATTATGAAAAAAGAGCTCTTTGACGAGTACAGCGCCATGCTCTTTCATCTTCTCGACGAATTTGAAAAACGTGCGGACTTAAGTGAATATTCCAGAGAGGGATTTCGGACAACCGGACATTTGGGGGAACGTATTCTGGGGATCTACTACTGCTGGTTACAGAAACAGCAGAAATATCGCCTTGGAGAACTGCAGATCGCGCTGATACATAACACACAGGCAGATACCCCGATAAAAGCCAGAACAGATTCTTATACCGTACCTGTCGTACTGGCGGCAAACCAGGCATATGTTCCGATTTTATATACCTGCGCACAATCGATTGCCGAACATACAACAGAGCATTATTTTTATGATATCTATATATTCCATACTGATATTCAGCCCGCAGACCAGGCGAATTTCCACAGATATCTGGAAAAAGAAAATATAAGATTTACATTTGTGGATGTCAGCAGGAAAGTGTCCGGTTATAAATTACAGGCAAAATTTCATATTACAACAGAAACGTTTTACCGCTTCCTGATTCTGGATATTTTAAAAGACTATCCCAAAGTGATCTATCTGGATGCTGATATGATCGTCTGCCATGATGTCGCAGAATTATTCGCTGTTGATCTTGGCGGTAACCTGATCGCAGCAACGGCGGACCCTGACTTTGCCGGACAGAGCAATATGCAGATCTATGAACCGGTAAGCGATAAGCCGGATCGGATGCCAATGAAAATATACTGTCAGAAAATCCTTGGCATCGAAAACCCGTTTCGCTATTTCCAGGCCGGCACGCTGGTTCTCAATGTAAAAGAACTGAATAAAGTTACATCGGTCACAAAATTATTTCAGATGGCTGACACCGGAATCTATCGCTTTTCTGACCAGGACATTTTAAATATCATCTGTAAGGATCGGGTGCTCTATCTGGATATGGCGTGGAATATGATTTTCGACTGCGAGCGCTTCCGGTGGCACAATGTGATCGCGCATGCGCCCTGCTATATGCTGGATGAATACGAAAAGGCCAGAAAAAATCCATACATTATTCATTATGCAGGCTATTTAAAACCATGGATGCACCCGGATGAAGATTTCGGCGAACAATTCTGGACCGTTGCCAGAAGAACAATCTACTATGAGCGTATTTTAACAAAAATGATGAATGATTACGCCTGGCATATCAGCAATGGCATGGTGCACAGCAGAGCCGTACGCATTCCTCTGAAACACAGATTTATGAACCGGATGCGCAAAATAGCGGCCGGTATCCTGCCAAATGACAACCGGATGCGCAGATGCGCCATCCGGATTTACTGCAAAATTATGCATTGCTAACCAAAAAAAATACAGTTTATCTTCGTATTCGACTTATTTGGAGCCAACAAATTCTATGTATAAAAAACTGGAACAACAACGTTTCTTATGTACCGGCTGCGGTGCATGCGTCAACAGCTGCAGCCAAAATGCAATCCACTATAAAGAAAGACCGGACGACGGTTCTATTGTCGCACAGATTGATCCGTCAGGCTGTGTTTCCTGCGGACTTTGTGAAACCGTATGCCCGCTGCTTGACAAAAAAGAAAATACAAATCGGACGCTTACCGATTGCTATGCAGTCTGGGCCTCTGATGAGATCCGTTTCCAAAGCAGTTCCGGCGGCGCATTTACCGTCCTTGCCGAATCTGTATTAGAACAGCACGGAATCGTCTGCGCTGTTTCCTACACCGCTGATTTTGGCGCAGAACATATTATCCTTCAAAAAAAAGAGGAACTGGATACGGTGAGACGGAGCAAGTATATGCAAAGTTCCGTCGGAACCGTTTACCGAACTCTAAGACAACATTTAGAGAAGAACAAATCCGTTCTGTTTGTCGGCACTCCCTGTCAGGTCGCAGGCTTTCATGCATACCTCGGCAAAGATTACGACAATCTGATCTGCGTGGATTTGTTTTGTAATTATTCACCATCGCAGGCCCTGTTCCGGCAGTATCTGCGCGAGACTTTTCATACGGAAGAAATCGACAAAATTGATTTCCGCGTAAAAAATCACGGTTGGGTCAGCGACATTCATACAGTCCGGTATAAAGACGGACAAATCGAAGAGCGGCGTTCTTACAATGACGCATTCCATCGCGGATACCATACAAAACTTTTTATGCGGCAGACATGTGAAAACTGTAAATTTGCCGGCAATCCGCGCGAAGGCGACCTCTCGATTGCGGATTTCTGGTATATCAAAGATTTTTATCCCGAACTTGACGACGGGAACGGGACAAGCTGCCTTTGTGTAAACAACGAAAAGGGGGAATTGTTTTTTCAAAACATTCAAAAAAAATTTGCGATGTGCAAAAAAGTGCCATTCGAATGTATGAAATATAACCGCGGCCCTGTCAATCACGCACATCCGGCAAGGGACCGTTTTTACAGGCTGGTGCAAAAAATGAATTTCAGCCAGGCGGTGGACACTGCGCAAGGCGGAATCTACGACATTGCGATCTGGGGAAACTGGAGTGAAAAAAATTACGGATCTGAACTGACCTATTTTGCGCTCTATCAGGCCGTCTGTGGACTGGGTTACGAACCTGTCCTGTTTGAACGCCCCCGGGACGTATCCTGGAAGCCAAATGATACTGCTGCATTGTTTCATACAAACCCATATCCGTCCGATGCGCTGCATCCGTTATTCCCAAATAAGGAATCCATGTACGAGATGAACCAGAAAAGCGATATATTTATCGTGGGTTCCGACCAGATCTGGCACCGCGATCTGTATGAACCGTTTGGCAGCGTCTGCTATCTGGACTTTATCCTCAATGATAAAAAGAAGATCGCATATGCTTCTTCTTTCGGCAGGGAGTACTGGAGCGGAAACAAAACGGAAGCGGACGAAATGAGCGTCTATTTAAATGATTTCGACCATATTTCGGTTCGGGAAACAAGCGGCGTTAAAATCTGCCGCGATTATTTTCATGTAGATGCCGCCGCCGTAATGGACCCTGTATTTTTGTGCAAAAAAGAAATCTATGAAAAACTGGCCGAAACGTCTTCCATACCGCTGCCCTCCCATTACATCGGCGTCTATATGCTTGATGTGAGCGAAAAAAAACAGCTGATTTTGGATCAGGTAAGCGATACGTTACAGCTTCCGTTTCATCTGATCACAGACGCATTTCGCAATGACCCGAAGCATCCAAAACAGACCTGCTGCGAAGACTGGCTGAATAACATTATGAAAAGCGATTTTGTTGTTACGGATTCGTTTCATGGCATGTGCTTTAGCCTGATATTTGAAAAACAGTTTATTGCGATATCGAATGAAAACAGGGGAGCAATCCGCTTCCAGGATTTATTGGAACAGTTAGACCTGTCGGATCGGCTGGTTGATTTATCGAAAACTTCCGCCGCTGATATCGGAAAGTTAACCGGATGCACAATTGATTATGGCACAGTGACAAAAAAGATACAACATTTGTCAAAAAAATCTCTGCAGTGGTTAAGCGACGCCATCCGCTCTAAGAAAGAATACCATCTTACAAGGCAGGATGTGCTGTTAAAGAAACTGCTCGAGCATGAATATAAAAATAAAGATGTAGCCGATCAACTTGTACGCCATGAACGGCTCCTGGGAGAGCGGCTCTGGGATATTGAAGTACATCGCAAAGAATTAAACGACAGACTCTGGGATATCGGCGTTCACCGCAGAGAACTTAATGAAATTGCCTCAAATCTGAAAGAACATGAAAAACTTCTTGGCGAACGGCTCTGGGATATTGAAGTACACCGCAAAGAATTAAACGACAGGCTCTGGGATATCGGCGTTCACCGCAGAGAATTAAACGAACTCAAAGACCAGCAGCAAAAACAGCAGCAGCTGTTAGGCGAACGCCAGTGGGATATCAGCGTTCACCGCAGAGAATTAAACGACAGGCTCTGGGATATTGAAGTACATCGCAAAGAACTTGACGAACATGATCTGATCATAAGACAGCTGAACGAGCAAATTTTAGAATATAATCATTTATTTCTCATCAAAGCTGCAAAAAAACTTCACAAATGCCTGAAAAAAATAAGGAATAAAATTAGAAAGGATTCAGTGAATTGAATTTTATGAAATCGCAAAAACACCAGAACAAACATTTTATAAACAAAGATAATATGAAAAAATATTTTTTTTATAAATGGTTTCTAATAAATTTGATCATCATTACTTTCGCCTACGGAATCTATTTATGCAATATATATTACAGTAACGACTATTTTAATTCTGTTCTTTACTTAAAGGATGTTGCAAATACAAACCTGAACAATGGCCGTTTTGTTCATTACTTTATTTATTCTTTTTTTGACAGGATCAATTTCAATATACTGGATTGTCAGGTTCTTACAAAACCAGTTTTAACATTATCTGTAGCGCTTGGCACAACCTGGTTATTGGCATCGTTTACAAAAATATACAGACGAAACGATATGCTCCATGTTTGTATTCTAGATATATCGCTGCTGCTTATTTTTATAAGCCCCAGTTTTCTCTCTGGCTGGTACCTGTTTCCCGAAACATGTATCGGCGCCTCTATATCAATGATGTGCACTTTTATTGCCATTCATTTCTGGTGTCATGAACAACTGACCTGGAAAAATATTATACTAAGCCTGATATTTATTTGCCTTTCGGTCAGCATGTATCAGGTATATGTAGAACTGTATGTTGGTATTTGCTTAACTTTCTCTCTTCTAAAATACAATTTTAAATTTGAAAAAAATTCGTTAAAGGAGGTTGGATTAAACCTGTTTTGCGGCGGTTTTGCATGCATAATCAATATTGTCATCATGTCTTTCCTGCAAAAACTGGAGGTTATACCACGTGTAACACGGTCTGCCACACTTTCGTTTGACGTTATTGTTTCCAACATTCAGAAAATCCTGATGACACAAAAAAATATCTGGTATAACATGTCCGGATATATGCCCAGATATGTATTTGCGGTATTTATTTTGGGCCTGCTTATTTTTATTATTTTTAATTTACAAAAATCGGGAAAACAACTTTTCAAACCTGCCGATTATTTTTACTTTATCGTAAACCTGTGTATTGTTTATGTATTAGCTTTTGCACCAAATATTATTTCTGATGATATTTATATCGTTCCAAGAACATATCTTGGCGTATTTGCTTTTGTATTTATAATCATAAATTATGCATTGTATATCTGTACACAGATCACAAAAGGTTCTTCTTTGTATAAACCTTTTCTGGTCTATCACACAATCGCCTTATTAATAACCATATTATACGTACATGATATCCAGGCGGATACACTTGTTTCAAACCGTTTTGACGAATATGAAATAAAAACCTTAGCAAGAATCATGGACTCTTATGAGGCAGACACAGGAGTAAAAATAGATTCTATCGTTTATACCTGGGACGAAAACCGTCGCTATGGATATGACAATGTAAAATGGTATGACTACAATATCAGGGGGATGGCTATCCCATGGTGTTTCCCTGCTATGGTAAAGTATTGGATTAACCCTGACATTCATATTGTCGAGATGACTGCCGAAGAATATCAGAGCTATTTTAACGGTGAATCATGGACTCACTTTAATCCGACAGAACAAACCAAAATTATTGATTCAACTCTCTATCTGGTTATTTACTAAACCGCACGATACAGAAAGGAGAAAGGTATGATTCACTTTAATATACCTCCTCATACAGGAAAAGAACTGCTCTACATAAAACAGGCCGTTGACAACAAAAAAATATGCGGCGACGGCGAATTTACAAAATTATGCAGCCAATGGATGGAATCACGCTTTCATGCGCAAAAAATACTTTTAACTACCAGCGGAACATCTGCACTGGAAATGGCAGCTATTTTATGCGGTTTAAAAGAAGGCGATGAAGTCATTTTGCCAAGTTACACATTTTCAAGTACTGCTACATCCATTGTCCTTACAGGGGCGTCCTGCGTTTTTGTGGATATCAGGCCCGATACCATGAATATAGATGAATCAAAAATAGAAGCTGCCATTACTGCAAAAACAAAGGCCATAGTAGCAGTTCATTATGCGGGAATCAGCTGTGAAATGGATACCATTATGGATATTGCACAACGCCGCCATTTAAAAGTCATTGAAGACGCTGCCCAGGGTATTATGAGCACATACAAAGGCCGGTCTCTTGGAACAATCGGTGATTTCGGCTGTTTTTCATTCCATGAAACAAAAAATTACTCTATGGGCGAAGGCGGAGCTCTTGTCATCAATCATCCCGAATACAATGAAAAGGCCGAAATTCTCCGGGAAAAAGGCACAAACCGCGCTAAATTCTTCCGCGGCCAGGTCGATAAATATACCTGGGTTGACTATGGGAGCAGTTATCTGCCAAGTGATTTAAACGCTGCTTATCTTTACGCACAATTGGAATCGGCCGATAAAATCAACACTGACCGGCTGACTACCTGGAATATTTATCATGAAAACTTCCAGTCTCTGCAGAAAAGTAATGTTTTATCCGTTCCATTCATTCCGAAAGACTGCGAACACAATGCACACATGTATTATGTTAAATTAAAAAATCTTTCAGAGCGCACAAAATTTATTTCATACTTAAAGGAACGCGGCATACAGAGCGCCTTTCATTATATTCCGCTGCACGCTTCCCCCGCCGGGAGAAAGTTCGGAAGATTTTTTGGGGCTGATGACTGTACTTCATCGGAAAGCGAAAAACTCACGCGACTTCCGCTTTATTATGGAATAAGCGATAAAGACAGAAACTACGTTATTTCATGTGTGTTAAATTTCTTTCAATAAAAATATCCTGTGTAAAAAATATATTTTCCACACACAGGATTCGTGTTTCGCACAGACTTAAAATGCGCAGAAAACTTCGCAGGAATGGAGATTAAAATGAAAATTTCTGTTGTAATACCGGTTTATGGCTGCCGAGCCGCCTTGCCGGAACTTCACAGACGCTTATGTGAAAGTTTAACCCAGATTACCGCATCTTTTGAAATCATTCTGGTTGACGATTGCTGTCCGCAGAACTCATGGGCATCCATACAGGAACTCTGCAGCAAAGATAAGCGTGTCGTTGGCATACACCTCTCCCGCAATTTCGGACAAATACGAGCGATTACTGCCGGCTTAGACTGCTCCAGCGGAGATTGGGTTGTTGTTATGGACTGCGATCTGCAGGATCGTCCCGAATCCATTATCGAACTATATCAAAAGTCACAGGAGGGATATGATGTGGTCTTTGCCCGACGACAAGGACGAAAAGACTCCCTGATTACCAAATTCCTGTCTAAATGCTTTTACAAAGTATATGATTATTTCACAGACGGGACATTTGACAGCTGCATCTGTAACTTCAGCATATCGAAACGTTCGGTAATAGACAGTTACTGCCGGATGCGGGAACAAAACAGGGCGTTTACAATGTTCATCCGCTGGCTTGGTTTCCGTCAAACTGCGATAGACCTGGAAGCCGATATCAGATATGAGGGCGCCTCGTCTTATAATATGCGCCGAAAACTGAATATGGCATTTGAAATTATTACTTCACAGTCAAACAAACCTTTATTGTTTTCTGTAAAAGCCGGTTTTGCCATCGCCCTGTTTGCACTGCTCTATATCATCTATCTTGTGCTGTGCGTAATTTTCAAAGGCGATGTTTTATCCGGCTGGACAAGTACCGTTGCTTCCATATATCTAATGGGCGGTATACTGCTTTGTGCCATTGGTATTCTTGGCATCTATATTGGGAACATATTTAATGAAGCGAAGGGCCGTCCGTTATACGTAATCGCAGAATGTTTGAATAAGGAGGAATCTTAAAATGGTACTGATTATTGGCGCAACAGGATTTATCGGTATGTATACAACAGATGCATTATTAAAATCCGGCAAAAAAGTTTTAGCTGCCGGGCGCAATCCGGTGCTTGGAGAAGAACTAAAAAAAATGGGAGCTGAGTTTATCACTCTTGATATAACAAAACCGGATGATTTTTCAAAACTTTTTTCCAGAGAAATCGACAGCGTTATTTTGCTGGCCGGCCTTCTGCCTGCAAATGCCAAAGCGGATTTACAGGAAACAGAAAACGCTGCAGATTATTTTACCGTTAACGTAATCGGAACAATAAATGTTCTGGAATTTTGCCGAAAAAAGGGAATAAAAAGGATCATAGGCAACTGCAGCTACAGCGACGTATCCGGCGCATGGGGCAAAGGATATCCCATAACAGAATCTGAACCGAGAAATTTTAAGTTTACCGGGGATCATGCTGTTTATGTCATCAGCAAAAATGCATGTAATGACGTTATGGAATATTATAACCAGCAGCACGGCCTGCAGTGCGCATGGTTCCGTTTCCCCCCGGTTTATGGGGCAGGCCCGCATGGAACCATTTATGTAAATGGAAAAGCCTATAAATCAGGAATTGCAACATTTATTGACAATGCGAAAGAGGGAAAAAACATAGAATTATGGGGTGACCCTCATATCAAAAGAGATATTATCTATGTAAAAGACGTAGCAAAAGCATATACGCTTGCGATCGACAGCGACAAAACATATGGACTGTACAATATGACGAGCGGCACGGAACTTGATCTGGAAGATCAGGCAAAAGCAGTAATCAAAGTTTTTGGAGCAGACCAAAACAGCAAAATTATCTATCGTCCGGAAAAAGAAAATAATACGCCATCATTTTTATTTAGTATGGAAAAAGCAAAGAACGATTTTGGCTTTGTTCCGGAATTTACAAATTATTATGATATGATGCTGGATTATAAAAAAGAGCTGGAAAGCGGAAAATGGGACATATTAATCAAAACTGGAACAAAAGAGCAGGCGAAAACACATTTATACTAAAGGAGTATCTATGCATATCAGGGATCACAGCCTGAAATTTTTAGAAATAAATCGGAGGTATCCGTCTTATGAAAAAACTTGCAATTATAGGCGCATCCTATTTACAGGAACCCTTAATCCAAAAAGCGAAACAAATGGGAATTGAAACACATGTATTCGCATGGGCTGCGAACGATGTCGGTGAAAAAAGCGCAGATTTCTTTTATCCAATCAGCATTACTGAAAAGGATGCGATTCTAAAGACATGTATCGCTGCAGGAATTGACGGCATATGCAGCATCGCCTCGGATCTTGCTGCAATCACGGTAAATTATGTAGCATATAAAATGGGACTGATCTGCAACAGTCCGGAATGTGTACTGCATTCAACCAATAAACACGAAATGAGAAAATGTTATGAACAAAACCGTGACCCCTCTCCGAAAAGTATATATGTCACATCCGCAGATGATTTAAAAGACGCTCCCATAAGGTATCCTGTTATTGTAAAACCAGTTGACCGTTCCGGAAGCCGCGGGATTACAAAGGTAACCTCTCCGGAAGGGCTGAGCGCAGCAATAGAACTCGCAAAAGAACAGGGATTTGATAAACATGCGCTGATAGAAGAATTTATAAGCGGACAGGAATACAGCGTAGAATGCATTTCCTGGCAGGGTGAACACCACTTCCTGGCTCTGACACAGAAATACACGACAGGCGCTCCGCATTATATTGAGACAGCGCATCTGGAACCCGCCCCTGTCTCCGCTGAATTATTAAACCAGATAAAAGACGTTGTTTATCATTCCCTCAATAGCCTGAATATTACAAATGGAGCATCGCACACCGAAATAAAAATAACACCAGACAAAAAAATATTTCTGATTGAAACAGGAGGACGTATGGGCGGTGATTGTATCGGAAGCCACTTGGTAGAATTGTCTACCGGATTCGATTTTGTACGTGCCGTAATTCAGATCGCTCTGGGAGAAACGCCGGATTTAAATATCCCCCACTCTTCCAAAGAAGCCGCTGTCCGTTTTATTATATCCGATGAAGACTTTGAATATCTGGACAAGCTTAAACGGGAGCATCCGGAATTACTTCTCCAGGAAGAAGTCAGAAAAATAAATCGTGATCTGCAGGTGACTGACAGCTCCACTCGATACGGTTACTATATCATGCACGCTGCACTTCCAGGCACTCTTTCACGCCATCTGCCAAACCAAACGGAGGATACACTATGAAATCAAAACATACGTCCCTCAAAACTTTGTTTGCACTTCATATTCTGCTGATGGTGTATTCCATGAGCGGAATATGCAGCAAACTTGCTTCCTCGCAGCATTTTTTAAGTGCAAAATTCTGCCTGTATTATGCTGCTGTCATTCTGCTTCTAGGTTTATATGCAATTGGCTGGCAGCAGATTATTAAACGGCTTCCCCTGACAACTGCCTTTGCAAACAAGGCGGTTACTGTTGTATGGGGCATTATCTGGGGAACCGTTTTTTTCCGGGAATCTATTTCGATTGGTAAAATAACAGGAGCCCTCTTTGTCATGATAGGGGTCATTCTTTTTGCAAGAGCAGACATGAGGTGAAACAAATGAACAGCAAAACAATTATTTATGCAGCCGTACTGTTAATTGGTGTTTTTATCAGCGCAATTTCTCAGGTAATGCTTAAGAAAGCATCACAGAAAACATATAAATCCGTAATCCGAGAATATCTGAACCCTCTTGTGATTACTTCCTATCTGTTGTTTTTCGGAACTACATTTTTATCGATCCTGGCCTATCGCGGCATCCCTCTTTCTATGGGTCCCATTTTAGAGGCGACGAGTTATATCTATATTTCTTTCTGGGGTGTAACTATTTTCAAGGAACACATAAACCGGCAGAAGATACTTGCTTTAGCTTTTATCATATCCGGAATTTTTATCTATGCTCTATGGGGATGAACGAAAACATTTATCCGCTAAATTATAATTCAAAAATAGATTCAATCCTTACACTTTTTTTCCGGCATCATCAAGACCCTCTCGCCCAAGATCCAGTATTCCGGCTGTCCCCCCTGGCCCATCCAGTAATATGTAATGGCGTCATGCGCGAACACAACAGCAAATCCCATAAAAAACCACAGAATCGTAAACGGCGCGCAAATCTTATGATGGAAAAAGGACAGCGGCATATTTGAGTAATCCCACATATTCTGATGCAGAAAATAATAGTCAATGTTTCCGACAATTGCTTCCAGCGCCGTAATCATAACCGCTATAATCAAACACTGTAACAATAAATCCATTTTCCACGAAAACTTATCGTTCAGCGTCCCGCCGGCAAGAAAGATTATGCCGCCGGCAAGCGACATGGCGCGAAAACTGTATCCGCGCCAGATCATTTCAATCAACGTATAGAATGCGCATCCCAAAAGAAACATAATCACAGTTCTCACCGTTTTCCCCATCCAAAAAACCTCGCTTCACAATTTTCGCAGCAGCCACCGGAATGTGAAACTATTTTCCGGCGTTTTGATCGTCATCATTCCTGTATCAAAATTATATTCCGTATTTACAATTTGAGAACTGGTGTTAAATACTTTTAAAATACACTCCTGCGCATTGACAGCCCAATTGTTTTTATCAAGATACTGTTTAATCTCCGGATCGGTCATTTTCTGTTACCTCTGTCTCTGTTTTTCGATGAGTTCGCCATACCGGGAATTACAGCTAAAAAAAGACGGTTTCGATCCGATCAAAACTGTCTTTTCATAGAAATAACCATGCCTTTCTCACAGCCTGCGATATTGAGGCCGCAGGCACACATTCGCCTGTGCATAATTCGTTTTTCACAGCAGCGCCCGACTCGGTAAAGAATCATCATCATCATAATTCCCTTTTTTTCATGTGCCTATTCACTTTTTATTGCAATTTGAGCCGCAGACAAACTGCGCGACGTCGATTAACTTGATGCTCTGTACTTGTAACGGCAACAGTAAACAACTGTAACGTAACTATTTTTTGTGCATAAACTATATCAAACGTTCCTTGGAGGAGCCCGATGAAAAACAATTGTTCTAATCTCTATTTTCTTTCCACACTTGCATGCCAGATAGCAGAATGCCTGGACGAAAAGGAACTGGAAGTCCTGGCGGCAGATCTGACAGCACTTGGATATATGATTGAATCGTTGCTTGCCCATCAATCCGTATGTAAACATGACTGACTACTCCTTTTCCCGAAGCTCCCGAAGTCTCCGATAAAACGTCGCCTCGCTCATCTCGCAGACGTCCAGAATTTCTTTTAATCTGGCGCTGCCGTCTTCCCATGCGCTGACAAGCTCCGCAAAATTATCCGGGGCTGTTATTTTCGGGCGCCCAAAGATAACGCCGCGCTGTTTCGCGGCGGCAATACCCTGCTCCTGACGTTTCCGTATATTGTCGCGCTCACTCTGCGCGACAAACGAAAGAATCTGCAGCACCAGATCCGCAATAAAGGTTCCCATCAGATCTTTTCCGTTCCTTGTGTCCAATAGCGGCATATCTATCACACAGATATCAATCTTTTTGTTTTTCGTCAGATTCCTCCATTGATTTTGTATCTCCTCATAATTGCGCCCCAACCGGTCAATACTCAAAACATAGAGCAGATCGCCCTCTGTCAGTTTTCTTAGCAGACGCATATAGTTGGGTCTGTTAAAGTCTTTTCCGGACTGCTTATCCACATAGATATTTTTTTTTCGGCACATTCCTCTCCTGCATTGCAAGAATCTGCCGCTCCTCGTTCTGGTCTGTGCTGCTGACGCGCACATACGCATAATGATTTGTGTTTTCCATGATTTTTCTCCTTTTTTATTTGATGCAGAAAGAGATAATCCCCAGTGCAAAAAAAAGCCATTCACAGCGGAACGGCTTTTACCGACAGAATACTCCTTTCGTCACGATTGTATTCTATCACTTTGAATCGAAAAATCAACTTTTTTATGGGCTTTTTTTGAAAAATAAATGCGCATTTCCTACACATTACGTCAGATCAATCTCTTCTTTTCCAAGAGATATCAACGCGTCATTAACGGCATCCGTATACGTTTTCGCCAAATCTTCCTGCCCGCCGATAATGACCTCTCCGGCAAGATTCCCTTCTGCGTCCACCACCACAGTCGTCGGCGTATACATAATCTGTGCGCAGAGCGATTCAAAATCACCGTCCCCGGACAACAGTGTAACTCCCTCAAATCCGGCATCGTCTAATATCTCGTTTGCGGCTTCCTTATCATAAGCTCCGTCAAGACACACAGTGATCACCTGCACATTCTCCGGCAATGATGCGGCGAAAGCCGCAATATCCGGCATTTCTGCAATACATGGCCCACAGGTTAACGACCAGAAATTAATCAGTGTAACGTCCTTTTCCGAAAGATTTTCCTGCGTATAGGCGTCCCCGTCGAGCGTAACTGCCTCAAAAGTCTGTAAAACCGCCTGCCTTGCAGCTGTCTGTGCCGCTGTGTTATCCGTCTGCGTACTCATCCCGTCCTGGGCGCCGCTCTCCTGCGCGCCTGCCTGTTCCTGATCATTTTTTGACTCGTTTTCACTGCTGCCGCATCCGCCGGTCAACAAACCGGCAAAAAGCGCTGCCGTCAGAACCGCGCCAAATACTCTCTTTCTCATTTCAATCTCCTTTCCGCCTCAACCCACCTTAAATAATCTATATTTTACTTTTTCCTGCTTCCGTCCGCAGCTCGTCGCAAAACTCTTTGCAACTGATCCGTCCCTGTACACCCGGCCCGCCAGACGTCATTATTTCAGGGATTCCGTTTTCACATAAGCCCGCGCCGCCTCGCAGGTCCGTTCGATTTCCACGCTCCCATGCGCCGCCGATAGAAACATCGCCTCAAACTGAGACGGCGCAAGGTAAACGCCCGATTCCAGCATATGCCAAAAAAATGCGGCATATGCATCTGTATCGGAGGAAGTCGCGGAATTAAAATCCACAACGTTCTGCTCCGTAAAAAATATGCTCATCAGCGAGCCGATTCGGTTAACGCAGACTCGCTCCCCGAATGTCTCCGAAACTGCCTCTGCAATCGTTTTTGTTTTCTGCTCAAGCGCCTCATAAATCCCTTCCGTACTCCGCAGTAATCTAAGCGCCGCAAGCCCCGCCGCAGTCGCAATCGGATTGCCTGAGAGCGTTCCCGCCTGATAAACGGGGCCGAGCGGGGCCACCGTCTCCATAATCTCCTTACGGCCCCCATAAACGCCGACCGGCATCCCGCCCCCGACAATCTTGCCGAGCGTCGTCAAATCCGGGACGACGCCAAAATACTGCTGCGCACCCCCGATTCCAAGGCGAAATCCTGTGATTACCTCGTCAAAAATCAACAGCGCGCCCTCATTTTTTGTGATCTCGCGCAAAAATGGGAGAAATCCAGATTTTGGCGGTACAACCCCCATATTTGCGGCAACCGGCTCTACAATCACGGCCGCTATCTCGCCGCGGTTCGCCGTAAAAAGCTGTTCCACCGAATTATTGTCGTTGTACTCCGCAACCAGCGTATGTTTCACACAGTCGTAAGGAACGCCGCCGCTATCCGGCACAGACTGCGTCAACGCCCCGGAACCGGCTTTAACCAGCAGTCCGTCGGAGTGGCCGTGATAACAGCCGCGAAATTTAATGATTTTATCACGTCCGGTAAATCCTCTGGCCGCACGTATCGCACTCATCACTGCTTCCGTCCCCGAATTTACCATGCGTGATAACTCCATCGACGGCATACACGCAAAGATCATCTCTGCCAGTTCCCATTCCCGCTCTGTCGGAGCGCCAAACGAAAGCCCGTCCTCACTTGCCTTTTTTACGGCTTCTACAATTTTGGGATGGGCATGTCCCAGGATACATGGTCCCCAGGACGACACATAGTCAATATAGGAATTACCGTCCACATCAAAGACATGTGGGCCCTTTGCACTTTTTAGAAAGACCGGCCGATTGCCGACGGAAAGATATGCGCGCACCGGACTGTTGACGCCGCCCGGAATGCGTTTTTGGGATAGTTCAAATAACCGTTCTGAATTTTGAAACTGCAATTTTTTACTCCTTTAACCAATTAGCTGCATCAAGCGCATGATAAGTAATGATAATGTTTGCGCCGGCGCGCTTCATACCGGTCAGCATTTCTAACACCCCCCGCCTTTCGTCAATCCATCCGTTTGCCGCAGCTGCTTTCACCATCGCATACTCTCCGCTGACATTGTATACTGCGATCGGATATCCGGTCAGATCGGCCGCTTCCCGCACAAGATCAAGATATGCCATAGCCGGCTTGATCATAATCAGATCGGCCCCCTCCCTGATATCCTGCATACATTCCCGCAGCGCTTCTTTACGGTTTGCCGGGTCCATCTGATATGTCTTCCGATCGCCGAATTGCGGCGCAGAATTGGCCGCATCACGAAACGGCCCGTAAAATGCCGACGCAAATTTTGCACTGTATGCCAGAATCGCCCGTCCCGGGAACCCGTTTTCATCAAGCGCAGCGCGTATCGCGCTTACACGCCCGTCCATCATATCGGACGGGGCGATCACATCCGCCCCGGCTCTCGCTAAAGATACGGCCATTTTAGACAAAAGCGGCAGCGTCTCGTCATTTAACACCTCATCGCCCCTGACCAGCCCGCAGTGCCCGTGAGAAGTATATTCACACAGACAGACATCGGCGATCACCAGCAGGTTTGGCGCCTTACGTTTGATATAGCGAATCGCTCTCTGCGTAATGCCCTCGTCATTGTATGCTTCGCTTGCAGCCTCATCTTTTCTGCCCGGGATACCAAAAATCAAAATCGCAGTAATACGGGCCTCCGTAATCCTATTTAGCTCTTCGTCAAGCCGGTCAATTGAGTACTGGTAAATTCCCGGCATAGACTCGACCGGATTTTTGATCCCTGCTCCTTCGATTACAAAAATCGGATACACCAGATCGTTTAAATCTACAGATGTTTCACGTACCAGAGAGCGCATTGTCTCGCTGACGCGCAGCCTTCTCATTCTCTGAATCAAGCGTTTTCCCTTCTTTCCGTCTTTTCACAAAAATTTTTAGCCCTCCGAAATACAGGCATCACTCGATAGCGCATCCTAAACATTGCACAACGCGGGCAGGACCGTTTCAACTTCGGGGCCAGCTTTGCTGGCTTTTGCCTCATTCCTGAGAGGATTGCACGCTTTGTCGCGCCGCGTGCGGGCGCCTTAGCGACATCATGTCTTTCGCACGAGTGCGCATCATATAAAAAAGAAGCTGCCGGAAAAATGCCCGTTACGCACAATATATTGTTGTGATATTCTTGCGTCACATGATATATTGTGAGAAACAGTCATTTTCCGACAGCTCCTTTTATCCTTACTATAAATACATTTCAAAAATCCGGTTTTTATACTTCCATCAGCATAAACTGTCTCGAATTTCTGCCAGACAATGATTCAACTGCTATTCCTGCGGAATAATTTCTTTTTTGTTGTATGAGCCGCAGTTTTTGCATACCCTGTGGGGCATCATAAACTCTCCGCATTTGCTGCATCTTACCAATGCAGGAGCGGTCATTTTCCAGTTTGCTCTTCTTCTATCTCTTCTTCCCTTAGAAGATTTGTTCTTTGGACAAATTGACATCTGTCTACACCTCCTTATACTGGTTAAAGATATCTTGGATTGCCGCCATTCTTGGATCTGGCTCGGTTTTCTGACAGTCGCAGTCTCCTCTGTTTAAATTCTGTCCGCAGACTTTGCAGATTCCTTTGCAGTTATCTTTACACAAAACATTCATCGGCCAGTTCACCAAAATCTCTTCGTAGATAAGCCTGTCTGCATCCAGATAAACCCCGTTCAGATATGCGGCCTCCTCCAGATCCTCGTCTTTTATGCCATCCTCCGTTATATGAAGCTCCCTGTCAATCTGAAATGATATCTCTGTCAAAACATCCGCAAGACATCGACCACAGGGAATCGACACGGTCAGCTTTGCCTGCCCGCTGATCAGAATCCGCTTATTTTCAAAGTTGCTGATCCGCAGTGCGAAAGGCTTTGCTTTCATAATCGGAAAATCGCCAAGTTCGGACGAAAATGACTGATATCCAACCTGAACTTGCTCGACAACCTCTTTGTTCTCACAGGATAAAATACCCGAAATGTCAATCGCCATGGCTTACTCCCAAACCTTTAACTCTTTATTCAACTTTTTCATACCCAAACTATTATACATATGTGAAACAACCTTGTCAATCATTTTTTAATACTATTTTCCTGCATTTACCTGATAAGAGCAACTGTCTCCCGCGCAATGGCAAGCTCTTCATTTGTCGGAATCACACATACTTTTACTTTGGAATCCGGCGTCGAAATAACCGCCTCATCTCCGTGCACACTGTTTTTCTCATCATCCGCCGCTACGCCCAGATAACCTAAGTATTCCATAACTTTTTTGCGCACAATCGGCCCGTTTTCGCCGATCCCCGCCGTAAACGCAATGGCATCCACACCATTTAAAGCCGCCGTGTAAGCGCCGATATATTTTGCAACGCGATAGGAAAATACTTCAATTGCATTCTCCGCCAGCTCGTTCCCGTCGTTCATGCCGGCTTCCAGATCGCGGAAATCGCTGGAGAGGCGGGAAAGCCCCTGCACACCGGACTTTTTGTTTAATACGTTCATCACACCGTCGATATCGAGATTTTCTTTTTTCGCAATAAACTCCATGATCGCCGGATCAATATCGCCGGAGCGTGTACCCATCACAAGCCCTTCCAACGGCGTTAACCCCATAGACGTGTCAATACATTTTCCGTTCAGTACTGCGCTGATAGAAGCCCCGTTTCCGAGATGTGCAACAATAATTTTAGAATTGTTATAATCCATGCCAAGATACTCTGCCGTCCTCTTTGAGACAAAGCTGTGGCTGGTTCCATGGAAGCCGTATCTCCTGACTTTATATTTCTCGTAATATTCATACGGCAGGCCATAGAGATATGCTTTTTTGGGCATTGTCTGATGAAATGCAGTATCAAATACGCCTACCATCGGTACATCCGGCATTACCTCCTTACATGCCGCCACGCCGATCAGATTGGCGGGATTATGAAGCGGCGCCAGTTCACAGCACTCTTCTACCGCGGCGATCACCTCCGGTGTAATGACAACAGACGATGCGAATTTCTCCCCTCCGTGCACCAGGCGGTGTCCGACTGCATCTATCTCGGAAAGCTCTTTGATTGCGCCTGTCTTGTCGTTTGTCAGCGCCGTTATTACAAGCTCAATCGCCTGTTTATGCGTCGGCATTGCCGCCTCCTTAAATTCCTTGTCGCATCCCGCTTTCTGGTAAACCAGTCTGCCGTCAATACCGATTCTCTCGCACAGACCTTTTGCCAGCACATCCTCGCTTTCGGAATTAATCAGCTGATACTTTAACGATGAGCTGCCGCAGTTAATTACTAAAATATTCATTTTTTCCTCCATTCTCTGCACAAAATACAGAATACTTTTCCTGATTAAGATAAGTATACGACAGTACTCCGGCGGAAACAAGTCAGATTTTTTATTTTTCCTGAAAATTTTCAATTCGGTTCTATCGTTTCCATCGCCTCAACCAGAGCCTGAAACTGGCTGCCGGAAAGACGCTCTTTTAAAAGGTAAAAGACGCTTCCGAACTTCTTGTCTTTCAGGCACAAAAACCGCTCGCTTTCCGATGCGGCAAATTCCGAGATACACATATTTTTTTTCGTCTCTTCCAGCTTCTGTTTCAGTATTTCCTGCGCCTTGTCCGCCTCTTTTAGCTTCCTCGCATTATTTGTCTCAGCCATATTCTTAAAATCATCAATATCAAACAGAAGACACCCCGCAAGCGCGGCAATGTCTGTATCCAGATCGCGCGGAACCGCCAGATCAAGAAACAGACGCCTCTTCTTTGTACGAAACGATGCGCGCACTTTCTCAGAAGTAAAAGTATAATGCGGGCTTGCCGTAGCGCTTACCACCACATCCGCATTCTCCAGATAATCATAGCGTTTTGAAAAATCCACAATCGGAATATCCTCCCGCAGAAAGGATTCGAAAGCCGCTGCTTTATGTTTCCTGCTCGTACCTGTAATCTTCCGTATTCCTTTACTATAAAGATTTTTCGCCAGGATCTGTCCCATCCTGCCTGTAATCCCGACAATCAGGACGCTCCCGTCCTTTCCTCCAAAAAAACGTTCTATCTGATTGGCCGCAAGCGTCCCGTAAGAAACGGCTGTCTTTGACAGAAGCGTCTCTGTCTTAATACATTTAGCACAGTGCAGCGCCCCCTGAAACGCAATATTGATCATACGGCAATCCGTTTTTTCGCGCAGCGCGGCGCCGTAAGACTCCCTGACCTGCCGCAGTATCTCGTCCTCGCCAAGTATCATGGAATCAAGGCCGCAGCAGACAACAAACAGATGACGCAGCGCCTGCTCTCCCCCGTAGACATAAATTTGATTTAACAGCGTCTCTTTTGAAATCCGCTTTAACTGCGCCAGCGCCTGCTCCGTTTTTGATACAGATTCTTTTCCTCCGCAAAAATAGAGTTCCGTCCGATTGCAGGTAGAAAGCGCCACCATCCCTTCCACAGCGCTTTCCGCGGAAAGACTGCGCCACAGACTGTGTCTCTCCGATTCTGTAACTGCAGCCGTTTCGCGCACCGCAAGCGGAACTTTTTTATAATTGATCCCGATACAATAAATCCCAAACTCCATGTGTTATACGAAATCACCTCCGTTGCAGTCCAGTAAGAACTAACCGCAATAATGTAAGTTATACGAAATCTTATTATCGAAGAATTTAAGCAGACCCTTTGGTACAAAATACCGCTTGTTTTATAAAACAGGGAACGTCAGATATTGAGAAATTATTGTACCATATACCGGAATATATTACAATAACTGTCGCAGCTTAAATCACACCCCTGATTCATAGGTATATCCTTACACGATCAAACAAACATATAAAATCTGACCCGCGCATCCTATTGCCGTAACAGGTCGGATTTTTGCTTCATTTATCATATTCTCTGCAAACAGGAACATTGACAACCTCTGTAAAAACATGTAAAATATTAGCAGTTTAGAATCAGTATGACCGTGCGCGAAAGACCGGACAATTTACCACTGCGCCGGGAAAAGGAGGAGGATGTCTCATGAATTTAGAAGTTCTGAAAAATGAAGAAAAGCGAATGAATTTGATTATGTTCCTGTTTATGACCGCCATACCGATTGTTGCGTTCGCATATGTGTTGATGTTCAACAACGGCGCTGCACGCGATGCGATCGTTTTATCCATGACAGGATGCTGCCTGCTGACAAAACTACTGGAAAAGCCGCTCGGAAAATACGCAAAATACATCTATCTTTCTATCCTGCCGGTTCTCGGCGCCGTGACCATCGTTTTCGGTTCACCGGCATGCTTTGGCGCGATGGTGGAAGCCTACTTCCTCATTTTATTTCTTGCCATACCCTACTATGACCTCTCTACAATTAAAGTATGCGCCGCCGCTACCATGCTGCCGAATATTGCCGCAATGATTGTATTTCCCAATGCATATTTTTGCATGTATACATTATCGATCTGGATCTTTATCTGGATGGTCTACATACTCGCGGTACTTGTCGCCGTTTTAATTGTAATGCGTGCGCGCACACTTTTTTTCTCTGTGGAAAAAAGCGAAAACTCTGTGGAGCAAATGCTTGATCATGTCAAAAGCGCTTTTGAGGGGTTGCAGCAGTCATCCGAAAAGATCTACAGCGCCCTGCAGGAATTTGAAAAAAGCAGCACGGAAATCGCATCCTCCGCAGAAGAAATTAACGGCAGCGCCAGCCAGCAGATTGAGCAGGTAAAAGGAAGTCTTGAGATTTTTGGCGACTTAAACAGCAAGATTCTCTCCTCGGAAGCGCGCGTTGCACAGACAATTGATCATATCCAGCTGTTAAAACAGAAAAATGACGACGGTATCAAGGCAATCAAAAGCCTTTCGGTCCAGTTTAATGAAAATATTACATCCACGCAGGCCGCTTCCGAGAGCATCGCTCTGCTGGCTCACAAGTCGACTTCCATCGGCGATATCATCAACAGTATCAGCCAGATTGCAGAGCAGACCAACCTGCTTGCACTGAATGCAACAATTGAAGCAGCCAGAGCCGGCGACGCCGGAAAAGGTTTTGCGGTAGTCGCAGATGAAATCAATTCACTGTCCGGTGAATCCGCGGCATCCACACAAAAAATCAACGATATTTTGCAGGATGTCATTACAAGCGTAAACGACATTCAGAAAGTGATTGACAATAACAACCAAATCGCAAAGGAATCCGAACGAAAACTGGATGATACCATTACAATATTCAAAGATATGCTCAATTCATCCGAGGAAGTAATTACTGTATCCTCGCGTCTGAAAGAAGAACTTGACACAATCATTGATATCAAAGAACAATTGCTGCGCGCAATGGAATCTGTAGACGATATCTCGCAGATCTCTGTGCAGAACACCGTTGAAATCAGCGCCTCCACCGAACAGCAGGCAGCCGGCGTAGAAGATATCATGAAATATATGGAACATGTACAGAGCGGAATCCATAAACTCTCCAATGTTCTCAATACAACAGAAAAACGATAGAAATCATATTTTGCAGTACAAAACCGGCGTATGGAACATCTGCTCCACACGCCGGTTTTTGGTTAAATAATCAGGCAATCCGGGTAACCGTGCATTTTGCAAGCAGCGGATAAGTCTCCAGAAACGGCTTTATCCTGGCAAGCATCTTTTCGCAGTTATCTCCGTAATAATAAAGAGCCGTTTCCTTTTGTCCTTCCCAATAACTGTACATTCTGCCTGTATCTGCAAGCAGCTGGTCCATCCTGTCAATCACATAATTAATATCGCAGGTCCGGTACACTTCCTTTGGCAGATCCGTCCCATTTAAGTAAATTGCCAGGCCCTCCTGTAAACCGATCTCAATTCTATTTTCTGCAAAGATAAGCTGCGATCCTTTCGGTATTCCGAAACGGTTTAGGATGCCGCACAGCGCGGACATCGTATCCTGCTTTGTATCTCTTAACATCACATCAATATCGCACGACATAATCTCGCCTGTGACCGACTGCAGCGTTCCTCCGCCGTCGACCGTACCAAGCTTCTTCTGTTCCAGGATATCCCGCAGGACATCCTCCAGTTCAAATCTGTGTCTGGGCTGAAATCTTGCGTTCAAATGTATGGTTACGGGGTATTGATACACCGGCTGTCTATCTGTCTCTGTTTCGCTTTCCTGTTCTTTTTTTAAATGATACACCGTATCGGCCGCTTTTTTTGCTTTTTCATTCTCCCTGAACTGATAGACTGTCTCCATATCATTTCCCCCTCCCCATCGTCCGGCTCTTTTGCACAACCTATGATGCGCTATGGATTCTGCAGCGATTCCTCCTGCAGCCGGTCAAACTGTGCCATACACTCGTCGACAGACGCGCCGTCTAACAATTCCCGTACAATCAGACAAATATTTCCCCACTGTTCCACTTTCATACCTGCATTGGACCCAAGCACAAAAATCCCATCCTCAATCCTTTCATTCAATGGTTTTAATGCATCCACACACTCCACCTCAACGTTTTTGGACGGGGAAATCACCTGATTATGGTCGGTATATACCTGAAGCGCTTCATCCGACAGCATAATATCAAGCGTTGCCAGGGTGTCTTGCAACTGCCTGGACGCAGCGCAGACGCCATATCCGGACAACGATACAACCGGCATCTGACCGCGGGAGCTTGGAAATCCAATCACCTGCATATGAAAATCCGTTTTACCATACGCGGTATCCGCATTTGCTGCAGCCCAATACGCCATAACAATCGGCGTCTTTGCCGCCAGAAAATCCGGCCCCTCCCCTTCGATCGCCTCATAGGTAAGGGCGGCTTGTGCATCAATATAGCCAAGATCCATCATCTGTTTTAAAAATTCAAACCCGGAGCGCATATAGTCGCTGTATTTTGCCTCCCCGCTGTTTAACGCCGCAATCTCTGCATCGGTATCTTCTCCGTTGTAAAGATCTGCATAGGCCTGCGCGAGAACAAAATTTTCCAGCCACCAGCGGTTTGCACCGACCGGTGTTTCTATCCCGTTTTCCTGAAACACTCTGCAGCATTCCAGAAATTCTTCCGGCGTCTCTGGCAGCTTAACGCTGTATTGGTCAAACATATCTTTATTGACAAACAATCCATACGCAACCACTTCCTGCGGAATCGCGACAAGCTTTCCGTTTACCGTATTGGCCGTTTTTACAACCTCCCTTAAATTCTTTGCGCACTCTAAACCGGACAGATCCGCCAGCTTTCCCTCAGATCCCAGTAACTGGATCGTATCTGGATTTAACAGATAAAAATCGTCCATCTGGTTATTGATCCGGTCTATCGTAACGTCGTCGTATGTTTTATCTTTATAATCATCCGCCGTATAAGTATTATATTTGACAATCAGGCCCAGTTCCTCCTCGGCCATCCTCACGGTCATCTCCTGTGCGGCAATTGAAATATTCTCCGCATCCGGATCTGATTTTCCGATCGGAGCAAATAAGACGATCGTTTTGCTGTCTCCATTCTGATCTTTGATCAGATTCACATCGGAAGAATCGTTCTGTCCGCAGGCAGCAAACCCCAGCAACAAAACGGCCGCCATGCACAAACACAGATAATTTTTCCCTTTCACTCATCTATCCCCGCTTTTCTATATATTTATTTAATGTCGCTCTCAGCAATTCCACATCAATCGGTTTTGCCAGATGCGCATCCATCCCGGCATTTAAGGCGTCCCTCACATCCTCCGTAAAAGCGTTTGCCGTCATTGCAATAATCGGAATTTTTTTTGCGTCATCGCGTTCTAAAGCACGAATGTGCTTTGTTGCCTCATAACCGTTCATCACCGGCATCTGGACATCCATGAGGATCGCATCATATCTGCCCGGCTGCGCATTCTGAAAACATTCTACTGCCAGCTGTCCGTTTTCTGCAATCTCGCATGTTGCACCGTCGATACTTAAAACCTCACGCAAAATCTCAGAATTAATCTCGTTGTCTTCGGCTACCAGAAAATGACATCCATCCAGCGTCGCATGATATACCCCGTCACTTTGCTCTCTATTCCCATCTTCCTGTTTCATTTTCCAAAGTTCATGAATCTTTTCCTTTAATGCGGACACAAAAAATGGTTTTGTCAAAATATCGTCCACATCGGCACGAAGTATCTCTTCCTGCATGTCATCCCCGCCGCACTCGCAGAGCAGTACAATCGGAATAAATGTTTCCATTGCTTCACGCAGCTGCCTGACAGAACCGACAAGATCATCTACCCCCGGCGTCTTCTCAAAAAGAATCAGCTGATACGGCGAGTTTTCTTTCTGCGCTGTACATACAGAGGAAACCGCACGCAAAGTGTCTTTTTGTATAGAAACCTTAATTTGGGTAAATTCCATCAGCGACCTGATATCTTCGCCGGTCTCCTCATTTTGACTCACCACCAGAAGATTTGAAATCCCGCAGTTTTTCCAGAAGTCCAGGTCGTCCTCCTGCTCTGAAATTCGTAATTCCAGGTCAACCGTAAATTTGCTTCCCTTATCAACCGCACTGGCAACATCAATCGTTCCTCCCATCATCTCGACAATATTCTTTGTAATCGCCATGCCAAGACCGGTGCCCTGAACTTTGTTGGTCGTACTGTTTTCCGCTCTGGTGAACGCATCAAAAATAACGTTCAGATACTCGGGCGTCATTCCATACCCGTCATCTTCCACCTCAATCCTTATATGCTCGAACTGGGCGGACCGCTGATTTAAACCGATAATGCGAAACCAGATATGCCCGCCGGGCTGTGTATATTTGACGGCATTAGAGAGCAGGTTAATTAAAATCTGATTTATTCTTGTCTCATCCCCCACCAGGGATTCATGCCTGACCCCTGTCACCGTAACCTCAAATGTCTGCCCCCGCTCCCTTGCCAGAGGCCTTATCATTGCATCCACAGACGAGATCAGGCTGCTCAGCTGAAACTCTTCCACAGTCAGAACCGCTTTTCCGCTCTCAATTTTTGACACATCGAGAACATCGTTGATCAGTCCCAGCAGATGCTGACCGGAAGCCATAATCTTTTTTGTGTATTCTTTTACCTTTGCCGTATTCTCCGCATCTTTTGCCAGCAGCGAGGTAAACCCGATAATGGCATTCATGGGCGTACGAATATCATGCGACATATTGGACAAAAACATGGTTTTGGAACTGCTCGCGGCCTGAGCAGCAGCCAGCGCCTCCGCCAGCTGTTTATTGTGCGTTTCCCGTTCCGCTTCCCGCTCCCTGCGCTGTCTGCTCTGCTGTCGTTCATAAAACAGATAGACGATACAGCACAGGAAAAACGCAGCAAGCATCACGAGAACCACACCCAGAATATTTTGTCTGACTGCCTTTCCCTCCCGCTGGATTGCCTCCACCGGCACATATCCGATCAGGTAAGCGGACGCATCGTTGACCGCCCACATGTAAATCAGAGACTCCGTCTTTCGAACCTCATGATAAAACATGACGTTTCGGCCGGCGTCTATACTTGAGTCGATCTCCTTTTTGATTTCCGGCTCCAAAATCTGATTTGCACGATAAAAATCCTCAAGATTCAGATTTCCCGCGGTCCTGTATCCGCTTAGTTTTGGACTTACCAGAAACCGTTTGCTCTGCGTGTCCATAATATACAGTGTAGCGCTGCCTCCATAAAGCTTTTCCGGCAGTACTTCCTCAAATGAATCGTAAATATATTCTACATAGAGCAGCGCAATCTCGCTGCCATCCTGTATGACAGGACAGACCATCGTATAAGCCCATGTCCCCATAGTGTTTAAGTAGGCAGTGGAAATCGGCAGACCATCCACCGTATTTTCTCCCGAAAAATCCAATTCATCGGGATCAAACGTTCCTTCCATATTAGAGATACCTTTGGTATGTCCGGTATAGACAAGAGAAATCCTGACTGCAGTTCCGTTCATATCATACGAATGAACCAATTCTTCCGGATTTTCTGCAATGGCAAGCTCCTGCGCCATCATCTTCTGATACTGCGCCTCCCTCTCAAGCAGGACCTCCACCGTACCTTTAATTAACTCCAGACTCTCACTTAAATTCGCAATTGCAGACTGCGACATTTCTTCTGATATGCTCGAAGCAATGTAAAATACACACCCGCCCAGCGCCAAAAAAACAAGCAGAATAGATAGCATTAATGTTTTTCTGCCACTCTTTTTTTTCTTTTTTCCATCTTCCATATCAAATCCGATAACCTTTGTCAATCTACTGTTAATATGATACCAGGGTCAAAAGACCTTTTGACCCCAGCATCTTAATAATATATGCTTACGCCAATATTTTATCCAATGTATCAAACAATACATCAACGTCAATCGGCTTTGACAGATGGCCGTTCATACCACAGCGAAGCGCTTCCTGTTTGTCTTCCTCAAATGCATTTGCTGTCATCGCCAGAATCGGAATCGAAGCAGTTTTTGCATTGTCAAAACTTCGTATCTCCTTTGTCGCCTCATATCCGTTCATGACCGGCATCATGACATCCATCAATACCAGCTGGTAATAATCCGGTTTCGCCTTTTTTAACATATCGACGGCGATCTGTCCGTTTCCGGCAATCTCCAGAGAAAATCCCGCATCCTCCAAAATAGCTTTTGCAATCTCCTGATTCAGCTCATTGTCTTCTGCAAGCAGAATGCGCCCGGTGCGACACTTCTCTGTCCCGTTTTCTTCTTTTGCCTCCGTACTCTGTTCATCCACGATAGAATGCAGGCAGCTGCGCAGTTCTGACAAAAACAGCGGCTTACTGCAAAATGCCGTGACTCCAGCTTCTTTTGCCTCCTCCTCAATCTCAAGCCAGTCATATGCGCTTAAAATAATGATCGGCACATCCTCGCCCATTTCCTTGCGTATCCTGCGCGTCACCTCGACGCCGTTCATATCCGGCAGCATCCAGTCGACGATATATACCGTATAGACATCTCCTCTCGTCACTGCCTGATGCGTGCGCAGCAGCGCTTCCTTTCCGGAAAGCGTCCACTCTGCGCGCATCCCGATCTGCCCCAGCATATAAGTAACGCTGTCGCATGTATTAAAATCATCATCCACAACGAGAGCTCTGCAGTTCTTTAACTGCGGAATGATCTGCGGCTCCTTTGTTCCGGTATGCAGGCGGAACATAAAGCTTACCGTCACCTCTGTCCCCGTTCCCTGCTCGCTTTTTACCTCAATCGTACCATTCATCATATCCACAATATTTTTTGTAATCGCCATGCCAAGGCCTGTGCCCTGTATTCCGCTGATCGTACTTGTCTTCTCACGCTCAAACGGTTCGAAGATATGCGCTACAAATTCCTCGCTCATACCGACGCCCGTATCTTTGATCACAAATTCATAATTGGCAAATCCGCCCGGCGCACCTGCCCTTTCCGTAATCCGCATACTGATTATGCCGCCGGCCCCGGTATATTTTACAGCATTGCTCAAAAGGTTTAAGAGAACCTGATTTAAGCGCAGCTTATCACAGTAAATTTCTTCATCCAGAATATCGACGGCGTCAATGTACAAATCAAGATTCTTCGCATGGATATCCGCCTGCAGAATATTGCGCAGACCATGCAGAATATCAGGCAGACGACAGGGCTTTTCATCCAGATGCATCTTGCCGCTCTCAATCCGGCTCATATCCAATACATCGTTAATGAGGCTCAGCAAATGATTTCCCGACGTCATAATCTTTTTCAGATACTCCTCCACCTGCTCCTTATCCTCAATATGTGTAATTGCAAGCGCAGTAAAACCGACAATCGCATTCATCGGTGTACGGATATCATGCGACATGTTCGAGAGAAAGATACTCTTCGCCTTGCTTGCCCGGTTTGCCTGCATCAGAGCGCTCTCCAGCAAATTTTTCTTTTCCATCTCGTTTCGCGTCTCCGCGTCCACACTGCGCAGACCGATAACGACACCGTACTGCTCTCCCCAGTTATCGGTTCGGACAGCTTTCATTTGAAAATATTTTGTCTCCCCTTTTAACACAGCGCGATAGTTGACATAATACTGGTTCTTATCCGCAAGCTCTCTCTTCAGACATTCGGCGGAAGACGACTGGCGCAGCATCTCGCCGTCCTCCTCATACACAAACTCCTGAATATAGCGCTCCATACTCTCCTGAAACGAAATGTTCCCATCGGAAGCGGCCGCAAACATATGACCGTTCTGCTCGTCGCTGCGCAGCGGGACACTCCACCCTGTTTCAAGATCGAGAAAACATGCGATATTATAATCAATGCTGAGTGCCTGTATCATGCGCATCTGCCGTCTCTTATTTTCCTCTTCCTGCAGTTTCTGCGCGGTACAATCCAACAGAAAACGCTGGTAAAACAGCTGGCCGTCCTCTTTTAACAGTTTGACATTTCCCATAACATGACGTATCTCGCCGTCCTTTTGACGAATCCGGTATTCCACGCTGACGCTGTCGCCGACTTCCTCCAACCCCAGAATGCACGCGCGCAGATGCTCCCGATCTTCCGGCACGACCGTCTTCGCAATCATATCAAACCCGTCTTCCATCAGCTCTTCCTGCGAATCGTACCCCAGAATATCAAGCGCGGCTCTGTTTGCGCTAAGAACAACTGATCCGTCTACCGTGTGACGCATCACGCCACAGTCAATTGTAGTAAAAATCTTTTCGAGCGTCCTGTTTTTCTGAATAATCTCCTCTTCATACTCCCGTTCCTGCGTCACATCAATCGCAACGCCCACCGTACCCATCACAGAACCGTCCAGATCATACAACGGCGATTTATAAGTCGTCAATATACGGTCTCCTGCGCCGGTCTGTATGACCTCCTCCGATACGCAGGTCTTCTCGCTCTCCATCACCTCGCGCTCGGACTCGATACATGCGGGATCGTCATGTTCGACATCCCAGATATACGCGTGGCCGCGTCCCTGCACCTGCTCCTTTGTCTTATTGACAGTTCTGCAGAAACTGTCGTTGACTTTTGTATGTATTCCGTTTTTATCTTTATACCAGACAAGATTTGGGACATGATTGATCGTTGTCTCGAAAAAATGACTGGTCTGCCAAAAATCTTTTTCCATTTTATAGTTCTGCTGCCATCGAATCAGACGAAACTTAAATTCGTCCGCTGTCATCGGAGCGATCCAGATATCGTGTATCTTCGGGAAATAATCCGATACGAGACTTACCTGAGACTGATCCGCGAGCAATATCAGCTGCGTGTCTTCTCTCTTTGCCAAAACAATCTCGCTGACAAATAACTGCGCGTCAGTGTCTTTCAGATTAGCGATGATCACATCTGCCTCTGCCGTATATGCATCCTCCGGTCTGTCGCTTGTCTGACAGGAATGTGTAAAATGTGCAAGCGGGGCCATTTCCCTGACAGTCTCAAATTCTCTGCACTGGCGGCCAGGCAAATAAAAATGAATATGGCAATGGTACATAACCGTTTCCTCCTGTAATCCCTGCAGTTCTTTTCCATCCGCACTGCTGCGGGAATTAATCTATTGATAAAATTATACTTCACCGGGCTCATAAAAACAAGTGTATTCTGGAATTCATGTCTCCCCGTGTAAGATTCCGGAAACAAAGCGGGCAAGCCCGCTTCCGCTCTCAGGCCGGCTCATCTGGCAGTTCCCTCAATCCTAAGATTGCACGATTTGACGCGCCGGGTGCGGCCGTCTTAGCGGCATACTTCCCCTGCAGAGGTCTGTACATAAAAAAACAGACATACCGTATTTCAAAACGGAACGCCTGTCTTTTTTTATCCTGTTAGAATTTCAATTCCCTTATATTTTGCAGAGTCTCCCCATACGATTTGTCTTTGCCAAATAAAAGCGTTGTTCCCAGCACAAATCCCCGGACGCCTTTGGGCGCATACTCTATAATCTTATCCGCGCTGCACGCGCCGTCCCAGTAGATTTCAAAATCCATATCCTCTTTCATTGAGAGCAGCTTTGTAATCTTTTTCCCGACATACGGGAGATACATCTGTCCGGCATTTCCCGGATTCACAGACATGACAAGCACCTTTTTTACGATCCGCAGCATTTCCATAATCGTCTCCACGGATGTACCCGGATTAATGGCTATCCCCGGTATCATCCCGGCGTTAATAATCGACTGCAGTGTCGTAGACGGATGATATTCCGCCTCCGGATGAATGTAAACAGTGTCTCCCGGTCTTAAATGCGCAAGAAATAAGCCGATATGGTTATTCGGATGCTCAATCATAAGATGAACATCAATCGGTGTTGCCGTTGCTCTCGCTATGTAGCGCATATCATTTAAAGACATTGCAAAATTTGGAACATAGCGTCCGTCCATAATGTCAATATGGAACGAATCTATTCCGCCTTCCTCCAAATTTCTTACTTCTCTCTCCAGTGAACCATAATCGGCGCACATCATGGATGCTGTTAATTCAAATTCCATATCTTTCTCCTAAATCAAATCTGTGATATCTGTCATACGGTTAAAAAACGGATCTTCTACCTTTAAATTTAAAAAATCCGGATCGGATATCGTAATTTTGTGAATCAGCGACAAGATCGCTTCGTCCAATTTCTTATCCATTTGAATCAGACCGGCAGGACATATTTTCAGATACTCTTTAAAATAATCCAAAATCCCCGACCCGGCTTTCAGAAAACATGCGATATCCGTTTTACTTCTTGTCTCTGTGGCATAACATGCCTCTCCCTCCCCGTCAAATCCAAAAACGGACGGCTCCGGCGACGTCAGCATTGTTTCCAGAATATAATAGTCGTCAAAAATCGCGCTGCCGTCCCGCTCTTCATTCGTATAAAACGGCAGTATATCAAGCCCCCGGCCTTTCATATTTTCTTCCTCGAGCTGCAAAAAATAAAACCCTTTTAACGGATGTTTTACAAAACGGCTCAGATACATCTGAGTGGTTCCTTTCGCAACAAAATCAAAAAAAGCAATCGGCCCGTCCAAAACCTTACGTTTCTGAATATAAGTCAAATAGTTTTTTCTGTACAGCCGGGCGTTCTCTAAAATCTCATCTTTATAATCCAAAAGATTCTGCCGCTTATCCGCTTCGCTCACACAGAGCCCAAACCGCTCTCTTAATTGTTCGCGCAGCGTCCCGCTGAATTTCATTTCCCCGACATACCGGATATCGTCTTCGCTCTCGATCCCTGCGCGGATCGCGGCCGACCGTGAGGTCAAAAAATAGTCGGATGCGGCGGCGCCATTTAACACATCGTACAGCTGTTTCACCAGATAGCCGTCCCTGGCGCAGAACCAGACCGTACCGATGGAAAAATTCCTGGTCTGCCGATCCAGCCAGAATACAAAATCGCTGATTATCGGCGCCAAAAATAAATAGCCAATATCGCGGGCATGCTGCACACAAATCTTTTTCTCCTCCGCTTCAAACAAAAACGGATTGTTAAACAGATTGGCGACAAACATCCCAAGCCGTATCCTGTTTGAAAGACTTTCCGTCTCATTCCACATGCCCAGGTATCCTGCCTCCTCAAACAGCTCCAGCCCGCAAAAGATACGAAACGGAATCAAGCCGTGCCGTTTTGCACTCTCCACGTCGGCCGTCATATCATCCCCAATATGTACGCACGATCGCCCGTCAATCCTGTCTTTCAACTGCAAAAACAGTTCCTGCGTTTTACCTGTCCCATACTCGCAGGAAGCAAAAATGTCTGTATAAAAAGAGATCCCGCAGTCTGCAAGCAATAATTCCAACTGACTTTTCGTATAATAGGTATCGGATACAATATAAATCTCTTTTCCCGACTCTTTTAACTTTCCCAGAATTTCACAAAGCTTTTTTCGCGGCACACAAAGCGCAAGGTCAATGCTCCATTCCAGCTCTGCAAGATCGTTCGGACTCACAGCGATATCAGTCTCATTGGAAAGCATATCGCGGTAAATCTCAGTCAGTGTTGGCGCGCAGGTCTTTGAGAGCTTTTTTTCACTTGCCATACGCCGATTGCAGAAATCTTCAATTTGAATGTTTCTCTCATAAAGCCTCTGCTGCGTCAGTTCAATCACATCCGCCGAAAACAGGACGCGCCGCATAATGAGCGTGTCAAACAAATCAACGCTTATCACCTCAGCCTCGCCGGCTGTCTGACAGAGTTCTTCGATGGTATATCCGCTGGTTTGGCCAAAGTGATAGACTGCCTTTTTCTGTTCACAGAGATTCTTTCCCCTGACATCCAAAAGATCTACTTTATTTTCCCTGCACAGATCGCCGATTTTCCTTGCAATCACTTTACAGGAACCCGGACGCGCCACAACAAGGATAAGTTTCACCCCGCGCTCCAGTGCGCCTGAAAGCGAAATAACAGGTTTTCCGTAAAGTTCTCCTCCTGTCTGATAACCGTCCAAAAGTCCGATTATCTCAAACTCAGCTTCCAACTGCGCCAATGCTTTCTGCGTCTCAATTCCCAATCCGTATAATGCTATTTTACAGTTTTTATACGCACAAAGCATCCGCCCTAATTCAGACATATCACACCACCCTCCGCGTCGCAGCTTTACATCATTTGTTCCATCATAGTTTCAAGCTCCCTCTCAAATACATCCATGGAGAAGACGCTCTCATATAGTTTTCTGGCCTTTGCGCCAAGCTTTGACAGCGAGCTGCGATGTTCGATACAATATTCGATCAACGCTGCCAGCTGCTGCCTGTCGCCGCTTTGAAACACAAAACCGTTCACTCCGTGTTCGATATAATCCGCTGTTCCGGTCGCATCCGAGATCAGACATGGCGCCCCGTGCATCATTGCTTCCGCGGCCACTGTCGGCATCGGGTCTTCTCTCGACGGACAGATCAGAACATCCGCCAAATCCAGGATACGGTTTACCTCATCCCGCCCGACGGTACCTGTCATTTGCATCTGCGGCAGATTTTCGATCCTATGCCGCAGCCGGACTGCAAGCATGGATGTATTCTGGCCGACCAGATAAAACACAGCTTTTTCCCGCACCCGGGGCGAAAGCTGTTCCACCGCATCGACCAGGATATCCTGCCCTTTCCTTGACTCGATATATCCGATTGTTACAAATACAATACGGTCGTTTTCACGCTCCAAACGGCGCCCGAAATGATCCGCCACACCGTAAATCAGATTTTTTACCGGAAAATCCGGTATCATGCTCTTAATCGCCCTTGCCGGAACCGGCCCCACGGAGAAAGCCGCTAAATTGGTTCGATCAATTGAGCGCAAAACCTCCTCCCGTATCCCTTCATAAAAGAAAGACGAATCGTGAAGCCACCAGACAGCCGGAATTGTTTGATCTCTGTTTGTCAGAAACATAAAATAGCCGATCGTATTGCAAAAAACCAATTGAAAATTTTTGATCCATGAAACCTCGTTCATGGTCTTCCACTGCAGATTCACATCGACTACAACCGGTATATGACGCTCCTGTAAAGTTTCCCTTAACGGCCCGTCCAGCATCGACGCAAAAACAACCGAATACCCGTTTTTGATTAAAATTTCCGCAACATGAAAAAGCGCGATGGCCGGTCCCCCAAGCGTCAGATCGTGAGAGAGAAGAAGCGCCTGGCCTGCTTTGGTAACATCGCCGTAAATTTTAACCGGATACTCCGTCTTCTTCCGGAAACAAAGATCATGCAGATCAAAAAAATGGAAAATACGGCCCTGCGGCACGCCCAGTCCCGCTAACTGCGCCCGCATCTGCTTTACATAAAAACTAAGTATCACAATTGCGTCAAAGAAAAGTTTTACGCCCTTTTCCGGAGACAGAACCGGTATGCCATCCAGCATCATCCCCTGCTTTTCTTTCGAATTGTCAAGAAGAGCAAGAATATCCTCCCTGTCAAACCACTTTTTATATCGCTGATAGTAATCCCCTGTGCCAAACAAAAGAAGTTTCATTCCGCCCCTCCCATTTGCTCTGTATTTCCGACAAGTTCAGAAATAGTCCACACAGGAACCGCCGCTCTCGCCCGCAGCAAAGCCCGTATTTTATCCTCCTGCTGTACCAGGCTGATCACCACCGCATCCACTGCTGGAAATGTTTCCATTGGATCATATATTTTAACCGGTCCGTCCAAAAACTGCGCATTTCTGTCAATAAAGCAGGGAACTTCGATTCCGTCCCGCTCCAGTTCCTCAAAAAGACGCATTCCCAAATGAGTCACTCCATAGACAGCAACCCGCTGGCAGCCTTTTTCTCTGAGATACCATGCCAGATGGATGTCCCGGTTCCTCAGCGAAACCCATGCGTCATAGACGGCGCTGATACGCTGAAACTTTCCAAGCAGTTCAATACGCATCTCCATCAGATTCTGAATGGTCTGCTCTAAAACCGCTGCATCCTCGCCTGAAAATATAGCGCTGCCCTGGATCAGCCGCAATACTTCCCACTCGGAGCGCTGCATCTGAAGCTGCCGCATGGATGTATTATCGCGCTCCATTACATGTTCAAACAAAATTTCCTTATTTAAAGCGAAAGAACGCCCCTCCTGCATCATGCAAAGCCACAGCAGCCAATCGTCCGCGCCGTTTTGCGAAAGCCTTGTTTCTTTCCAGAGCGCCGCAACGGCATCTTTTCGAATCAGAACCTGCCCCGGAGAAATAATTGCATTTCCTTTGCGCAGCATATGCTCTCTGCTTGCGGCCGCTTCAAACGGAAGCGTCCGGTTATAGAGCGCTTTCCCCTCATGCAGCGCCATGCAGACAGCCGCGTCATAGCCCCGTATTGCAGCAAGCTGGCTTTTTATATATCCCGGCAAAATGCGGTCGTCCTGATCCAGCAGCAGAATATATTCCCCGCCGCAGCGTTTCACACCCTCCGCTCGCGCGCCGTGTATCCCCCGGTTTTCGGCAGTCTCCAATACAACAAGATCAATCTCTCCGGAACGATATGCCCCAATCGGCTCGTCTGGGTCATCGTTTACAAACAGCAGCTCCGTTTTTGCCTGACCGGCCGCGCAAAGCTGGCACGCTTCTACCTGCCGAATCATAGATTCGATATATTTTTTTCCGTGATAGACCGGCACGATCACGCTTACTGTATTCATTCTGTCTCCAATCCGATTCTCGCAACAATCTGATTCTGATAATTTTTGTCCTCTATTTCCTGCACCCTGTGATACTTCCCAAGTTCGGCTACGCATTTCCCGGGAATGTCAACGCGGTCTTTAGCGCCCCGCAGATACCACTCATATTCATTGTCGAGCTGCCCGATATCAAGCGCCTGGAGTCCTTCCATGGCAAGGTCGTACGCCAAAACAGTGGCCGTCGGCCCAAGGCTGATCAGCACAAGATCATCGGGCGCCACAGATTGTCTGACGCCGCATAAAATTTCCTGATACACAGAATACGCATTTTTGGAAGGGGCGATCAAACGCCGTATACGGCGCGCACCCATAAACAGGTCGTTTCTTGCACCGATGCAGGACTGCTCCCCTTCCACCAGAAAAAGATTCCGATTCCCAAAAACGCGCCGGAACAATGCAAAAATACGTTCCGCATGACGCTTGTCCCGGTACATATAATATGGTCTGGTCACATAGGCGTCATAATAGACACGGTTCGGTTGAAACAGTTCCTCGAGCTTTTCCCGTATCCCATGATCAAGATACTCACGTATCGCGTCCTGACACTCTTTTGTATAGGCATCCAGGCATCCAAAATCGTCAGCCAGCGCGATAATGACCTGCTCCTCATTGGAATCAAATACTTCCCCAAGCCGCCTGCTAAGATCCTCATCCACATTTTGAAACCAGGCCCTCTCCCGCTTCTGCATGATTTCCAGCTCACCGTCGCCAAAACGGCATAATGATTTTTTTTCGGTTAAGATCAGTTCCAGCAATTCTTCCGCAGAACGCATAAGCGGCGTCTGTTTCAGTCCCAATTCATAAGGAAGATTATTCAGATGACTCTGTAAGCGCGTCACCTCTTTTTCCAGACGAAAAATTTTCTTCACATTTGCATCCAGAAACTCATATACCTGATCTGATTCCCAGTAAGGAATGATCTTCTCTTCGCTGATTCCTAACTGTCTGCATTGCGTTAAAATACTGCCGCACTGCATCACAGATATCACAACATAGTCGATCGTCCCGTCCAGCAGCTCTTCCGGCAGGCTGATCGGTATACTTCCTTTATATAAAGTACCGCAAAGTTTCCGGTTGGAATCTACAATACCAACGACACGGCATTTATCCGTCCGGATCGCCTCCAGCACAGTGCCTGCATACAGTCCTGCGCCCCAGATCACTACATTACACATCGCATTTCCCCTGACTGTTCTCCTGCTTTCTCCACACCATCCGATTTACCACAGAGACATAACTCTGAATTATTTTTACCACTTTCTGACTGACATTCTGCTCCTGATAATCCGGCACGCACGAGGCGGCCTCATCCTGTCCGTCCATCGAGATCGCCATCGAAACAGCCTGCCTCACACTTTCGCTTCCGATCCCCGCCAAAATAAAATTTCCTTTTTCCAGCGCTTCCGGCCGCTCGGTCGAAGTCCTGATACACACAGCCGGAAATGCGAGATCTCTTGCACAAAAGAAAGCGCTCTCCTCCGGCAGCGTACCGCTATCCGAGACAACGCATTTTGCATGCAGCTGAAGATGATTATAATCGGTAAAAGAAAACGGTTCCATCTGCCTTACCAGCGGATGGAACACAAACCCTCTTTGGCTTATCCACTTTCTGCTTCTCGGATGCATACTGTAGACCACCGGAATCTGGTACGTCTCGGCCATACCGTTAACTGCATCCATCAATTCATAGAAATTTGTTTCGATATCAATATTTTCCTCCCGGTGGGCCGACAGAAGAATATATTCTTTCGGCCTAAGCGAAAGTTCGCGGAGGGCTCTGCTCTGTAAAATTTTATCCATATGACGCGAAAGAACTTCGGCCATTGGAGAACCTGTGACATAAGTTCTCTCCTTTGCCGTTCCCTCTGCATTCAGATATCTTCTCGCATGTTCCGAATAGCAAAGATTTACATCGGAAATATGGTCTACGATCTTACGGTTTGTCTCCTCCGGCAGATTCTCGTCAAAACAGCGGTTACCCGCTTCCATATGAAAAATCGGTATCTTTAACCGCTTCGCCGATAGCGCAGCCAGCGCAGAGTTGGTGTCCCCTAAAATAAGCAGAGCGTCCGGCTTTTGTTCAAGCATCAGCCCATAGCTTTTGCTGATCACATTACCGATCGTCTCACCCGGATTTTCTCCCGCCGCATTCAGATAAAAATCCGGGCGGCGCAGATTTAAATCCTCAAAAAATATTTCATTTAATGAATAATCATAATTTTGACCGGTATGAACAAGAATCTGATCAAAATAGAGGTCGCACTTTTTGATCACCTCCGACAGACGAATGATCTCCGGCCTTGTTCCGATCACAGTCATCAGTTTTATCTTTTTCAATTCTCACACTTCCTCATAATAAGTATCCGGTTTATCGGGATCAAACGTTTCATTCGCCCACATTACGGTGACAAGGTCGTCGTCGCCGATATTTTCTATATTGTGCGTATAACCCGCCGGAATATCGACTGCTTCCAGCCGGTCGCCCGAGACGACATACGCCGCCGTCTCGCCTGTCTGCATATGACGAAACCGGATGCATGCCGTCCCCCGCACAACCAGAAATTTTTCAACTTTTGTGTGGTGCCAGTGATTTCCTTTGACAATCCCTGGTTTTATGACATTAACAGATACCTGCCCTGCCGCGTCTGTCCGAAGAAACTCGGTAAAAGATCCTCTCTCGTCCCTGTGCGTGACCAGCGGGTATTTCAGATTGTCTTTTTCCAGATAACTTAACCATGTACTGTAGAGCTTCTTTACAAACGAATCGCCCGTCTGCGGAAGCAGCAAGTCCTCCCGCTGCCGGTGAAACGAGCGGATCAACTCTGCAAGCTCTCCCACGCGGATCGGATAGACCGGCGCTGCCTGACCATAGAGATCCGCTCCCTCCGTTTCCAGCGACCGGATCATTTCATCCGCCACGTCGTCAATGTAGACCAGCTCCACACATGCATTTTCATCATGAACCCGAATCGGCATCCCTCTTGCAACCGAATAGCAAAACGTGGCCACTACGCTGTTATAATTCGGTCTGCACCATTTCCCAAATACATTGGGCAGACGAAAAATAGTAAGCTTTGATTTTTTTTGCGCGGCAAACCGGATCAGCTCCTGCTCCGCGGCCAGCTTACTTCTCCCGTAGGGATTGTCCAGCTTTGCCTGAATAGATGAAGCAAATATAAACCGGAGTTGTTTTTGATTTTCTTTTAGAAAATCAAGAAGCTTTAATGTATACCCGACATTTCCATCCCAAAATTCCCGCTCATGTTCCGGCCGATTTACGCCTGCCAGATGAAAGACGGCATCGCAGGAGCGCGCAAAGCGTTTCAGCTCTTTCTCGTCTGTACTGCGGTTTGCAAGCATAAGTTCATGATCTTTGTTCCGCTTAAGCCTGATAGTTAAATTTTTTGCAATAAATCCGTTTGATCCGGTAATCAGAATCTTCACTTCTTTTTTCTCCATTCTTTGAGCCGCTCCTGTACATACGGCAGCTGCAGAAGTTTTTCCTTTACCTGCTCTGTGCCAAGCTGGCGCGTGTTTGCCGAAGTAAATTCCGTCAGTCTGACTCTCTCTAAATTTCCGGTTGTAAAATAATTGTCATAGTTCAGATTCCTGTTGTCCGCCGGCACACAATAATAATTTCCACAGTCAAGCGCCCTTGCGCATTCCTCATTTGTCAGAAGCGTTTCATGCATTTTTTCCCCGTGACGTATTCCAATCGTATGAATTGCCGGCTCCACCTCAAAAATTTCGCATACGGCTTTCGCCAGCGCTTCAATTGTACAGGCCGGCGCTTTCTGAACCATAATATCTCCGGCGGCGGCATGTTCAAATGCATAGACGACAAGCTCAACCGCTTCCTCAAGACTCATTAAAAATCTTGTCATCTTCGGTTCCGTTACCGTCAGTTCCCTTCCCTCCATAATCTGGCTGATAAAAAGCGGCACAACCGATCCTCTGGAACAGAGAACATTTCCGTATCTCGTCCCGCAGATCAATGTCTGCTCCGGCTCTGTCGTCCTAGATTTTGCAATAAAAATTTTTTCCATCATTGCTTTTGACGTCCCCATCGCATTGACCGGATATGCCGCTTTGTCGGTAGAAAGGCAGATTATTTTTCTGACCCGATGTTCGATCGCTGCGGTCAGCACATTCTCCGTCCCTATCACATTTGTGTTTACGGCTTCCATCGGAAAAAACTCGCAGGAAGGGACCTGCTTTAACGCCGCCGCATGAAAAATGTAATCCACCCCGTACAGCGCGTTCCTGATACTCTGAATATCCCTCACATCACCGATATGAAATTTTATCTTCTCCGAATCCTTTGGCATCGACAACTGGTATGCATGACGCATATCGTCCTGCTTCTTCTCATCTCTGGAAAAAATACGGATTTCTTTCAGATCAGTATGTAAAAAGCGTCTCAACACCGCATTCCCAAATGATCCGGTCCCGCCTGTGATCAATAACGTTTTTCCTTTAAACACTTTCCGCCATCACCTTTCCTGTTGTACTGATTTTCGTTTTCATCAGTTTCTCATAAAATGACTTTCCGATCTGCGCCGGATTGAACGGATGATCTAACGCCGCCCGGATACGGCGGTAATCTTCCTCATCCTTTTCATAACGCAACAGACTGTTTAAAAGACCGACCAGAAAATACATTTCACTGTCTTCCGGCAGCCGCTCTTTCGTCAAAAGCCCGCGCGTTGCAGAGAGAATACGGCTTTCCATCTCCTCCGTCCTGTTCAGCGACGAAGCCAGGCGGCAGATCAGCTCATCCGCACAGACAAGATACATCTGTTTTAATTTTTCCTCTGTGGAAAGCGGGCATTTTTCCAGCCCAAGCGCGCGCAGTTCACCGGCAAACTGCATCAGCCGGCGCTCTGCGATCATATTCCAATACCTCTCCCTCGGAATATTCCACTCCGCAAACAGTTTCTCATACTGTAAAAAAATTTCATGGAACATCTCATGCTCATACGAGTAATATTTTCCGACAGATGCGTTCATTCCGTCCTGATGATAAATAAAATGATCGTAAATCGCTTCCTTTAATACAACTGCCGAACGTATATCGCGCGCAGCTGAAATATTAAACAAAACGTCAGCCCCGTAAACATCATTGCGAAACGGATGTCTTAGCATAAGCTCCCTGCGGTAAAGATTCGCCTGATTATGCGCAAGCACCGACGATACATAATACGGCCACGCCTCCCTTACCGCCTGTCTGTCGGGATAATAGGATTCTTTCTCCACCAGTTTGTCCATATGGTCGATATCATACTGCGTAATCTCCTGTGCGCTGTTGCAGATATGGGCCAGCACTTTTGTCCAGATGACGTCCGGATGGTACTGCCGTATTTTTTGCATCATCAATGTCAGCGAACCGGCTCTTAATTTATCATCCGAATTTACGATATAAATGTATTCTCCCCGGGCCGCTTTAATCCCGTTGTTGAAACTGGCGTAGATCCACTGATTTTCCTGATGAATCACGCGCACACGGCTGTCCCTCTTTGCCGTCTCATCGGCAAGCTTCGGCGTCCCGTCGGTGGAACCGTCATCAACGATAATCAGTTCAAAATCAGTTTCTCCCTGTGTCAGGATGCTCTGTACGGCCATAGGAAAGTAAGTTTCATTATTGTAAACGGGCATAATAATACTGATGCATGGCATTGTAGCGTCTCCCTGTTTTCCATTTTAATCCCGGTTCAAAAGCGCTTATACTTCATAGAGAATTTCCTCTAACGATAAAACAGGACAGCTTACCTTTTTTCCCAGCTGTTCCTCTATCTCATCAAAATAAGTAATCGCCGTGACAATAACTGCATCCACATCTGCAAGCTCATCATCCATTGTAACAATATCTACATCTGTATAAAATGCGGCGCCGTTCTGATCTATCCCATAAGCCACCTGAATATCCGTATCTTTTAACTCTTCAACCAGTGTTTCGCCCGCATAGCTCATTCCGTAAACGGCAATTTTCTGATATCCGTTCTCTTTAAGATAGGAAGCTAAATTTTTGCCCTCCTGTTTTACTCTCACCCACTGGTTCATCATCAGAAAAAGCGCAAGATGTTTGTCAGACATTCCGCTTTTTTTACTTAACTGTTTCTCAAATCCCATACCTGCGCTAACTGCGCCGGCTGCAAACCCCGTTAAACCTGCTAATACAGAAATAACTCCCTTTTTCATGACAAATCCCTCCTGAATGATTTCCCTTATTTAAAATTGATACCTGTACACTCTTTTAAAAAATTACTGTAATTTCGTTTCCACTGCATTGCAAAAAACGTTTCCTTATAAACCGTTTCTTTCTTCTTTTCACAGGTTTTATGGTCTGACAATATGACCGACAGTTGTTTTGCATCTTTAAATCCCGCGGCAACCTCCGTCATCCCAAAATGTCTGGAAAGCGCACTTTGATAGACAAATACCTGTTTCCCGAATGCCAGCGCTTCATAGATTGCCGTAGAGACTTCGGATACCACATAGTCGCTTTCGGTAAAAGCCTCATAGACTGTCTGCGATTTGTCCATCAGAAGATTCGGGTGATTCCTCAACAGATTTTTATAGAGCGGATCGGATTTCTCTTTTAAGAGCGGATGATTTCTCAGTAAAATCTGAAACTCTCCCTGCGTCAACGTCAGAAACTCCCGCAGCACTTCCATATTCCGTGTATCGTTCTCAAACCCCAGCCACAGAATCGTTTTCTTTTTTCGCTCTTCTTCCCTCTCCTTTGACCGCTTGTAAAATTGATTATATTTTGTCCAGAACGCCGGATTTCCAAAGCATATTTTTTTTACGGGAGCAGATATCTGCTCAAGCCAGTAGTCCGCCATTCCGCAGTAGTAATCAGGCATATAAGTCCGATATTCCCTGCTTTCCCGAATCGTTTTTCCATAATTGTAAGCAATATGCTGCGCCCCAATCCAGCCGTGCTGGATCTCCGCCGACGGAATTTTCAGTTCGCTTAAAACTTTACAAAGATATGCGTTTCGCTCTCCGTAACATCCGTCTTCAATAAAAACAATCTCGGGATGTACCCATTGAAACAATCTGCGGTAGAACATATCCTGATATTTTATCTTCTTGGAATACAAAAGAACCAGCTGTCTGATATTTTCGATCTGACTGTGCGTCAAAGTAAAGGGCAGCATTCTTTTATTCAGATATTGGAGAAACCGCCCGGCCATCGCGACATCCTTCGGATCTGTACTGCCGGTCTCAACCATAGAATGAACGGCGCTATCCATCAGATACGTATAATGTTTTTTGAGACGGCTTTTCTTTGCGATATCACGGTCGGTACAATCCAAAACATAGGTACTGTGCTGATACAGTCCAGCAAAATCGTCAAAGATCCGATTGTAAATCCTCCCGGTCTCATCCGATACATTTCCTCCACAGCCGTACAGAAACATAATCGGCTTTCTGGCTGAGAAAAAAGGATTTTTCACAATTCCGCTTCCCAGTTTTGAAAGAAAAGAATCTCTGACTGCAGATGCGCTGTTTCTGTACTTGCCAGGCTTCTGCAGCGTATTCATCTGCAATGACTGCAGCGCGCAAAAACGGACAAACGGCCATACCGGCGTATCCTTATAGGCAAAGCGAAACTCCAGAATTTTTCTGTCATTCTCAATCTCCAAAAGCTGTTCCATACTTAATTCCATCACAGACGCCTCCCGTCAGTTACAGTCCAAACACTTTATGGATAAAATCGTTCTCATAATTGGGATAATCCCAATAGGACCGCTTCTCTGCTTTCATAATCTTTTTGTATTCGTTTTCAGAAACGCCCATTTTCTCATAGAAATATCTATGATCCGCAACCGCTTCTTCCTGCGTGTGAAGAGGTTTTGCAAGTTCAGCGAGCGCTTCTTCCCTGGAAATCTGCCCGGAAACAATCATACTGGACAAATGCATCTTCCTTTTGTCAACTCCAAACTTATCCGGCAGAATATAATTCTGATAAAATTTGGTATAAAACGATTCGTCATGTTTGGCGCCATAGTCAGTCCATCCAAATTCTGTCTTCAATTTTTCCTTTACCCTGGCTTTGTTATACGGAACATAATTTAAAATATGCACACGCTCTATATGCGCCGCTCTCTCGTAAAACATTTTTTGAAACCTGTTGTAATGAGGCAGCGTTTTTATCTTTTTTGTTCCGAACTGCTTTTGAATGCTTTTAATGTACTTCCAGTCGGCATGTCCATACGACCATTTTTGCGGAAGAATACATTCCGTCTCAATATTCCAGCCGTCGATAATATACTTTACATGATGTTTTAAAGCCATCTTATACAAAATCGCAACAATTGCATGATCTGTCGGTATCTCGCTGTCAGGAGTTGACGCTTTTAAAAATGACATCTGAATATCGCGAAATTCCTCCCAGTCAATCACATAGTTGTAAAGATCAATTCCCAGGCGGTCCAAAACCTTTTTTACATTCAAAACTGCCTGCTTTGAATCCCATCCGTTATCCAGATGAACTGCAAGAGGCCTGAGATGAAGTTTTTTGACAACATATGCTACATAACTGCTGTCCACGCCTCCCGACACGCCAATAATACAGTCGTACTTCTTATTTGCTCCGTCACGCCGTATCTTTTGAACCAGTCCCTTTAAATCTCTGCTTTCCTGTTTTACCCGCAAATATGTCTTTTTCGCATTGCTGCAGTTACTGCAGCCGCGTTTCCCATAAAATTTTATATCCGGATCTGAGGTATCCATTACACATACTTCACATACTTTATATTTCATTTTTTCTCCGTTTCTGCGCTGCCGGAATGGCCGAGCTTTGCATAGCCAACGGCGCTGGCGCCTTATTTCCTTTTATTTCCTGCAAATATTCCGTTACGACAAAAGCCGCAGCAGACACTCAGTCACTTTCATCTGCTCATCATTCCTGATATAAGGTGAAAAAGGTATTCCAAAAGAACAATTTGCATATGCTTCTGAAATATCGTAAGATTCGCCATATGTATTTATTTTTTCAAACACAGGCAATTGATGCATAGGCGTCGGATAATACCGAATCGTCGGTATCCCGCATTCCGCCAATGCATCCTGCAGCAATTTCCTCTGTTCTGCCGATTTGGCCATCAGAACATATTGAGCATAAGATGATACTGCGTTTTTTGTAATAACCGGAACCCTTATCTTTTCTTTTAAATGATCTGTGTAATACCCCGCGGCCTGCTGACGCGCTTGAATCTCTTCTTCTAAAACCCGAAGCTTTGGAAGCAGGACTGCGGCCTGCATATTGTCCAGTCTCGAATTAATGCCAATCCGGATATTGTCATATTTACTTTTGCCTTTTCCGTGCACCCGCAGCGAACGGATTATCCCGGCAAGGCTGTCGTCGTTTGTAAAAACTGCTCCTCCGTCTCCGTAACATCCAAGCGGCTTAGAGGGAAAAAACGAAGTTGCTGCGATATCTGAAAGAGCGCCGCATCTGACGCCCTGATAAGATGCTCCCATCGACTGTGCGGCATCCTCAATCAAAAGAAGATGATGCCTGTTGGCAATCTCTTTTAAGCTGTCATAGTCAGCGGGATTTCCCAGAAAATCCACCGCAACAATTGCCTTTGGTTTTAGTTTTCCTTCTTTTTTTACCCTTTGAATCTGCCTATCCAAACTGTCTGCGCTAATATTGTAAGTTTCGGGTTCTATTTCGCAAAATACGGGTACGGCGCCCAGTAAGCACGCCGGTTCAATTGACGCAATAAACGTCATATCCGGACAGAAAACCGCATCGTTTTGTCCGATCTGATTGGCCATATAAATCAACTGCAGCGCGGCTGTTCCGTCAGAACAGGAAATCGCATGCTTTACCCCGACAAATTCCGCCAGCTTCTTTTCAAACTCCTCCACATAATCACCAAGAATAAAATGCGCCCCGTCAAGCACTTCCTGTATATTGGCGTTGATTTCTTCTTTCAGATATCTGTATTGCGCTTTTAAATCAATAAATTCCATCCGTTTTACTCCTCGCTCACAAGTTTGCCGTCTTCTCTGCGATACCGCTTCTGACATTTTGCACAGACATATTCGGATGCGCCATTCTCATATAATTTCTCCCCACAGCGGCACACATAACCCCGGACACGCGCAGGATTTCCCATAACCAGCGCATGTTCCGGAACGTCAAACGTCACGACGCTCCCTGCCCCAACCAATGCATAGGCGCCAATCGTATGCCCGCAGAGGACAGTCGCATTTGCGCCGACCGTAGCGCCTTTTTTAATTACTGTTTTTCTGAATTCATTCTTTTTTTCAATAAAGCTTCTTGGATTCAGCACATTTGTAAACACACAGCCGGGACCCAAAAAAACGTTGTCTTCACATATGACCCCAGTATATAAAGCGACATTATTTTTGATCTTGACACGACTGCCAATTTTTACCCCCTTTTCCAAAAATACTCCCTGCCCGATATTACAATGCTCTCCAATCTCCACTTCCTCCATCACATTACAAAACTGCCAGATTTTCGTCGCATTCCCTATTTGCGCCATCGGACTTACGATACTGCTCTCATGCGCCCAGTAGTTTTTTTCCATCCTCTAAAACCGTTCCTTAAACTCTGTCGTACTGCAATCCTCCAGGGGAAACGTAACTTTCCTGCCTGTCGCAGCAGACTTATAAATGGCCAGCACCAGCTCCATTGCACGCTTTCCGGCGCGTGCGTCAACAATCGGCTCCCTGTCGCATTCCAGTGCATCGACCACATCAGCGTACAATTTTGTATGACCAAACCCATAGACATTCGGCGGTATTTCACTGCACTCCTGCCTGACCAGGTCGGGATCGTCAAGATAATCGGAAAATCTCCACTCCTCAATTATATTTACCGCTTCCCCGCCTGCTTTTACGGTTCCTTTTTCTCCAAACAGATAGAGAGTCTCCTCGAGGTTTCTGGGATATACATTCGTTGTTCCCTCCACCACACCGTAAGCTCCGTTTCGAAATTTTACCAGGGCAAGTCCCAAATCCTCCGCCTCGATATAATTGTGTTTCTGCCGGTCTGTAATGCCGGTGACCTCCTCTATCTCATCCCCCATTAACCATCGCAGCAGGTCAATATCATGAATACATTGATTCATCAATGCTCCGCCATCCTGCTCCCAGGTACCTCTCCATGCGGCTCTGTCATAATATTCTCTGTCTCTGGCCCAGCGTATATGTGCCGTTCCATAATACATTTTGCCAAAACGGTTCATGGCGACTGCCTCATGAATTTTTTGAATTGCCTTATTAAACCGGTTCTGATGACACGCGCATACTTTTACATTGTACTTTTCCGCCGCTGCAATGATCCGGTCGGCGTCCGCAATAGACAGTGCAATTGGTTTTTCGATGATACAGTTGCAGCCGTGCTCAATACAAAAAAGCGCGATGGATGCATGCTTTCCGCTCTCAGTGCAGATTGCGACAAGCTCAGGCTTTTCTATTTCAATCATTACCTTATAATCCAAATACTGCCGTGTATCTGCATCCAATTCAAATTTGCGCATCTTATCTGTCATACATGTCTCATCCGTATCACAGATCGCAACAATTTGAAGCCCGTTATTTTTCGCTGCTACAATATGATTTGGTGAAATTCTGCCGCAGCCAATCAATGCGTATTTCATAAGTTCCCTCATTTCTACGCCGCTTTTTTGCGCATTTATAGTTTGTGGATGCAGCGCAGACACAAACTTTGGAGTGAAAAATTTTTCTAATCTTTCACTCTAACCCCCATGATTCCGCTTTGCGGAATCTCATATCCGTTTGAAAAACGCCTGTTTTGGGCGTTTTTCGGCGTGAAACTTAGTACGTGTTGGCGAAATGCCCTCTGGCATGAACCGTACAAGTACTAAGTTTCACGCTATTCTCCTTGTATTTCTGCCGATTCATTCCAGTATAAAATCCTGAAGCTTTTTTATATACTGCGTTATATTGCTAAGTCCAAGTACAGCCTCTTTCTTTTTATCTGCCCTTTCCCGAAACAAATCCGTAAGGCTTTCCTGATTCCTCGGTCTGTAAAAAAATATCCGGTCCCTGAATGTATCATATTCAAAGACTTTTTTTGCATCGGTTTTTGCGCATCCGGGAATCATGACGCCGCATCCCGAGTACAGTCCTTCGTACACAGTCCTTCCGATACAAAACTGCGAATCTCCTCTTAACACATAGTCCGATAGCGCATAGATCTCATCCATCTTAAGCACTCTTCCTGTAAATAAAATATTATTCTTCCCGGCAAATGCCGCTACTTTTTGCGGTCCGACTATCAGGAGTTTTGCATTTTTACAAGCTGCTTTGCAAAACGCGTCCGCCACAAATTCCATTCCTTTTTCTGAATTATCCGTTGCGGCAACAAAAGCAAAAACGGTTTCGCCCTCCCGAATCTGATAACGCTTCCTGGCTTCCTGCAAATCTACGGTTGGAACGTTCGTCTGATCAAAAGGATTATTTAAAACCATACTGTGTTTCCCAACGCCCAACGCCTCTTTTGTAGGATAGTCAATATAAATAATCCCGCGGCTCTCCCGTATCTTCCTTTGTATCATTCGTTTTGGAAAAGCAGCTGCATTGCACAATTCGCGTATATGGATATACATAGGATATTTTTTTGTCAGCAGCGGATAAAGAACATAAGAGTTGAGGTGAATAAAATCGTACTGTTTTTCCGCAAGCAAATCCATAATTGCTTTCCTGTTTTTTCTGTAATTGACCTCCCTCTCACACCAGTCCAGACAATGGTCAATTGAGCTAAGATAACTTGTCCGAAACGGCAGGTCAAATCGATAGACTTTCCGAATGTTAGATCCAAAATAATTTTTTAAAACTCTGCTGCTTACCCACACATCCTTTGGCGCCATCAAATCAACCTTTTCATCCAATCCGTTGATTAAATTTTTCAGACTGTGATTCGCCCCTCCGACCGTAACCGTATTGTGAGTAATAAATAACTTTTTGCTCTCTCCCATTCTCTCCTCTTCCCGCGCTGCGTATCGTCATGATCTATTCCTGCAGGGCCGCATATATATTTTCTCCGATCCTCTCCTGCACCGCCTGATCCCCCTCTTTCCGACGCTTGAAGCGCTCCATCTGTATGAGCCAGTCGTTCAAATCCAGAACAGAATCATTTAGCCCTGTTGCAGCAAGAAGATCTGCATCGTCCTTACATCTGATATAATATTCTATTTTCTTTACTTCCTTCGTCCTAAGATCCATCAATATCAAGTTCTTATTTTTCGCAGACAACAGCATGAGAGAATGACCTCTTAGTTTTGACATGCCATATTTCACCTGGTGGCACCTGCCTGCTCGAAAGGCCGAAGCTTCGTCTTCCTCTTCACCCTCGATAAAAATCTCTCTCATCCGATTCGACCGCAGATCCATTTCAATGACCATATTTGAATAACTCGGCGTCAGATATATGGAATTTCCGTAGAAAAAGCTCTGAGAAAACCACCATCCGTCCTCGCCTTCCCGCTCGGTAAACTTGCAGAATTTGGGAGGAAATTCGTGATAAGAAACGCATCTGCCGCTCTCTTCGTCCCAGGAAACAATCATTTGCCCTCCCCCGGTCATCCAAAACAGCTCCCCGTCAAAACACAATGTATCGATCCCCTGCAGCTTCGTATCTATACTGCAAATCCGGATCTGTTCTGTCGCAAGATTAAATTTATAAATTTTACTGGAATGTCTGGCCGGAATATATATGTTCTGTCCCACCTGTTCTGTTTCTCCGCGCAGTTCATCACCTGGTTTTATATCAGGATAATACAGGTATGTGACAGTCTTTTGCTGCATATCCGCTTTCAGGACAACAAACACATTGGGGAAAATATACAGATATCTGCCATGGGCAAAAACATCCTCCTCCCTGAAATCAAGCCAGTCCCGTTTATCCTCCTCCACATCTATGTAAGTCCATTTACGGATGTCTTCCTGATAAAATACCAAGGCAGGCCTTGCATTTCTGCTTGAGAACATCAGAGCATCTTCCCATCTGTATATCCCTACGAACAATAGCGTATGATCGCCTTCCTCCGCTTTGCCAATCACAGACGTCTCGCCTGAGAGAAGATCCGTCCTGCAAATTGCATTATAATTGACCGCCGGATAAATAATTGACTGTTCTTCCCAGAGCCAGTCGTAAAAGAACAGCCGGTAAAAATAATCATCCTCCCCGGCTGTCTGCATAAGTACCGGCTTGCCTGTATTTTTATAGAGCTGCACTACACTGCTGGCGTCCCCATAATATCCGTCGCTGACCGCAATCGCCCTGTTCAGATCAGATGAATCGTCGTAGATTCCAAAGCCCTCTTCCCTGTATTTTTTTAATATCTCCTCATATTTTGCCCATAATTGCGGGCGCATGGAGGAAACAGTCGACTGGATCAGCGGATGCGGACGCCATAAAAGAGCTGTCTGCTCCTGTCTCTCCCGAAACAGCGCAAATACCCGCTCCATCTTCTCCAGCATCTTTTCGCTGTATGCCAGCAGCGCGCTGACACTGGTATTATAAAATATGATTTTTTTTCTGCTGCCGTCTTTCTTCCGTATAACGCCCTGCCAGTCAGAGGGCAGATTTGTGAAGCTTTTTTCACTGCATGCGGCTTTGTCATATTTTGGTGAACCCATCCCCAAAAATTTACTTAATAGCATTTCTTTATCGGTATGTTCCCGGCCCAGCCCGCATAACTTCGCCTGTTTTGCATATTCGCTGATATAAATCCGGCGCATGTTTTCAGACTGAACGATGACCCGGTCAGCATTGATAATACCGGGAAGAAAACAAAAATGTTTTATTTCGTCTATCGCAGACTGATTTCCCGGCTCTATCTCTTCTAAAATAAAATATGGTATATAGATCAGCGCCTTTGTATGCAGTTTCAGATTTTTACTAAAAAACCGTGGATGAATGCAGGTTATCAGATTGCAATTATCATATGGATTATGTATATAAATAATGTCCGGCTTGCGTTCTTCAAAATTGTAGGCCTGCCAATCCATGGTTTCCACATCGTTCGGGTACTGATCCCGCTCATCATGCATCGCGCCCAGACTGCCATCCGGATTTCTGTCATAGTATGGAATCGGCACGCAGTATGCATCGCAGTCCGGATCGTTTTTTGCAGCATAATAAACACTTTCCAACGCATCCCACATAGATGCTTTATATGGAAAAAAAGCGACTTCTTTTCTGACCTTTATATCATTTTTTATGCTGTTTTCCAATTTTAGAAGATGCTTGTACAATGCTTTGCCAACTCTATTCGAATTGGCCTCTCCAGTATTTAACTCCTCATAAATTCGATAAAGCAGCTCACAGTATTCTTCCGCAAAAGATACTGCCGCATGGTCTGCTCTCTCGAGTTTTTCCACAGTAGTCCCTATGCTGATGGCACATTCCTGACACTGTCCTAACATCTCCTGTGCATGAGTATTCTGCCTGGCAGCAATATACTGCTTAATTTCTTCATGTGCCTGATACAGCGTATCTACCAGTTCCAGAATATCCCGTTTCTGTGCCTTTCTCATACTGACCATTCTCCTTTGCCCGATTATTCTGTTATTTCCAGATCGGGTTTTTGAGCTCCCAACCGTGTTCCGTTCGTTTCCAGATATGATCTGATCTCCAGGAATCTATAAATTCACGGCATTGTTCCTCCGTAATATCGCAATATTTTAAAAACACATCATAATATTTCCGAGGAAATTCTCCGTCATATTTTTTAATAAGTTCAATCCCTTCTTCGCGGCTGATCCTGCCGTCTCTGATCTCGTGTGACGCATCTGATGTCGCGCGGCCGATTCCAAACTTGATATAAGAGAGATAGTAATGGAATCCATCCAACTGATCATCCAGACTTGCATGATTTGAATAAGTACCCTCACTGCGCTCGTCATTACAGAGAAATCCGGTATTTTCCTCACAATAACGATAATTTTCGTGTGGGTCCCAATATTTGTAATAACTAAAGAAATGAATCTCGGTGTTATTTTTCTTAATATCCTCGAACTTTGGCGCCATATACGGAAGCAGGTCTTCCTCCGTCAATCCATACTTGGTCCAGACTTCCGGCCCCATCCCCGAAAAATAATGACGATCCGAATCGGTAATTTCTCTGGTAGGCCTGTATGCATTTTTCATATCGCCGCCATACTCAACCTCGCCGTTTTCTCCGTACATAATTAAAGAAATACCATAACGAACGGCCATCTGAAGCGGAAAATTATACTGCCCAAAGATAAAAGGCTGAAACGGATCTCCCAGATATTCCAGCGCAAGTTTTGTCAGCTTGCGATTTACCGTTCCATTCGGCCTTCCCAATATATTGTCAAATCCTCCGACATCAATAAACGCATCTAAATTTTTTCTTCCGATTTCAGTCGGAACAAGCGGCGACCATGTTACGGTAAGCGGATGCATCCCATATTTATATTTGAGCTGATGAGCGACATATCCTCCGTCTTTCCCACCGCTGCAGGGCACAATCACATCCCAGGAACCGTCTTTTGAGCGGAATCTGTCACACAGCTCTTTCAGCTCCTGCTCTCTTTTATTCCAGTCTGTTTTTCTTTTTAACTCGTTAAATCGACAGGCGCTGCACACGCCCTCTTCGTCAAACGTAATTCTCGGGCGCTGATTTGACATGGTACATTTTTTACAATATTTTACCTCTTCGGGCAAATTGTACATCTGTATCAGGTTTCTTTTTTCCATCGTTCCATCCTCCTCAATCATGTGGCCGATTGCTCAGTAATAACTCCGCAATCTGAAAATCCAGTTCTGAATCTATATCTATGGACTCGTTTTGCTCCATAATATACGCATAAGAATTACTTCCGTAAAAAGTCTGTATCTGTAAAAACGTGCTTACTTTCGAGATATAAATTGCGCCGTTGAGTCTGTAACAGGTATCCAAATCCTGCCTTCTGACATTATGTTCACTCTTAATAAACCCAAACATATTCAAATCCGCAGGAAGCGTATTGCTAAGCAGAGGACTGTGTTCACATTCACATACGCTGACTACGGAATCTGCTCCCTTATCCTGAAAGAACTGAAACGCCTGGTCAATATTTCGTTCTGTTCGCAGCGGCGAGGTAGGCTGTAACATTACAAACTGATCAAATGTTTTTCCCAGCTTCCTGTATTCATCCAAAACTTCCAATATCACGTCTTTCGAACTGGCTGTATCTGTCGAGGTATTTTTGCTTCTCAAAAAAGGAACATTTGCACCATATTTTCTGGCGACAGCAGCATACTTTTCCGAATCCGTCGAGACCATTACCTCATCAATAAAATAACTTTTTAATGCGCTTTCTATGGTATACGCCACGAGAGGTTTTCCGTTTAACAGTCTTATATTCTTATCTCTGATTCCTTTTGAGCCGCTTCTTGCTGTTATAATTGCCAAATTACTCATTGCACCGCTTCTCCTGCATTTTGATGATCTTTTATTTTCCTTGCAGGAATACCTGCATAAACTCCCGGTTCCGTAATATCATGTATTACAACCGCGCCTGCCCCGACAATCACATGATCGCAGATTCTGATTCCGTCAATCACCGTGCTTCCGGCGCCGCAAAACACCAGATTACCGATCTCTGAACGGCCGCATATCACTGCGCGCGGCGCAATATGCGTGTGATTGCCAATGACTGTCTCATGTTCAATCACGCTGCCTGTATTGATAATGGAATTAAAACCGATGCGGGCCTGAGGGCCGATAGATGCAGACGGCGCGACAAACGTTCCCGTTTCTATTTTGGTTTCCATCCCGACATTTGCAAAACGCGAAACTACAGCGATGCTTTTTCCTGTCTGCGCTTCCTGCCTTTTCTCAAACAGCGCTCTGCGCCGTGCATTATCACCCACAGCGACGATATAACAATCTTCCGGTTTCAATTCGTAGCTGCTTTTGGCCAAAAAACCAAGAATCCGTTCGTCCATGCCGGCATTCCCATCTACCGGAATAATCTGTGCATCCTTATCATTCATGCAGATCGTATTTATGATACTTCTTGCGTGGCCGCCGCATCCGTATATTACTGTTGCCATTCTCCGGTTTACTCCTCTTTTGAACTCCTGCGCTGTTCGTGGTGTTTGTTTTAGTTCGCCGATAAGATAGAACGAATCAGAGAACCTATTTTTTTTATTTTCTGTTCGTCCATGTCACAGGTTGTGGGAAGATTAATCCCCATCCCCGCTATTTTTTTGCTGACCGAACATTCTCTTGCATACTTCCTGTAGATGTCCATCTCACTGAGCGGAATAAAAAATGCCCTTGCGTCAATCTGGCTGTCTTTTAGCATCTGAAGCGCCCTGTCCCGTTTCTGTTCCTCTACCAGTACCGATACAAGCCATGCGATTTTCTTTCTGTGCAGCAGCGAATTTTTCTGCATCTGTATTCCGGCTGCCTCTGCAAATATCTCACGATATTGCTCTTCCAGCTGCAAACGCCATTCCAGAATCTGATCAATGCGCTCCAACTGCGCCACGCCTACCGCAGCCTGCATGTTTGTCATCCTGTAGTTAAATCCGATCACTTCATGATAGTATTTTCGTTTCTGACTCATTCCATGATCGCGCAAAATACGCATTTTATGATTTAAGTCTTCGTCATTCGTTACGCACATGCCGCCCTCACCGGTCGTAATCACCTTATTTCCAAAAAAAGAAAAACATGAGATCACTCCAAAGGAACCTATTTTTGATCCCACTCTGCACCGTGCGCTTCCGCACAATCCTCTATCATATACAACTGATGTTTCTGTGCAATATCAACAATTCTTCCCATATCACACGGCTGTCCATAAATATGTACCGGGATCACAGCTTTCGTATTTGGCGTAATCGCCCTCTGCACCTGATCCGGGTCCATGCACCAACTGTCTTCCTCAATATCCACAATAACCGGCGTCGCACCTGTATAAAGCACTGCATTGATAGTTGCAGCAAAGGTCAGATCCGGCACGATAACCTCGTCCCCCGGCCCGATACCAAGCGCCGCCAGCGCCAGATGAAGCGCGCTCGTTCCATTGGATGTTGCCACACCATACGAAACGCCGCAATAGTCCGCAAAATCTTTTTCAAACTGCGTGACATATTTTCCTGTGCTGGAAATCCATGTAGATAGAAATGCATCCATCAGATATCTGTATTCATTTCCGTTTAGCTGCGGCTGCGCCAGCGAAATATGAACATTTTCATCATATTCCGAAAAATCAACAAGCCTCATATTCTCATCCACAACCGGAATGATTTTAATACTGTCGCTGAATTTTTTTCTGATATCGGCAGGCTCGTCCCCTTTTGACGCGTACACAAAGTTTTTATGCATATATTCCCTGATTACCTGATTTAACCCATATCCCTCGAGCAGCAGCCTCCTGATATCCCCGTCTGTCACAATACCGACAAGCTGACTGGCGTCATTTACAATAAATGCCGTTCCCTTTGCATTTTGATCGATACACATCATAACTTCTTTGATTGTAAATGTCTGGCTGCAGATTAACTCTTCTACGTTCATTTTTATTCCTCTTATCATTTTTACCGTTTGACCAGTTCTATTCCTGCTAAAATATCATGGATTTCTCCCACTGTCTCCAGTGTAACATTGACAGAAGAACAGTCTTTCGTTGCAAATGCTTTCATAATCTCGCCGTCTTGTTTCAGCGGTTTATGTTCGTCTTTTAATCCGTTGTTTTCACTGATATGTATCCACCCTGCATCCCCCAGCAGCAGACTGCATTCTTTCTCATAGTCCAGTCCGAGCGTATGAGAAGAAACATACAGATGTCCAAGATCCAGCAGCAGATGAAAATCTAACTGTTCTCTCATTTTCTGAATGGAAGCATAATCTGTCATCATCAGATAATTTTGTCCCTGAAATTCTCTGTAATTTTCCGGACTCAGGACATTATTTTCCAAATATAGAAAAATCCCGCTGTCGGCACACAATTGATCCAGCTGCCTGTAAGCCTTACAAAATCTCTCATATGCCGTCTGTTCGTCATACAGAATATGTCCATTTAACTTTTTCCCGATTTCATTCGGATGTATTTCAACCAGAAAACCGGCATGTACCGACAATGTGTTACACTCAATCCGGCGCATCATTTCAATACAATTTATATAGTGACTGACGGACTGCTGATAGATTTCATCATTACAGGCCGCCAAATTTACCACAAACGGAACTTTCGGCGGCGGAAAATATGCGTGACAGGCATAGGTAATGCCATACCTGTCACGCAGGCGGATCAAGTCCTGTTCTATTTCACTGTAATAAACCGTTCCGCCTGACAATTCAATATTTTTTATCCCTGCTTTCGCATACGTTTCAATAATCTGGCTTATTTTATTTTTATGGATACAGGAAGACGAGACATAAATCATCTTGTTATTTTCCCCTCCAACTATGGCTATATTTCAATAATTTCATCCGCTGCAAAATCCCTTGCAGCCGCCCGCCCAAGAATTTCTTTATAATATACCGCCGAGATTCCCCTGCCGTTTGTCCTTTTTGCAACAATATTTTCCTCTGTAAACCTCTCCCCGCATTTTAGATCTCTTGCTGCCACAAAACATTTCTGCAGAGATTTTCTGGTCAGCTGCTCCGAACAGGACGGCATCTTTACCCCATCGCCCAGGTACGCGTGTGCACGCCGGACATCTAAAACCAGATGTCTTAGCTCTTCGACAGAAACGGACGCCGCCTGATCCGGACCCTCCATTTTTTTATTCAGCGTAAAATGCTTTTCAATTACCTTTGCACCTGCGATCACCGCGTAAGGCGCCGCACCCACGCCCTGTGAATGATCCGAATAACCAACCAGCATGTCAAATTCTTTCCGAAATGTTTGAATTACCTTTATATTCGCCTCAGTATCCCGGATCGGATAATTCGCCGTACACTGCAATAAAACCACGTTCGGATTGATCGGAGCGATTGCCTCCAACGCTCGCCTGACCTCCTCCAGATAACACATACCTGCGGAAAGCAGAATCGGTTTCTTTTTTTTCGCAATTTGTTCCAAAAACTGTATATTAGTCAAATCGGTCGCCGCAACCTTAAATGCAGGAACCCCCAGCGAATCCAGCTCATCCAGACTGTTTTTTTCAAAAGGCGTAGAAAGAAAAATAATATCTTTTTTTCTGCACGCATCCATCAGCTCCGCCGTCTGTTCTTTGGACAGTTCCAGCCTCTTTAACATTTCATATTGGGATTCTCCTCTGTCTGTTGTCTTTTTCTGATAAGGAGCTTTTTCTACATCCCGTAATATCAGCTGGTCTGTCTGAAACGTCTGAAATTTCACTGCGTCCGCCCCTGCTCCGCTTGCAGCATCGATCATTTCTTTTGCAAGATTTATGTCTCCATTATGGTTTACACCTGCCTCGGCAATGACAAAGGTCTGCGACAAACCGGAGATCTCTTTTTTACCGATATTGATTATGTGACTAAACTGCATTCTGCCCTCCGATTTATTATCATATGGATTATGTATATTAATTTTATCCGGATTGATTCTATCACTATTTCGGCGAAAAAGCAATTGTTATTAACATTGTTTTCTAATTTTTTTCGTCTGTTTTAACGGTAAATGTTTCCATCTGCACCTCTAAAAGTCGCGGACTTCATATGCCGTATACTCATGGTCAAAATGGTATCCCAGCTTTTGGGCCAGCCCGAGGGACCACTGATTCTGTGCGTCCCAGCTGGGATACCAGCCCCGGTCGAGGCATTCCAGTATCAGCTTTGCCCCGCAGATCGCAGCAAGGCCCATTCTGCGGCAGTCCTCCCTTGTGTCTATTTCGATCTCAATCCCTCCTTTATAACCGGAATAGGAAGAAGCCCCTGAGACAGGTTCGTCGTCTTTTAATATCACAAACCCGAGTCCGTATTTTTGCCAGAGCGCATAATTTTCATACTGCATCACCCAGTCCCTGCACCAGCTTACCTGTCTGCAGCGCCAGAACAGCGCTTCCTCTATTTGCTTCATCGTATATCCGTCAGGCAGCCTCTCTGCCATCGCCTGTAACTTTTCCTGATGAAATACCAGAGGCTCTTTCTTTATGGCATACCGTATGGTTTTATTTGCCCGCTCCCCATAGAAAGATTCGATCAGATCGGCCCATCCCTGATGCTGTGGAATCATAATTCGAAAGTTTCGCCTCTTTTGGTTCTGCAAAAACTGCAGCATTTCGCAGCTGTGCACGCCCGCGAGAAAACAGAAATCGCCGAGCACGGCCATCGCAGAAACAGGGTCTTGCACGGAATCTGCAAAAACATTCCCCATTACCCCCTGCATACAAGACCAGATCATCGTTTCCTGCCAGCCCTGAAATAATTTTGCGGCATGATCCATTTGATTCACTTCTAATTCAACTGGTTTTACCTTACTCTTATATTCTCTCATATTTACGCTCACTCAATCTCCATGCAACAGTAAAATTCTCTGTTCATCCTCTTATTTCATCCATTATACTGACCCCTGACCGTTGTTTCAAGAGATTTTTCTCCGCTGCCCCGGTTATTTACAACTGCCGCCCCTGCCGCTGCAGAAATTCAGAAAATACTAATTTGCCATAGCAGACATCCTGTGATATAATATCATGATACCAGAGTAAAAAAGTCAAAAAATCTGACGCAGGCCCGCCTGCAGGAGGATTTTCGAACCTGGAAACCGCAAAACACTGAAAAGAAGCTATTGTAACCTGTTATGGAGGAACTCGATGGATTCAGAAACAAAGAAATTTTTAAGCAGCATTCTGCAGGATTTGAGCAGAATTGATTATGTGAAACCGGAAGATATTCCGAATATTGACCTTTATATGGATCAGATCACAACTTTCATGGACGCGCAGTTAGAGACGTCGAAACGCCATAGTGAAGATAAGATTCTGACAAAGACAATGATTAACAATTACACCAAAAACAATCTGCTCCCGCCGCCCGAAAAGAAGAAATACAGCAAGGAACATGTCTTAACGCTGATCTTTATCTATTATTTTAAAACGATATTCAGCATCAACGATATTCAGGGGATTTTAAACCCCATTACAGACAAATATTTCGGAAAAAACGCCGACTATAATCTGGAAGGTATTTACCGGGAAGTATTCGGCCTGGAATACCAGGAGACAAAGCATATTATGCACGATCTTGCCAAAAAATTCCAGACCGCAATGCAGACGTTTCCGGACGCAGGCGCCGAAGATGCCGACCTGCTCCGTACATTCAGCTTTATCTGCATGTTAAGCTATGACGTCTATGTAAAAAAGACTCTGATCGAAAAACTGATCGATCACCAGGCGTCCAAAGACGCGCCTAAAAAAGAAAAAAAATAATTTAAGCGTCCTCTTCGAGCCGTGACAAAACCATGTCGTATCCATCGTTGCCATAATTTAAGGAACGGTTGACACGGCTGATGGTGGCGGTCGAAGCTCCCGTTCTCTCAGCGATATCCGCATACGTGAATCTTCGCCGCAGCATACTTGCCACCTCAAATCTCTGCGTCAGAGACTGCAGTTCACTGACTGTACAGATATCCTCAAAAAAGCGGTAGCACTCCTCCCTGTCTTTTAATGTCAATACTGCATCAAACAGGCTGTCTGACGCCTCTGTTTTCAGTTTCTTACTCATAGTTCTGCTTCCCTTCCTAATGTCTTTCCGTCCAAAATCTGTTTCTGACGGACCCTATCCATATTTTAGCATCCGAAAGACGTAAAGTAAACCATTTCTTTTCTTTTTCAGTTTTCATTTTTTCTTATGTATGCTATAATCAGTGAGATGCAAAGAAATGCATGACAAAGGAGGATCACTATATGAAAAAAGTCGGACAGTTTTTCTTTACTTTTATTCCTGTCATACTTGCGCTTACCTTACAGTTTGCGGCAGCCTTTTTCGCACTGGGAATCGGCGGCATGATACAGAGTCTGCGGAATGCGGGAAGCGCCGGCGCTTCCGCCGGCCTTCTTAACAATATGATGGATCTGTTTTCCGCCAGGGAATTTAGCACTGCGATTATGCTGATCTACGCGCTGTTGGTCGTCATGGTATTCGGACTGTGGTATTACATCAAATATAATGGCGAATACCGCGTCGCCCCAAAAAAATTATTCCACCCGCTCTCCCTGTTTGGGATCTTGCTGCTGATACCGGGCGGCCAGTTTGTCACCTCGTATATTGTAAGCTTTACTTCGCTTCTTTTTCCGAAATGGCTGGAAAATTATGAACGTCTGATTGAAGACGCCGGTCTGACCGGTTCGATTTCGATTCTTATGATATTTTACGGCGTCTTTATCGGACCGGTGGCAGAAGAACTCATCTTCCGCGGCGTGACCATGCGCCAGGCCGAAAAATGCCTGCCGTTTTGGGCCGCAAACATTTTTCAGGCGCTGCTGTTCGGCGCGTACCACATGAATATGATGCAGGGCGTCTATGCATTTTTTGTCGGACTTTTGTTAGGTTTTATCTGCCGCCGGGCAAAAATCCACAACTCGATTTTGTTTCATATCCTGTTCAACGCATGGGGACTTTTGCTGCCGGGACTTTTAAACTTTACAATGACAAACACCGTCGCCGTTATCATACTCGTAAGTACCATTGTATTCTTTACCTGCGGCATGCTGTGCTTTTACTTTGGAACGAAAAAGATGCAAAATACTGCCGAAGTATATGAATAAACTGTTCCATCTCTTCTCTAGTGCCAACGCTGATACGCAGATAATTATCAATGCGTTCTTTCGCAAAATAGCGCACATAGATATCCCGTTCCTGCAAAGCTTCAAAAATCTGTTTTGCAGGAACAGATTTGTGCGTGGCAAACACAAAATTACTCTTCGAATCCGGAAAAGAAAAACCGAGATCTGTTAATTCCTGTTTTAACCATTCTCTGGTCTGTATGATTTTAGCTGTTGTCTGTTCAAAATATTCTCTATCCCTGATCGCCGCCGCCCCAAGCAAAAGCGATGTTCGATTCATCGTATAAGAATTAAATGAATATTTAACATCATTGATATATCGGATCAGTTTTGGATTTCCCATTGCAAAACCGATCCGCATTCCGGCGAGGGAACGCGATTTGGAAAATGTCTGCACAACAAGCAGATTTTTATATGTTTGAATCAGCGGAAGCGCGGACACGCCTCCAAAATCAATATAGGCCTCGTCCACGACCACAATCACATCGCGGTTTGCGGCAATTATCTCCTCTACTTCAGAAAGATCCATCAATACGCCGGTCGGCGCATTTGGATTCGGAAAAATCACACCGCCGCTCCTCTGACAATAATCTTCTTTTCGGATTCTGAAATTTTCATCCAGCGGCTTTGTCTGATATGGAATACGAAACAGATCTGCCCAGACATCGTAAAAAGAATAGGTAATGTCCGGGAACAAAATGGGCCGGTCTGATTGAAAAAATGTCTGAAATATCATGGCCAGCACATCGTCTGACCCGACCCCGACAAACACCTGACTGCTGTCAAGCCCATAGTACTGCGCAATCGCATTGACCAGAACGCCGCAATCCGGCTCCGGATAGAGACGCAGCCTGTCTGCATCAAGCTGTCGCAGCGCTTCCAACACCTTTGGCGAGGGCGGATACGGATTTTCATTTGTATTTAATTTTATCATCTTTTCCCTGTCCGGCTGCTCTCCCGGCACATAGGGGACGACTTTTCTGACATATGACTCCCAGTTTTCCATATGGCTCCTTATTCTTCGTTTTTTGATAAATGCAGTTCTTCGGCCAGTTTTTCAAATGCCGGCAGGGAATTTTTTACCGTCTCGTGCGAAACGCAATATGCAAGCCTCACATATCCCGCACAGCCGAACGCGCTGCCTTTTACCATGATAATATGGTACTTTTTGCCGGCGTTCACAAATGTCTCCTCATCCGCTGTCGGAACTTTCACCCACAGGTAAAAAGCGCCCTCCGGTTTGACACAGGAAAACCCAAGCTTGGTTAAACCGTCATATAATAATTTCCGATTTTCGTCGTAAAATGCGATATCTGTCTTCTCGTCAAGACATTCGGCAACGGCTTTCTGCATCAGGGACGGCGCGTTGACAAATCCAAGCGTCCTGTTTGAAATCTCAAGCCCGCGGATCAGATCCGCCGCATCCGCCGCTTCCCGCGGAACTGCAACATAACCGATCCGCTCTCCCGGCAGTGACAGAGATTTACTGAACGAATACGAAACGATCGTGTTACGGTAATATCCTGTCAGGAAATCCTCCTGATTTCCGTCATACACAAGCTCACGATACGGTTCGTCCGAAATCAGATAGATATCCGTATGGTACTCTTTCTGTTTTTCTTCCAGTATACTTGCTATTTTTCGCATGGCGTCCGGTTTATAGATCACCCCGGTCGGGTTATTAGGCGTATTGACAATCACAGCTTTGGTATGCGGTGTAATTTTAGACGCAAAATCAGTAAGATCAGGCAAAAAATCAGTAAGATCAGGCGCCGCTTCTACAATTCTGGCGTCAAAATTAGCCGCATACTGACGATACTCTCCAAAATAGGGCGCAAAAACAATCACCTCGTCCCCCGGATCAAGAATCGTTTTAAAGATAATATTGATTCCGCCCGCAGCGCCGACTGTCATGACTATATTTTCGCTGTCAAAATCTGTTCCAAAACGCATGTTCAGATTTTCGGCAATCGCCTTACGCACCTTAACATATCCGGCGTTTTCCATATATCCATGCAGCTGAAACGACCCGGCTGCGCCGTTTTCCTCCGCCTCTTTTACAAGACCGCATATAGCGCGGCCCACAGCCGCCGGCGCCGGCGTCGCCGGATTTCCCAGAGAGAAATCATAGACGTTATCGGCGCCGTATTTCTCTGCCATCTCTCTGCCCTCCACAAACATCGCGCGGATGGCGGAGCTTCCGAGAAAGGCCTCTTTTATTTTTCTTGAAATCATATTTTTCCTCACGCATTTACAGAATCAATAAATTTTTGGAAAGCGGCGCGTCCTTCCTCCGTACATTTATAAACGCCCGCATCCTTTAATACTTCATTAAACACAAGCCCTATTTCTGTCTGAATCAGATTTGTAAGCCGCTCCTCTGTCACTTTGCCCGAAAGACCGTTTGTATCGTTCCCAAACCCGTATTTTGGCAAAAATTCATCCACCCAGTCCGCATGTTTTGCAAGCGTCTCGTCGCTGCGCAGATCGCTTCCCAAAAGCAGCGCCTGCACAAGCGCCGCCATTTCGTCCTTTAAACGGGCCGGCAAAACGGCAAGGCCCATAACCTCAATCAAACCGATATTTTCCTTTTTAATATGATGTAATTTCGCATGCGGGTGGTAAACGCCAAGCGGATGTTCCTCCGTTGTAATATTATTGCGCAGTACAAGATCGAGCTCAAAATCTTCCCCTCTTTTTCTCGCAATCGGAGTAATCGTATTGTGCGGCTCACCATCCGTCTCGGCAAAAATAAACGCTGCTTCATCCGAATAAGAACGCCATGCAAGCAATATGCTATCCGCCAGCTCAATCAGCCTCTCCTGATCTGGCCCGCTGATTCGAATGACCGACATCGGCCACTTCACAATTCCAGCCCTTACATCGTCAAATCCACGGAAATGAAATTCCTGCTCCAACGGCGCCCTTGCCATTGCAAATTCATAGTGTCCTCCCTGGAAATGGTCATGACTTAAAATCGAACCGCCGACAATTGGCAGATCAGCGTTAGACCCGACAAAGTAGTGTGGAAACTGGGACACAAAATCCAACAGCTTGCCAAACGTTGCGCGTTCTATCTTCATCGGCGTATGTTCAGCATTAAATACGATGCAGTGTTCATTGTAGTAGACATAGGGAGAATACTGGAAGAACCAGTCGCTCTGATTGATTGTAACCGGAATAATCCTGTGGTTCTGCCTTGCCGGATGGTTGATACGGCCCGCATATCCCACATTCTCCTTACACAGCAGACATTTCGGATAACCGCTCTGTCTTGCAAGTTTTGCCGCCGCAATCGCTTTCGGATCTTTTTCCGGTTTCGAGAGGTTTACCGTAATATCCAGCGTCCCAAACTCCGTATCCGCGGTCCACTTTAAATCCTTTTTAATTCGATATCTGCGGATGTAATCGGAATCACAGCTTAATTTATAATAATAATCTGTTGCGGCCTGTTTGGACTCATTGTGATACAGGTCATAAAATTTAGCCGCCACTGCGCTCGGACGGGGGACAAGCGTCCCCATAATCTTCGTATCAAACAGATCGCGGTATGTGACCGTATCCTCCGGAATCAGCTTCTGCTGCGCTGCATAGTCGAGCAGATCGCTTAAAATTCCCTCCAATGCCGCCCTGGCGTCGTCCTCTGTCTGTATAGATCTTGAATCAGGTCTGTCTGCAAAAGCAGCCGCCGCATCCTCCTCCAATTCGTCGAGGCCAAATAATTCCAAAAGACGGTTTACCGTATAGATCTGGTCTGCCGGCTCAATTAACCCCGTCACAAGCGCATATTGCGTTAAATCCAAAATTCTTTCACTTACCATGCTTATACCTCCCTGGATTTTACTCTGCAAAATCTCAAATCCCTTTCAGACTTGTGCCCGTGCCGCCCTGACGCAGACATTACATGAAAAGCGGGCACAAGTTTACGATGCACACATGCAGCAGGCTGCATGGCGCGTGTACGCTCTGCGCAGCAGGTGCGCAGAGCTGTTGCAAAAGTTTTTTTCAGATTTTCTGCGGGCCATCCCCGATCTCTACCACATAGAAATCGGCCGCATATCCGATCTTTTCTCTGTAAGCCGCCCCCACTTTCTCAATAAAAGTGTCCACTGCCTCATCTTTTACGATACTGACTGTACATCCTCCAAACCCTGCGCCCGTCATCCGCGAACCGATCACGCCGTCAATGTTCCATGCTTCCTCCACAAGCGTATCCAGTTCCACTCCGGTCACCTCATAGTCATCACGCAGGGAAACATGCGACTCATTCATCAGTTTTCCGAACAATTCCAGATTGTTTCCTTTTAATGCCGCAACTGCCCTGATCGTCCTCTGATTCTCATAGACGGCATGTTTCGCGCGCTTTCTGCAGATCTCATCTTTGATCGCGTCTTTGTACTGCTCAAACTGCTCCTCATTCAGATCCCCGAGCGTGTTGATTCCAATCGCTTCTCCGATCTGTGCCAGCGCGCTCTCACACTCGCTGCGCCGTTCATTATACTTAGAATCGCCAAGACCTCTCTTTTTATTGCTGCAGGAAATCACGATTTTTGCGCCTTTTAACACGATCGGGGCATATTCAAAATGCAGTGTTGCCGTATCCAGGAAAATAGCCTGATTTTCCTTTCCCATCGCAATGGCAAACTGATCCATAATCCCGCAGTTTACACCGTTGAAATTATTTTCCGAATATTGTCCGATTAGGGCCAGATCCTGATTGGAGACCTCAAAGCCAAATAAATCTTTTAAAATATAGCCGGTCAGCACCTCGACGGAAGCGGAGGAAGAAAGCCCCGATCCGTTTGGAATATTGCCATATAGTACAAAATCCATGCCCTGCTGCACTTTCATGCCTCTTTTTTCAAACGCCCACATCACGCCTTTCGGATAATTGGTCCATCCGGCCTCTTTCTGCGGGTTTAAATCGTCAAGAGACGATTCGATGATTCCCCGATCCGAAAAATTCATGGAATAAAATCGCAGCTTTCTGTCATTTCTTTTGCGCACGGCGCCATATGTGCCGATTGTAAGCGCACACGGAAACACATGCCCGCCATTGTAATCGGTATGTTCGCCGATCAGATTGACGCGGCCCGGTGCAAAATATACGCCGATCTCCCCCTCGTCTCCATACAATTCCTTAAATTTTGCCAGCACTTCTTCTTTCATCATGCCATTTCCTCCTCCATCTTCTTTACTTATGGCCTCTCTTGCCATGCGGTCAAAAAAAACCATAAAATCCTGCTCCACTGCCTCAATCGGCAGGATATTGTTGTAATAATAATCATAGGAAAACTGTTCTACATTGTCGTCGGCCTCGTTGCCCCACCAGCTGACGTTCGCCTGCTCCCGCCTTACCAGCAGAGAAACACATGGCGTTTTGCCGACAGAATTGATAAATTTTTCAATCTCCTCCGGCTCCCTGATATGAACAAACATAATTTCTGCATCACTTGCCAAAAACTGTTGATACTGCTCTGTCAGATAGCGCGTAGGCAGGTCATTGTATGCGGCAAACAGACTTTTTAAATCCGCCAGAAATTTTCTTGACCTGCTGTCTTTTGCGCCGTCCCAACCGTTTTCGGAAGCTATTTTTTTGATCGGGTCAATCGACGAGACATTGCGCGTGCGATAATATTTTCCGGTTATATCACAGAGCGTATCTTTACCCGCCTCCCCTTTTCCGTTCACTACTACAACAAATTTCTCCACACTTTCCTCTTTTCTATTGTACCGTCTCAATCCTCTTCTTTAAAATCGCGGATCACTGCAAATGCCGGATTTATTCTTCCCTCATAGTCAAACAGCGCCTGATTTGCCCACTCGTTGCCGCACGGACCGACGTCGTTCATATAGGCAAGCGACGCTCTCGTTGCCCAGCCGGAGCCATGCACCGGAATCCATGCCGGCTCCCAGTAGAAGAAGCCCTTTCCTCTTCCCCCTCTGATATGACTGATGCGGTTTAAGAAATCTTTCATAAAATCGCACTGCCCCTGTTTTGTCATCGGATACTCGATTTTTTCTACAAGGGCGGGCCTTGTCGCATAACCCTTTCTCTCTTCATCGGACAGCTTCTCATACTGTTTATAGTCATCCATGGTATAGCCCATCGAGACTTCCGCCACAACCAAATCTTTCTGATAGCGCTCTGCAATATCGTTCATATTATCGTTCAACATGGCAAGCGTGCCATGCCAGAACGGGTAATAAGATAAACCGATGATTTCAAACTCCTCGCAGCGCTTTGTAAAATTGTCAAACCATTCCCGATAAAGAGCATTGTTGCCGCCATTGTCAAGGTGTATCATCACAGGGATTTTCTTCCCGCCGTGGAGCATTTGCGATTTCCGCACCGCACGGATACCGGCATTGACCAATACTGCAATATTGTCATAGTTCGGCGTCTTGCCCTCGGGCCAGAGCAAGCCGTTGGAAAGCTCATTTCCGACCTGAATCATTGTGATATTTACCCCTGCGTCGAGAAATGTATTGGTACTCTCTAACGTATATTCATAAACTGCCTGTTCCAACTCATCTATACCATAACTGCTCCAGGCTTTCGGCTTGATCTGTTTTCCCGGATCTGCCCAGAAATCACTGTAATGAAAATTGAGCAGTACGCCGAATCCCGCTTCCGTCACGCGTTTTCCGATCTCAAGCGACGTCGGCAGGTCGTTTTCCCCTGCGCCGTAAGACTCTCCTGTTTCAGACCACGGATGATTCCAGAGGCGAATACGAATGGTATCCACATCATACTCTCTCATAATCGAAAGCAGATCTCTCTCTCTCCCATCCTCATCATAATATACGGCGCCGCACCGCTCCAATTCAAGCAATGTCGACAAATCCATACCCTTAATAAATTTATCCATGTTCTCTCCTTATCCAATCCAAAGCTATACTCGCCGCATCTTTAAATCCCGCGGAACCGAAACTTAAAAGTAAGCGGTTTTGAAACGTCTATATGATACTCCGGATGCACCTTTGCGCCCCAGCTGTCGTCCCCTCCGACGCCGATCTGCGCCAGCGCAGCGCGTACGATCGTAGCGTGAACCGGTGGCAGCTCATAGTGATGCATTGCATGTTCCATTTCATGCGGGGTGTACGGCAGCGCCGAGAACATCATCGAATCTCCCTCAAACAACATGCCGTGCCCTTTTGCATTTGTAACTTTTGCATAGCGCACGCCAAGCTTGCCGCCGCACTCCTGCGGTACCAGGTACCCCGCCATGTTGTCTGCAACACGATTTTTGTATACGCCAAGCTTCGCCCCTCGTTTTCGGTCGGCATAGGTTTCCTGCGGCCCAAGCCCGTACCATTCTAATCTGTCATAATCCGCGCCAAGCCGGAACATCATGCCAAACTCCGGCATATCGCCAAGCGATGCTTCGGGCGTATAGCTTAATGTTGTCTCCACGGTCGCATCGCCATATACCGTATACCTAACGCTGCAGCGCGTCTCCGGCGTTGTCGGCATATAGTAGGTATAAGTTATGGACACGGCATGATCGGATTCACTGATCTGCGGCGGCTGATATTCAAACAGTCCCGTACTGCTGATGCCGATATACATGCTCGCTATTTTCCACTGCGATTTCTCGGCCGGAAAACGGCTTCCGGTATCATTGTCAATCGGCGCACGCCAGAAATTCGGCATCGGCATACGCTCGATCATCTCCCTGCCCATATAGCGGTAAGATACAAGCCCCCCGCAATTGCAGGAAAAGAGCGCGTCGAAATTTTCCCCTTTTACGCCAAGGTTCCATTTCCCGTGGATGACCGAAAGTTTCGCTCCGTTTTGATTCTCTTTCGACTTTACCGTCTTTCTGGGAGCATAAACTTTTTGTGCAAAGGCCGCCTCATGTCCGGCTTTTGCCCAGATCATATCCTCCTTTAGAACAAAGGAAACCGTAACCGCATATTCTGCCGTATCGTCCCAGTTCTCAAGTAATTCCTCCGGCAGCGGGAATGTCTGTTCCGAAAGGGGAGCCACAGAAATATTTGCCTCTCTGGTTTTCACCGGGATTCCATCCTTTTGCAGCAGGAATCGACAATGATATTCCTTTGTGTCGGTAAAAAGATTTTTATTTGTAACAGCAAATGACGCGTCCGAAATTACAATACTGATATTTTGATAATTAAATTTTACTTCCTGCATCTTGGGCGATATCGTCCGGTCCCCATAACAGATCCCGTTTCCGCTGAAATTATAGTCCGTCGGACGTTCCAGAAAATCACCGCCGTAGGCAAAAAATTCTCCGCCGTACCTGTCTTTCCTTAAAATCGCCTGATCAATATAATCCCAGATAAATCCGCCCTGATACCGCGGGTTGCTGTCAGTCAGATCCGTATATTTATGCATCGCGCCGCAGGAATTTCCCATTGCATGCGTATATTCGCAGCAGAGAAACGGTTTCTCTTTGTTCTCTTCCAGATATTTTTCAATGCGCTCCACTGACGGATACATCTGGCTCTCCATATCGCTCGTGCCCTCATAGCGCCTGTCATTGTAGATCCCTTCGTAATGAACCAGGCGCTCCCCGTCCAGCACACGGAATTTCTGTGACATCGCATAGATCACTTTACCGCCGAACGCTTCGTTTCCGCAGGACCAGATCAATATGGAGGAATGGTTTTTGTCCCTCTGGTAGCAGGAATTGACACGGTCGCACATCCGCGCCTCCCACTTTTCGTTGTCCCCCGGAACGATCATATCTTCAGGCGCATTTTTGCGAAAATGTCCTGCATCCCAGCACCCGTGCGATTCGAGATTATTTTCGGCAATCATATAGAGCCCGAATGTATCGCACAGTTCATAGATTCCGACACTGTTTGGATAATGGCTGGTACGGATCGCATTGATATTATTCTGCTTCATTGTAATCACATCAGTAAGCGCGTCCTCAAAGCGCACGACGCGCCCTCCCTCTGCACAAAATTCATGCCGGTTCACCCCTTTGAATACAATACGCTTTCCGTTAATCTGCATAATGCCGTCTTTTAAGGCAAACCGCCGAAAACCGAATCGCTGTGACGTCACTTCTGTCAGATTTCCGTCCAAATCAAACATTTGTATCCGCAGTTCATAAAGGTTCGGGCATTCCGCACTCCAGAGCTTTGGCTCGCTGACCGGATAAGTAAAGCAGGAATGTGCAAAAATCATTTCTTCCTGTTCCATTATAACAGAAACCGCATTTTGTTCAAGACCTGCCCGCACTGTATCGAGCCGCCCCAGTTCCAGCAGCGAAAATTTCACTTTTCCAACCGGTTTCTCCTCCTTATAACCGCTGCCGTTCTGTCGACGCCCACTCTCGCCCGCCAAATCAGCGCCTGCGCCGTCACCGGCAATCCAGTCCGTCACCGGCCCGGCCGCGCTGCCGTCTGCCATAACGGACATTCCGACCGAAAGCCTGGCATTGCCGCAATCCTCCTCCAGATGCGGCACAACGCGCAGATCCTCCAGATGCACGCACGGCGCCGTATACAGATAAACGCTGCGGAAGATACCGGAAAACCGGAAGAAATCCTGATCTTCACACCAGCTTCCGACAGACCACTTAAACACCATAACGGCAAGCTTGTTTTCTCCGTCAAAAAGATATGGCGTCAGATCAAATTCTGCCGGCGAAAACGTATCCTGGCTGAATCCGACATAACTGCCGTTTAGCCAGACGGCAAACGCGCTCTCGACGCCCTGAAAAGAGATAAATACTTTCTCTTTCCGAAACCCTTCGGGAAGCGTAAAATATTTCACATAACATGCGGTCGGATTAAACGCAGACGGCGATTCATCCGTCCAGATCTCCTCCCGCCCGTCCCACGGATACTGCACATTTGCATACTGCGGAATATCGTATCCTTCCATCTGGATATGCGCCGGCACAGATATACAGTCCCAGTTTCTGCAGTCGTAATCTGTCCTCTCAAATCCCTGTATCACCTGCGCCGGATTTTTCGCATAGTGAAAATAAAAGCTGCCGTCCAGAAAAAGGCGAAAACTGCTCTTCTTACCGAGTACATCCGGCAGACCCGGTACACTTGAAATCCGCCGTCCCATTTGTTGGTAAGCGGCGGCACCAGAATACCTGTTTTCCGCCTCTTTTTCATTTGCATAACACACATGGTCAGAATGCGCCGGCATCCTGTTTTCCATAAAATATGTTGGATCGGCCAATTTTTTTAAATGAAATCCCATCTTTTCCTCCTATGATAAATGGCTGCACACACCGCGCGTTTGCAGTGAAGCAGCCATTCAATTTAATCAAAATCAAACTTTTCAAATCTGTCCATCATTGCCCGGTAACGGAAACGGATCATTTCATTTTTTTTCAGAATATCCTCCTCGGTCCCGGTATACTGGCAGCGCAGGCAGTAATATTCCTTTTTGTCTTTATCGTAAAACATATCGATGTCAAGGTCACGCAGGAAGCAGGACGGACACCTATAATTTAATTTGCCTTTTCCAGATTGAGCCATGTCGCAAATACCTCCCTTTCAGACATTGTTTTCTGATACCCTAACGTGAAGATCGGAGAAAATGCATATCCCTCGCGAATATAGCCCTCCGCTTCGGAATCGGATGTCAGCGATACTTTTGTTTCAATTGCCGGAATGACAGCGCTTACTTCATCCGCACCTGTCAATGCGGCCTCGCGGCACTTATACTCGTAAGAAATTCTTTCCGCGCTCTCTCCTTTTTGGCAGGTCAGCGTAATACCGGTCATATCCTCCGGATATTCCGTCGTGCCATAGCAGGCAACCATATATTCGTTAATTTCCACTTTTGCACCCGGATCGCTCATCTTAAGAATCGTGCGTTCAATTTTTATGCTGCCGCTTCCCTCCGCAAAATACTCTTTTGTCTGTAATGTCACAGTAAGCCCGTCAAATTCAATCTCGACCGGATCAAGTGTCAGTATTCTTGTCACTTTGCCGTCAGCAGACGTTTCCTCAGAAAAATGCGCTTTGGTACGGCAGAGACACAAATCCACTTCCTCGCCATTGTAGCAGACTTTCGCGCTTCTTACCGTTCCCTCGCCCGCATAGTGCGTAAAATAGCCGGCCCTGTACTTTTCCTGAATCAGGAACGGGTAAGACGCGTCCTGCACATGTTTTGTGCCGATTCCGACTTCCCATTTTAATTTTGCCGCATACGGGCGCAAATCGACGATTGCGCCGCCCTGGTCCATATTGACACAGGCGCGCAGGAACGGGTCGCAGTACCAGAACACCTGCTTATCAGAACCATATAAGATATCGCGCCACAACGCGCATTCGGGTTCGGTGTAATGCTTTTTCTCCCTGTAATAATCCGCAAACTCCGCCATCGTAAGATCAAGCAGTTTTCCCTCTTTCTTCAGCTGACCGTAATAAGCGCATCCGTCTTCATAAGATTTCTTTAACAGCTCATACGGCGCTTCCCAGCGGCCCATCTTGTTCATCCAGCCCGGTCCCACAAACATCATATTGTAGGCATACCCGTTATTATACTTTGCAAGCGCTCGATACTGGTCAATCAGATTATAAAGGTACGGATATTCCCATGTCTTCGAGTCGTAAATCATTCCGCGCAGCACATTCTGCGGATGCGTGCCAAAATTGGAACCATTTCCGTCATAACATGCAATCAGATCTCGCGATAAATGCGGGATCGCCACAATGCCGCTGTCCTCGGCCTCATTTGCCGCAGGCGCATGCGTATTCTGTTTCGACGGAATCCAAGGCGCCCACGGACCGCCGTCAAACAGCGTATACCACGAATTATTGCAGGTATGATAAGCTTTCGGCCCTTCCTCCCAGCAGGTCGCAACGGCACACTTTACCATCGGATATTTCTCTTTGATATAATTGGTCAGTTCCGCATCCATATAGTAGGAACCGGTCGACTCCGGATAAAATCCGAACCTCTCATGAAATTTTTCAAATACGTCGTTTACAATCTCTTTTTTATCTTCCATTGAGAACATCCAGATACAGAAGTCTTTCGTATGATATTTCTCCCGAAACTCCCTGCACGGAAGACCGAGCAGTGAGAGCGCAATCTCATCCCCGTATTTTTCATGATGCTCCTTGGCCAACGCCACGGCCTCATCATTAAACAGACTTGCATATGTCATCTGGATCGTTACCTTAAGCCCATTCTTATGCGCCGCCTCCTGCTGTGTCTTAAAGATATCCAAGGATTCGGTCAGAAGCGCTTTTCTCCCGATATCCTCTGTCTTTCCATGTCCTGTCACTTTCTCCGCATACTCCGGAACCATCTCCGGCCTGTGGATCAGATTCAAAACCAATTGTTCCATTATAGTCCCCATTTCTGCGCTGCCTTTACAGATAAGCGAGTTTGTGACAGGCAGCGCGCAGACACAAATCGCCGTGTGAAAAGTTTATATTTCACACTAACCAACATGATTCCCGGAAATTTAACCTTTTACAGAACCGCCTGTAATTCCCTCCACGTAGAACTTCTGCATAATCACAAACAGAATACCGATCGGTATACCGATCAATACGCCTCCGGCGCAGAACCTTGAGAAGTAGCTCGGAAGCAGCTGACGCTGCAGCATGTTGTACAGGCCGATCGCTACGGTCCAGTCTGTCGATATACCGGAGTTTAAAATTATTTTTGCAAATACAAAATCCGTCCACGGCGTTAAGAACGAACTGATTACCGTGTATACAATTATCGGTTTTGAAAGAGGCAGCACGATTGTAAAAAATGTCCTCGCCTCGGACGCGCCCTCCAGGTAAGCCGCCTCGCGCAGCGACGTGGGAATCGTATCGAAAAATCCCTTTGCCACCAGATAGCCCAAACCTGCGCCGCCGGAGTAGACAAGTATCATACCGATATGGCTGTTTGTCAGATTGACCGCCTTTAATATAAAGTAGATCGCGATCATGGACAAAAAGCCCGGGAACAGCTGCAGCATAACGGCAAGATTCATCAGCGCCTTTCTTCCTTTAAAGCGCATACAGCTCATCGCATAGCTGACCATCAGCACAAAAGATGTGGAGATGAGGCAGGTAAATATCGCGATAATAAATGTATTCATAAACCACTTCGGAAACTGTGATACCGTATCCGGATGGAACAGAATACGCGTATAATTGCTGATCGACCATGTTTCAGGGAAAAACCGGCTGGTATTCATTCCGTCGTAACCACTGAAGGAGGTAACAATCAGCCAGATAATCGGCGTAATCCAGATAACAGCGAGCAATGTAAGTACAACATGAATCAAAACGGAACTGATTACTTTTTTCTTACTCATCGAAATGTCTCCTCCTTATCTCCTTTAATCAGGAAGTTAAACGCAAGCAGCGTAAAGACTGCGCAGACAACGAATACGCAGATACCGATGACTGACGCCATCTTATAGTTGTACTGCTCGCTGGTCAGCCGGTACAGCCATGTCACCAGAAGGTCGATCTCCTTGCCGAACGACGCCGACATTTTCTGGTTTGTCGTCGTATAAACATCCTGCGTCAGCAGGTATATTACGTTAAAGTTATTGATGTTTGCCGTAAACTGCGTCACAAGGTAAGGGCCTGTGATGAAGAACATATACGGCATTGTAATTTTGCGGAAAATCTGAAACGGATTCGCACCGTCAATTTTTGCGCTCTCCTTTAACTCCTCCGGAATGTTCATTAAAACGCCGGTTGCAATCAGCATCAGATACGGAACGCCCACCCAGATATTAATTACAATAATCGTGATTTTCGCCCAGGTAGGATCCGTCAGAAACGGGATATAATTTGTGGAAATCAAACCAGCGTCCTGCAAAAACCCGGTCAGTCCGATGCTCGTACAAAACGTATTTGCAATACCTGTATTTGCAAAGAAGTTGCGCAGCAAAAGTAAGGTGACAAACTGCGGAACGGAGATCGCAGCGACAAACAGCGTCCTCCAAAGTTTTTTCATCTTTGTCAGCTTGCTGTTAATCAAAAGCGCAAGAATAATACCGCCAAAATATGTGGTCGCTGTCGCAAGAAATGCCCAGATTAACGTCCATACTAAAATTTTGCGGAACGTATAACCAAATGTTGCCGTTATGCTCGTCTCAAACAGGCTTTTAAAGTTCGCAATCCCTGTCCATGTAAACAGCGTAGCCGGCGGCATATGGTTGGAATCATAATTGGTGAATGCAATACAAATCATAACGATCAGCGGCATAATGTTAAAAACAATAACGCCAAGTACCGGCAGAGCCAGCAGTGTAAAATGGAATTTATCGTTTAACATTGCATTGCAGTCTTCTTTAAATGTATTGACATGTTTTCCTGTCTCGGCAAGCCTCTGAATGCGGTATGCATTTCTTACATTGCCGATCAGAAGAAGCAGAGACACAATCAGGCCGCAGAGACTGATAATGCCGAACAGCAGAATTAACAGCGAATTGTCATAGTCGTTGACCTCGTTTTTCATGGTAGCCGGATTGTACACCATCTGCCGCTGTACCGTTCCAAGACTGCCAAGCTGTGCGATATACGGAAAACCGATCAGTACCATATACAAAATAACTGCAACTTCAAATAGTGTGACAAGGATTCCTTTTACTATCTGTTTCCTTTTAAAATATCCGGCCCCCGCCACAAGAAGCGAAGCTTTCACCGCCGTATCGCCGTTTGCAAGCGCCGTTCCAAACTCCTTAAAAAATGCTCCGATACCTGCAAAAAAACCGGCAATCGGATTTTCTTTGCTTTTTACTTTTCCACTCATGCAAGCACCATGCCTTTCTAAGATTACAGATCAAAGAACTTTCTCCCTTGATGTGAGTATAGAAAAAGCCCACGCACGTAAGAGATTTCGTATGTGGGCTTTTTTGATTCATAAATAACGTGTCCCGGCTATTCCGAAACGATTGTTTATTGTGCCGGCACCTGTGCTGTCGCTGCCGTTAAATTGTCAAGCAGTTCCTGTAAATCGGTTCCGTCCGGATTGCCCTGTGCGATAATCTCGCCAAAGCTCTTTGTCGGGTCCCAGTAGCTCTGTCCCGCCATCTGAACAACGCCGTTCGCACCGTTCTGCTCTGTCACTGCCGCAAGCGCAATGTTGGATGCAACATCGTCAGATGCGCTTACCGTAATGCTGGACGGACCAATCTGTCTCTGTGCAAAACGTTTTGCCTGGCTGCCGTCGTTTGTCAGATAAAGCGCAAGTTCCATTGCCCAGCCAACCTGCGGGGAGTTTGCGTTTACACCGATAAATTTATAGCCTGCCGCCGATCCCATCTGAACCTGCTTGCCTGCGCATGTATAGGTCGGAAGAACGGTTGCCGCATATCCGTCGCCAAACGCTGTCTGTACAGCGTCCGCATCCCATGTACCGGAGATAATGGCGCCAAGTGTGTTTGTTGCGATCTGGTTTGCCGTATCGCCATCCGTGATCGGCATAAATGCGGAATGATTTGCAATGTCAAGCATTCCCTGTACGACATCGGTTCCCTTGACGCCGGTTGAGGATGTGCCTGCCCAGTCGATTGTGGTGCTGCCGTCCGCATTTAATGTTGTGGTAAAGCCTGCGCCGTAGAAAAATCCTGCGTTATACCAGCCGGAAGCCATAACCATGCCGGCTTTCTTTCCTGCTGCTTCGCAGTCCTTTAAAATTGCATCCCAGGAACTCGGATCTTTTACGACGTTGCTGTCGTAGAATAAGAAGTATCCGTTGTCTGCGGAGAACGGATACGCGTATAATGTATCGTTAACTGTAGCGGCTTCCACAGAACCTGCCACATTGCCGTTTGTCACCGTATCCACATTCTGTACCGGCTGAAGTACATTGGCATTGACAAGATCAACAATCTGATCGCTTGCAAATGCAAATACGTCTGCCGCTGCTTCCGGGTCAATTAAGATGGTATCCTTTGCCGTTGACTCAGACTCCACGCCCACCGTAATTTCAAATGTCTGATCCGGATTTGCCGCTTTAAACTCTTCAATTAATTCGTTAGTCAGGTTCTGGTCTTCCTCTGCCGCCCATACTTTTAAGGAAACCGTCTCGCCGCTTGCCGCCGGTTTATTGCCGCCTGCATTGTCTGCGTCTGCATCTGCATCCCCCGCATTATCTGCGCCCGCGTTCGCATTGTTGTTTGCATCCGCATTATCGCTTCCTTTGTCGCCGCAGCCGGCAAGCATCGTAGAAGCCCATCGCTGCACATAACAGTATACTTACTACTTTCTTTTTCATTTTCAAGTCCTCCCTTTGAACTCATTAATAATTAAGTACCATTCTTTCCGTTTGCCGCATCTATTATGCACGGCGGCATGACAGCCCAAACGTTCGCGCCGTATTTTTCCATCATCCGAAAAAAAATACCGCATGAAAACTTATGGACTGCATGCGCAAATCCTTGCATTTGCAGTTGCGCAATCGGTTGTTCTAAAAAGATTTTAGCATTATGACCTATGAGTGTCAATGTCCATATTTTATAATTACTTCTCATCTTTTTTGGCAAAAATGCACAAAATTGGAATTAAATGGTAGACCCTTTCCATACAACTTCATAAGGAAGCAGTGTGCGTTCCGCCACCGTAACGCCCTCAATCATGTCAAGCAGGACACGGCACGCCTCCATCCCAAGTTCTTTCGAATCAAAAGAAAGCGACGTAATGGACGGAACATTATCCGCCAGTATGGTACTGTCAAAAAAAGAAGCGACCCAGACATCCGAGGGCACGCTGACTTTGCTCTCCCTTAACACTTTCAGTACGCGCCTTGTCACCGAATCGTCCATACAGAGTATACATTCTACCCCTTCCGCGAGCGCACCCTCCACACTTTTATCCACGCTCAGATGATTTTCGGGGCTTAAAAAAAGAAGTTTATCTTCCACTTTTCTATCCATTTTGACAAACGCGTCGAAATAGCCGCTCAGCCGGCTCTGCGTCACTATGTAACCGTCATCCTCCCCAATCAGCGCAATCCGCTTAACGCCCTTTTTTAAAATTCCAAGCGTCAGATCCCGGCAGGCGCTGCGGTGATTATGATCCATCTGCACCACGCCTTTGTAATTGGAACTTCCTATTGTCACAAACGGAATCGTTTTCTGCAGCATAAATTCAATCTGTATATCTTTTAAAACTGTGCGCATCAGTATCACGCCGTCTACTTTATGATCGTCGATTATGCGCTCGAGCGAAGAAATATCGTCCATCCGGCACATGGTCAATAAAATATCATATTCCGCCATCTGAGCCCTCTCCTGAATGCCGAAAAGACATGTCTGAAAAAAATTCCAGTCTACCATCTCGTAATCACGCGGCATCACGACGCAGATATTGTATGTCTTCGACTTCGCAAGTCCCTTTGCAATCATATTCGGTTTAAAATTATGCTCTTCTATAAATGCAAGTACCTTTTCCCTTGTCTCTTTTCCGATTCTGCCTTTGCCGGATATTGCCCTTGATACCGTCGTTTTTGATACGCCGAGCGCCTCCGCCACATCCGCAATTGTAAGCGTTTCTTTTTCTTCCATCTTTCCTATCCCTCGTTTTTATTTATCCTTGAAACAGGTTTTATCTATTTTATTATTGTATAGATAGCCAAAAAATGCAATGCTATTTTTATACATTTTTCTGTAAATTTTATTGGCGCAAACTACCATATTATATTATAATATTTCCGGAATAGAGAGGAGCAATTGAAAATGAAAAACCCAATCCACAAGCGGAGGCTGTTTCAGATTTTCTTTCTGACAGCAGCTTTTGCGCTTATGATAACAGGTCTGATAAACGGCGAGGCACAAACCGTTCTTGCAAAGGCCGTCAATATCTGTCTGGAGTGTATCGGCATTGGATAAGCGAAAACTTGTGCAGGCGCTGTTTGCCTTTACCACGAACGCCCATGTGCAGGGCTTCTTTCATGGTACCATCTACAGAGGAAAGCTAAAATCGGCATGTGTCCCGGGACTAAACTGCTATTCCTGTCCGGGCGCGCTCGGCTCCTGCCCGATCGGCGCCATGCAGGCAGTCGAGGGCAGCACAACATACGGATTTTCCATGTATGTCACAGGCTTTCTTGTATTTGTCGGACTTCTCGCAGGACGTTTTGTCTGCGGCTGGCTCTGCCCGTTCGGCCTGATTCAGGAACTGCTGCATAAACTTCCGACCAGAAAAATAAAAGTCCCCAAAAAAGCGAATGACATCTTAAAATGGGTGAAATATCTGATCCTGTTGATCTTTGTGATCTTTCTTCCGATTTTGACTGCAGATAAGTTCGGTATCTCCACCCCATGGTTTTGCAAATACATCTGCCCTGCTGGCACACTGGAAGGAGGAATCCCGCTGCTGCTTGCAAACCGGCCGCTTCGTCAGGCAATCGGCTTTCTGTTTTCCTGGAAATTGCTGATCCTCATGCTCGTAATCCTTGCATCCATCCTGATTTTCCGTCCGTTCTGCCACTACCTGTGCCCGCTGGGCGCATTTTACGGTATGTTTAATCCGGTCAGTATCCGCCGGTATCAGATTGACCGCTCCAAATGCACCAATTGCGGACTCTGCCGCACACACTGCAAGATGGATATCGACGTTTGCAAAAATCCAAATTCTTCGGAATGCATCCGCTGCGGCGAATGCGTCAAATCATGTCCGACAGGCGCGCTCACCGGCATGACCACACGGCGGAAACCGCAAAAAGCGCCCTGTAACGACAAAATCGCCGATTGAAATTGACAGTGTTTATGCTATAATAGAGCAATCTAAGCAGAAAGGAATCCATCTATGAAAACAGACAAAATACTTTTCGGAGCCGCATACTATTCTGAATATCTTCCCTGTGACCGCGTGGAAAAGGACATGGAACTGATGGAAAAGGCCGGCATGAATACAATCCGGATTGCGGAATCCACCTGGAGCACGTTAGAACCGCGGGACGGCGTGTTCGATTTTACACATCTTGACCGAATGCTTGAAGCTGCAGCAAAACACAATATTTCTGTCATTATCGGAACGCCCACCTATGCCGTGCCGACATGGCTCGTCACAAAATACCCCGACCTGCTCGCCGTAACCAAAAACGGGCGGGAACTATACGGTCACCGCCAGAATATGGATATCACGCACCCCGGCTATTTAAAGCACGCCAAACGCATGATCACTGCACTGATGGAACATATCAGAGACATTCCTCACATCATAGGTTTTCAGCTGGACAACGAGACAAAAAGTTACGGAACAGCAGGGCCGCGCGTACAGCAGATGTTTGTCGACTATTTAAAGTCAGAATTTTCCGATCTTGACGAATTAAACCGTGTGTTCGGTCTGGACTACTGGAGCAACCGCATTAACGCATGGGAAGATTTTCCTGACGTGCGGGGCACAATTAACCAGAGTCTCTCGGCAGAATTTAAAAAATTCCAGCGCCTGCTTGTCACAACCTTTTTAAACTGGCAGTCTGACATTATTGAAACCTATAAAAGAGACGACCAGTTTATCACACAAAATTTCGACTTTGGATGGACCACGCATTCTTACGGATACCAGCCGGAAGTCAATCAATTTGAAGCTGCCAGATGCCTGACCGTCGCAGGGTGTGATATCTACCATCCGTCGCAGGACGACCTTACCGGAGCGGAAGTTACGGTCTGCGGCAATATTGCGCGCGGCTTAAAACATGACAATTATCTGATTCTTGAAACGCAGGCACAGGGAAATCCCCAGTGGCTGCCCTATCCAAGACAGCTTCGGCTTCTGGCCTACAGCCATATCTCAAACGGCTCCAACAGCGTCATGTACTGGCACTGGCATTCTATACATAATGCGATTGAAAGTTACTGGAAAGGTGTGCTCTCACATGATTTTTCAGAAAACGAGACCTATCTGGAGAGCTGCTGTATCGGCGAGGAACTAAAGCGCATTGGCGACCGGCTGAAAAACATCCGAAAAGAAAACCGCGTTGCCGTTATGCTTGACAATGCATCCTTAAGCGGCCTCACCGAATTTCCGGTCGGTTCTCTCGGGGAACACAGCTACAACCGGATTCTGCGCTGGCTTTGCGACGCCATGTACCGCATGAATCTTGAGTTTGACATAATATCATCCGACGAACGCAGCTTTGGCAATTATCGCTGTCTCGTAGTACCGGCGCTCTACAGCGCTGACGATGATCTGCTGAATGCGCTGACGGACTTCGTAAGAAACGGCGGACACCTGATCGCAACATTCCGCAGTGCATTTTCAGACGAACATCTGAAGATTTACCATGACACACAGCCTCACATTCTGAACAAGTGTCTTGGCCTCCACTACGATCAGTTTACTATCCCCAAAGACGTGCGCGTTGTCTCCCGCCCCACTGACGCCGAAACGGAACTTTCGGCTGTGGCGCACGAATGGATGGAACTTTGTCTTTGCGACTTTGCCTCGCCTGTCGCAATTTACGACCATCCCGCCTGGAACCGCTATGCGGCTGCGGCAAAAAATAAATTCGGAAAAGGTTCGTCACTTTATTTCGGGGCGTTTTTTGAAGGGCCTCTGTTTGAAAAGATTTTGAGCGACTATCTGAAAGAAGTGTGCGTCTTAGAACCATGGCATGAAAAAATTCATTTCCCGATCATTATCAAGCGCGGAAAAAACGATTTTGGCAGAATGCTCTGCTATTATTTCAATTATTCGGGAACCGAACAAACTGTTTCTCATATTGAAAATGACGGAACGGAACTTCTTAGCGGCAAGCTGGTATCAGAGGGTGATCGGATTACGATTTCACCATGGAATGTAAAGATTATAGAATGTATGTAAAAATGGGGCTGTCGCACTAAGCATAGTACATACAATATATAGTATAGATAAAAGTTTTGAATAACTAAATTTTGTATCACTGTTTCTTAGTGCGACAGCCCCGACATTATATTTTTAACTGATTCTTGGTACATTCAGAATTTCTTTCAGTATATCCTTTTGACTCATTCCTTTAAATTTATTGGAAAACAAAAAATTCAGGCTAAGACTTAATCTGTCAACTGCAATGATAGATGCATTTTTACATAATATGTATGCATACTTTGAGAAATAATTTGATGTAATAAAACATGGCACTACCGGTGTAAACGCATCTATCTTCAAATTACTGTATATAACTTTATCACCTTTCTCATTTCTCTTTTTGGCAAAATTATTAGCTCTTAATAAATAAACCGAACCTGCTAATTCTCTAATTTCACTTGTCTCCACACTTTGGTTAGTATAATGCTTTGCCTGACCAATCACATATAATAAATTACTATTCTGCTCTTCTGCAGTTAAACATTGCACATATTTTTTCTATCCAACAAAATCTATTCCCTGGTCATGTGAACGTTGTGTCGCGTTTACTGATTCACACTTAACAATTTCCTTTAAGAATAATGCACAAAGCTTTTCAAAGCCATCGGCTGAAATCTGCTCAATTACTTTCGTAATATTAACCAAATCATCCTTATAATGAGAATCCAGCGAATAAAACAAAGTATCTGTATCTATTTTAAAAAGATTATAATTATAATTTTCTTTTACTGTTTCAAAAAATACACTAATATCTTCTGCTAATTTAAAAATCTCACCTATATCTGCTTTATCGTAAATCTTTTCATACAATGTATATACATCATTGATCTGGTCAGAAAATACAACTAATTTTTCAATTGTTTCTCTAAATTTTTTTCTTTTTCGTAGAAATAACTCATATCTTCATTCGTAACTCCTCGTATTTTTACATGATAAGTTTCCTGATCATTTCTTTTTGATTATCCATTTTTCTTAATATATCATTGATTATTATTTTATCTTCATCTGTGAGCTCCGTTAATGTTCCCAAATTAAGTTTACTTAAAATACTAAGCATTTGCTTTAATCTATTTTTAAATCCTTCTTTTGAATATAACTGACTTTCCTCTAATGCCACACCTACGTTTCTACTTTCTTCCAGTTTGTTCAGCGCCTCCTCATCCATGATAAATTTTACAAGCATCCGTATTTCATCCCGTTTTGTAATGATAGCCTCTATTCTCTCGCCACTATCATTTTCACATGGAACAAGCTACGAAAAAAGCCTTCTCATATTCATTTTATTCGTAAATGCATTCAAATCCGCATCCCATCCCAACCATTGGTCTCTGATCTCCGCTTTTCCCATTATTTCATAGAAGATGGATGACAGTCTGCCTGGTGCAAACTCATCCCCATAATCCGGATCATTTCTAAATATCTCCAATGCATAATACGTATTAAGTCTTCTTTTTACTTTTAAAGGCGTTAAACCCAAACTTTCGGATATTTCCCTGATTGTCATTTTATACTTTCTTATCAGGTTCGAGATCAGCTCGGACTGCTCATAATCTCCCCATTCCTTAATACCACTGACATGACGCAACCCCATTAAAATTTCATAATCCCTGTCGTTAACATCATATAGAACAACATCCATATTTTTGAAAATATCAGGATCTAACTTCCCAATATCCATTCCATCCTCATATAAATTCTTTAAAACCTTTAATGTTGCGACTCTTCGGTTTCCCTCCACCACGATATATAAATCCTTATTTTCTACTTTTCTGACAATAATATTATCAATATTAAGATATCCGTTCTCTTTAAAACTGTTTAATAAATCTTTTATGTTAACAGAATTTTCCCCCCGTAACATTTTTAAAACGCGTTTTTGAACCAGCACATTAGCTGCATTTTTATCCTCTTCGTATCTATAATTTTCTTCACCTCTAAGCCTGTAATTATTAGGATCAAGCAGTAATTTCTCAATAGAAACCTGTACCATATTCATAATCTCTCCTCTTTTCAATTATTTTTTTGTACCATATCTACTCTATTTTTGTGATGTATAAACAATGGTATGATTTATCAATTATTGTACCACTTTTTATCATAAAATACCGCTACTAAAAGTCTTACACGGCTCTTATCCAACAATAATTCAAAAGATTACCTAAATACTAGCCAGACTGTTTTCCAAATATATTATGTATTATAACATTTTTTTCCTTTGTATCAAATAATATTTACGAATCGAATCCATCAAATCGCGCATAAGAAACTTTCAAAAACGTATTTTTTCTTTAAACATCTATAAGTCCCCTGTAAAGAGAGATGCTTACTGGAAAAAGAACTGCGAGCGCTGGCGCTTTAGAGACAAACTACCTTTCGCACAAGTGCGCATGATATTTCAGGAAAGTCATAACCCTTAACACTACACAGAAATAAGGTCTTTCTATCACATGAAAAAACGGCGCTTCCATTCTCCCGCTTAGGAAATAGGAAACGCCGCCTCCGCGTATTATTCAGTCTTCAGTATAATATCATGTCTGTTCTTGTACGTCTTTTCACCGACTGTTGCTCCGTTACACCCGTTATTCTATCACTTATCCAGGCTGCTGTTGGTCTGTTGGCTGCTGTTGTTGGTCCGCCGGCTGCTGCGGCTGCTGATCTGCCGGCTGCGGCGGCTGGTCTGCCGGCTGCTGTTGTTGGTCTGCCGGCTGCTGCGGTTGCTGGTCTGCCGGCTGCTGTTGTTGGTCTGCCGGCTGCTGCGGCGGCTGGTCTGCCGGCTGCTGTTGTTGGTCCGCCGGTGCATCCCATGGAATTATGCCTTTCAACTGCATCAGATATCGCTCTGCAGACGTCAGTATTCCGTAATTGCCGACCTGCGCTTTCTCCTCCTCGGTCAGCGCATCGTACATCCCCCGGGCCTGTGCAATCACACCCTCGCTTTCCTGCGTTACAGAACCGATAGAGTTGATCAGTGCGATCACCTGGCTTACCTTGGACGATTCCTGCGGCACTTCCATCTCGCTCTCTTTTCCCGGCTCAATATAAGCAATCACGGCATACCCTTTGTCAATATTTTCATAGATCTTCTCTGCCGCCGAATAAGGCAGGTTTACGCACCCGTGAGATCCGTTTGTTTTAAAAATGCTGCCGCCGAAGCTCTTGCGCCATGTGGCGTCATGCATACCGATGTTTCCGTTAAAAGGCATCCAGAATTTTACGGGCGTCGCATAGCCCTCCCCGCGCAACGTCGCGTCAAGCGTCTTGTAAGTCAGCGGAAACATCCCCGGCGGCGTCACATAGCCTTTTGAGAGATTGCCTGAAACAAAATCGCTCTCCACCACCATTTTACCGTCCTTGTACAGATACAGATGCTGCGCGCTTAAATTTATCTCCACATAAGAATCCCCATAGTCGGTATCCCCGTGACTATTGGCTCTCTGAGAATAGACCGGCTCGCGCGTAACGGGTTTTTTGCCCTTTAAATCCTCCAGAATCTGGGCAGCCTCTCCCTCCTTGTCAATTTTCCATCCATAAACACAGTTTTCAATGGTAACTGTCTCCCCCGCTGTCGTCTTAAACTCTTTTTTTCGGTATGCGGTGTTGTATTTCTTTGCCAGTGAGCTTACATACTCCGCCACAGCTTCCTCGTCGACAGAAACTTTTCCGTTGTCGAAAGACAGCCATGTGTGGATGACATCTTTGTTGACTACTTCCGTCTTTTCCACCAGGTCGTATGTAATTTCCGCCTCCAGATATGCATTCATCGAATCAATCTGCGAAAGCAGTCCCTGATCGTCGCTTTCCACAGAAGGATTGAGATAGCATCCGCTCTGGTCGAGGTCCAGTTCTTCTGCCAGAACATTGATCGCATTGCCGACTGCCTCCCGAAACGCCTGCATATCAATTGTTGTCCCATAATCGGCGGGAACAGGTTCATACCCGACTCCCTCGATATAATCGGAACAATATGCGTCCACCGGACTGCGCTGATTTTCTTTCTGCGTACACGAGAGCATACTTAATACCTCGTCCAGCGCGTTTTCATCATAAGTAACGGCATTTTCAAGTTCGAGCTGATCCGGCCGGATCAATTTCATAATCCATGCAAAACCGTTTTGTTCTTTTAAAAGCCTCTCCAGTTCTCCGTCAAAGACAGGTGCGATTGCAACCGCATCCCCACTGATTGTCTCGCTTTTATCATCCCTCTCTATCAGCCGTAATTCATAAGCGCCGATTTCCTTACGTATCTTATCTTCCACACCCGACACACTGCTGCCTCCGACATCAATTCCGTCGATTGTTGTTCCAAAACAGAAATGGTTATTAAAATATACTGCCAGGCCAACATACGCAATCAGCAGAACCAACAATACCGCCATAAAAATCAGCGCCGCCGGTTTTCCCTTTTTCTTTGTCTGCTTTGTATTGTCCATCTCATTCTCCTCTTTCATAATTCTAAAAATGCATACTGTTTTATTATATAAATGCTCTCTGCTGTTTGTCAACCATTCCCATTTTTTGTAATAGATTTTTAAAAAATTCGTAATTTAAAAGATCTCATTACAATTTTATTTACATATTTAAATTTAAAGCATCTATGTTCCGTTTTAATTGTACAAAAAAATTGCTGCATCAGCCGCATTTTCTTAAAAAGTAACTAATAATTCTTAAGAAAAGCGCAAGGTCATTGTTTCCGAAAAATGTGTGTGCTATAATCGCGATAGCAAAAAGAAAGGTACGGACAAACATCATGAAAGCAAACGCAAAGAAAACAATCAGCACTCTTGCCGAACGAAACAAACATATTCTCCTGATGGCATATTTTTTATTATATTTTCCGTGGTTTGCGCATTTGGAGAGGACTGTGACAAACCACTTCCATGTCATACATGTTGCTCTGGACGACTATATTCCTTTCTGCGAATATTTCGTGATTCCTTATCTGCTCTGGTTTTTCTACGTCGCATGGGGAATCCTGTATTTTTTCCGAAACAACAAGGAGGAATATTTCCGGCTGTGCACTGTACTGTTTACCGGAATGACCGTCTTTTTGATCATCTCGACAATCTATCCAAACGGCCACTATCTGCGCCCGACGGAATTTGAACGGCAAAACATTTTTACGGCGCTTGTCGGTATGCTCTATGCAACGGATACGCCGACAAACCTGTTTCCGAGTATTCACGTGTTTAATTCAATCGCCGTCAATATGGCTGTATGGCACTCCGGAAATTTCAGACACAAAAAGGCTGTTCGTTTTTGCTCTGCAATTTTAATGATAAGCATTATCCTATCGACAATGTTTTTAAAACAGCATTCTGTGTTTGATGTTGTAACCGGCATAGCGCTGGCCGTGTTTATGTATACGATCGTCTATAACCGGAAACCGACGGCTGTGCCGCTTTTGCAGAAAAAGTTAAGGCGTGGAAAACTGCGCCGCATTTAAAATAACGCGAAAAGCTCGTAATCATTACAAAACTAAGTGTAAAGTCTATCAAGTTGAGAAAGACTTTACACTTTTTTCTTTTGAGAAGTAAATAATCTATGACGCACTGTATCATGCCAATTTAAGGCTGATAAAACGATATTATGAAGTTCAGATGGAACAATCGAAACAGCTCTGCAAAGATCCGTATTATCACAGAAATTCAGCGTTTCGAGGTTTCAGACAAACGTAACAGGCCAAAAAATCCGGGCGCACTCTTTGAATGTGCGCCCGGACTATATTTTACCATTATGTCCAGACCGTTTACGAATTTATGCTGTCACAACTGTTTTCGGTCAAAACAGACGACTGCTAATATGATACACAGAAAACTCACAAAAACTGCAGCCGTTGCACTGACAGCATAATCGCACACAGAAGTTACTCCCTGCAGTAGAGACATTCCATCCAGAAATCTGATTGGGAGAAACCTGCCAAATTTCGGAAACAGACTCAGTAGATAGACGCCCAGAGCAATCGCGCCTGTTCCTGCAAGTACCTGTGCGCCGCTCTGCGCCACGGCAGAAAACAGCAGAACAAATGACGTTATCCAGATTCCGAACAGCCAGGCCAGCGCTGCGGCAAAATAAAGATGATTTGCGGCTTTATTATCCCAAATATACGCATTGTATCCGCAGGTAATGCCAAAACAGAGCCAATACATTACCGTCCACAAAGCAACGATCACCAGCGATTTTGCCAGCACAATGTTCCGGCGGGTCAGCCCTCTTGTTACGACAGGAATCAGCGTTCCCTTTTGATATTCTGTTGTAAAACTGCCGCTCGTAAGCAGAATAAAAAAAACCATGCCCAGAGGAAAATTTTTATAAAACTGCGCCCAGGAACTCATGGCGTCAACCGTCACAGCTGCGGCGGCAATGCCTGCGTCCGCAAGCGATTCAGACAGCGTTTCCACAAGCCAGGGTGTGAGTTTTGCCAAAGCCGGATTCATAATTCCCAACAGTGAAAATAGCAAAAACAGCACCAAAAGGCGCCCGCTCCGACACAATTCCATCCATTCTTTTTTCATAAACGCCGTCATTTTCCCACCACCTCCATAAACAGATCCTCAATCGAAGCCTCCCGACGTTCGATACGCAAAACCGAAATTCTACTGTCAGCGAGAAAACGAAAAAGCTCCGGCAGACGCCCGGCGTCCTCCAATAAAAATCGCCCTCTCCCTTTGGATTTCAAATCATGAAAAACACGGATAAGCAGCGGCGCATCTTCCGGCCGTTCCAGTTCCAATTCAACTGCGGCATCTTTCCTTTTTGCCCGCACTTCCTTAAGCGTCCCCTGCAGGACAATCTTACCCTCATGCAGAAAAGCGATCTGGTCGCAGATATGTTCCACATCCGAGAGGATATGGGTAGAAAAAAGTACGGTCGTCTGTTCCCTGGCATCCGCCAGAATGTCCAGTAATTCTTTGCGCCCTGCGGGATCAAGTGCGGAAGTCGGCTCATCGCAGATCAAGAGTTTCGGACGGCCAAGCAATGCCTGCGCGATTCCAAGACGCTGTTTCATGCCACGGGAAAAGCCCTTAAGTCTGCGGTTATCCTTTTCCAGTCCCACCAGAGCAAGCAGTTCTTCACTGCGCGACTCAATTTCTCCCGCTTTCATACCGGAAATCTCACCGCAAAAGCGCAGGTATTCCCTGGGCGTCATAAACGGATAAAATTCAGGAACATCCGGCAGATATCCCACAAACCGGTTTGTTTTTGTAGTTCCATAGCATACTGTCGATCCATTTACTGATATTTCTCCGCTGTCAGAAGATAGCAGTCCAAGAATGAGCTTCATGGCGGTCGTTTTTCCGGCGCCGTTTTTTCCGACGAAGCCAAATACAGAATGTTCAGGCACAGAAAACGTCACATCCCGCAGTACTTGTTTTTCTCCGAAACGTTTTGCTACATGGGAAAGTTCAAGCATATTCATTCAGGAATCCTCCTTTCCCAGCAGGAAATACAAAACAGGACCGATAAACTGCATTCCAATCAGCGTCACGGCAATCCATAAACCACGGCTTCCGCGCTTATAACTGCGATGCGTCATGATATGAAACAGTGTATAACCGAGTAATACAAACTCTGCCGCAGCAAGTGGAATCAAAAACGGCAGCAATGCTCTCACCTCAGGCATCTTCTTCACCCCCTGTCAATCTTTGTACAATCCGCTGAAATTCATCTGTTTGCTTTAAATTCTCAAACGCAGGATGCATAAGAGCTCCGCGAAGACTCTGCTGGATCAGGCCAGCATCCCTTGGCGGAGCGCTTCCAAGCGGCAAACGTTCTATCCATGCATCCAACAGATCAAAATACTTGTCCCCGTGAATCCCGATTTGCTCTGCGTTCAAAAGCATTCCCACACATCTTTCAAAATGAGAAAGCGCCTCCAGCGCTTTCTCTTCTCTCCCATTTACCGCAAAAACCGTCGCGGACTGGTAATAAAACTGTGCAGCCATATTCGGGTGAAGCGCTTCCATTTGATACAGTTCCATCAATCCCCTGATACGCCGTATCGTTTCCTCACACTTTTGTATCTCCTGTTCATTCACAGAAAGCGACAGTATAGCGTCGCTAACCAGATTAATCAAATCCAGATACTGCTTTACCTGCGTATAGCTCCTTGCCTTATCCGACTGTCCTGTCATCTGATAAGCCTGCACCAGAAGCGTCCCGTTTTGCCCCGCAAGACGGCCCGGGTCGGCAGACGGTTCCAATTCCTCAATCGCTTCCGCTGCTTTTCCAAGCTGAAGATGTAACCCTGCTTTCAGCGCCAGAGCATCGCTGCAAACGCCTACGTCGCTGCAGTTTTCCAGTATCCTGTCACACCATCCCACAGCTTCCGTTAAAAGCTGCCCGCGTTCTTCCTCTGTTTCCGCCAGCATATAGTGATTCCAATACAGGATGCACAGCTGCAGCAAAAACGGATAACAGGCGTAATATTTATGGGCAAGCGACCTGGCTTTTTCTACTGCATCCGAAAAAGAAATATCTGCAAAATTTTTCGAAAGCTGTGCATACTGCCGTCTGATCTGCTCGCCGGAAAGCTGCGCTTCATATCCGATCAGTTCGTCCACTGTTACGTCATAAAATGACGCCAGCTGTGGCAAAAGCAACAGATCCGGCGTATTTATCCCTTTTTCCCACTTGGAGACAGACGCTTTCGTCACTCCCAGAAAGTCCGCCAGCTCTTCCTGCGTCAGCTTCTTTTCATGCCGAAGCCGAATCATGTTTTCTGATAAATTCAGTTTATTCATCGACGTATCTCCTTTCATTTTTTATTATAGCAGGGGATCAGCCTTTTCATCAATCGACAGTCACGATACTTTGAGCAATAAAATCAACTGGCGGGAAACTTTTATTCCAAATTATTATCTGCGCTGCAATGCAGTTGCGCATGATGCACAGAAACGCCGCATAACCTTATCGGTCAGGCGGCGTTTCTGTATATAATTTTACTGTTCCGACATCACCCCGTCCAGCTCATCCAGCCAGAGCTTTGCACATGCATCCGACGGCATCCGAAGATCCCCGCGCGGTGAAACCGCGACACTGCCGACTTTCGGCCCGTCCGGCAGACAGGAGCGCTTAAACTGCTGCGAGAAAAAACGGCGGTAAAAAGTTTTTAACCACTTTAAGATTACCTTATCCTCATATCTGCCGCCAAATGCAATTTGGGCAAGCCGGTATATTTTCTTTGGCGCAAACCCCTGGCGCAGCATGTAATAGAGGAAAAAATCATGCAATTCATAGGGTCCGACCAAATCCTCGGTTTTCTGCGAAATCTTCCCGTCTTCCGGCGGCAGAAGCTCCGGTGATACGGGCGTGTCAAGAATATCAAGCAGCACGCCGTTTAAATCGTCATCTTTGCAGGTATCCGCGTAATAGCGCACCAGATGACGCACCAGTGTCTTTGGCACCGACGCGTTGACTGCATACATCGACATATGATCTCCGTTGTAGGTCGCCCAGCCAAGCGCAAGCTCGGAGAGATCGCCGGTACCAATGACCATACCGCCCTCTTTATTTGCAATATCCATCAGAATCTGCGTGCGCTCTCTCGCCTGTGCATTTTCGTATGTCACATCATGCACCGCGCTGTCCTGACCGATATCGCGGAAATGAATCTCCACTGCATCCCTGATATCGACTTCTGTCAGACTTGCTCCAAGAGACTTTACAAGCGACACCGCATTTTCATAGGTTCTGTCTGTCGTCCCAAATCCCGGCATTGTCACAGCCTGAATACCTTCATGTTCCATCTTTAACAGATCAAACGCCCGCACTGCGACAAGCAGCGCAAGCGTGGAATCAAGTCCCCCGGAGATACCAATTACAACCGTCTTGCATCCGGTATGCTTTAAGCGTTTCTTTAACCCCATCGCCTGAATGGATAAAATCTCGTCACACCGCGCTTCCCTGTCTCTCCTGCTGTTGGGGACAAATGGCGCCGCATCAACCGCACGTGTTAAAGTAACTTCTTCTATCGTTAAACTGAAAGATATCCTGCAATATCCGTCATCACATGGTTCAAATGTAGTCATTCTGAGGCGCTCCGCAACAAGGCGTTCCAGATCAAGCTCGGTGCATATGATCTCATTTGCAAAACGTTTCGATTCCTTTAACAGACGTCCGTTTTCCGCAATCAGGCTGTGGCCGGTATAGACTACATCCTGCGTGGATTCCCCGTCTCCCGCATCTGCATACAGATAACCGCATACCAGCCTTGCCGACTGCCCGCATACCAGCCCGTTTCTGTAACTGTCTTTCCCGGTGATATCGTCCGACGCGGATAGATTTGCAATCACGGTAGCCCCGTTTCTCGCGTGACGTATACTCGGCGGCTCCGGCGTCCATAAATCCTCACAGATTTCGACTCCGATTTTTAAATCAGGCATACCGGCACAGCAGAACAGCAGCCGCGTGCCCATCGGCACAATGACGCCGGATGCTAATTCAAACTGCACCGGTTCGCTCATTCCGCGGTAAAAATGGCGCATTTCATAGAACTCATTATAATTTGGCAGATATGTTTTCGGTACAATACCCAAAATTTTTCCGCCATTGATCGCTACCGCCGTATTGTAGAGTTTTCCGTTATATGCAAGCGGCGCGCCCACAAAAATAATAGCATCCGTGTTTTTTGTCTTCCCGGCAATCAAAAAGAGAGCCGGCGGCACTTCCCTGAGCAGCTTTTCCTGCAAAAAGAGGTCGCCGCAGGTATATCCTGTCACGCATAACTCCGGCAGTACGATCACCTTTGCCCCGGACTCTCCCGCCGCATTGACCGCATCGACAATCGCATTTATATTAAATGAAATATCAGCCACTCTCACTTCCGGCGTGGCTGCCGCCACTTTGATAAATCCATGCTGCATCATAATCCCCCTATCACGACTGCGGCCCTATCGTCTGCCGCAGATTTTTTAATTCCTCAATCTCGAATCGGTACGCCTGGTTACAGAACTGGCATTTGACTTCAATCGCCTCCCCGTCTCCGATGATATGATCCAGATCAGCCGCAGAAAGAGTTGCAATCGCCCGCGACACACGCTCTTTGGAACAATCGCAGGTAAAAAATGCGTCCTGCGTATCCACAATCGCAAGTGCAAACCCGCCGAGCAGCAATTCTAAAATCTGCTCCGGCGTTTTGCCACCGGAAAGCATATCGGTCACAGAGGGAATCTCTGTCACTTTTTTCTCCAGTTCTTCAATCACCTCGTCCGAAACGCCCGGCATCAGCTGTATAAGAAAACCTCCCGCCTGACTGACAGAACCGTCTTTGCCAACGAGCACTCCAAGTCCGACAGCTGACGGCGTCTGTTCGGAAACGGCAAAATAATAAGTCAAATCTTCCGCAATTTCACCCGTCTTTAATTCAGTCTGCCCAACATACGGTTCTTTTAGCCCAAGATCTTTCATAACGCTTAAGATTCCAAGACCTAATGCGCCGCCCACATCAAGTTTCCCCTGCGCGTTCGGCGGCAGATCCACATCGCTTACCATTGGAAATCCCTTTACATGCCCTTTTGCATCGGCTGTTACGGTAAGTCCCTTTGCCGGGCCGCCGCACTGAATCTGAACTGTCAGCAGGTCTTTTTCACCTTTCATCATAACGCCCATCATCGCCGCGCCGGACAGGAGACGTCCGAGCGCCGCTGTCATCACGGGGCTTGTGTTATGCGCAAGCGCCGCTTTCTCCACCAGGTTTTTTGAAGTTATGGCAAAAGCCCGGATCTGTCCGTCCGCCGCCGTCGCCCTTACTATATAGTCTTTCATAAGAATCTCCCTTTCTGCATGACGCATAAGCGAATTTGTGGCAGGCCGTTTATGGCAAGCTATGCATGGCTTTGCATCGCTAAGACACAAATCGCCGTGTGAACTATTTATTTTTCACATCAAATGCTCAATGATACTTTTTTGCAATCACACTGACCCGCGCGCTTGTTTTTCTGACCGGTTCTTTTGTGTAAGCGTCATATGCCGCCTCAAAGACAAAACCGGCGCGTTCCAGCAGCTGTCTCACCAAATCCGACTCGTAGCCGCGCTGATAATGCGTTTCTTCGTATTTCCGGTACAAGTCCTGCTCATTTCGCACAAACAGAGTCAGATCATATTCATTGACGCATTCCTTTTCATGATAATAATTTTCCCAGATAAAGCTGCACGAATCGCGGTTTTCACAGATGGAACGATCTCCCAGAAGCTCGCGATAGGCATAGACAGTATTGAAATCAAACAAAAATATACCGCCAGGGTCCAGATAGTTACAGACCAGAGAAAAAACATCCAACAGCTCCTTCTCCTCCAGTATATAATTCAGCGAATCGCAGCAGCTCACAACAGCGCGCACCGTCCCGTAAAGCTCAAATTCACGCATATCCTGATTGAGATATAAAATAGTGCGCTCTTTTTTGTTCTCCTCTGCTTCCGCCGCTATCTCAAGCATCTCAACAGAACTGTCCACACCGATCATATCATAACCGGCTCTCGCGAGAAGGCGCGTCATCTTTCCTGTGCCGCATCCAAGTTCAAGCACAAGCCCGTCCGATATGTTGTGTTCCGTTAATGTCTGTATCATATAATCCGCCCAATGCCTGTATGGAACATTGTCCATAAACAGGTCATACACCCTGGCAAAACCCTGATATGCTTCCATATTTTCTCCGTTTCCAAAAATACAATTTTACTGCTCTTGATTATTTGTCCCGCAACCCGTATACTATAATTATACTATATCTTTAAAGGATGCATTGTTTATGCTTGAAAATTATGAACATTATATTACGGACAACATCAAAAACTTTTACAAAAGAAGACTCGCGACACCGATCGTGTATCTGATTTCGCTGATTATCCTGTGGAATCTCTTCTCTCTGACAGACCTGCTTGCTCCGGGCCGTCTAAAAGACAAAGATACGCTGGAGACAGCCTATAGAAATGATATCGCCTATGTTCGCACAGATCTGAACAATCTGCGTTTTACCGGCTATACGCAGAACAATTCGTTCGGCCGTATCCAGGGCTATTATTATTACACCCTGCTTGAGGACGACTGCATTATCGCGCTGCTGACGCCCGCGACAAGCGAACAGGGGCTTCCGTTAATTGAACACGCGTCCGTTACCGGGAAAATCATGCACAAAACGCCAAACCTGGACAAGCTGCTTCTCTCTCTCTCATCCGACTTAAACTGGACGGAAAACGGTATTTCAAACGAAGTGTCGCTCTATTACATCAGCGAGCCGGATTACAGCCTGCCGCGCAGCCTTTTTTTATTCGGAATCATTTTTCTGACCGGCGGTTATGCGCTTGTATGCATTTTACTGTTCCTGCTTTATATTCGCGTTCCTGTTTTTTCTCCGGCCTGCCAGAACCTTTCAAGGTTTGGCAATCCCGGCAGACTGCTTGCACAGGCGGAAGAAGAACTTGCCACACTGCCGCAGCTCGCAACGGAAGACATGTTTATCACCGAACATTTTTTTATTGAAACTTCGGTTTATGGCAATGCTGTGATCCCAATTGCAGAAATCATCTGGATTTACAAATATTCGACGCTGCATAAGTTTTTCTGGTATCATTTCAGCATCTCCTACACACTGCATATCAGTGCAAAAAAACACCTGTATATTCAGTGTCCCAAAAATACGAAATCCGATATCGACGGCATTATTGATTACCTCGCGGAGGCAAATCATAATATACTGGTCGGCTTTAATGAAGAAAACCGCCTGAAAGTAGAAGAAATCCAGGGAACGCCGATGCATATAAAAAAAATACTCGACCTTTTGAACCGGCGTATCTGAACAGTGACACTCTTCCCGGCGAAAAATTGCAGACATGGCAAAAGCCTGTCTGCAATTTTTATCTTATCTATGCGAGGCTCTACCTGCAGGATGTGCTGATAGCTTCAATCGCCACCGCGCCGCCGCGCACAACTTCAATCTTCTTAAATTTTGACTTCAGCAGCGCAATCAGCTCGTTGTTGCGCCGTTCGGTCAGCTTACATTCCAACAGTACGCTTTCGTTTCCGATATCCGCCACCTGCACGTGAAAAACCTGCGCGATCTGGAACACCTCCAGTTTTTCCGCCGCGCTAATGGAGAGAACTTTCGCGAACAATATTTCTTTCATATGAAGCGGCACATCGGTTAAATCAATCACCTTGATCACTTCTACCATACGATTTAACTGTTTTTTGATCTGCTCAAATGTAATGTCGTCGCTTGTCACGCAAATTGTCATCCGCGATATCGTCTCGTCCTCTGTCGGCCCGACCGTAAGACTCTGCAGATTATAGGACTTTCCTGAAAAAAGCCCGGATACTTTTGCAAGAACGCCAACCTGATTTTCTACATAGAGTGCAATCCACCTGTTTTTCATTCTCATCCTCATGCCCTCCTGCTATTTTAATATCATTTCGCTCATAGGATTGCCGCCCTTTACCATAGGAAGCACAATCTCGTCAGCCGAAATCACAAATTCAAGGATGGTCGGCGCATCCTGATAAGAACGCGCGGTATCCAGCGCATGTTGTATACCGTCCTCATGTTCCACGCGAATGCCGTGTGCGCCGTAACTGTTTGCAAGCGCAATAAAATCCGGCGTATACGGCGGACAGGATTCCCCCGGCCCCTTACAGTTGCCCGGGCACCCTTTCCTTCTGCGCAGACAGGTCGCCTCGTAACGTTTTCCGTAAAATAACTGCTGCATCTGGCGCACCATACCAAGATACTGGTTCTGAAACAGACAGATGATCACCGGCGCTTTCTGCACCACTGCCGTAGCCATCTCCTGAATATTCATCTGCAGACCGCCGTCGCCGGTAAAACAGACGACCTCTTTGCGGGGATTTCCGATTTTGGCGCCGATCGCAGCCGGAAGCCCAAATCCCATTGTGCCAAGACCGCCGGAGGTAATCAGCTGATGCCATCCGTCAAGTTCCAGATACTGGGTCGCCCACATCTGATGCTGACCGACATCAGTCACATAAATCGCCTCCCGAAATGTGCGGTTCACATGCTCAAATACCGACTGTGGCGACAATCCGTGATCTTTCCGCATTTCAAGAGGATTTTCATGATCCCATGACGCAATTTTCTGCCGCCATGCTCCTGTGTCCTTTGTCTCAGCCCATTCCAGCAATTTTTCCAGCGCAAGCTTTGCGTCCGAGACAACCGGCACGTCCACTACAACGTTGCGCGAGATCGACGCCGTGTCAATATCAATATGAATAATTTTTGCATGCGGCGCAAATTCGTTTAGATCGCCGGTAATCCTGTCGTTGAAACGCGTGCCGATGGAAAATAACACGTCGCAGTCCGCAACCGCCATATTGGCCGCATATTTTCCATGCATGCCGCTGTTGCCGATATAGAGCGCATGGCCGGTCGGAATGGCCCCCCGCCCCATCACTGTGGTGACAACCGGCACCTGCATTTTTTCCGCAAACAAAAGCAGCCGCTCCTGCGCATCTGCTATATTGACGCCGCCTCCTGCAAGTATCAGCGGCCGCTCTGCGGCGCGCAGCAGCTTGTACGCTTTTTTCAGCTGCCCGATATGCACGCTGTCATTGATCTTATAGCCGCGTATCTGTACATTGGTCGGATAGTCGGCCGGCCCTGCCGCTGTCTGGATATCCTTTGGAATATCAATTAAGACAGGCCCCGGCTTCCCGCTTTTTGCAATATGAAACGCCATTTTAATAATACGCCCCAGTTCTTCCCGCTTTCGCACCGTAACGCCATATTTCGTGACGCTCCTGGTCATCCCTACAATATCGACTTCCTGAAACGCATCGTTTCCGATTAAGGAAAGAGGCACCTGACCGGTAAAACAGACAAGCGGAATGCTGTCATAATGCGCATCCGCAAGCCCCGTGATAATATTGGTCGCGCCCGGCCCGCTGGTGACAAGGCATACGCCCACTTTTCCGGTGGACTTCGCATACCCTTCCGCCTCGTGAATCAACCCCTGCTCATGTCTTGGTAAGACGACTTCTATACTGTCCTGTTTATACAATTCATCGAAAAGATCTGTCACTGTCCCGCCCGGATAACCAAAAATCGTATCCACGCTTTCTTTTTGCAATGCCTTTACAAACAACTTTCTGCCTGTGATATCCATGTCGCCCTCCCTGTTTTTCTCGATTAATTTGACGTCCGCCGGCCGCTCATACGCCTGCAGACGGCTGCGCATTCAGCCAGACATATGAAAAATATAGCGTATCGTGTAAGAAAATGCAATGACGTTTTTTTACTTTTTAGAGATATCCGCATGATTTTAACAGGAAAATCCATCCGGTCAGAGTAAATGCCGCCAGCAGCGTCGTCGTCACAACGACGCTCGCCGTCAGCTTTTCATCGTTTTTCATATTTTTTGCCATAATATAACAGCTCGGCGTCGTCGGCGCAGCCAGCATAATCAGAATCGCAACCAGCTTTTCCCCGGTAAATCCCATCCATACGGCGATCGGAACAAAAAGAAGCGGCTGTACCACAAGCTTAAGCAGCGCAGCAGCCGCCGTCGGCTTTAATTTGGCAAGCGCATCACGCCCTCGAAATCCGACTCCGATTGTAATCAGCGCAAGCGGCGTCGCCATCTGTGCAACGCTTCCAATCGTTTTATTAACCGCAGCCGGAAATCGCAGTCCAAAAAATGCCGCAAAAAGCCCGGCAAAAATTGCCAGAATAATCGGATTCTTAAAAATACCGGCCACAGCCTCTTTTACTTTTTCGGTCCTGCCGGCCGGTCTCGTATCTGCACTCTCAAATGTCAGCACAATCACCGAAAAAATATTATAGAGCGGCACTGCGCCGATAATCATAAGAGGCCCCATTGCGGACGCGCCGTATATATTTTCGATAAACGCAAGCCCCATGACAGCGGCGCTGCTGCGAAACGATGCCTGCACAAACGCACCGCGGATCTCTTTATTTCTGATCAGTAACTTTGACCCGCCCCAGATCAGCCAGAAACACACGGTACTGGAAAGCGCGCAAAATATGACATAACGTAAATCAAACGCGCCGCGGATATCAACGCTTGTAATATCCCGAAACAGCATAACCGGAAGCGTCACATGAAAATTAAATTTATTTGCCGCCGCGGCAAAATGATCGTCGAGCATACCGGTTCGTTTCAGCAGATATCCCAGCGCCATAACAAGAAAGATCGGAATTGTTACATTTACACTGAACAAAAAATTCGACATCATGACCGCCGCACCCTCTCATATCTGCAAAAATAATACTCCAGATCAAAATATGTCTGTTCCTCGCTTCTCTTTGCCATACGCCACTCTTTTCTCTGATCAAGATTTGGAAAAAATGCATCTGATTCAAAGCGGTATTTCATTTTTGTGAGATATGCCGTATCGCATTCATCCAGCAGCTGTCGGTAAATGCTCTCTCCGCCAATCACAAAAACTTTTGTGCTGTCGTAACCGGTCAGTCTGTTTTGGAGTTCCTCAAATGAGCGGACAACCTCACCGCCGCGTACATGGTAATTTTTATTCCGCGACAATATAAGATTTGTCCGGTCGGGGAGCGGCTGTCTGTTCGGAAAACTCTCAAGCGTCTTTCTTCCCATCACTACGACGTTTCCGATCGTCATCCTGCGGAAAAGTGCAAGATCCGACGGAATTTTGACAAGCAATTGATTTTTATTGCCAATCGCCCAGTTCTCATCGACTGCTGCAATCAGATTCATACGCTTAATTCACCTGCTTTTCTTTGAGATATATTCTTGCCTCATAGGGACGAAGTGTACGCCCATAGGAATCAACGTCCCTATAATTGCCGATCAGCAGCTTTCTGTCCGCATCCGTTTCCATCGGACAGGAGACGGTATCTCCGAAAAAGTTGCAGAGTACTAACAGCTCGGCCGTTTCGTCTGTTCTTGTATAAGCAAATATTGCGCTGTGCTCCTTAAACAGCATCTGAAACTTGCCGTCCACAAATACCGGATACTCTTTGCGCAGCCGGATGAGTTCCTTATAGCACCAGAAAACAGATTCCGTATCCCCGATCTGATCGGCTGCATGAATCTGCCTGTAATTCGGATTGACTTTTATCCACGGCGTACCGGTCGTAAATCCCGCATTTTCGCTGTCATCCCACTGCATCGGCGTTCTGGCGTTGTCACGGCTTTTTGCATGGATCGAGCGCATTACAGACTCTTTGTCAAGGCCCTGTTCCAAACGTTCACGATACATCCCCAGCGTTTCAATATCGCGGTATTCTTCAATTTCATACTGCACATTGGTCATGCCAAGTTCCTCGCCCTGATATATATATGGCGTGCCCTGCATCCCATGCAAAAGAATTGCCAGCATTTTTGCGGATTCGGTACGGTATTCCCGATCATTTCCCCAGCGCGATACAATTCTTGGCAGATCATGATTGTTCCAGAACAGACTGTTCCATCCTTTCTGATATAACTGTGTCTGCCATTTCTCGCACACCTCTTTTAATCTTAAAAACGGCAGCGGCGCCAGATCCCATTTCTCTTTGCCTTCGATTTGATCCAGACAGATATGCTCAAACTGGAACACCATCGACAATTCGCTGTGATCCGGATTGCTGTAGCGTTCCGCAAGTTCCGGCGTAGCGCTCCACGCTTCCCCGACTGTGACAAGATCGGCCTTTTGGAATGTCTCCCTGCTCATCTCCCTTATATATTCATGCAGCTTCGGCCCATTGCCCGTAATCCGCCGATCCGGCTCTTTTGCAATCTGGTCTATCACATCCAGCCGAAATCCTCCTGCGCCCTTTTGAATCCACCAGTTGATCATATCATAGAGCTCTGTCCGCAATTTGGGATTTTCCCAGTTCAAATCCGGCTGTTTTACAGAAAACTGATGGAAATAGTACTGCCCCACTTCCGGAACCCATTCCCATGCCGGCCCGCCAAATACTGCGCGCATATCATTTGGAGCCTTGCCCTCTTTCCCGTCCCTCCAGACATAATAATCATGGTACGGGTTATCTCTGCTCTTTTTGGCCTCCTGAAACCATGCATGCTCGTCCGAAGAATGATTTAATACCAGATCCATAATAATCCGGATCTTATGTTTTTTTGCCTGCGCAATCAAATCCTCCATATCTTTGCCATCGCCAAACATCGGGTCGATATCCCGATAATCCGAAATATCATATCCATTGTCATCCTGCGGAGATTTCAACACAGGGGAAAGCCAAATCGCATCGATTCCCAGATTTTCCAGATAAGAAAGCTTTTCGATAATTCCCCTTAAGTCTCCGATCCCGTCTCCGTTACTGTCAAAAAAACTGCGGGGATAAATCTGATAAATCACGGCGCTCTTCCACCATTCGCATCCATGTGCGTTTTCTTTGCCTGCCATTTCTGTTTCGCCTCCTTATTATATCCAATAACAATTCATGAAAATAATACTTGCCGACTGTTTCTGCATATGTTATACTACATTTGACGACAGAAACTGTTACAGGCAGTTTCTTTCTGTCAGTCCCTTGCTCCATTTTTTGGAGTATCCTCTGTTGGCAGTTTGCCTCTATTGTAAGAGACATCTATGTTCAACGAGGCAGGTATTATTTCCTCTTGTATTCCTTAACGGATAAGGAACACAAGTGCCGTAACAACCAATGCCCTGCTGCTCTGCGGCAGGGCATTGGTTTCTTATTTTATAAATCATTCATCACCCGGCAGACATAGGCAAACACTCTCTCAACCAGCCTGTTTCTCTCCTCATTATTACTGTTTATTATATAACTGTCCACGTCAAAATCACCTGTATTATTGTTGCCTGTAATCAGATAAGTAGGATCTATCCCGTATTCACTGTACAGCAGCATCAGTTTTTCACCGGAAAGACCTGACGTTCCGGATTCCAGTTTGCGGTAATGATCTTCGGTAATTCCGAGCAGTTCTGCGATTTCACCAGGCCTCTTTTGCATATTTTTCCTGATTTCCCTCAAACGTTTCCCGATACTGACATTGATATCCTTTTTTATCTTTTCCATATCCTTTGTTCCTTTCTGTTTTCTCCTTATTATAACTGTCATGCAATTGAATGTCCATGACAAACATGTTATTTTTTAACATACTGTTCTATGATAATTGCGCATTTTGTTTCCTGCGTATCCGGTGCAGCTGCGGCTGTAACGCAATTTCGGAGACGACCATCCCCTCCCGCTGTTCTATGATATACGCCACTGCGCCTGCGACTTCCTCCGGCATCAGATAAGCCTCCGTCTCACAATCCTCGCAAAAATCAGCATTTCGGTAAAGATTCGTCTTTGTCATATCCGGGTATATGACGGCAGACTTTAAGCCGTATTTGCGTGCTTCGTCAAACAAACTGCGGGAAAATGCGGCAATTCCCGCTTTTGTCGCGCCGTACGCACACCCGTGCGGGCTTGATTCTTTTGCTGTGACAGACGAAATCTGGATCACATAACCCCTGTTTTTCTTTAGATGGCGCAGCAGCTGCTGTGTCAGGATCATTGGCGCCTCAAGATTTGTGCGCACCATTTCTGTAATTTTTTTTGGACTTAACTCCTCATGCAGCCCATAATAACCGACCCCTGCGTTATTGACAAGAACTGAAATACAGTTTTCCGCCGCAATTTCTTTTGCTGCGGCACACAGCCGGTCTGTGTCCAACATGTCAAGAACGACAGGACAAAAATTTTCTTCGTTTAGAAGTTCAGAATCGCTAAATTCCCTCCCAATGCCAAATACCCGATAACCAAGACCTATTAACCTGCTGCTGACGCAGCGTCCGATTCCCGAGGACGCGCCTGTTACAATTGCTGCTTTCCTGTTTCGTTCCATAAAAAGATCTTCTCCTTACCTGTCCACTGTTCCAGTTTCGAAAAAAGATACTGCTCCATTTTTTCCATCAATTCATCCGGATAATGACAGTATCCGGCGTCGTTTTGATACGGAAACCATACCACCGCCGAATCCGGCGTCTGCCGCCTCATATTTTTCAGATAATCCTTTGCGATCCGAAATGAGCCGACACTTACATCAAGAATTTTTTCAGGATCAACTGCTGCAAATACTTCGTCCAGCATTTCCTGATAATGACTCTGCCATCCCGGCACATAAATAATCGGGTCAAAGCAGAGACGAACCAAAAAGCCAAGCCGCGCCGCTTTGGCCGCACAGGCAATACGCTCGGAGAGCGGCGGCACAAAATGCTCATATGCGGCGGCAACCGCGCCCGGAGAGAGAGTAAATGCAAAGATCACATTTCCTGACGGTTCCCTCTCGCCAAAGAACTGTTTATGCGCGCATTTTGTCCTAACTTCTATTTTTAAATTCTCCCGCCCTTTTGCAAAGTCACACCACGCCCCGGCATACCCTGCAATTTTCTCTAATGCAATTAAATCCGTATCATACGATACGCAAAGGTACAGAGAGTCCCGCTTTATCAGCTGCCGGACCTCTTCAAAAAAATCTTCCAAATTGACAAAGATCACAAGATTGGCAGACGGATACATTCCTTTCAGATAGCAGTACTCACAGTCATAAATGCAGTTCATGATGCACGAGGTATAATAAAAACGTTCGTTTCCGAAATTCTGGCAGACCGGTGCGCCCCGGTAAATCAGCTTTCCTTTTTTTTCGGCCAGAATTAATTTCTGCGCCCGATGCTGCTTTCCACAGTCCTGTCCTCTGCGGCAGAATACATCCTTGTAATGGTCTATTTCTATCACGGACGCAGACGGAAAGCAAGATAGTATCATTTTGGTGCGCACATGATCCGCTACTGCTTTTTCCACGTAAATATGCGAGAAAGCCGCATTATAGTAATCTTGTTTTAAGTTCTTCAAAGCGCCGTTTTCCCTCCCTCTTACTGCTGCATGTTAGCAAATCTGACTGATACATCTGCCGGATGACCGCGGCTGCGTCAATTCCTGCCAGACATGCATAGCGCAGATATTGTCTTAAGGAATCCTCCATTGCCTTTGAGCAGTGCAGATCCCCGCTCAGCCGTCTGATCCACTCTTCCTGCACAGACGGTTCCTTTCGCTCCTGATCCGTAATCTCATTTAACATGGAAAGTATTGGAATCAGTCTCTCCCGGTGCGCCTGCATATACCGGCTGATCTGTTTTGCACTCACCCGCCCGGGGTCTCCGTTATCCGAGACGATTTTTACAAACAGCATCCGATGCGCGTGAAAAAAATAAGCCCCCGCCTGATAAACCGCACAGGCTTCCAGATCGACAAGCCCCTCCTCAACGCGCTCTCTCCTGATTCTCGACTCTGTCGTTATGGCGGATTCCTGCAAACCGCAGCGGTACAAAAGATCCGGGTAAAACGTTTTCCCGGTCGCCTGCTCGATCAGCTTATTGCATAAAAAAATTTCCCCGCATTTTGGGCCTGCACAGACTCCGGTATGAAACAGCCAGTCTCCTTCTGACGGCGGATATGCGGTACACAGACTCGCGACTGCAGCCGCTGCGGCAATCTCCCCCGGACCGCTTACAATAAGCCTGATCTTTGCCTCCTCGCGAAAAAAAACCTGAAATTTTGTGTTTGCAATGTCTTTTTTCAAATGATACTGCTCGATAAAAATCTGTGCTTCACTATAAAGAGCCGTAATCATATAAACCATATTTTTCTCCATTTCTGCGCTCTATCCCGCACATGGCGAGTCATTGAGAGCCGTTTGGGCTTTGCAGCGCCCTGACGTGAACGCCGCCGTTGCAACATTTAAAAAAACAGATTTATTGTATCAGATTTTTTGTTTCGAAACTATACCGATCCAAATTTTTTTTAAATATTTTATGCCGCAATGCCCTCCTGCCCGGATAGCTTTCGATTGCCTTTGGGACTTCACTTTCTTTCGCCAGCTTACCCGCCATGGACGCCCTTGCTGTTTCGCTATACACTTCCTGGTTGCCTGGGCGTGTTCGGGACTTTCACCCGTTAGAGCGCGCCCATGGCGCACAACAAAAAGACGGCCGTCCCAAACAGAGACCGCCGTCTGATTCCATTTCTATTATTTTTTCTGCAATTTCTATTATTTTTTCTGCAATTAATTGTCTTTGCAGCACTCGCAAAACAATGACCACGCATATCGGAACCCGATGCGAAATACAAGTTCGTCATTGTGCGACGCATATTTTAAAATATCGCACTCTAACCGGTCAAACTCTTCCCTGCTCAGCTTTTCTTTTAGCCAGTCGATATCAAACTCGGCTGCCCCGGACAGCCGGTTATATTCGCTGCTCTGCTGCACGGCCCGGAATATACTGCCGATTCTGTCTTCCGCTTCCTTTCCCAGATGAAAACATGTATCCTGCCCCGTCTCCGGTTTTTCATACGTTACTTCCATTTTTCTCCCTCTCCATGCCATAATTTTTTTAATTGTGATGCATTTATCACAATCATACCATATCAATTGAATAAAATCAATGTGGATTATTGTGTATTTCTTTCTTGAATTTTACATATTTTAAGATATATCGTATGAAATGGAGGTTTCAGCTGTGAAATTAAAGCAGGATATTTCCATAGGTAAAAACCTGAAAAAACTCCGCAACGGCCAGCATCTGACACAGGAAGCCGTCGCCCAGAAACTGCAGCTGTTTGGCTGCCAGACAACGAGAGATATATACGCGCAGATGGAGATCGGCAAATATAATATCCGGATCAGCGAGTTAGTAGTGCTGAAAGAAATTTACAGATGCGACTTTAATGATTTCTTTTCCGACCTTCCCACACCTGAAATTATCATGCAGACCAATTCTATGGTCATCACGCATGAAAAAGGAAATGATATCTTAAAAGTCTGATTCTCTGTAAATCCGTCCGCAGTTTGCCCCTTTCGGTTTTAACTTCTCGCCGCTCCGTCCACCGATAACACAACTCCTGTCACATAGCCTGCCAGATCGCTTGCAAGGTATAAAAACGCATTTGCCACATCCTCCGGTTCTCCCACGCGGCCAAGCGGGATCGCAGCAATCAGCGGCTCGATCACCTCTTTGGGAAGAGCGTCTACCATATCGGTTTTTGTAACGCCCGGGGCAACTGCATTTACACGGATATTGTCTTTTCCAAGTTCTCTGGCAAGAGATTTGGTAAGTCCGTTTACGGCAAATTTGGAAGCCGGATATGCCGCGCCTGCCGGCTGTCCGTAAAGGCTGACCATAGAGCTTGTATTTAAGATTACGCCGCCGCCCTGCTCTTTCATTGCCTTTGCGGCCGCCCTGGAACAGCAGAATACCGCGTTAACATTCAGCTCCATCGTTTTTGCAAAGTCTTCCTGCGCGTAGCTGTAAATCGAATCTCTTGCCGATACGCCTGCATTGTTTACCATAATATCAAAACTGCCGAATTTTTCTTTCACCAATGCCACGGCTTCCTCTACTTCTTTTGTATCCAAAAGATTTGGGCAAAGCCCGATTACACGGTAATCCGGGTTTTCCGCTCTTAATTTTTCCAGCGCTTTATCTACGGTTTCTTTCCTGGAGCCGCACAGTGCAACGGACGCCCCGTTATCCAGAAATACTTTTACAATCGCATAGCCGATCCCTCGCGTACCGCCAGTCACCATAGCGGTTTTACCTTTTAATAATTCCATTTTTTCCCTCTCTTTCTTTTCGGTATCTCTTATTTTCATGCAAATTTCCTGAAATGTCAATATTCATGAGAAGATTTAACAGTTGACAAACACTGCCTGCAATGCCTATAATACTAAAAACATTTAAAGGAGCGCTACAAATGAAAGAATTATCCAATCTGATGAACTACCGTTCCAATATCAAGGTAGTGGACGCCACTTTGCGCGATGGCGGGCTTGTCAATGATTTTTATTTTACGGACGAGTTCGTAAAGGATCTCTACCACGCAAATGTCAGCGCCGGCGTGGATTACATGGAATTTGGCTACAAGGCTTCCCGCGATATGTTCGATACGGACAAATTCGGCAAGTGGAAATTCTGTAATGACGAAGATATCCGTGCAATCGTCGGAGACAACAATACTGACTTAAAACTTGCTGTAATGGCCGACGTCGGCAGATGCAATTACAAAACCGATATTCTGGACCGTTCGGAAAGCCCGCTCGACTTAATCCGCGTTGCAACTTACTTAAACACAATCCCGGCTGCCGTCGATATGATCGAAGACGCCGTAAACAAGGGATATGAAGTCAGCTGCAACATTATGGCAATCTCCAACACGCAGGAGAGCGACTTAAAAATCGCACTTGACATCCTGGGTCAGTCTCCTGTCAACATACTCTATATTGTGGACAGCTTCGGTTCGCTTTATCCGGAACAGATTGCGCGTATTGTCGACATCTATATGGAATTCCTCACAAAATACGGCAAAAAAGGAGGCATCCATGCACACAACAACCAGCAGCTTGCCTTTGCCAATACAATCGAAGCTGTGGGCGACGGCATTGACTATCTCGACGCCACCTACGCATCAATGGGCCGCGGCGCCGGCAACTGCGCAATGGAACTTCTGCTCGGTTTTCTGCGCAACCCGAAATACAATGTTTATCCGACCATCCGGTTTGTGGAAAAACATATGGAGAAGCTGCGCCAGGAGGGAATCCTCTGGGGCTACGACCTGCAGTATCTGATGACAGGCCTGTTAAACCAGCATCCTCGCGCGGCGATCCAGTTTACAAAAGAAAAGCGGAATGACTACTCCGAATTTTACAAGGAAATTGTTGCACAGGATTAAAAAGAAAGGAAAAGAAAATTATGAAAAAATTATTGGCAATGGGACTCTCACTTGTACTCACATTATCCATGGCTGCCGGATGCGGCGATAAAGATGCGCCCGCGGCGGCAGATTCCGGCAATCCAAAAGCAAAGGTCATCGAGATCGACCTGACAAACGAGGAATATGCATTCGGCGTTGACAAAGAACAGCCGGAACTTCTTGAATCGGTAAACGCTTTTATCAAACAAATTAAAAGCGACGGCACTTTTGACGCCATCTGCAACAACTATTTCGGCGACGGCGCCCCGACCGCTGTTAAGTCCGCTGCACTTGACACCGGAAAAGATCAGCTTATCGTAGCGACAAACGCGGCGTTTGAGCCGTTTGAATACACGCAGGGCGAAGACTATTACGGCATTGATATGGAAGTTGCCGCTGCTCTCGCCGATTATCTTGGACAGGAACTTGTCATCCAGAATATGAACTTTGACGCGGTATGTCTCTCCGTGGGACAGCAGAAATGCGATATTGCCCTTGCCGGCCTTACCATAAAAGAGGACAGAAAAGAATATGTCAATTTCTCCGACCCTTACTACAGCGCATCCCAGCGTCTGATCGTCCCCGGCGACAATACGGAATTTGACGAGTGCAAAGACGCCGTCTCCGTAGTTGAAATCTTAAACACAAAAGATTCCTCAACCAAAATCGGCGTACAGAACGGCACTACAGGCCAGTTTTACTGTGAAGGCGACGAAGAATGGGGCTTTGACGGTTTTGCTGTTACAACAACCGGCTATGCAAACGGCGCGCTTGCCGTACAGGATCTGGTGAACGGAAATATCCAGTATGTCGTGATTGACTCTGCGCCTGCCGATCATATTACGGCGGCAATCAACAAGCTGCAGTAGACGTCTGCCGCATACGGAAAGGATTTTTCATGGGAGATTTCAGCCAGAAGATTGACAGATTTATCGAAGTATTTATTGATTACAACGGCTATCTGAAAGTAACAGAAGGCTTAAAGAACACACTGATTATAGCCGTATTGGGCCTGGCGATCGGTATCCTGCTTGGGACGCTGATCGCCACGGTACGGGTTATTCCAAAATACAAAAGACTTCCGCGTATCTTAAATATGGTCTGCAATTTTTATGTCGGACTGTTCCGCGGCACGCCGATGGTTGTACAGCTTCTTATTTTTTACTACGTCATGCTGCCGATCTTAAATCTGCACATGACCGGCGTACAGGTCGCCGTGTTTGTTTTCGGATTAAACAGTGCGGCTTACATATCGGAGATGATGCGCGCCGGCATACAGTCGGTTGACCCCGGGCAGATGGAAGCCGGACGGGCGATGGGGCTTGGCTTCTGGCCCGTAATGTTTAAGATCGTAATTCCGCAGGCCGTAAAAAATATACTGCCGACGCTTGGAAACGAATTTATCTCACTGATCAAAGAGACTTCCGTTGTGAGCTTTGTAGGCGCGGCGGATCTCTATACCGCATTTAACTATATTGGAAGCAACAGCTATGAATTTATGGTTCCTTATCTCGTCATGGCCGTGATCTATATTGTTCTTGTACTGATCATAAGCCTGGGAATCAAACTAATGGAAAGGAGCCTCGGAAAAAGTGATAGACGTCATTAATCTTGAAAAACAGTTCGGTCAAAACAAGGTGTTAAACGGGATCAGCGTCACCATTGAAAAGGGCGATATCATGGTAGTGATCGGCCCGTCCGGCTCCGGCAAAAGCACATTCTTACGCTGTTTAAACTGTATGGAAGACCCAACCGGAGGCCAGATTATTTTTAACGGCGAAAACCTCGCCGATATGAGCGTCGATATCAATATTCACCGCCGCCATATGGGCATGGTTTTCCAGCATTTCAATCTGTTTTCCAACAAGACGGTCATTGAAAATATAATGCTTGCCCCCGTCTATGTAGGCTGTTCGGATTTAAAGAAAACAAAAAGAAAAAACAGAAGCATAAAGGTCAAAAATCTGTTTTCTTTGTCCCGGAAACAGGAATTGCTTCCTGTCACCGCCACAAAAGCACAGATCATGGAAAATGCAAAAAAACAGGGCATGGAGCTGCTGGATCGAATCGGTCTTGCCGACAAAGCGGATGTTTATCCGTCTACACTCTCCGGCGGTCAAAAACAGCGTGTTGCCATTGTGCGCTCTCTCGCTATGAATCCGGATGTTATTCTATTCGACGAACCGACCAGCGCACTGGACCCGGAGATGGTCGGAGAAGTATTGGATCTGATGAAATCTCTTGCAAAAGAGGGAATGACAATGGTCATTGTCACTCATGAGATGGGATTTGCAAAAGAAGTGGCAAACAAGGTGTTGTTTATGGATGAGGGACGTATCTTAGAGAGCGGGGCTCCGGACAAATTTTTTGGAAATCCTGAAAATCAGAGACTTAAGGATTTTCTTTCAAAAGTTTTATCGTAATGAAAAGGCATTCCGTTTATGGAATGTCTCAGACTGTAGACAATCGCCCTCTTTTTGGAGGCGGTTGTCTATTTTCAGTTTA